>DATNLR010000069.1:0-71019 GCA_035602755.1 Binatus sp. (SeqCode) | reverse complement strand
CGAGCGAGTGGTCGGCCAACCGCAAGTAATCCGTTTCATCCGTCACGCGGCCCGCTGGCGGCGATTCTTCCGGTGTTCCCTCGCCGCTTCCAACTTTCGATCCCGCTCGGCCTGAATATCCTGCTGATGCCCGGCGAGCATATTGTCTCCAAGCTCAAATAGCCCGTCCAAGAAGATAATACTCGGATGCGAAGTTAGGACGGCACCGTTAGGCGCGGGTTCATGAGCTTTTTCCAAAGCCAAACCGCCAACTCTGGCAGGCGAACGCACACGTCCTGGCACAGCTTACGGACCATTACATTACCTGTCGGTAAGTACTGCGGTATCAAGCACAAACGTCAAGGATGGCGATTTGAATGGCTAAAATGCAAGATAATTAGAGAATCGGGGAACCTATGCGGCATGAATCGCGTACCAGTGAATGAAAGAGTGGCGCATGGGAACATTTTCGCAGGATTTTAGGTACGGCGTTCGAATGCTGGTGAAAAATCCAGGATTCGCGCTGATTGCAATCCTTACGCTGGCGCTGGGGATCGGAGCAAACACTGGGCTTTTTTCCGTGGTCAACGGGCTAATTCTGAGTCCGTTGCCATTCGCAAATCCGCAACAACTTGTCGCGGTGTACTCTAAGACGCAGTTTGACAAAGGTTCAATTACTTTTCCGAACTTCCTGGATTGGCAGAAAGAGAACCATACGTTCTCAGCGATGGCTGCTTATCGGAGCAGCGATTTCAGTTTAACTGGCTCAGGCGAACCTGAGCGGCTACATGGACAACAAATTTCAGCCGAGTTCTTTCCGTCGCTGGGAATTGCGCCTATTCTGGGCCGAACGTTCCGCGCGGAAGAAGATCAAGTGGGCGCCGCACCCGTTGCGCTGATCAGTGACGCCCTATGGAAAACCAAATTCGGTTCTTCTCAGGACGTTCTCGGGAAAAACCTTACGCTCAACGATACGGAATACATAATCGTCGGGGTAGTTCCTGGGCGCCTGCCGATGTTTGGCACCCAGGGAATGGACGTCTACGTTCCGATCGGACAATGGAACGATCCCACATTCCGCGATCGCAAAATCGGCATGGGAACGCAAGGTATTGCGAGGATGAAGCCTGGCGTGAACCTGGAGCAGGCGCAGGCGGACATGAATTCCGTCGCTCGCAATCTTTCCGCTACTTATCCTGAGGCTGACAAAGATACAGGCGTGGTACTTGTGCCGCTAAAGAAGGATATCGTCGGAGATATCGAAGGAACTCTCTTCGTGCTGTTGGGGGCGGTAGGTTTTGTGCTGCTGATCGCGTGCACAAACGTGGCGAACCTACTCCTCGCGCGATCCGCCGGGCGTTCGCGCGAATTTGCAATCCGCGCCGCGTTAGGAGCGAACCAGATGCGCGTGATACGCCAACTCCTTACAGAAAGCGTTCTGCTCAGCGTCTGCGGCGGATTGTTTGGGTTGGCATTCGCAAAATGGGGAACGCAAGCTGTTCTGACTAAACTGCCTGAGGCATTGCCTCGGGCAGACGCGATACATCTCGACGCGCGAGTGCTTCTCTTCACGCTGGCGGTGTCTATTGTGGCCGGAATTGTGTTCGGCCTGGCGCCTGCAATCAAAACAGCGCGTCCCAATCTGGGCGAAACGTTAAGAGAAGGTGGCAGAGGTTCGAGCGGAACACGTCACGCAACGCAGCGTGTTTTTGTCGTGGTGGAAATGGCGTTGTCGCTGGTTTTATTAGTTGGCGCGGGATTAATGATACGCAGTCTCGCGGCTCTGGGCAGTGTGAAGCCGGGCTTTAATCCACGAAACGTGGTTACGTTCTCGCTAGGGTTATCGCCCGCAAGGTTAACTAGTCCAGCCGTGATCCGCCAAAGCCTGCGCGCTGTGGAGGCAAGTTTCAAATCAGTGCCCGGCGTGGAAGGGGCCTCTGTAACGGCTGGGTCTTTGCCGATGACAGGTGATTCGGAAGTGCCGTTCTGGCTCGACGGTCAGCCCAAGCCCGCGACCGACAGCGAGATGAATCTTGCGCTTTGGTATCCGGTGGATCCCGACTACCTGAAAGTTATGGGAATCCCTCTGATACGGGGACGCTTTATCTCGGAGCGAGACACAGAAAAAAGCCCGATGGTTGTGGTGATTGATCAAAACTTTGCCCGCCAATTTTTTCCGAACGAGGATCCCATCGGCAAGCGAATCAATATGGGATTGATTGGCGGGCGGCCGGAAATAGTGGGGATAGTAGGACACGTAAACCATTGGGGCCTTGGCGATACCGCACATCAGAATCTGCAGTCCGAATACTACATGCCATTAATGCAGCTTCCTGACCAGATTTTCCCGCTCGTTGCCGGCGGGGTTGGTATGGTTGTCCGCACGTCTGGAAACCCGGATGCTTTCATGCCGGCGATTCGCAAAGCGTCCACGGATTTCGATAGCAAGCAGGTCATTTATGACTTTAGGCCGATGGAAATAATCGTGTCCGATTCGATCGCCACGCAGAGGTTCACGATGACTGTGCTTGGAGTGTTTTCCGGGCTTGCGCTGGTGTTGTCGGCGATTGGCATCTATGGTGTGATTTCATACCTGGCTGGACAGCGCACGCACGAAATCGGAGTTCGAGTGGCGCTAGGCGCGCAGCCAAAGGATATTTTCAGCATGGTGCTAAGCGAGGGAATGAAGGTCGCGCTGCTGGGTGTTGCGATCGGAATTGTGGCTTCACTGGCGTTGACTCGCCTCATGACGAAGATGATTTTTGGCGTTCGTGCCGCGGATCCCATCACGTTCGCAGGCGTTACAATCCTACTCACTCTGGTGGCGGCTGCGGCGTGTTATATTCCGGCGCGGAGAGCGATGCGCGTGGATCCTTTGGTTGCGCTTCGATACGAATAACCGGACATCTCTAACACTGCTGACTCTGTCAAGCTCTTTTTGAGCTTTTTCTGATCTTTTTGAGCTTTTTCTGAGCACACTTCTCCACTCACTCCGAAGAGTGGTCTTGTTTTGTCTTCTTTGACGCTCTGCATCAGCTCCTCCTCAACTTGAATGCAGAACGGCAGAGCGGTATCGAGTGATTCTGCACGACTACTCATTCGGAAGTGATCATGACTTAGTTCAGCGGATGCGTGTTTTTCATTAACGCTAATCGGACAAAGAAAGTTCTAGTACGTCACTTGTCCGTTATCCAAATTATCGTGAGTTAAGCGGATAACTAGTGTTCCCTACGCGGACACCGCGTCTTATGATAGGATTCTGATTCAAAGCGACCGAATCATCTGCGTTGTTTAATCCCAACCCACAGCGCATTTCCAATTGGTTGTACCGTCAACTGCACGTGCATACGAAACCCAGCGGAAACGAATGCCGTTCCGATGCGCTGGATGCGTTCCTTTGGAGCGAAACGAACTTTCTGCTAAGCGGAAAATCCTGTGCTCGACGGTAGCATTTGGGCGACGAATTTCTTCGCAGTCCCGCCGAGCGCCAAATCACTGACCCGGCAGGCGCGCGGCTCTCCGCCGGGGCTGGCTTTCGACTGCACAGATCATCCGGAGCAAAGTGGCTAAGCCGAGAAGTTAAGGTCCGTTAACGCGATGTAGAAGTGGGCGAAAGTAGGATTGTTCTGAGGCTGATTCAGGGAACCGTTGCTGGTCGAGTTGTCTTGCGAGACGGATGGGTCATGCGTAGATCCGAGGTGAAAAATGAAAATCGGCGGCGCGGTAGACCAACAATTTGAGGCTGTGGAACGCAGGACTGTGGCGATGTGCTGCGGCAGGGCTTTTTTTATCCTGCTGACTTTGCTGGCCTGCGCGGTGCTGAGCGGTGTGGGACGCGCGGCGACAAAGCCCACGATCCGTTCATTTACCGCGAGCCCATCGAGCATTACGAAGGGGCAGAGCAGCAAGTTGAGCTGGGTGACCAGCGATGCGACGAGCATCTCGATTGTTCCCGGGACATTCACGTCCACCGCTGCCAGCGGATCGACCAGCCTGAGCCCGACGGAGACGACGATTTATACCCTGAAGGCCAAGAATAGCGAAGGGACCGTGACGGCAACGGTGAAGGTGATAGTGACCGCGCCGCCGAAGCCGACGATCAGTTCGTTTAAAGCCAATCCGGCGAAGATTCTGGATGGCTCAAGCAGCACGCTGAGTTGGGCATCGAGCAACACGACCAGCATTTCGATCAGCCCCGGCAACTTTTCGTCGAGTTCCGCAACGGGGTCGGAAAGCGTGAGCCCAACGGAAACGACCACCTACAAGCTTACGGCGACTAATGCGAATGGGTCAAAGACGGCCTCGCTGACGGTCACGGTGGTTACTGCTTCGCAGCTGAAGATCCATTCGTTCGCCGCAAGACCGGCAATCATTATGGCCGGGACGAGCACTAAGCTGACATGGTCAACCACTGGAACAACGAGCGTGTCGATCACGCCGGGATCGTTCACGTCGACCTTATCTGGCGGGTCGACAAGCGTAAGCCCTAGCGCGACGACAACCTACACGTTGACGGCGACGAATGGCGTGGACTCCGTAACTGCAACGGCAACCGTTACTGTGACAGCCGGGCCGGTGCTCTCCATTACGACGAGCACTTGCTCGTCGGGCGTGCAGTACAAGACCTATGCGGGCTGCACGATCGCGGTCACGGGAGGAACACCGCCGTACAACTTCTCTGTCACGAAATCGCCTTCCTACGCGAGCTTGCCTGAAGGGATGTCTCTTAACCCAACGACGGGCGTGGTTTCCAGCGCTCTGATCGGCGGGCAGGGAACATACGGAGTGCAGTTTGTGGTCACCGATTCGAGTCCCACCCAGGAGTCGGCGAGCGTGCTCATCAGCTTTGCCATTCAGGGCAACAATGCATTCCTCTCCTCGATCTTTCCATCGAACTCGATTTTTCATCACCGCGTAGATGCTGGGACGACCGATCTTCCGGTGGATATTTCCCCCGCCGCGCCGATTTACAGCGGCTACCGGAGCGCGACGATTAAGGCATTTTTCGGAAACGCAGACTACCTGAACATCCCGAACGGAATTCCGGCGATCGAGGTTCCCTACAACCAGGTGAACGTGCCGGTGAAGACACTGCTTTACCAGTCATACTTCACGTCCGGGCCGATTCCGTCCTATGCGCCGATTGAGGACACAGCTAACTCAACACCCGATGGACAAGGCGGCTGCTGCGATATGCACGTGCTTGTTTACGTGGAAGCCGGAGGAGGCAACCATCCTGCGCTGTACGAAATGTGGAATGCGGTGCCGCAGGCCGGCGGCGCATGGGACGACGGCTCGAATGCGCTGTGGCCCAACGCCAACTCGAATCAACTGACTCCTCAGGGAGAAGGGACGTCCGACGCGGCGGGATTGCCCGTCGCGCCGCTGCTTCTGAATGCGGATGAGGTGATCGGAACGGGCACGCCCACTTCGCCCAATGGCGTTGTGATGCACCCCGTGCGGTTCACGCTGAATCACATGCTTAACTATTGGGTGTGGCCTGCCACCAGCACGGCGGGCGAAGGAGATTGCAAGAACAGCGACGGGAGCATCATACCCACAGCCACCGAAATTTCGCAGTCATCGCCGCCGGCCTCCTGCGTAGGGCTGACCGGACCCGCAGGAGAAATTTATCGGCTGAAAGCTTCAGTGGCCACGCCGACCTGCGCGAGCACTAGCCCGCAATCGGCCGTCATCATCACGGGATTCAGGAACTACGGGATCATCCTGGCAGATAACGGAGAAAGCGGCGGCTTGATCGGCACGCCCGATACGCGCTGGAACGACACCGACCTCGAGTGCCTGACGAGCCTCACGCTGGAGGATTTCGAGCCGGTGAACGTCAGCACCCTGATGATGAGTCCGGATAGCGGGCAGACGCCTTGAGGCAGGCGTAGATACCGAACATGGCTGATCTTAGGGAGTGGCTAGGGCCTCCCAGACATACCAGGACGTGTGGAGTCGAGGTGTGACGGGGTGGTCTAGGTGCAGCTTATCTTTTGTCGCCCAGTACAGATGTAGAGGTATTGTGCGATATGTTTTCCGGAGCGATGCTCTATCGGTTGCTGTTTCGTTCAGGTGAGAGTACTCACAAGAAGGTCCGAGCCTATCTGTCGAAGCTATTTCGTCAGGCGGGATTCAAAGTTCCTGGTTAACAGATCGTTCGTCGCCGACTATCTGCGACCGGCGCAAAGAGTCGTTTTCCAGGGTGGCGCGCAGAATCTGCAGCCCGGCTTGCCCGGTCAACTCTTCCACCTGCGCTTGCAATTGACTCCAGACCTATCTGCAACGGCACCTGCACCATCAACTCCTGCCCGCGGACGACCTCAAACTTGTGATTGGACTTACGGTCTTCCTCTGGTATTTGAGTGTCACCGTTTTTCGTTCTTATTTTATGTGGAGCTCGTAGGGAAGGCAGGCTTGCACCGGCTCCATCATTCCCAGGATGTGACGCAGCGTGGCTTCCAGGGATTCCGACTGGCGCATCTGCTCTTTTTGCTTCTCGAAAAGTTGTTGGAAGAATGTTTTTTCTTCGGGGAGCCGGACGATACGTACGGAATCGTTTGCGGGAATGTGCGCGAGTTGCTTGGCTACTTCTATGGCGCGGTCGGTGCCGCCTAATTCATCCACCAGGCCCAAATCTTTGGCTTGAGAGCCGGACCACACGCGGCCTTTGCCGATTTTGTCCACGGCCTCCGGGGACATTTTGCGGCCGGCGGCAACACCTTTTACGAAGGCGTCGTAGGTTTCATGCATGGAGCGTTCGATGTAGGCCTGCTGCGCGGGCGTGAAATCCTGCTGAGCGGAAAACAGCGTGGCGTTGTCGCTAGTGGCTACGTAATCGGTGCTGACGCCCAATAGATTGAAAAGACCCGACATGTTCATCTTGCCAATCAGAACGCCGATGGATCCGGTGATGGTATTGGGGTCAGCGACAATTTTGTCCGCGGGCGACGCGATCCAATAGCCGCCTGAGGCTGCCACGTCGGACATCGATACGACTACCGGTTTCACTGCGTGGGCGAGTTCCACTTCCCTTCTAATCACTTCGCTGGCTACCACCGAGCCGCCGCCGGAATCGACGCGCAGGACGATGGCTTTGATGCTGGAGTCCTGGCGCGCTCTGCGAATATCCGCGGCGACCGAATCGCCGCCCATGATGAATCCACCGGCGGCGGTGGTGCCCGAATCACCGGAAACAATCAAGCCGGTGGCGTGGATTACGGCGATTTTATCCAGCGCGAAATTGGGAGGCGTCGGCGTAGAGCGATACTGATTGAGCGAGATCGGATTCCAGTCGCCGGAGCGATGTTTGAAGAAGTCCTGCACCTGGTCCCAATAAGCCATGCGATCGACGATTTTGGCTTGCACTGCTTCGCTGCCGGAAAGCGGGGCGCGATTAAGGATGGATTCAAATTGCTCGCGAGTCATCCCCCGGCCTTTGGAAGTGTCGACCAAATATTGTTCGTAAACGCTGCGCAGCAGGGATTCCACTTCTTCCTTGTGAGCGGGCGTGAACTTCTTTTCGGTAAAAGTATTGGTGGCCGTTTTGTATTCAGCGATGTGGTAAAACTCCGGAACGACTTTCAGCTTGTCCAGCGTGCCGCGAAAAAAAACAGCTTCGGCCATCATCCCGCGAATACTTACCGGCGCAGTGGGAACCAGCCAGATTTCCTTGCAAGCGCTAGCGAGATAGTATTCCGGGTTTTGAATACCGTCATAGCCGAGGTAGCAGATGCTCGGCTTGCCGCTATCGCGAAATCTAAGAAGGTGCGCGCGGATTTCTTCGAGTTTGCCCCAGCCGGTTTCAAGCGGCGCGACGCGAACGACGAGGCCAGTGATGCGCGAGTCGGTGCGAGCCTGGTCGATCGCGTCGAGGTAATCGTGGAGCACGGGAACGGTGCCGTTGAAGGCACTGAAGAAATCGGGAGCGCGCTGCTCTTCGATTTGGCCGCTGGCGTCGATCACCAGGACTGAGTTGGAGGCGATCCGCAGGCCGGGCCTGGAAGCAGACCAGATCATCAGAACGACCAAAAATATAAGGACCAAAATGATTACGATTGCTCGACGCTTGCCCCAGGTCATCGTCATTCACCTCTTCCCCGCGCATATGCTGGAAACTTTTGGCTGCGCAGATTGATGGTACTGAGTCCACGGTAGCACCGAGGGGCGGAAAATTCCAATTGGCGGCGTGGGGTGTGTTCAGCGGAACGGCGCCGCGTTTCGCGGGTGCGGTGTTAGAAAATCGCGAAAATTGAAAAATTCTAATGTGTGTTCTGACCCCGGTTCGGCACACAAGGTGATGTAACTAAGATAAGTACCTCCGCGTGAAGGCGGCCGCTTGAATTACTCGCCGAATGAATTGAAAGGTAGATCCCTCGTCGGCCGAAAAGCGGCCTCGCTGGGGATGAGGACGTAAAACAAAGCAGAAGCAAGATGCCGGGCTAAGCCCCGGGCGCTAGGAAGGCAACAGTGTAAATCGGCAACGCTCACCTTGACATTCTACTGGAAGCGAGGTAGTGTCACCTAGAATGTCTACTAAAGAAGAGCGCGGGCATGTCGAGCTGCCGCAAGGGACGCTGGACCTGCAGGTTCTCCGCACGCTGCTGTTAGCGCCGCCTAGGCACGACCATACTATCGCCGAGGCTATCGAATTCAACGGCGAAGAAATCTTTCAGGTTGGGCAGGCGTAGTTATATCTAGCGATCGCCAGGACTCTGCGGCCAGCACTGTAGGAGGGCGAAGCATGAGGCGCAGCAAGCGCATGTTGGAGCAGCTCGACCAGGACATTCAGAATCACATCGAGATAGAGACGCGAGACAACATCGATCGCGGCATGTCGCCGGAGGAAGCGCGCTGCGCGGCGATGCGCAAGTTTGGCAACGTCACGCGCATCAAGGAAGACACTCGTGAGGTCTGGAGCATGGTATCGGTCGAGCAACTGCTCCAGGATGTCCGTTTCGGATTGCGAATGCTGCGCAAGAGCCCCGGCTTTACTGCTGTTGCCGTCCTCACGCTCGCGCTGGGCATCGGTGCGAACACGTATATTTTCAGCGTGGTGGACGCGCTGGTGTTTCGGGCGCTGGAGTTCTCTGAGCCCGCCAGACTCGTCGCTCTTTGGGAGCGTGTGCCAAGTGTCGGCCTCAACCGAAACGAAGTCGCGCCGGCAAATTTTCTCGATTGGAAGCAGCAAAACCACGTCTTCGATCACATCGCAGCATACAGTTGGTGGAACGCTAACTTGGGCGGCGTGGAGCGACCCGAGCACCTCCACGGATTTCTGGTGACTCCCGACTACTTCCCGACGGTGGAAGCGCAGCCGATGCTGGGGCGCACATTTCTGCCCGAGGAAGGCACGCCGGGGAAAGACCTCGTCGCCGTGCTGAGTTATGAGCTTTGGCGCGACCACTTCGCCGCCGATCCTGCCATTGTTGGCAAGCCTGTGTTGCTCAACGGAGTCGAGTACACGGTTGTCGGCGTGATGGGCGCAAACTTCAACTACCCGACCGGGGCCCAGGTGTGGGCTGCGTTGGCCTTCCCGCCAGACTTGCAAGCGAACCGCGGGAATCACTACCTGCTCGGCGTCGCGCATTTGGCGCCCGGAGTCCGTCGCGAACAGGCGCAGGCGGAAATGAGCGGGATCGCCTGGCGGCTCATGCGACAGTACCCCCAAACCAACACGGGCCGCGATATCAATGTGATGCCGCTGATGGAAAGCGAAGTGGGCGAGGCACGGGTGCCGCTGGCCATCATGCTGACGGCGGTCGGGTTGGTTCTATTGATCGCTTGCGCGAATATTTCTAACCTATTGCTTGCGCGCGCGGGTCGCCGCCAGCGCGAAACGGCGATTCGCGCGGCGCTAGGTGCTACGCGACTGCGACTGATTCGGCTATCGCTGGTGGAAAGCATGCTCCTGGGACTACTGGGCGGAGGCCTGGGAATTTTGCTCGCATTTTTGTTTTTGAAAGTGCGAGTCGTTCAGGTCCCGCCCGAATTTGCGCGCATGATTCCCGGGTGGGGCAAGATCGCCATCAACACTCCCGTGCTGCTGTTTACTTCGGTTGTCTCTCTCGGTACCGGATTGATCTTCGGGTTGCTACCTGCCTTGGGAGCCTCGCGGCCGAATGTGAACGACACGCTAAAAGAGGGTGCGGCATCTGCGGGTATGGGGCGACGCCGGGGCCGCTTGCGCCATGTGCTCGTCATAGCGGAGGTGGCGCTGTCGCTTGCGCTGTTGGCTACCGCTGGGCTGATGATGAAAAGCTTCGTCCGCCTCGAAGGCGTTTCTCCCGGATTCAATCCCGAGCGGGTACTGACGATGTTTGTTGCCCTGCCAAAGGCGAAATACGACTCGGACCGACAGGTCGCGGATTTCTACGAACGGCTCCTCGAGCGCGTTCAGAATCTCCCGGCCGTCCAAAGCACAGCCGCCGTAAACATGCTCCCACTGGGCAAGATGAATACCAACTTGACCATTCGGATCGAAGGAAGACCGGAACCAAAGCCGGGAGAAGAACCGCTTGCCAATTTCCGCTGCGTCAGCAACTACTATTTCCAGACGATGCAGATACCCATTGATCGGGGTCGCGAGTTCACCAATCAGGATTCCGACAAAGGCCGGCCGGTCGTAGCTGTGAACGAAGCCTTTGCGTCGCGCTTTTGGCCTGGCGAAGACCCCATCGGAAAACGCATGCGGTTCAGCGGTCCGCCCGACAAGCAGCCATGGCGAACCGTGGTGGCCGTCGTCGGCAACGTACGAAACCAGTTGGATGTGCCGGCAGCCGCTGAGATGTATTTCCCACTCCGGCAGCAGACCAGGACCACCATGGCGCTGGTTGTCCGCACCGCCGCCACGGATCCGCGGAGCCTGACAGAAAGTGTTCGCGCGCAAGTTGCCGCGCTGGACCGCGACCTGCCGGTGTTCGAGGTGATGACCATGGAGGATTGGCGCTCGGTATCGGTCATCCCCCAGAAAATTGGTGGCACGGTGATGGGCGCGTTTGCGGGATTCGCGCTGGTGCTGGCGGCGATGGGACTCTTCGGCGTAATTGCCTATGGCGTAAGTGAACGCACTCACGAAATCGGTATTCGCATGGCTCTTGGAGCCGGACGCGGAGAAATCTTTCGGCTGGTCGTCGGCCAGGGGATGCTGCTCGCACTCGTCGGCTTGCTGTTGGGATTGCCGCTCGCCCTGGGAATGGGCCGCGCAGTGGCGGGGCTGCTCTACGGCGTCGCGCCCAACGATTTCACAACCTTTGCCGGAGTCGCCGCAACGTTTGCCGCTGTTGCGCTCGCTGCGTGCTACTTCCCTGCCCGCCGCGCGATGAGCGTGGACCCGATGGTCGCCTTGAGACACGAATAGCGTGGATTAAGAAACTCCCCCCCGCCTGAAGGCGGCCCTACAAATTCACGGCGAACAAACTGAACTCGGCCAAAAAGCTTGCCTCGCTCGGCATAACAAGGAGAAGAGAGCAACACCGTTTAGGAGGCGCAGGAGGGGTGGCGGGCTGGGGCACGGTGGCCCAGGTCGCGGGATAGTTTAGCTAGCCAGCGAAGTTCGGTGCGGAATTGGGCGATCATTAACTCGATCATCCATACGGCTTCGTGGTAACGGTGGCCGACTTCGCGGCGAACGTCGCGAAGAGTGGATTGCTCTTTGGCGAGTTGAGCTTGCAGAAATTCTTTTCTGCGTTCGAGTTGACGAGCGACGACGCCCGGGCGGGCTTGCCAGGAAAGCGCGAGCCAGGTGAGGAAGGCTGGGCGGTCGCGTTGGGCCGACCAGTCTTCGCGTTCGAGCGCCCAGGCTAGGGCGGCGCGTCCTTTGGCAGTGGTGGCGAACACACGGCGGTCGGGTCCTCCCGACGGCTCATCGGTGTTTGCGACGGCAATCATTCCGGTGCGCGCGAGTTTTTCCATGGAGTAATAAAGCTGAGGGCGCGAGATCTCCACCCAATCGCGCCACTCGCGACGCTCGAGTTCGGCGTTGGCTTGATAGCCATGCATGGGGCGTTCGGCGAGCAGACTGAGTAGGACGAGATCGGGAGTGGTCAGGCTGCTCGACTTATTTTTTGGCATGGTTTTCCTTCCGCAGGCGGCTCCAATACCACCACTGACATTTTTCTGCGGGAAGCAACGGGTCGCGCGCCTGGGCTACGGCGGCTTGAAAGGTGTCGAGACAGCAGACGTCAATGCGCTGGCCGGTCAGGCGGCAGAGTTTTTCGTACATTTTTCGGGGATCCTGGCGCGCGAGCTGGCTCACGGAGCGAATGCGCAACAATTCAAAATCGCGAAGCACGGCAGGGCCCACGGAAACCAAATCCTGCAAACGGCGGTTTGCGGCGGGGGGCATAAGAACCTCCTTGACAGGCATCAGTTATACCGCTATCTTCAACTAGTCTAAATCAGACTAGTTGATTTAGGCAAGGAGATTTTTTACACATGCGACTACATATTTTAATTCTGCCGATCGCGTTGCTGCTGCTACTTGCGGACTCCGCTTCGGCGCAAGGAGAGAAGACCGTGAAGACGATCGAGGTAAAAAGAGTGACGGCAGTGCTGTTGGCGGAAGAAATCGAGCCTTGCCTGAATTTCTGGGTGGACCGCTTGGGATTTAGCAAGACAGCGGAAGTTCCCGACGGCAACAAACTGGGGTTTGTCATTCTGCAGAAAGGCACGACGGAGGTGATGTACCAAACGTTTGCGAGTGTGGAGAAGGACGACGCCCAAGCGGGGAAGGACGCGCGCAAAGGGCCGACGTTTCTTTACCTGGAGGTGGATGACCTGGAGGCGGTGATCGCGGCGTTGAAAGGCGTCCCGCTGGTGATGCCGGTGCGCACTACCTTTTATGGAGCGAGAGAGATTGGAGTGAAAGATCCGGCGGGACATTTTGTTACGTTTGCGCAGTACGGAGCGGCGGCGCAACACTAACGCGGACGGCGATCCCAACGTTTCATCGAAAATTAGGCAGATTAACATTCGCGGCTGTTGTCGCCGCGGCGGGCGCGAAGGTCGTCGTCGAGTTACACGCCCGGATATTTTCCCAGGAAAATCAGGAGGAAGTCGATGGTGTCGCCGATTCCGTGGGCCATGATGGGAACCGATAGGTTGCGGCCGGTTCGGAGATAAATGATTCCGAGCAGGAGTCCCATTAAGCCTTCGTCGATAACGCCCGTCCAGCCTTGGTAGGCATGGGCCAGACCGAATCCGACATGAACCACGATCAGGCTGATGATCCAGGCGGGGCGCGTGCGATTGAAGAGGTCGGCCATGCGGTTCATCAGATAGCCGCGGTAAACCATTTCTTCGCCGAAGGCTGCCAGGGTCCATGCCAATGCAATGAAGATCAGAGTCATTTTCAGATTTCCATTCAAGTTGTGAAAGACTTCAAGGTCCGGTTGCTTGTGAAGAAATTTTACCAGCAGCGGTTGACTGACGAACAACTCGAAACATTCCAGCAGGACGCCGGCGACGATGCCCAGTGCGATGGTGGTCTTCCAGTTGCGAAAACGTTTTAGGCCAACGTCGCGCCAGCGCAATTTGCGCACGCGAAGGGAGAGCCAACCGAATAGGAGCAAGTACGGGGTTTTGCTGAAGTAGATGTGGTGTTTGAAATCGGCGTAAAAAACGAGCGCCACGACGATTAGTTCTGCTATGGCGAGCCATTTGCTTTGACGCCAGTTTGGTGCGGAATTTTGTGGGGATGAGCGCAGAGCGGACACTTCGTTATTTGGCGAAAAGCTCATGTACTGCTCCTGTTTGCAGCCCGTTTGAACCCGGCGGCACGGTCTAAATCAGCTTCGCGGTAAGACCCCCGACTTGCGGTATTGGCGCGCGCACCAGAGAGCCAAGCGTGTGGTTACCGTGACGAGTGCGCAGCCTGCAAGAAGGCCTAGCGGGACGATCCACCAACCGAGTAAGTCCCTGCCGGCGGGCACAGTGCCGAATCCCATGCGAAAAGAAAATTCGGAATCGCCGGTGGCGTCATGCAAAAGCCATAAGCCCGCGGTCTGTGGGTGGAACGGTTTCAATATGGCGACCAGGATGAAAACGGCTCCGAAGAAATAACCGAGTACAGATCCGAGCAGAACGAAGAAGCCTGCGACGCTCAAGCTGGCCCAACGGAATAAGCTGGCAAGAATACGCAACGGGGAGCGGCTGACTTCTGCGCGCGCCAGGACATTGTCCGTGATGTACTGGCCGGCAAGCTCTTCGGGAGTGCCGAGCGCGGCGAGAATTGCGTCCACCTGCGAGGGCGTTGCGTCACCGGCGATCTCTAGCTTGTCCAAAATGTGGCTGCGAAGTTCGGCGACGATTTCTGCGACTTGCTGGTCGTTGAAACTGCGAAATTGTGCGCGCAGTTTGGCGAGATAGGCTTCGATCTTTTGGTTGGCGTCTTTTGGAATGGTCATCTACTTACCTCGAACTAGCGGAGCGAGCAATTTAGCCATGCTGGAAGAAAAACGGGCCCACATGCCGGCCATCTCGCGGCCGCGCTGTTTGCCAGCGGCGGTGAGCGAGTAATACTTTCGCGGGTGGCCGGCGTCGGACTCTACCCACTCGCCACGAACGAGGCCGAGCGTTTTCAGCCGGCTGAGCAGCGGGTACACCGTGCCTTCCGAGATGATCAAGTCCGAGTCAGCTTCCAGGCGGCGAAGAATTTCCAGGCCGTAGAGCTTCCCTTCCCAGAGAGCGGCGAGGATCGCGAGTTCGAGGCAGCCTTTGCGGAGTTGTACCTCCCATTTGTCGGCGGCGTCCTGGTGGGGGTCGAGTGGCCTCATTGGCGCACATACCTTGCACTACAAGGTATGATGCTGTCAAGACTAAATGCGTAGAAGTGCGGTTCAGGATGAGCACCTGAAACAAATACAAAGCTACGACGGGAGTTCGTGTTCCGGATGGCAATGAACGTACCGCAATAACTAATGGGGGCGGGACTGGGCGGCTCTTTGTTGTGCGGCGGCGCGGGCTTGCGCTTGCGCTTGCGCTTGAGCTTGGTATGGATTGGGGGCCATTGCGCCGGGACGCTGGCCTGGATAACCGTAGCCTGCCGGGGGATGTTGGCCTGGTGCCAGCATTTGCTGGACTGCCTGGTTCATCTGGACTTGCTGGACGGGGCCGCCGTTTTGGGCCGCTAGTAGCTTTTGTTGATCGCCTAGGAGCTCGGCATTGCCGGGGTAATAAATCAGCAGCACGTTCACCAGGTGCAGCGCAGCGGGATAATTTTGTTGTTGGAAGAACTGATTGACCTGCGCGCGGAAGAGATTGCCGAGTTGTTGTTCCATGGTTTTGCCGGCGGGGCTGCCGGCACGTCCAGCGAGAATCGCCCAGTGCAAAGCAGAATCGTTGGCGGGCTCGAAGTAACGGCCTTGGGCGTAGGCAGCGTTTGCTTTTACCAGCAGCGGCTTGGCCGGATCGGCTTGTTGGACGACGGCTGTCGGTGGTGGGGAGGCGGGCGCATGGGTTACGTGCGTTGTTTCTACTGGCGCGGTGGGTACCGGTTCGGTGCTAGCGTCAACAACGTTCATGATTCCGAGGTTGCCGGGCTTGGCTTGCCAAGTCATGTCGAATACGGCGCCTTCACGCACCTCGATATCACCGCCACCGCTGGCTTTACTGGGATGGCGGCCGGGGCAAGAAACTAATCCATCGATCGTGTAGTGCTGCACACCTAGTGGAACGGCGCTTACGGCGTAGGGATTTGTCGCAAGATGATAGGACTTGCCACCCAGCGTCATGTTCAGGTCCGGAGTGCACATGTGACGATCAACGTTGTATCGCAACATGACCGTGGCGCCGACAGGCGCGGCGGGGGGGACTAGGACAACTTTCGGTTTAGGCTTCAGAAAATGCCAGCCGGCAAAGGTGGCGATGAGAACTGCTGCGCCTACGGCGATAGGGATCAGAGGAAGTTTGCTGCCGGCAGCCGCGACCGAGCTGGAGGAAGCGGTGGCGATTTGCGCGTCGCGCATGGGAGCGAGATCGGCGCGCTGCGGCGGCAAAACAATCGTTCCAGAGCTGGTGGATACCGGGGTGACGTTGGGAGCGGCGATTACTCCAGATCGCGGTGGAACGTCGGGAGCGGCCATAACTCCAGAGGGGGGTGAAACGGCGGGGGCCGCGACCACTTCCGTTTGAGGGGATGGCGCGGGTGCGGGAGCTGTAGCGCCTGCGTGAGGCTTAATGCCTTTTGCGCGCAGACCGGCGACCAGCGCCGGAATTATGCTGGGAATTTCTTTTGCGCGAAGGCGTGTGGCATTCGCGGCGGCCATGGCTTGTTTCCAGCCGGGGCGACGGTGCGCGTACTCGTCGTGAGTTAGATCGAGAAGCAGCGGCAGGGTGGCTTTATTGGCTTCGACGGCGCGCACGATTTCGCGAGTAATCTGGTCAGAAGGCAGCGAGCGCGGCGAAATGATGATGGCCATGGCTTCGCAGTCGGAAATGGCTTTGAAGGTTTCTTCGAAGTAATCAGCGCCGGCAGGACAATCGCGTTCGTAATACCAACTGCTAAAACCGTGGGCTTCGAGGTGCTTGGCGATTTCGTGGGCTACCTCACCATCCTCTTCCACATAACTGACGAAAATCTTTTTAGGGCTGGTATCCATTAACTACTCCAAGGGCCGAATTGCTGCGGAGACGGACGCTGGAGCATTGTCTAATAGCCGTCGAGCTATTTGCAAACGCAAATCGAGTAACGGTACTGGACATTTTTGGTGCACGCGAGGGCTGCGGCGGTGAGGCTCCAGGGCTTTGTTGGGGTGGTTTTGGAGTTCTGATATAGTGGCCGCGCGCCGGGAATTTCGGCAGGGAAGAATCGGCCGGTTCCTGCGAGCGCGACGGCTCGTTTTCATCGGAGATCGCTCTGCATGGCAGAACACGCTTACGTCCCGCATCCTATAGATACTTCGCATATCAAACTCGATGAGCTGAAGGCGCTGTTGGAAAAACTTGCGCGTAACGCGCATGAGGTATGGGCGCAGAAACGAATTGCGGATGGATGGACGCTGGGACCGCAACGCGATGATGCGCGGCGAAAGCATCCGTGTCTGGTTCCCTACGAGGAGCTTCCGGAATCGGAAAAAGAATACGATCGCGCGATCGTAAATCAAACGTTGAAAACAATTCTGGCCCTAGGATATCAAATCGTCAAACGGTGAGAGATGGCAACTGCTTCGGTGTCCCCGCTAACACGATTCGACGATATGGACGACAGCTTTGAGATTTCGTTTTGTCGCGAACAAGTGGATGCAGGTCACCGGCGTTTTGTGCCTCTTTTTACCGCCTTAAGCATCGCTCGGGAATTGATCTTTCCCGATTTCCGCGCAGCGGACGAGGAAGCACAAAAGCAACGCAAAAAATATCAAATTATTTCACAAGTCGCTGTGTGGTCGGGTTTGGCTGCGATTGTGATAGGACTTTTCGCAATTGTGTTTCCGAACTTCTTTCCACTACCTTCTGAATTGTTGGAATTCGCTGCAGCAGCGCTATGTGTGGTTTTCATCCTTCAAGGGACGCACTCCAAACCGAAAGAAAATTGGTTGCTCGCGCGTTATCAAGCGGAAAATCTGCGGCTACTGAAGTTCAGGACGCTGCTAGATTCGCGCCTGTGGTGCGACGACACCGAACAATTTGACCAACTGGGAGAAACGCCCTCCGATCACGTGCGTAACGATGTGCTGGCCGCGGTGCGCAGTCTGAAGGGATTGGTTTATGAGGATGTCGCGGAGCGGGCGTCGCAAGGCGTGATCCCGGATGTTTCGGAAATCCACTGCCCCGACTCGTCGCACCAAGCGTTGCAAGAAATAATTCATTATTACCGCGAAAAACGTCTGAAGACCCAAATGGATTATCTTGCCTACAAGAGTGGCACAGAAGAGAGAGATGGTTCGATGCCACATTTGTGGATGAGTATCGCGTTTTTTGTGAGCTTTGGTTTTATTTTGATTCATCTGGGGCTTGATCTGGGGCACTTCCTCGTTGCGAATCCGAACTTACTTCACAATTCACATTTGCTTTGGAGCGAAGGCCGGGAGGCCTTGGAAGCGCACCGCCTAATCACCAAAGTGCTGGTCACCATTGCGGTGTTGGGCCCGGCATTCGTTGCGGGGATTAAGACCTACCGAGCCTCGCGGGAGTTCGAGAGGAACGCTTTGCGGCATCGCGCGACACTGCATTCGCTCGAGGGGTTAAATCAGAAGATGAGCGACGCAAAGAACATGGCCCGGAAATTCCGGATTGCACGGACTTGTGAATTGATTCTGGAGTTCGATTCCAGCGAGTTCATGCGCTTGTTGCGTGAGGTGGAGTGGTACGGTTAGCGCTGGTGTGCGTCGGCGGAAGGACGCCCCTTTCGCAGAATATTCGCCGCAACCAAAGCCTGACTACGGGGTTGAAATGCACGGGATCAGAGGGTACCGTAATGCGGTGCCGATCCTGGCTGGAAATGCGGTTCGCCGACGAGAAATGAGTAGGAAGGTTCCGCCTAGTACTACAGTATTCTCGGCATTGTGCGGCACCTGAGATAGGAATAAAGTCGCCACGTGTCCCTTTATCCGGGGGCAGAATTAGGGATTGAACCTTGAGGCTATACAATCTCCTGGGAGATATTCGAATGGCGATGGATAAGGCGCAAACTTGTCCTTACTGCGGAAGCGATATAGTCCGACGATCCCACAGGCGGGGGTTGGTGGATCGGCTATTGAATATTGTTAACTTCCGGCCCTACCGTTGCCAGGGATGTTCCACGCGTTTCTTTCGGCATGCTGCGTAGAAAACCAGACTCGCCACTTGTTTCTTGTAAACCGACTGTCTGACTGGAACGCAGTATTAGCGAACTTTTCCTTGGCAGGCCGGGTGATTGCAGCGACAGTCGATGTCGGAAGTTTTTTCCATCGCCTCACAAGCTTCACTGCAATATTTTTTCGTGGTGCTGCAGGAACAGACCGGATGCGCGCATTTTTTTGCTTCCGTAGCCATTGAAACCTCCTCGAGAGTTGGAAAGCTTTAATTAACCGGCTGGGTCACAGCTCGCTTGCAAACTAGTTTGTCGGCCTGCGACGGATGAAGTGCGTGATGATTAACGCTAAGGCGAGGATGGGCAGAATATGGATCAGACCCAGCGTCACGTGGAAAGCAATGAATCCAAGAATCCAGAGAACCAATATTCCCAGACCAATGTAGAGAAGCATGGAGACCTCCCCTGACGCAGAGTGTAGCACTCAAAGTGCTGAGGTGCGGCAGCGGAAAGAAAGGGGGAAGGACGAAGCCTTCCCCCTGATCGAAGAAGTTCATTCATAGTTAGTCCGAAGCGCGAGCGGCGCGACGGTTGACATCTCTATCCTTCACGTCAGCTGAAGACTCACCGGTGGAGGCAATATCCTCGGCTCCGGTATTCTTCATGATTTCCTTACCGCGCTTGATTTGATCGGAAGTGTCGCAATGAACGGACAGCAAAATGCCGCCCTTCTGGATGCGGCCTTCGTAGCGCTTTGCTTCATATTCAGGAATGCCCATTCCGACAAGGGCGCCAACAACCCCCCCTACCGCCCCGCCGACTCCCATGCCGGCCAAAGCGGCCATGATGGGACCCGCAGCGATAAAAGGCCCGAGGCCAGGAATGGCGAGGGCTCCGATTCCAGCCAAGAGACCCAGCGTGCCACCGACTACCGCACCGCCTGCGCCCCCGGCGGTTGCGCCTTCGGGAGCCTTGGTGTCCTTATGAGTCGCGATTGGCTTGCCGCCGAGATTCTCCGGCAGAAGAACGGAGATATCTGAGGTGGTGAAGCCGCTCTTCAGGAATGTATCCGCAGCACGTTCGACTGCCTCGCGCGAGTTGTAGATTCCGAACACTGACTTTTTCTTGTTTTCTGACATTTTTCATTTCTCCTTTTGTTTATCTCAACGGTCCTTGCGGGAATCTTTTACTGCTTTGGAGCGACTTCTAATTGGTTGACGACGTTGCCGGCGCCAGCGACTGCCGCGGCTTTAGCTTCGATAGCGGCTTTATCATCTTCAGAGCGGACCGGTCCTTTCAAAGTGACCTTGCTGTCCTGCGTGATGATCTTGATGTTGTGCGCGTAGGTTGAAAGAGATTTGTCCTGCACGATCGATTTGCGAATTTGCTTGGTGATGTTGCGATCGGTAGGATTCATTTTCTGCTGATCGGCGGTGGTGGCGTCTTTGCTGGCGTCACCCTGGTTATTCTTGGTGTTGTCTGGAGCTGGTTGCTGATTTTGTGGAACGCTTGCGAGGAGCGACGCGCTCAAGAAGAGCGTGGTTCCGAGTGCTGCGAAATACTTTCCGACTTTCACGTTTATCTCCTTTCGATCTTCGCTGTTGGTGACGGACAGATCGATATGAACCGATTAAAAGTTTGCATTAAGTTTTAAGGCCACTTCTAAATCAGTTTCGCGGACTAAGCCTACTTCGTTAAGCGGGGCGCGGCTATACAGGGAAGGACGTAAATGGCACCTGGATGCGCGGTATTTCATTAAAAGATAAGGGTTTGCGCCCGGAAAAAGCCTGACGTCGCTCCCAGAAATACGGTATGGCTACGGTCGTGGTAAACTTGCTTTGCTGTTCCTGGGCGACAGTGCCATTCGGCACATTCGATATGGCGCAATGATGGCGAACACTCCTGTTCCAGCACCGCGACGCGAAGCGGCAAAATTAGAAGACGTCCTAATTACGGGGCAGCTCTATTCGCGCCCGCAAAAGGGACGCGACCCAAGAGAAGAAGCGGAATCGCTGCAGCGGCTCGCGCGCGTGATGGCCAGGAAACCTCACAAGCTTATAGAAACGCTGTTGGAAATGGCTCTTCACCTTTGCCGCGCAGGAACGGCAGGTATCAGTTTGCTGGAAGAGCGGCCAGACGCCGATTCGGTATTTCGTTGGACGCATTTAAGGGGAGCGTTGGAAGGATACGTCGGCAAAATAAAGCCTAAGGAGTTTAGTCCCAGCGCTGTTTGCCTGAATCTGGGATCTCCGCAGTTATTTTCCTATCCGGCGAAGTACTTCGAATATTTTAGGGACGTTAATCCTCCCATCGTGGAAACTTTGATTTTCCCGCTTCCGATCAGTGAGGAAATTCGGGGGACGTTGTGGATTGTCTCGCACAATGAAAGTGTGAAATTCGATTCGGAAGATGTGCGGTTAATGACCGCGCTTGCGGAATTTACTTCATCCGGCCTGCATCTGCTGGAATCGATCGAAGCAGAGCGTGCGGCTAGAAAGGAACGCGAAGATGAGATCGAAGCTCGCAAGCGCACTGAAACGCTATTGAGGCGAACGCAAGCCGAGATGGAAGCGATCATTGACGACCGCACCGAGCAGTTGCGGCACCTTTCGGCGAGAGTGATCAGTCTGCAGGACGAAGAGCGGCGGCGTATCGCACGGGAGTTGCACGACAGCGCGGGGCAATATCTGGCGGCGATCGAAATGAACTTGAGCGGGCTGAGCCAGAATCCCAATCTGGACGAGTCCGTAGCGCGACAAATTTCAGATTCGCTGGATATGGCGAACCGTTGCACTTCGGAAGTGAGAACGATTTCTTATTTGCTGCACCCGCCGCTGCTTGACGAAATGGGCCTGGTGTCCGCGCTAGGTTGGTACGTGGAGGGATTTTCAGAGCGAAGCGGAATTCAGGTGCAGTTGGACGCGCCGAAGGATCTGGGACGATTGGCGCGGGAAACAGAGACGGTTCTGTTTCGCGTGGTTCAGCAAAGCTTGGCGAACATTCATCGGCACTCGGGCAGCCACGTGGCGAAGATTCGCATGGAGGCGGACGCCGAAAGCGTGCACGTGGAAATTTGTGACGAAGGACGCGGGATTGAACCCGATGTGCTGAAAGGGTTCGACGCCGGCAGGAAGCTGATGGGCGTAGGAATCGCGGGGATGCGCGAAAGAGTGCGAGTGATGGGCGGAAGATTCTCGATAAGATCCAGCGCCGACGGAACGACCATAGACGTTAGCCTGCCATTGGCGGAGTAAGTTGTCTTCTTTCTGTAATCCTGCTGCGCCGATCGCTGCTGCCCGATTTCGGCAAAAGCGAACACGAGGATGGTTCTGGTAGTGGTCCTTTAGACAAAATCCAAACATATCCTCTATTTGAATCAATAACTTACAAACCTGTCCCTTAGTACTAGCGGGCCATTTCCCTGTGCCATTGCGATTGCTACTTTCTGTGTGCGGGGAAAACTGCCAATGCGACTGCTGGAAATCTCGAAGTGTCTAGACCTGCTTCGCCGCGCACGCGGGACCTCATTCGTTTTGGGGCTACGAACTAAATTTCTCTTGTCCATCGTTCTCATTATTGCCGGGCTCACCTTCGCAACCCTGCTGATTGTGGGACACACGGCAGAAGGACAAGTTCAGCGGGAGATAGATAAGGACACGCGAAATTCAATCCTGACATTTCAAAACTTGCGGGCGGAACGGCAGCTGGAAGAGAACCGCCAAGCCGAGTTGCTGGCTACGCTGCCCAGCGTGAAGTCCTTGCTTTCGGAAGGAGACAATTCGCCAGATGTGCAGGATGCCGCGGAAGATTTGTGGCTTTCGGGCGGCTACGAGCTGGCTGCGTTGGCCAACGTGCAGGGAAAAATGGTCGCCTTGCATACTTCAACTCCCGGATTTTCGCCGGGCGTAGCAGAAGAGATGTTGGGTCGCTCGAAAGGAACGAGCGAAACGGGCGGATGGTGGTACGGCAACGGGCATTTGTATCAGGTAGCTTACCGTCCGGTGGAGTTGGGTACCGATACAGGACACAAACGCCTGGGCACGGTGATTGTTGGACGCGAAGTGGATTCGAGTGTGGCGAGCGATGTGGGGCGGATTGCGTTCTGCCAAGTTGCATTTCGATATGGCGGCGACTTGGTGGTCAGTTCGCTGCAAGCGATGGATGAACGCGCGTTGGCGACCGAGCTTCAAAATTCTCCGAGGTCAACCGATATTCAGATTGGGAAGGAACATTATCGTGCCAGCACGGTGAACTTGACGCCGGGGTTGTTTCCGCCAGTCACGTTCACGGTCTTAAAGTCTTACGATGATGCGGCAGCATTCATCGCCCGGCTGAATCAAGCGCTCATCGGTCTTGGGTTATTTGCGGTGCTCGCCGGGGCTGGTTTGGTCTTCCTGATATCGGATACCTTTACGAAGCCGCTGGCGACGCTAGTGAATGGCGTACGCGCACTGGAAGAAGGCGACTTCACATATCCAGTGGATGCGGGCAGCGGAGATGAAGTGGCCGAAGTAACCGCGGCATTCGAACGCATGCGAAGCACTCTGAAACGGAATGAGGAGCAAAGCAAACGGCTGGGAGATCAACTGCGCCAGGCGCAAAAAATGGAAGCGGTTGGACGGCTGGCCGGCGGCGTGGCGCACGACTTTAATAATTTGTTGACGGTGATCAAAGGGCACAGCGATTTGTTGGAAGAAAAGTTGCCGGCATCGACCCCCCTCCACCACAGCATCACGCAGGTGCGGAAGGCGACGGATCGGGCAACCTCGTTAACGCGACAGCTCCTGGCTTTTAGCCGCATGCAAGTGTTGCAGCCAAAAACTCTAGATTTGAATTCTCTGATTGCGGACGCCAGCAAAATGTTGCCGGTGCTGATCGGCGAGGACATCGATTTCAAGTTTGATCCGGAACCATCGCTTGGTTTGGTGAAAGCGGATCCAACGCAGATTGAGCAGGTATTGATGAATCTGGCGGTTAACGCGCGCGACGCGATGGAAGGCCGCGGCGGGAAGCTGACCGTCCGCACACGGAATATTGTGCACGATGGAGAGTACGCGAAAGCGCATCCGCCAACTGTACCGGGAAATTACGTGCTGCTGGAAGTGGAAGACAACGGCCAAGGAATGGACGCGCAGACCAAAGCGCGAATTTTCGAGCCCTTCTTTACCACTAAAGAATTAGGGAAAGGAACGGGCCTGGGGCTTTCGACCGTTTATGGCGTGGTGAAACAAAGCGGCGGATATATATGGGTGGATAGCGAACTGGGGAAAGGAACCAAGTTCCAGATTTTCTTGCCGAAAAATCGAGAGGCGCTGGAGGCGGCACGGCCAGAACAAAGCGGCAGGTCCACGCGCGGTTGCGGGACCGTGCTGCTGGCAGAGGATGAAGAAGCGGTGAGGGATTTAGCGTCCGAATTTTTGAGAGCCAGCGGATATACGGTGCTGGTCGCGAAAGATGGATTGGATGCGCTGGAGATCGCCGCGCAGCGCCGAGGTTCGATCCACGTGCTGATCACCGATGTGGTGATGCCGCGGATGCGCGGGACGGAATTAGCCCGCAAATTAAAACACTGCCATCCGGAACTGAAGATTGTTTATATGTCGGGATATCTGGAGCACAATAGCCAACCGGATGGGTATGAGCCGGAGTCAACTTTCTTGCAGAAACCATTCACGCGAGAAAGTCTATTGATGAAGATTGCCGAAGTGATCAGCAGCAACACGGAAACGTTACAACCTGCCGGGACCGGCTAGACCGCGCTCGGAATTTGGGGCCCACTGTTATAATAATTTTCCTGCGGTTCTCCTCCCTACTGCTTTGATTCGCGCAGAAAACGCGCGGCTTCTTCGGGCGGAGTGGGATTAATGTAAAAACCAGTTCCCCATTCAAATCCCGCCACTTTTGTGAGCTTCGGCATCATTTCGATGTGCCAATGATAGTGGTCGTTAATTTCTTCGCCGATGGGAGAAGTGTGGATCACGTAGTTGTAAGAAGGAAAAGCCAAGACAGAATCCAAGCGATTAAGGAAATCGCGCAGAATTCTGGCCAGGCTTCCGTAGTAGGGCGCAGGCATATTTTCAAAAGCGGAACTGTGCTGCCGAGGGAGAATCCAAGTTTCGAAGGGAAAGCGCGGAGCATAGGGCGCGAGCGCGATGAAGTAATCGTTTTCGAGAATCATGCGTGTGCTGGTCTCGATTTCCTGGCGAATCATGTCGCAAAAAATACAGCGCTCTTTTTCGTCGTAGTAATGCTTGGCACTGTCCACTTCTTCGCGGACGCGCTTGGGGACGATGGGGAGCGCGATCAATTGCGAATGGGTGTGCTCGAGCGTGGCGCCGGCGGGCTCGCCGTGATTTTTGAACAGCAGGACGTAGCGAAAACGCCGGTCGTTCTTTAAATCGAGCATGCGGTCGCGATAGGCCCAGAAAACTTCTTCGATAGCTTTTTCCGGCATGGTCGCAAGTGTGAGATTGTGGTCTGGAGTTTCTATGATTACTTCGTGTGCCCCGACGCCGTTCATACGGTCGAAAAGGCCTTCGCCTTCGCGGTCCAGGCCGCCTTCGATGCCCAGGGCTGGAAACTTATTGGGCACTACGCGAAGCGACCAACCCGGCGTGTCTTTGCCGCTACCATTGCGGCCGTAGGCCAGAACTTCGCGTGGCGTTTTTCCTTCATTGCCGGGACAGAACGGACAATTCGCGTTGCCATGAATGCGAACGCTCTCGCGAATAAAATCCATAGGGCGATTGGCCCGGTCTGTGGAAATGATTACCCAACGTCCCGTGATGGGATCCCTGCGAAGCTCTGGCAAACTTGTCCCCCCGTGTTAGGAATGCCGTTCGATGCGATTGCGCGAAACGTCTCCGTGCGCGATGAATTATTCTCTACTATGGCGAAAGAGCACAAGAGATTCTAATCGCTTATTGCGCGGTTACAGTACTAGGAAGGCGGCGCGCGGAAAATCGTTGCCACGACCGCCGGTCATGATTTCTGTCCGCGAAAGGCCGATTTATGGAAGATCAGCGGTTTTTGTCCGGTGGTTGTTTGAGTGGCCAGGCCGTCGAACCTCCACGGAATATTTTCCAGGGCCGCAAGCGCGAATAAATTGACGAAGCCATGCGCGCGAGGTTGCGGCGTTTTTCGAGATTAATGGCCTCTTCCGTCGTGGGCTGGCCCGGTTCAGCTTTGGCTCGCGTTTCGACTTCAACGAATGCGAGAACAGCGCCATCCTGGGCCACCAGGTCGAGTTCAGCTTTGATTCTTGGAATAGTGAAATCGCGCGCGAACACGAGGTAACCCTTACGACGCAAGTACCGGTAGCCGTAGGTTTCGCCAGGCACGCCGGCTTTGCGCGCGGGCGGTTTGGCGGATCAATCGGCGGAATCCTCCGCCAGGCCTTTGGTGGCGGCCAAACTCAAAATCGAAAATATGAGTTGAGAAAGCATTGTGGATCGGCTCGATGATGGCATGACAACCCGACGGAAATATGTTGGACGAAATTAATATTTGTAAGCGACGGCGCATGCCAAGAAAAAACAGCCAGGCTGGTCGCCAAGACGAGCCTGGCTCTCTCGGAACGCAAAAGTTGAGGAGTGGTTATAGCGTTTTTTCGATTTCGGTGATGATGCCGTCGAGTGTGCGCACGGCGAAATCGGCCTGTTCTTCGTCAATCATGAGCGGCGGGCAAAGCCGTAGAGTGGTGTCGCCCGAACCGAGAACCAGCAGGCCTTTGTGGAAAGCCATCTGGACGATACGGTTGCGGATGTCGGGCGCTTTCTCTTTGGTTTTTTGATCGCGCACAAACTCAATGCCGATCATCAAACCGCGGCCGCGAACTTCGCCGACGATTTTGTGACGCTCAGTCCAGTTTGCGGTTTGCCGCTTGATGTATTCACCCATCCGGGCGGCGTTGGCCATATATTTCCCTTCGATCAAGCCGAGCGTCGCGAGGGCAGCCGCAATACACACAGGATTGCCGCCAAAAGTGGAAGCATGCGCGCCGGGCTTCCAGTCCATCACCGATGCCTTCGTGATGATTGCGCTGAGCGGCATACCGGAGGCAATGCCCTTCGCGGTGCAGATGATATCCGGCTCGACGCCAGCGTAATCCACTGCCCACCACTTGCCCGTGCGGCCCATGCCCGATTGCACTTCGTCAGCGACAAGCATGATTCCGTACTTGTGGCAGATTTTTTCCAAACCTTGCAGGAACTCTGCTGGCGCGGGCAAGTAACCACCTTCGCCCTGAATCGGCTCGATGAAAATTCCAGCTACTTCATCGGGGTCCACGCGGCGGCGAAAGAGTTCATTTTCGAGATAGGACAAGCAATCGGCGGACGCGGTCTCCGGACGAATCGCATACGTGCCGCGATAAGTGTCCGGGAAAGGCATGTGAAACACGCCGGAAAGCAGGGTGCCAAATCCTTTTCGCTGGACTGCTCTGCTGGCGGTCAGCGAAAGCGAGCCCATGGTGCGCCCGTGGAATGCGCCGTGAAACGCAACGAGTTTGTCGCGCTTGGTGTGATATTTCACGAGCTTGATGGCGGCTTCGACTGCCTCGGTACCCGAATTGCCGAAATAAACGCGCTTGGGTTCTTTACCGGGTGCGATGGAAGCTAGCTTTTCCGCGAGTTCCACCATATTCGGGTAATAGAAATCCGTCCCGGACATGTGAATCAATTCAGCGGCTTGCTTTTGGATTGCGGCGACGACTTCGGGATGGCAATGGCCTGTTGAAACCACGGCGATGCCAGCGGCGAAATCGAGGAACTTATTACCGTCCACGTCTTCGATCACTGCACCGCGGCCTCGCTTGGCGACCAGCGGATAATCGCGGGTGTAAGACGGCGATACGACTTCGCTATCGCGCTCGACAATTTGCTTGGCCTTCGGTCCCGGCAACGGCGTTATCAGGTGCGGCAACTTCATTTCGGCGGTGCTTTCGGCTTTCGTGTCGATCGCTGGCATGTCTTCCTCCGGAAAGTGAATTTGTGAAGGTCTTAGCGAACGCGCGGGCGGATTGCTGCGAAGCGCGCGGAACGATTCAAATGGAGAAAGAGGACTTAATCTACGCCGAACAGGTTCGGGCGCTCGTGCGAGGGCTGGCTATGAAGCGAGAGGTCGTATTGGATGGAAATCTTCATTTCTATTTTCACTTGTACTTCCAGCGGACACTGCCGTCTCGAGTATCCTCGACTATGATACCAGATTCCGCAAGCTGTTGGCGTATCTGATCGCTGCGTTTGAAGTCGCGGCGCTGCTTGGCCTCGATACGCTCTTTGACCAGAGCTTCGATTTGTGCGACGGACATGCGCTGCTGACCCAAGCCAAAACCGAGTTTGCGGAGCTTTTCGTCATCGTCATCGGCGAGGACGGCTAGGACGCGGTCGAATTTCTCCATTTCGGCTAGTATGCGCGGGGCGTCTTGTTGTAGAAATTCGCGCTGATCCATGGCCGTATTCACGTCGCGCACTAAATCGAAAACGGCGGCCAGGGCTTGCGCGGTATTTAGATCGTCGGCCAACCCAGCACCAAAATCGGCTTCGGCTTTCTCGGCGCGTTTGCGCATTGCAGCGTTGGAGCCCGCGGGAAACTGCTCGGACTTCAGCCGCGAGACGAAATTTCGCAGACGTACAACGGAGCTTTCGGCTTGCTTCAGACTGTCCGCGGTGAAATTGAGCTGGCGCCGATAGGGAACCGACAGCAGGAGAAACCGTATGGTGGAAGGCTTTTTATTTTTCGCGAAAAGATCGCGCAGGGTGTAGAAGTTGCCGAGCGATTTGGACATCTTCTCGCCGTTGATGATAAGGTGCTCGGCGTGCAGCCATATGCGCACGAATGGATGTCCGGTGGCCGCTTCGCTCTGCGCGATTTCGTTTTCGTGATGCGGAAAGGTTAAGTCCACGCCGCCAGTGTGAATGTCCAGAGTGTCGCCCAAATATTTCATGGCCATGGCCGAGCATTCAATGTGCCAGCCGGGACGGCCGGGGCCGATGCGAGTTTCCCAAAAATGCTCGCCGGGTTTCGGCGCTTTCCACAACGCAAAATCACGCGCGTTTTCTTTTTCGTACTGATCAACATCAACACGCACGCCCGTCTGCATGCCGGCCAGATCAATGTGAGAAAGTTCCCCGTAACACGGAAACTTTGAAATCTTGTAATAGATGGAGCCTTCCCTGTTGTAGGTGAAGCCTTTTTTTTGGAGACGCTCGATGAGAGCGACCATGTCTTCGATGTGGTCGGTGGCGCGCACCATTTCTTCGGGAGGTTCGAGGTGCAGCGCGTCCATATCTTCCAGGAACGCCTGGACATATTTTTCGGTGTATTCGCGGATGGAGACGCCTGCGGCCGCGGCTTTCTGAATAATGCGGTCGTCCACGTCGGTTAAATTCATCACTTGCAGAACACGATATTCGCGGGATTGCAGGAAGCGTCGCAGGATGTCTTGAAAGACGAAAGTGCGAAAATTTCCGATGTGGGCGTAGTCGTAGACCGTTGGTCCGCAGGTATAGATGCGAACTTCGCCCTGGTGAATCGGCTCGAGAGGCTCAAGGCGGTTCGTGAGCGTGTTATGCAAGCGAACAGCGTTGTTTTTTGCGCCCATTGGAAAAGTGTAATTCTATCTGAGGCTTCGGTTTGCAGCAAAGGCGGAGTCCAGCGGGGTTTCTCTACGGATGATCAAAAGGCTGTGGTGGCATGTCGGCGCGTTTACCAGTGAGGGGAGGCAAATTACGGCATGCAGGGCTTTCCAGGGATCGCATTCAAAAGCCCGGAAATGGTACGGAGTAGTACTTCCGTACCATTCTTGGCAAATGTGTACGAATATAGAATATTACCAGCCGAAGACCTCTCTGCGGGGAAAGAGGAAAAAGTGAAGAAGCTGATTCTTCTGACAAGTTTTCTTTCGGTGCTGGGCACGGCAAAGGCACAATCGCTAAACGCCGTCACTGGTATTAACGGTAGCCCTAGTTTGAACCCAGGTCCTTCGGGCGTCAGCACAAGCTCCTCTTCGTCTTCTTCCTCGTCGTCAGGTGCACACGGGAGTACGAGCGCCTCGGGTTCTGATGATTATGTATTCTCTACGTTCGAAGGTTACAAGGAAGCTCTCACCGGTGGTGAGGAACAGCTAAAAGCAAAACCTTTCGGCGTGGCCGACGCAGCGCGCACCACGGTGCAGATTAAGAATTCAGGAACGAAGCCTAAGCTTACGGCAGGTCAGGATGACGGCGGAAACCTGGTGATTTCCAAGCCGCCCAAGACCGATACGAAGCGTAAGTCAGGGGCCAAGCCGGCCGCCGGCTACCCGAACGAGAGAGAAAACAAATGAAGAAGTTAATTTTTCTGGCGAGTTTTGCGATGGTGGCGGCAAGCGTAACGCACGCCCAGTGTCCGTATGCCAGGGCGGCCGCGGCGGCCGCTTCACACGGAGCTACCAGTGCTTCGGGTGGACCTGGCTTCGAGCCTTCCACATATGTCGGCTACTCGGAAGCGTTAAGCACGGGCCAAGAACAGTTGAAAGCAAAGTCTGGCGTGGCTGACGCGGCGCGAACGGCCCAGGCGGCCAAGAATTCGGCGCGAAAGTCCGTGCTGCTCGCGGACCAAGATGACGTCGGAAACCTGGTGATCTCGAAGCCGCGCATCACCAGCCCGAGCAAAGCAGCGACACCCAGATCGCAAGGAAAGCTCAACGCCGTGAACCGCCAGCCCCTGGTTGTTTCCGATATGAGCACTCCCTCGAGTGGCAGACCGTAGAGCTTTTTCTTCGAGCCTTGGAGTCTTGTTTTTTCAAGGTTAGATCCTCGATTTCCAACATTAAAAATTCAGCTTAGGACTGCGCTGCATTCGCGCGAATTACGCTATTTCATCGAATAATCCCTCTCCGTTCACTCCGCCGGTGTTGCGTTCAAGAGCTCCCGATTCTAAAATCTAAGTGCAACAGAATTGCTACGCGGCGGGCAAGGGTGTCTCCGCTCGCTCCACTAGTACCCGCCCACGGCGACCATCGTGTCCACACTCTAAAACCCCAGGAAAATTCATGATTGTATGGCAAAAGCGGGATGGGTAGTTTTGGGTTCGAGACGAGTTCCGCTAGTACCTATGGGACTTCTGGACCATTTTTTGAGAAATGTGCTGAGTTAGTATAGAGGCAGAATTTCGGCTCAAACTGAGGGCTGTCGCGAGCGAAAGAGAAAACGATGAAAAAATTAATTTTTCTGGCTGGTCTTCTATCATTAGCCGGCACAGCACATGCGCAAAGAGCGGGAGCGGTTGCCAGCCCTTACAACTCAGGGGGCGGCGGCGCGGGCGGTGGCGGCGGATTCAGTTCTGGCGGCTCAAGCACAATTGGCAACACGACTCCGGGCCCCTATTCGACGCCACGCGCTAATGCCAGCGGGACGAACACCGGAGAATTCGTGCCCACGTCTTTTGAAAATTACGAGGAAGCGGTAAACACGGGACAAAGAGAGTTGGACGCGAAGCGTCCCCAGGTAGCGGAAGCCGCGCGTGTGGCGCAGGCTACCAAGAAAGCCGGGACGCAAGGGCCGGCGCTCGTAGCCATACAGGATGACGCTGGGAACGTGGTGATTTCTACACCAAGGCACGGCGGCAACAAAAACTAAACTAATCATGGGACGATCGGGGCGGCGCTGCGGCCAGGCTGCCCTGCGAACGAGGTAGCTCTGCGCTTATGGGTTGAGCTGCACTCGGCGGCTGATGATGGTGACGTCGCCTGCGCCGGAAGGCGTGGCGGTAAATTGGCGCGATTTCAGGAGGAACATTCCTTCCAGGGGTAGGCCGTAGGTTCGGTCGAGCGCGTACACTTCCACTTGTTTTCCAGCCGGTAATTCGAAACTAATCTCTACACCTTTCGCGGGCATGGTGGGGCAGTCGTAAACTTCCCAACCGTTCAGAAAGCGGCGAACGCGCGAGGATTCAGGCTGCATGGTCTGCCCTTGTATGCGAACGCCAGCGAGTCCTGAGTCCGGCGGAAAGAAAACCATGGCGTCGGTCGCGCCACGTTCAGAGCGCAGCAAAACACGATACTGATGTTTTCCGTCGAGCGTGGAGGATTCCAGAATCGTGAGAGTGGGCGGAGCCAGGGCCAGATGCGGGGAGTCGGCCACAAAGGCGGCCAGGGTTTCCCAAGGGAACATGCCGCGATCATCGCGATGAAAGCCGGTGGCTACGCGAATGGATTCGGGAAGGCGGCCCGATTCCGGGTAGACCACCCACTGTGATTTTCCGGAATCGGTGTCTTGCCGGTACTGCAAGTTCACCCGCTCAGGTGATTTTGCGGAATAAGGTGGGGCGACCACGGCAGCGAAAATCGCGAGAATTGCTACCGCGATAGATGCGCCGGGAAAAGTGAAACGCGCCAAACCTCTCGAACTGCGCAAGCTGCCTAACAATGGCGCGGCGGGAGTGAACAGTATCGCGACTATAAGCGCAGTCCCAGCAAGCAGGCGAACGCCGAGACCGTCATAAAGAAAGAACAGAGAGGTGAAACCGATGATTCCGGCGGTGAATAAAGGCAGTGCCGCGACCAGCCACAGACCTCGAAGGGACCTAGTACGACGCAAGGTGAAGAGGAGTCCTACCACGACGGCCACGCACGAAGGAACCACCAGGATAAAACTGACGCCGTGAGTAAGCCAGGCGACGATGACCGATAGCAGCGTCCACCAAAGCCAACCTCCCGCCCACAAGCCCCAAAAACCGGCGCGATCGGCAAAAGCAAGAGACATCACGATCACTACCGAAATCGCCAGCGACCAGAATGCTGTCTGCAGCGGGAGAGCGTGCGCCGGCCAGTTCGCAGGAGTGACTCCAACAGTGCGCAGGACTAGGTGAAGAATTAACGCCAGGACACCGGTGGTGACCAGGATTGCGAGCCAGTTGACAGCTCCCCAAAGAAGCGCAGCCGGATGAAGGCGGCCTTTCGCCATCAGCCATCCAATTTGAAAATAGAGAAGAACCAAGACGGAGATGGCTATGGGGAAAGTCCATTTTGCAGGCCACAAGATCACGCGGCGTTCGAAAACGTCGAAGAAAACCCCGTCGCCGTGAGGCGGGTTCGCGATGTCTCCATTGGCGAGAGCCAAAACCAGGGGCAGCGCGTTTTCACCATGATGCTGCAAACTGCGAGGACTGGAATTTTCCAGATTATCGAGCGGCGTGTGGTACTGATTTACTCCGCCGATGAAAGCGAAATTTAGACCTTGGTAGCCGGCAGGTTTGAACACCGTAAAATCGGTGTCAACCGGCATCTGCTTGTAAGCCTCGTAGAAAATTGAATTGGTGGCGGGACGTTTCGCGACCCTTGCATACAGTTGTAAGGCCCAATAGTTGGCACTGCCGGTTTCAAACATCAGGCTAGGCCCAGAGGTGCCGCGAGCTTCCAGGTTCACGGCTGCGCGAACGTCTTTGGCCCAGGGACTTTGGTTCACGAAGACGCGCGCACCAATCATTCCGGCTTCTTCGGCGTCGTCGATCAGGAAAATAACGGAGTGGCGCGGCGTGCCGATGGATTTAACAGCGCGTGCAATTTCCAGGACCGCAGCGACCCCGGCGCCATCGTCAGACGCACCTGGACCAGCGGGAACTGAGTCGTAATGAGCGGCCAGGAGGACCGCCGGGCCGGGTTCGCTTCCGTCCAAACGCGCTAGGATATTTTTCGCTGTTGCGCAGGTTCCGTATTCGTCACATGCGAAGCCAGTTTGGACTTGCGGCTGATAGCCGAGCGCGGAAAATTCAGCGAGGACCCGCTCGCGGACAATATCGTTTGCGGCGCTTCCGGCCGGATGAGGAACGCCGTCGCCGACCAAGCGGCGAAGCACGGCGCGCGCACGAGCGGCGGAAAATTCAGAGCTCGGTACGGTGGCTTGCTTGGGTTCGGGAGGACGCCGGCTGGCCACCGCAAGGGAAAAAATTGCAATCAGGATTACTGCGGTAGGCAGTAGGCCGCGCGGACCAGAAGAAACTTCCCGTTCCAAAATTGGCCCCCCGGTGCGCAATCCTAGGCTGCGCCAGGGTTCAAGTCAATGCGCAAGAAGATGGCCAGAAGATCGGCTTTGCAACAATGTGTGTGAAGCGCTTGGACTTTATGCGGTGGCTTCCACTACATTATTTTTGGGCTGCGAGTTTGAACGGTAGGCTAACAAGTGGACGATATGCTCGGCCAAATCTGCTGCCTGCTTCCGAATTTCGGGGACGGCGGTGGTTTCCCATAACCCGCCTTTTTTGACCGGACCAATAGCGAACAGCGAATTGGACGGGACTCCGTTGAAATTCAGCACGGAGCCTTTGGAGTCCACATCCAAGCCGAGAAAAAGCGGATCGTGTCTGGCTTCTCCCTGCAGGAACAAGCTGGTGAGCAAAGAATCGTCGATTCGGCGGCAATCAGTTTCAGAGCCGGTGCAGTTGATTACGCGGTCAACCTGCAGGCGCTGTTTTGTTCCGTTCTTGCGATCACGGTAAACGACGACTGCATGATCGCCCACTTCAGAGTATTCCACGATACGGCCCGCGTGGATGGTAAGGCGGTCTTCCGATATCAAACGCAAAACGATATTGTGAATTTCGAAGGCAATGCGATGGCGATGCACCTCCCAGTAAGGACGCGCGTGACGCAGGAACCGGGCGCGCTCTTCGTGGGGCAGAGACTTCCAAATATCCTGCGCTACGGGACGAAGCGCATTGATTACGGCTCGCCAGTCCACGCCCTTGGCGGCTGCTGCTCGCACCTGATTGCGGATCAAGTGGAGTAGGCCCCGAATGCTCCGAGGCGAGCCTGCATGCCAAAACTGAGGCCACGGCTCGGTGGCTTGATGACGCTGGGGAAGCAGGCCATGTCGGGAGACGATTTGAATCTGGCCTTGAAATTTTCTGGCTTGCAGCGCAATGGCCAGATCGATGCTGGTCAATCCGGAGCCGATCAAAAGAACACTCCCGTTTGGATCTAGACCTTCGAGCGCAGCAGGCGACCAGGCAAACGGAACATATTTCTTACGCGACCCAGTCAGGCCGCTGATCTTTGGATTGCCGGGAGGAAAATTGCCAATCGCCAGAATCACAACTTCCGCTTGCAACTCGCGGCCGTTTTTCAGCAGGACAACCGGTCGACTATCCTCACGGGTAAGCGACACCGCCTCTTCTTGAAACCATTGAAGCGAGTGAGCGCCCTGCTGCAAGGCTGATTCCTCGAGCAGCGAGCCAATGTAGCGTCCGTAGGCCATGCGCGGGACAAAACTTTCAGCATGGACTGCGGGCCCGCAATTTGCCCGAGCCCAACGCAGGAAATGATTCGGATCGTCCTGAAGCGCGCTCATGTTCCCGGCCGGCACGTTTAGCAGATGGCAGTTGTATTGAGTGCTGTAAGCTAGGCCACGGCCGGGGATCGAACTCTTGTCGATCACTCCGATAGTCAAGCCGGGGGAGCGGCGAAGCAGTTGCACAGCGAGGACCGTGCCGCTGAAGCCGCCGCCTATGATGGCGACGTCCACAACGGTTCGAGCCCGATTGGTTTTAGCGACAGGGGCTGTTGCAAACCTCGGATTTTGCACCTTTGGGCCTCACAAGCCTGGAGTAAGCTACTAGCGAAAAAATAGTAAGTCCATCAAGTTAGTAGACATTGCAAGTATATCGCCAACTGCGTTGGCGACTAACTCATTTATTGTAAGCAGTTTAACTACTCGCAGAGCACGGTAGTGCCAGGCGGCATCCACTAGATTTCAGTTTATGTGCATTTTCGTGCAGCGCGCCGCTCAGGCTGTCAAATTCATCAGGCGATTAAGCCGGAGGCCCATCACTAGCGTTTCTAGGCTGCGTCATGAGCTCAATGGGAGGTTAGGTCGTTGTATTGCGCCGGAGTCAGAGGCACCACCGAGAGCCTTCCCTGCCGCACCAAGGGCGAATCGGCGAATAGCCTGTTGGCCTTGATTTCAGCCAGGGACACGGGCTTGGGGAGCGGTTTTCCGGCTTGGATCTCGACTTTGGGGATTTTAGGATCTGAGGGGTCCAGGGAAACGACCGTCGCGGTGCCGACGGCGCTCTTCTCGTCTCCCGTGTGGTAGATGATTAAGTGCGCGCCGGGCTTCATTTCGCGCAAGTTGCGGAGAGCTACGGGATTGGACACGCCGTCCCAGACGGTCTTTTTGTCTTTCTGGAGATCGGCGAATGAATACTCCGAGGGCTCGGTCTTTAATAGGTAGTGGTCGGCCATGACACCTCTTCGCTAAACCATAATGCCCTTACTGTAAACCAATGGCGCGAGAAAGCAAACGGCGCACACTTGCGGATACCAGATAACACTGGAACAAATTGGAAAAGCGCTCTTTACACCGCTGGCCGGTCATGCTAATTTCTCTTCCCGTACCGCCGATCCGATAGCGCCAGGCGGCAGGGCCATTGATCTATCGACCCTCCTGCATTTTTTGTCTCGGAAGACCTCCAAAGAAATCTGAATCGAATCCGCTTCTGCCGACGAGGCTCAGGAAGCGAACTGTGCGAGGAAACTGGTGCTAAAGCTGCGTAAAGTGGAGTTGCTGGGATTCAAATCGTTCTTCGAGAAGACGCCCATCACGTTTAGCGGGAGCGGAATCACGTGCATCGTAGGGCCGAATGGCTGCGGCAAGTCGAACGTGGTGGACGCGATCTCTTGGGTGCTCGGAGAACAGAGCCATAAGCAGCTGCGCGCAGAGCGGATGTCCGATTGCATCTTCAACGGCACCGCCAAGCGGCCCCCGTTGGGACTGGCGGAAGTGACGCTGACGCTGGTGGACCCGGAATTGTCTGAGGCGGTCGCCAAAGTTCTCGAGGCCCCAGAGGAAATGCCCGCCGACAGCGGAATCGCGCTGGTTGAACCTGCTGCGCCCGTGGCCGCGACAAGCGACGATGGATTTGTCGAGATTGTGGGCCAGGAAACCGAAAGCGGTCCGAACGCCATAGTAATGGCCGATGCGGATGTCGAGGCGGCGGAACAGAAGGACAAAGGCAAGCCTTGGAAGAAGCGCCTGGCGGAGAAACCCGCCATTCCTTTGAAACCCGGTGAAGTTGTAGTGGGACGGCGGCTCTATCGTTCGGGCCAGAGCGAATATTTAATCAACGGGCGCGTGGCGCGTCTGCGCGATGTGCAAGAACTTTTCATGGGTATGGGACTGGGACCGGACAGTTACGCGATTATCGAACAAGGCCGCATCGGGCAAATCCTGAATTCGAAGCCGATGGACCGTCGAGCGATCATCGAAGAAGCCGCCGGCGTGACGATGTACAAAACCAAGCGGCGTCTAGCGGAAGCCAAGCTGGAAGCTTCGAAGATAAATCTGTCGCGCGTGAACGACATTTTAGTGGAAGTGGAAAAGCAGCTCGCTTCGTTGAAACGACAGGCGTCCAAGGCCCGGCGTTACGCCGAGTTGCGCGAACAAATGCGCGGTTTGTTGCGCAGCGTTTTGGCCAGTAAAGCAGAGCATCTGGATATCGAAGCGGCGCGACTGGAAAACCTGTTGCGTGAAATGGAATCGGCTGAAGAGCGCGATGCGCGCACGGTACACGAGCTTGAGTCCGAGCAAGAACGGCTGAGTGCGCGAAGCTACGAACTCGACGGCGAGATGCGGCAGATTCATAACCTGCTGGGTCAAACGGCGCTGGATCTGGATCGCGCGGAAAACCGGATCACGTTCAATCGCGAGCAGGTGGCGCAAATCGATACGCGGGCGACGCGGCTAGTGGTTGAGTTGGAACAGGCTGAACGCCAGGCGACGGAGCTAGGCGCGCGCATGTTGGCGCAACGGGAAGCGGCGAGTTCGCTGCGCGAACAAACTGCGATCCTCGAAACGGCGCTGCGTCAGACGACCGAGCAAGCTGCATCAAGTACGGGCGAGCAAGAGCGGCTGGAAGTTCGTATCGCGGAACTTCGGCAGCTCGCGGCACGCATGGTCGAAGAATCGGCGCGAGAACAGGCGGAATCGCTGCAAGCGGAGGAAACTGCCGCGCGGTACACGGCGGCTGAGGAACAGCGCGGGGCAGCGTTGCTGGCGATCGAAACGGAATACTCGGCGCTCACTGAAAAAGTGGCGGAGGCGAAAAAGACATTTCAGAACGCAGAGACTCAGGCTCATGATTTGGGCCAGGCCGTTCACGATTCGCAATCGCGGCTTGGAGAATTTCGCAACAGCCAGAAGGAGGCCAGCCAGCGGCTGGAGGTGACTCGCGAGAGCCTCTCGGCGGAGAAGGCCCGCCGGGCGTCGATCGAGCAAATCTTGAGTGACCGGGCCTATACCGCTGACGCAGTTCAGAAATTATTTGCAGTGAAGCTCAGCGAAGAGGCGGATTCCTCGGCCAGCGGTTTCCGCGCGGCGGGATTGCTGGCTGATTACGCGGAAGTGCAAGAGCGTTACGAAGGCGCCATCGAACAGTTCCTGCGAGAAGAGTTGGAATACATCGTGGTCGAGTCGTTTGACCGTGCCCGCGCCGGGATTGCGCTGTTGCGAAACGAAATGGGCGGGCGCGCAACTTTCTTTGTGGACTCGCTGCACAATGGGGATGCTCCCACGCTGGAAGCCGATGGTTCCCTTCCCTTGCCCGCGGGCGTGATAGCACGGCTTGACCGGCTAGTGGATTTCCGCGCCCCGATCGGGTCTGCTGCGAAAAACTTCCTTACGAAACTGCGCACAGCTTATTTGGTGGAAACATCCGCGGCCGCCGAACAACTCGCGAACGAAAATCCGCACAGCTATTATTTGACGCTCGATGGCAGCTGTTACCACGGGCGCATCGTTTCAGGAGGACGCGCGGGCGAAGCAGGGCCGCTCGCGTTGAAGCGCGAACTTCGTCAGCATGAGACCGAGGCGGCACGCCTGGAAAGGATTTCGCAGGAGCAACAAGAAGAGCTCGCTCGGCTCGCCGAACAAATTCGCAATGGCGAATCGGCCGTGGCGATGGCGATTTCGCAGCATGTGGAGGCGGAAAAATCGTTGGTGGGCGCCACGCACCTTCTGGACCAGGCGCGCTCGGAACTGCATAGAATCGATGCGCAACTCGGAACCGAGCGTCAGGAAATTAACCGATTAAAGGCCCAAGCGGAAACGGCGCGCGCGCGAGCGGAGCAATCCCGCCAACAACATGCGGAAGCCACGCGTTCCAGGACCGCGGCAGAAACGGAGAGCGTCGAGGCTGCGGAAAAGCTTCAGCGCATGCGGCAGGATTTTCAGGCTTTGCAGGAACGGCTGGGAGCCAACCGCGAAGAGCTTGCGACCATGACTGAGCGGCTGATGAGCGCGGAAGCTGCCGGACAAAAGGTAACCGAAGAAATCGCCATCGCCGATGAGCGGTTGCTTTCGCTACGCCGGCAACAGAAAGCGATGTACCAGGAAAAGTCGGAGCTGGAATCTTCCTGCGGCCAGCTCTCGATACAGGCTGACGATCTACGCAAGGAAAAGGCGCGGCTGGAAGAACAGAAGGGCGCGCTGGAAAAAGAATGGGAAGAGGCTCGCACACGTACAGCCCAACTCGAAGAATCGGTGCGAGGAAAGAGGCAATCGTTGGACGAACTCCGCGCCGAGCGCAGCCAGCGGCAAATCGAAAAGGCGCGCAATGATGCGGGCCGCGATTACCTACGCCAGACCTGCATCGCTGAACTGAACGCACAGCCTGAAGATTTGATGGCGCAGGAAGCGCAACTGCTGATCGGCGAGGATTTGGTGAGCGCGGAGACGAATTACAACGAGATGAAAGCGCGCGTGGAAGCCATGGGGCCGGTGAACATGATGGCTTTGGAAGAGTTTCAAGAATGCGAGCAGCGCGAAGGCTTCCTGCGGCGCGAACGTGACGACCTGGTGGCAGCAATCGAGAATACGCGGCTCACGATTACCGAACTCGATCAAGTGTCCAAACAGAAATTCGAAGAGGCATTCAACTTTATCAACGCGCACTTTGCCATCGCGTTCCAGTCGCTATTCGGCGGCGGGCATGGCGAGATGCGGCTGAGCGAGCCGGATAGTTCGGGCGAAGCGGGAATCGACATTGCCGCGCAACCACCGGGAAAACGACTGCAAAATATTCTTTTGCTCTCGGGCGGCGAAAAGGCACTCACTGCTCTGGCGCTGCTGATCGCGGTGTTCCGTTACCAACCCAGCCCATTCTGTATCCTGGACGAAGTGGATGCGCCGCTCGACGAAGCCAACGTGGGGCGTTTCAACAAAATGCTTGCGGAGATGTGCGCGCAGACGCAATTCATCGTCGTGACACATAATCGCAAGACCATGGAGATGGGCTCGGTGCTTTATGGCGTGACCATGCAGGAACCGGGCGTCTCGAAATTGGTTTCGGTTAAGTGGGAGGAAGCTGAGGCTGCCGCCGCGCCGAAAGCCGCCAGCAACGCTGCGTAAGCCAGTGAAGGCGAGCTGTAGGTCCGCTCGAGGCGCGCTTTCGTCAGATCCCCTGAAGCATTTTGTCAAACCTGCTTTCTAGCTAATTCCCGCAAAAAATTTCTTTGGCGTTGACATCCGTCCTTCCTGCGCTAGAATACCCGCCTCCAGTGAGGAAAAACATCCCGTGTCTTCTCCACAAATGAGCGCCATCATTTCGCAAACGGATTTCCCAGGACTTAAACTTCGAGGGCGAGGCAAGGTTCGCGACATTTACGACCTTGGCGATCAGTTGCTGATTGTCGCCACGGACCGGCTTTCGGCATTTGACGTGGTATTGCCCACGCCGATACCGGACAAGGGCCGGGTGCTGACGCAGCTCTCGCTCTTCTGGTTCAACAAACTGGCCAACGTGGTTCCGAACCACGTGCTCACGGCGGAGAATTTTGACGGCGAGTTGACCCCCTACAGAAGCTCGCTGGCTGGCCGCGCGATGCTGGTGAAGAAAACCGAGCCGATTCCGATCGAATGCGTCGTGCGCGGATATATTTCCGGCTCCGGTTGGAAGGACTATCAGAAGACCGGCGCAATCTGCGGAATTTCCCTGCCCGCTGGGCTTCGCGAATCCGACAAGCTGCCGGAGGCCATCTTTACGCCGTCGACCAAAGCTACCACCGGGCACGACGAAAATATTTCGTTCGACGAAACTGTTGCGCGCATCGGCGGGCCACTGGCAGAACATTTGCGCGATACCAGCTTGAAAATTTATCGACTGGCGTCTGAATACGCCGCGGAGCGCGGGATCATTATCGCCGACACCAAGTTTGAGTTCGGCATGATGGACAACAAGATGATATGGATCGACGAGGCGCTCACGCCGGATTCGTCGCGGTTCTGGCCCGCGGACCAGTACTCTCCTGGAAAAGCACAACCGTCTTTTGACAAGCAGTACGTTCGCGACTATCTGGAAAAAATCGGCTGGGACAAGCGCCCCCCCGCTCCGGCTCTGCCGCCCGAAGTGGTCTCGGGAACGACGCAGAAATATCGAGATGCATATCAGCGCATTACCGGCCATCCATTAAGCTGACAAGCCCGGGAAGCAGCTATCCAAGTTCGGAGCCGGCACCGTGAAAGATCAATTGGAATCGCTGGTGGGAATGATGGTCGAGCGCGGTATTTTGCTCGAAGAAGCGGTTACAGAATTCGAGAAAAAATTTATCAAGCGCGTGCTGGAGCGCCTGAACGGAAATCAGTCGCGTGCCGCCAAAGCACTGGGAATCCACCGCAACACCCTTAGCCGCAAAGTGGACGAATACAAGCTGGACCACAGCAGACGCCGCCGCGCCTGACGCTCCGTTTTATCCCCTCACCGCGCGGAAGCTAGGGCGTTCGGGCCTAATAACCGCTCGTCCAAAATCTCTTTGCTGGGAGGAAAATGGGAGGCATTTTCGCAGCAGCAGGAATTATGCCAAAGGTTGCGCCTTTAGCACTTGCGGCGATTCACGTCGATGTTGGCAGTAAATTTTCAAGGAAGTGCACAGGCTCGGTCTCCTGCTCCGGCCAGCGACCAGAAAACTCAAGCAGCGGACGAACGTGCGGCCATCCGGCGCGTTGCAGAGCTTTATAAATCGTGAAACTTGATTGCGTGCAAAGAGTCGCGGTATCGAGGTTTGCTTGCAGGGCCATCCTAGCCCTCTTCCAATCAGCCGACGCTACGCATACAACCCTAAAGAACCGACTTCGCCGATTCACCTTATTCCGACAAGCTCGGCAAAAGAAAAAACCGACTCATTACGAGCCCGCCTTTTCTAATCCAAGTTGCTGCTAGTTTTGATTTCCAGGCTTGGGAGCTACCTTGTGTGGAGTGTGCTTGCCCTTTTCGGCCGGGATATCTTCGGGGTTCACTTTGGCCTTATCCCAGTGAAGCATGAAAGACGGGGACGGATCGTAACTTGCGAGAGTGCCGCTGAAGCGCACGCCATCATCTTTCTGCAATCGGGCGGCTTCCGGTTGGCCAACGACTTTTACGTCAAGGTTAGCCACCGTGGCTTTTTCGATTTCCTCCGGTGTCGCGCCGGTAGCCAACTTCAGTTCAACCGAGTCAGTTCCAGGGACGACGTCGATAACTTTGCCGACTACTTCCGGAAATTCAGCGCCACAGATGGCCAGCCAGGTCATTTTGGCTTTGTCGCCGCCGGCCTGCAGATCCGACAGCACGGTGAGGATGTTGCTGGAGGTTTGAATCTTCTTCAGATCATCCGCGCTGGGGATGGTGTAGGTTGCCGGGCGGTCAGGAGCAGTCGCCGACAACTGCATCAATTCGTCCAACTGCGCGTCCACCAGCGAATCGCAACCGGGTTGCTCGTAGGCCAGGATTTGCTTGCGAAGGTAATCCTTCACCTTGGCATCGTCCGGAATCTTCTGATTGATGGCGCGCGCCAGGTACCAGAAGCCGTCCAGCGGCTGAGAAGGAGTTGATTGCAAGTAGGCAAGACCGAGACGGTAGTTTGTTATCGCGTCCGTGGGATTTACCGCAAGCGCCGCCTTGAAATATTGAATTGTGCCAGGGTAGTCCTTCAGCATGAGTGAGGCGGAGCCAGCCGTGTAGTTGAACAGAACCGTGGGGCCCTTTTTCTGCTCAGTGAACTGGTCGTCAGTGAGATTCGCGGGCTTGGGGATAGTGCTGAGAATTTTCAGGCCTTCCAGAGCTGCTGCGCGAGCCTTGTTGAGCGAATCGGCGTCGGGAGCTTTGTCGCTAAAGGCGTAGTTGAATGCGAGCGAACGCGTATAAAGCGCCTGTAACTTCGTGCCGGCATCAACTTTGTCGCCCAGAGCGACCAGCTTGTCGGCGTATTCGATAACCTTCGGATAATTTTTCAGCTCATTGTAGCTCTGCACGTAGAGCTGGAGGACGTAGGGCATCAACGTGGAATTCGGAAATTTGGATACAAAATCGTCAAGGCACTTGACCCGCATTTGCGCGTTGGTTTCTGCGTGACAGGCCTGAAAGCCGTTATATTCCGGCATGGTATAAGCCGGCGCCTTATTCTGATCCGCCTGGTCCTGGGCGGCGGCCGGCTGCGCAAAGAGACTTAGCGCCATAAGAATTGCGAGCGCTGCTATGATGCCGAGAAACTTTCGCATAATATCAACTGCCTCCTGAACCAGAGTAACTCGGAAGAATTGAGCCAGGCCGGCTACCCGCATAGAAAAACGGCGCAACGAACCCACGGATTATAGGGAAAGCTATTCACGCGTGCAAGGTGAATCCCACTTCGGCACTCGATATGGTGGTTTCTTTAACGACACTGCCCCAATGCTATGATGTTAAATCTCGGTAAATAGTCGCCTCGTCGGAGTTCACTTATGGCCAAAGAAAAAGCGCTGGAAGGCAAGGTTGCTGTGGTTACCGGAGCGAGCCGCGGAATCGGGTTGGCAGTCGCTCGCGGGCTCGGAGGCTTGGGCGCGAAGCTTAGTTTGTGCGCGCGAAGCGCTGACAAACTGCAAAACGTGGCCAACGAGCTGAAGAGCGCGGGCGTTGAGGTAGTAATTGTGGCCGCGGATGTGACAAGTCCGGACGATATTCGATCGCTGGTGGAGGAAACGAAACAGGCATTCGGGGCCATTGATATCCTGGTGAACAATGCGGGCATTGGTTATTTTGGCCCTTTCTATGAGGCGAACGAGTCCAATTGGGATTCTGTATTAGACACCAATTTGAAATCTGTGTTCCTGCTGAGCAAAGCGGTGGCCAAGGGAATGGTCGAGAGGCGGGGCGGGCATATCATCAATATCGCGTCGCTGGCGGGTAAAAACGCTTTTGCGGGCGGAGCGATTTACTGCGCCTCGAAGTGGGGACTCTTGGGGATGACGGAGTGCATGGCCGAAGACCTGCGGACTTATGGGATCAGAGTTAGCGCCATTTGCCCTGGGACGGTGGCTACCGACTTTTCACCGCACGCTGGAAAAGATACGAGCAAGATGTTGCAACCTGAGGACATAGCGCACGTGGTAGGGAGCATCGTGACGCAAGCGCCACAGAGCTTTATCAGCGAAGTTTTGCTGCGGCCTACCCACAAGCCGTAACGAGGATTGATCTTGGAACACTCCTCACCGTACCTCGGACAACTCAAAAGCAAAGATGCCGGGCTGAAGCCCGGCGCTACGCTCAACCTAGGGCAAAACCACAAAGTCCTAAGGCTATTCGCGCGGATTGAACAAAAAACAGGTAGCCAAGTTGATCAAGTAAATTGACTGAAAGTCATACCCAGGCGCGCCTGCCCTAGGGCTCTAAGTCACCATGTATTTCAAGGCCTGTATTTCTAGGAGCTTGCAGCGTCGTCGTCCCGGTTGAATCCAATCCGTGGTGCGGGCATCTGATACATAGTTCGATGTTAAACGATTGATGGTTAAACTATAGTGCCGACACATTTTAAGGGCGATAGCGGGACGAAGCGGGCGCTGAATGCCTTGATTAATCTGTCGCGGGCATCCAATTCGGTGCAGACCAGGCTGAGCGTAGGCCTGGACCGGCACGGCATAACCACCAGCCAGCTGGGGATCCTGGAGGCTCTTTTTCATCTAGGTCCCATGTGCCAGCGGGCCCTGGGGGACAAACTACTGCGCAGCGGCGGGAACATAACGATGGTAATCGACAATCTGGAGAAGCACGGATTGGTCCAGCGGGTGCGGCAGGAAGATGATCGGCGGATGATCGTGATCCACCTAACTTCCCCGGGGCGCAAGCTGATTTCGCGCGTGCTTCCGCAGCATGCGAAAGAAGTCGTGAAAGAAATGAGTCGTTTAACAGCGAGTGAACAGGAAGAGTTACGCCGCCTGTGCCGCAAGCTGGGGCGCGGCGGCGAAGCGAATTTGGAAAACGATCACGACAATTCAGAAAGCGAAACGAAGGAGTAAGAGAATGATACAAGTTCGACCCAGTGAAGAACGAGGGCGCAACAAACTCTCGTGGCTGGACACGCGATTCACGTTTTCATTTGACCAGTATTACGATCCGGAACATATCCAATTCCGGTCCTTGCGCGTGCTGAATGAGGATATTGTGGCGCCAGGAAAAGGTTTTGGAATGCATCCGCACCGTGATATGGAAATCCTGACATGGATACTGGATGGATCGCTCGAGCACCGCGACAGCATGGGAACCGGACGAGTGATACGTCCCGGAGAGTTGCAACATATGACTGCGGGATCGGGGATCATGCACAGCGAATTTAATCCGTCGCCGAAGGATCCCACGCATCTATTGCAAATTTGGATCGTGCCGGATCGCAAGAACCTGAAACCGGAATACGAGCAACTCACGTTCCCGGACCAAGACTTGCGAGGACAGTTCCATCTAGTGGCGGGCCCGCAGGCTCCGGTGAATATTCATCAGGATGCGAACCTTTACATTACCCGGCTGGACCAAGGCGAGCAAACCAAGCATCCGTTGAAAAAGGGGCGGCATGCGTGGTTGCAGGTCTCGCGCGGAAACGTGCATGTGAACGGAGTGGAGTTAAAGGCGGGTGACGGAGCGGCTATTTCGGAAGAAGCGGAAGTGCGTGTGAATGCGACGAAACCATCAGAAGTTTTGCTTTTTGATCTGGCGTAAATCAATCTGAAAAAGGAGAAAGAATGAGTGATTCCTCGAGCAGTTTTACACCGTTGGCGGGCCGCATCCTGCTGAGTGTGGTGTTCTTAGTTAGCGGATTTTTCAAGATAGGCGGCTACACGCAGTTGGTGGGTTACGCGGCGTCCAAAGGCCTGCCCATGGCAAGTGTGGCGATAGCTTGTGCGGCGGTGTTGGAACTGGCCGGAGGGCTGGCGATTCTGGTCGGCTTCCAAACAAAAATCGCGGCCTGGATTCTGTTTCTTTACCTGATACCCACAACATTCTTTTTTCACAACTTCTGGGCCTTGCAGGGCGCAGAGCAGCAGGACAACATGATCCATTTTTTGAAGAATGTTGCGATCATGGGCGGCCTGGTGATTCTTGCGGCAAACGGTCCGGGGCCCTATTCGGTTGATCATTCACGCGCGAAGGCTTGAAGCAAAAACGTAACCACATATAAGCGGCGGGCGAATAACACGCTACGCTAAAAATTTCTAAAATCTTCGGAGGAATTATGAGCACTTCAAAAAGGCCAGCGGAGACAGGCACGCCCATTCACGATTTAATTTCGCACCGCTGGAGTCCCCGAGCGTTCGACAGCAGGCCGGTGGAACCAGAGAAATTTCGCAGTTTGTTTGAAGCGGCACGATGGGCGGCATCTTCCTACAACGCACAGCCTTGGTACTTTATCGTGGGGACAAAAGACGACCCTGAAAATTACAAGCGCGTGCTGGAGTCGTTTGTGGAATTCAATCAAGGGTGGGCCAAACAGGCGCCGGTGCTGGCACTAAGCATAGCAAAACTGAAATTCGACGATGGCCGGCCGAACCGGCACGCCTTCCACGACGTGGGACAAGCAGCCGCGAATTTAGCTTTACAAGCAGAGGCCTTGGGACTTTCGGCTCACCAAATGGCGGGAATCGATGCGGAAAAAGCTCGCAAGCTTTTCAATATTCCCGCGGACTATGAAGCCGTGGCGGGACTTGCGATCGGCTACCCGGGAGATCCGCAAACCCTGCCGGAAGAACTGCGCCAGCGCGAATTAGCTCCGCGCCAGCGCAAGCCGCTGGATTCGTTCGTGTTCACAGGACAGTGGGGCAAAAGCTCGCCGCTGCTAAAGTCCTAGAATTGCCTGGCAATCGTTCCAATCAGCACGTCACTTGCATCCGTGTCGAACAGAAGCGCCGTATTGGCGTCGATCAGGTAGTAGGCCAGGTCGTAGCTGGAGTTCGGGTTGGTCACCACAATCGTTGCCGTGCCACGTCCGTTCGAGTCGGGCGCCAGAATCGAACTATCTGTAGGGCTGATCGGATCGGTCTGGAAAACGGAGTTGAAGTTGTTGATGTCCAGATTGCCGTTGGCGACCGCCGATGCAGAGAGAGTCGTTTGACCGGACAGGTCCTGCTGAATGGCAGCCGAGTTGTCGTGGAACACTCCCTGGCCGCCGAGGAGCAGGGCAAAACTGCCGGCAGCGAACTGCGTGACCGTTTTCTGCGAATACGCTGAGCCAATGGATATCGCGACGGGGTCCAGCTCGAGCATAACAAGAGCGGGTTCTACCTCCGTGGAGCTTGCCTGCTCCGTTTGATACGCGGCGAACTGCAAGGTGCTGGACCCGGTGGGACACAGGCCCAACAAGATGCGGCCTGTGGATGGATCGACAGTGTAGGGGCAAGTCCCTAGCGCGGTGTCCGAAGTGACGGTGCCCGCATTGTTGCTATCGAAAACGCCTCCGGTGATGTTGCTATTCCCTCCCGAAGCAAAGACTCCGCCCGCAGCAAAGGCTCCGGTAGGAGAGTTCCCGCCAAAAATGAAAGCATAGTTGCCGGCGACGAGGCTTGCTGCGGAGAACGAAGTTCCTGTGGCAGCGCTGTACATATTCCCTTGCAGATACCCGGCGTTGTCGATTTCCACGAAATAGAGATGCGTGGCATCCACAATGTAAAATGCGAACTGGCGCTGGGCAGTTGCGGCGCTGCTAATGGTCATTTTACCGCGGCCGGTATCAGGCGCATTGCTGTCCAAGGCGTAGGAAACATTGAGCGAGGTAGCCTGCGTTGTAGCGCCATTGTCGTTGAGGTCCACAACACCGCTGCCAGTCTGATTGGTGCTGTTTCCGCTGGCAGTAAATTTACCGGCGATTCCCAATGGGGAAAATGTGGTATCAGCGCCCAAGCCGGAAAACACATAGGGACCGGTGATGGCGGAAAGGTCCGAAGTGTCGTTTAAATTCTGCTGGTCAATTGTGCCGCTACCGGTGACGCTGCGGTCAAAGCGAATCACCATGGCATGCTGGTTGGAAGTGAGCGCAAACTGCAAAGTTGCGGCGCCCGGAATTCCGGGATTCAGCAGGATCGTCCCGCGACCGTCTGTCCCCACCTTATAGGTGCTTGTGTTCGGCGGAATCTGATACTGGGTCCATCCATTGGTAGTAAAGCTGTCGACGTCTTCAATCCCACTCGTGACATGCCCGGCACCGTCGGTGGCAAAGCTGCCTGCCACCGAAAGAAAACCATTTTGATCGTTTCCGGAGTAAGAGAAGGCGAATTGACCGCTTAAAGACAGGTCTGAGTAAACAATCGTCGCCGTTGCCGTGGCGGTGACTGCCGGAGTGAGGGTGGAATCGGTGGCGGTGACCGTAATTGTGGCGCCGGGAGGCGGCGAGGGCGGAGCCGTATAAAGCCCGGTGGTGGGGTTGATGGTGCCGATATTGCCGCCGCTTGTGGAGCTTATCGCCCAGGTAGCACTCGAATCCACTAGGCTATTCAGAAGCGCGGAAAATTGGAATGTGCCGCCGGCCGGAACAGTGGCAGTTGTGGGCGTCACGGCAAGACCTTGTCCAACGCCGACCGTAATGATTGCGGTATTTGAGGTGACGATATTGGTGTTGGTAGTGCTGGACGGAACCTGCGGCGCGGTCGCGGTGATCATTACTTGGCCGTTGTTGGTGCTGGGAGCGACGCTGGGCGCAGTGTAAACGCCCTCCTGAACGTCGTCCGGAGAATTCACGATGGTACCGACTTGGGAGTTACCGCCTCCCACGCCATTCACTTGCCAAGTTACCGCTGTATTGGTAGTAACCGTCGTGTTGGAGAGATTGACTACGGCGACGAGGGTAATCGAAGTGTTGAGGTCAACGCTAGCCGAAGTGGGCGAGACCATTACCGAAGTAACCGTGGCGGTGCCACTGTTACTGCCGCAAGCTGACAGGGTTAGAACGATTGCCAGAACTAGTAAAGAAATACTCAGAGTAGATAATTTCGTTTTGCAGGTTTCCCGGAACATGCTCACCTTTTGTAATCTTATTTTAAGCGCGCTTTGAGCATACCGTTATTCCTGCCCGAAGCAAAAAAGTTCCTGTTTATTTTTTGCACTATGATGCAAAACCCGACTGGACGGTTGCGCGGCTCATAGCTCGCGGAGGGCCAAGGCTACTGGACGGCGCGCGGCGCGGATGGCAGGCGGTACACCGCCAATTAAGCCCATGAACAGGGCGAACGCAATTCCGACTGCAAGAAGAATCGGAGTAATCTTAAAAGCGAAAGCGATGGACGAGAACGTTTGCATGTTTAAGGTGCTGGTGGTCAGGCCGTTTAGCGGGAGCACGGCGGCCGAGCCGATTAATCCACCGATGAAGGCAATGAGCATGGCCTCGAAGAGAAAGGACATGACGATGCTGAAAGCGCCGAAGCCGATGGCGCGCATGGTGGCGATTTCACGCGAGCGCTCGGAGACCGCGGAATACATGGTATTCAGCGCGCCGAACACCGCCCCGATGCCCATGATGGAGGCAACCAAGCTACCCAGAACCGTTATCAACGTGGTGAGGCCTCGGGATTGTTTTTCGTAATAGTCGAGTTCGCGCGTTACCTCCACGGTCAAGCGCGGGTCGGCGGTGAGGGAATCCTTAAAGGAGTCGAACGCCGCGGGGGAAGTTAAATGCACGGTGACCGACTGAAAAATGTTTTCGGGGCGCTTGTACACCTGAGCGAGGACACGGGCGTCGCACCAGATTTCGGAATCGAAAGCGCTGCCTCCAGCGTCGAAAATTCCGACTACCTTCCAGGTACCGCTACCAAAGCTAACCGTGTCGCCGAGATTCAAGCCGGAGTAGGTACCTGCAACGTTCCTGCCGACGATTAACTCTGAAAGACCTGGCTCGAAAAAACGGCCCTGCGAGATGTGCACGTTCTTGCGCACTTTCAACGCGTCTGCGGAAACGCCCCGTACCTGCACGTTAGCGTCTGTGCCGGTAGCCTTCAGCGGGAAATTCGCGATGACCACTACCTCAGGACTAACCAACGGCACGCCGTTATCGCGGGCAATGCCGGGGGCGTCCTGAATGACCTTCACTTGATCCAGCCCGACGGCGCCATCTAACTCGGCGCTTGAGCCGGCGCGCATGATTAGCGCGTTATCGGCGGAGCCGGAAGAGACCAAGGTGGCATGAAAGCCGCGCGCGAGGGAAAGCATGGCAATAAATACTCCCACGGTGCCGGCGATTCCGAGAACGGCCACGATGGCGGAAACCCAACGGGCGCGAACGCTGCGCAAATTATAAACGATGGGGATGGCCATGCCTCAAACCCTCCTGAGTGCGTCAACCACGCGCAAGCGCATCGCTGTTGTGGCGGGAAGTATTCCGGCGAGAATACCGACAGCCAACGAAATGGCGATTCCCATAATAATTGCCGGACCCGGCAGACGGAAGTAAGGCAGGAAACCGTGGGTTGGATCTCCGCCCATGGTGAAGAGTTTTGACAGGCCGATGCCGATGCCCCCGCCGATGGCGGCGATTAGAAGGGATTCGCCCAGAACAAAGAAAAGTACGAAGCGGTCGGTGTATCCCACGGCTTTGAGAACTGCGAGTTCTCCCGTGCGTTCACGCACGGCGATGGCCATGGTGTTGCCGGTTACGAGAAGCAAAGTGAAGAACACGACTCCGCCAATGCTGAGGATCAAGAACGAAATGTTGCCGAATTGTTTCGCGAATCCGGTGGCGAGGGCTTTTTCCGTTTCGGTTTTGGTTTCATAAGCAGAGTTGGCGAACTTATCGTCAATTGCCTTGACCACGCTCGCGGCGTGGTCGGGGTCGTCGAGCTTGACGATGTACCAGCCGATTAATCCTTTTTCGACTTGGCGACGCTCGTCGAAATAATCGTAGTGGAACCAGAATTGGGTGAGGTCGTCCTGGTCACGCGAACCGGTGTAAATGCCCCGGATGTTGAATTCCCAGGTACCGGTGAAAATTGTGCCTTTGATGGGAACCCGGTCTCCTACTTTCCAGCCAAAGCGTTTTGCGGTGGTGGCGCCAACGATGGCGCCTTCGCGATCGGCTACGAACTCCTTCCACTGATCGTCGGGAATCACGAATTCAGGAAAAACCTGGCGCTGGTTCGGAACATCAATGGCGAATTGGGGGAAAAAGTTTTTTTCATCCTGGTAGATGCCTCCGAACCAGTTGTCGAAGGTGACCGCTTTCACGCCCGGGATGCGAAGGATTTGGTCGCGATAGGACATGGGGAGCGGCTGGATGATGGCGACTTTATTGATGACGTCGAGGCGGTCAACGCCGGCGAGGTCCACACCTTGATTAAATGCGCCGTGAACCACTACCAGAAGACCGAAGAGAAAGAGCGCGACGGCGAAAGAGCCGATGGTTAGCAGGGTGCGCAACGGTTTGCGAAGTAAATTTGCGAGGATGAGCGGCATGAACTTCATCGCGAGCTCCCGGCTGCGGCGAGAAGGCCTTCGACCAGGACGCCTTTGTTCAAATGCAAGGTGGCTTGCGCGCGTTCGGCGGCGGCTGGGTCGTGCGTCACCATCAGGATGGTTTTGCTGTATTCCTTGGAGAGGCGGGTTAGGAGTTCAAGAATCTCATCCGCGCTCTTGCGGTCGAGGTCGCCGGTGGGCTCGTCGCAGAGTAGGAACGTGGGATCGGCGATGATGGCGCGGGCGATGGCGACACGCTGTTCTTGTCCGCCGGAGAGCTGGCGAGGGTAGTGATTCACTCGGTCACCGAGACCTACGATTCCGAGAGCTGCTTCCACGTGCTGACGCCGCTCGGATTTTGAAAGCTTGGTGAGCAGCAGAGGCAATTCCACGTTTTGAAATGCGGTGAGAACAGGGATCAAGTTGTACATCTGGAAAATAAATCCTACGTGGCGCGCGCGCCAGTCGGTGAGTTTGCTGCCGGACATGTGGGTGATCTCGTCGCCGGCGACGGTGATACTGCCGCGAGAAGGGACGTCCAAGCCACCTAGAAGATTCAGCAGCGTGGTCTTGCCCGAGCCGCTAGGACCCATGAAGGCCACGAACTCGCCTTTATCCACGTCAAGGTTGAGGCCTTGCAAGACGTGGATGACTTCGCCGCCGCGGCTGTAGGTCTTGTCCAGACCACGAATCTGAATCAGGCTGCCTGCATTTCCTCTGCCGTCCACTCGAACCATTTCGCAGTCTCCTATTTCTTATTTCTTGATCTCCACAGCTTGACCATCGCGAAGAGTTGCTGGGCCTTTCACTACAACTGTGTCGCCGGCGTCGATACCTGCTAAAACTTCCGCGTCCGTCCCGCGAGTTCCGCCCAGCGTCACTGCGCGACGTTCTAGGCGATCATCTTTCACCAGATAAACAATTTTCTTGCCTTGGTCTTCGCGCACGGCGTCTTGCGGGATTAGAGCAGCGGGCTCGGCAGCGCCGTTTCTCTGTTCCGGCGCAGCGCCAAAGAAAGTTACTTTGATGCCCATGTCGGGGAGAATGCGCGGATCCAGTTTTAGAAAGGAGATGCGCACTTTCACCGTGGCTTTCTGGCGGTCGGCGGTGGGTATTACGGTGCGAACGCGCGATGGAATCTGCCAGTCGGGATAAGCGTCGAGGACTGCAGTGACATTTTGTCCGGGCACCACCCGGGCGATGTAAGCTTCGTTCACGTCCACTTCGATTTCGTTGGAGTTCATGTCCACGATGGTGGCGATGCCGGTTCGCGTGAAGCCGCCGCCGGCGGAGATAGGCGAAACCATTTCGCCGACCTGCGCGTCTTTGGAGACCACGATGCCATCGAAGGGGGCGCGGATTACGGTGTTGTCCACATTCTGCTGCGCTTCACCAACACGCGCTTGCGATGCAGCGACTTGCTCTTTGGCTAGCGCAATCTTCGCGCGCAGACTGTCCGCAGCCATGGTGGCGTTATCCAAGGTTTCTTGGCTTTGCACGCCGGCGGCTAGAAGTTGCTTGGCTCGATGCAATTCAATTTCCGCATTCTTTAGCTGCACTTCAAAATCGGCAATAGCTGCTTGAGCGGAATCACGATCGGCTTTCGCGGAATCCAGGGCCCGGCGGGCGTCGGAATCGTCGAGAGTGGCGAGGATGAATCCTTCCTGCACGTGCATGCCTTCATCAAAATTGACCTTGGTGACGCGCCCGGTGATCTTTGCCGCAATCGTGGCACGACGCCGAGGCGTCACATAGCCGCTGGCATTCAAGAGCGCTGGACGCCCGGCAGCGGCTTTCTGCGCAACGGCCACTTCGACTACCGGTTTCTGGCTGTGAAAAGCAAATACGGCTCCGGTGACAATGACTACCACGCCGAGAAGCGCGCCGATAATGCCGAATACTTTGCCGGCCTTCCCGCCCTTGCGCTGACCTTCATGAATGCGTAAGGAGCCGAGATCGTGTTTTGGCGGACTTACCGACGATGCCATCAGTAGTGAATCTCCTCACGTTCGAGCGCCCTCTATATGTACTACGCCCCTCCGCCGGAAATGTTACCGAGACCTGGGGGCCCAAAAAAGACAGGGAGCGCGATAAATATATTGTAACTTGCCAGAGAGGTTTCGGTTACGCAAACAAAAGCGGAAAAGCCGGGAGCCCCGGTCGCTGAGAATTAAGCGAAGACCGAAAATGTTGCGCCGAGGCTAGATTTTTGGAAGCACAATTCCCTGCTGCGCCTGATACTTCCCTTTTTTGTCTTTGTACGAGACTTCGCATTGCTCGTCGGATTCGAAGAAAATTACCTGGCAGAGTCCTTCGTTGCCATAAATGCGCGCGGGGAGCGGAGTGGTATTGCTGATTTCCAGCGTGACGAAACCTTCCCATTCAGGCTCGAACGGCGTAACGTTCACGATAATCCCGCAGCGAGCATACGTGGATTTCCCGACGCACAGAGTGAGCACGTTGCGCGGAATTCGGAAATATTCCACGGAGCGCCCGAGGGCGAAAGAATTCGGCGGCACGATGCAAACATCGCCCTTAAATTCGACGAAAGACTTCGAATCGAAATGCTTGGGATCGACGATGGAGGAATTTACATTGGTAAAAATGCGGAATTCGTCGGCGACGCGCATGTCGTAACCATAGGAGGAAACGCCATAGCTGATGACTCCGTCGCGCACCTGGCGGTCTTCGTATGGCTCGATCATTTTGTGCTCGCGAGCCATCTTGCGTATCCATTTGTCAGACTTCACCGACATCGAATCCTCCCGGAATCAACAGAAATAACGCAGATAAGCCTTAGCAGCGATACGGCAAACCTTCAGCTGAATCTCCGCACTGCTCAGTTTAAAAGCGAGTTGCGCATATTATTACACGCCACGGCGCTTGACAACCTGCAAACCCCTGTCTAGCATAGGTTTCCGCTGATGCTGGAGGATCGTGTGATCAAGCCCTGGGGAATCGCGCGATCAAGCTGGAGGATTGCGTGATCAAGCTTGATATCGTTAACGCCATAGTTTCGAAAACCAACGTGACCCGCACCAAGGCCGAACAAGCGGTGGAAACCGTGTTCGAGGCCATGAAGAACGCATTGGGCCGCGGGGAACGTATTGAGCTTCGGCGCTTCGGGGTGTTCAACGTGAAGCCGCGGAAGACCGGGATTGGCCGCAACCCGCGCACCGGGCAACAGGTTAGCATTCCACCTGGCAAGGCGGTACGCTTCAAGCCCGGCAAGGAACTCCAGACGCTGCCGGCTCCCTCTTCGACGCCTGCTCCCAAGTCTTGAGTCAGCCGACGCTGTTGTGGCGTTGATTCCGGCGAAAGGCGGCTGACCGCTTTTCAGTGCTAAACTTGTAGTCTTCATGGATCACCTTCCCGGCAACGGCCACGCGCGCACCCCTGTCGAAATTCTCGATCTCGGTTACCCGCAGATCATTGAGCTGCCTCCGCCGCGTGTGCTGCGGCCTGGGAAGCCTTGGTGGCCGGCACTGCTTCTTTTTTTGGCTACGCTGGTCACGACCCTGGCGGTTGGATCGGAATTCGCGATGTCCTATGCGCACAATGTCGCGCCGTTTTCCGGAGACGACAATCCATTTGCGGCCATTCTCGCGCCGCTCGCGCATCCCCATTTGCTCTTGCTGGGCATTCCGTTTTCGTTTGCGCTGCTGGGATTTTTGATGGCACACGAGATGGGCCACTACATTGCGTGCCAGATTTACGGCATCGATGTGAGCTATCCCTACTTTATCCCTTCGCCATTTTTGTTTGGCACCTTTGGCGCTTTTCTGCGGATACGGTCGCCAATTGCGACGCGGCGCGCGCTTTTTGATGTTGGAATTTCCGGGCCCATCGCGGGATTTGTGATCGCCGTGCCGTTGATGGCCTATGCCATATCGATTTCGAAAATCATTCCCGGTGTGCAGCAGAATGCCGACATTGTTTTTGGCCAGCCGACGCTGATGAAAATTTTTGTGGGAATGTTTCATCCCGGCGCGGACCCCACGTCACTTTTACTACATCCGATTGGTCAGGCGGCTTGGGTGGGATTGTTTGCCACGGCGCTGAATCTGCTGCCTTGCTGGCAACTTGACGGCGGACACATTCTGTACACGCTGGCGAGCAAGAAACACAAAGAAATTTCGTTGATCGTCGCGTTGAGTTTAATCGCCATGGGAATTCGTTGGTGGCACGGGTGGGGGGTATGGGGGATCGTTTTGCTCGTGCTTTCGTTGCGATTTCGGCATCCACCCGTATATGACCGTTGGGAACCGCTCGATGCCGGGCGGAAATTATTGGCCATTCTCGCGCTAGCAATATTTGTTTTGTGCTTCACGCAGTGGCCGACGAACAATCCTTGAAATTTTCCTGGTAAGAAAATCGCTCCAAGTTGACGATTCGCGCGGGAAGTATATGATGCGCGCATCATAATGGATCATCCTCCGACTGCTTCGCAGAATTCTCCTAAACTTGTGCGTACGCTCGGCTTGCGCGACCTAACCATGCTGGTCATCGGAGGCGTGATCGGCTCTGGAATATTTTTGGTGCCCGGAGCGATTCAACGGCGAGTCGGAAATTCAGTTGGGCTGGCGATTCTGGTTTGGATGGCCGGCGGATTTTTGTCCCTGTTGGGCGCACTTACGTACGGCGAACTGTCGGCAATGAAGCCGGAAGCGGGCGGGCTGTACGTTTATATACGCGATTGTTTTGGCAGGCTGCCGGCGTTTCTCTATGGATGGACGCTATTTCTGGTGATCGCTTCGGGAGGTATAGCCACGCTTGCGGTGGCGTTCAGCGCTTATTGGGGGCAGATCATACCGCTCAGCGGGAGTACGGCGAAGCTGGCAGCAGTGGGCATGATTGCTGCGATAACTCTAGTGAATATTTATGGCACGCGCGAAAGCTCAGACCTGCAGAACTGGACCACGTATGTGAAGGTCGCGCTGATTCTGGCGATGAGCGCCGTGCTGTTGGCGATGGGGCGCGGCTTTCACGGTTCCCCGAGCATTTTGTGGCCTGCGCGCGTGAATGGCTCGATGGTTTCGAACTTTGGCCTGGCGATGATCGCGGCGATGTGGTCTTACGAGGGCTGGCAGTTCGCTTCTTTCAGCGCCGGAGAAGCGGCCCATCCGCAGCGCGATTTCCCGCGAGCTTTCTTTTACGGCACGTTGTCGCTGACCATAATTTACGTGCTGGCCGCTTGGTCATACGTAGCTGCGCTGGGGCCGGAAGCTGCCGCGCGGTCCGACACCATTGCCGCGGCCGCCATGGCTGTGATCCTGGGGCCGAGGACGGCCAAGTTCGTTGCGCTTCTGATCATGATTTCCACGTTCAGCTCGGCGAACAGTATTCAGCTCACCAGCCCGCGCGTTTATTACGCCATGGCCGGCGATGGATTGTTTTTTCGCGGAATGGCGAAGGTGCATCCACATTTTCGCACACCAGCGTTTGCAATTTTCACTTCCGGAGTTTGGGCTGCGATCCTGGCGTGCTTAGGGAGTTTTGAGCAGCTGTTTACTTACGTGATCTTTACCGGCTGGATTTTCTACGGGCTTGCCGGGGCGAGCATTTTCGTTTACCGCAGGAGGGTGCCCGGCGCAAAGCTTCCCTATCGCGTGCCGGGATACCCGTGGACTCCCGCGATTTTTGTGCTGTCTAGCGCGGCGCTGGTGGTGAATGCGATTTTTTCGCGGCCGGCAGGAGCGCTGGAGGGGGTTGGAATCGTGCTGGCTGGATTGCCCGCTTATTTGATCTGGCGCGCGCGAACGCCAAAGGCTAGTTCCTAGAAGAGGCTGGTGGGATCTACGTCGACGATCACAGCCGTGTCTGGAATTTTTTGGGCGGCACAGAAATCCAGAGCGCCGCTGAGCGCCTGAGCGAGAGCCGAGCGTCGCGGCGACTTCAAGACAAATTGAAAGCGGTAATCCTTGCGCAAACGTGCCAGTGGGGCGGCGGCGGGGCCCAGAATTTTCACTCCGCGATTTTCGAAGGGAGCAAAATAAGCTTCGAGAGCTTTGGCCCAGCGAATCGCGTTTTCGATCTTGCGATCGCGCACCAGCACGCTGGCGAGCGCGGTGAATGGCGGGTAGTGGAGCATGCGGCGGAAGTGCGCTTCTTTTTCGTAGAAGGAAAGGTAATCCTGCTGCACGGCGTATTGGATGGCGTAATGTTCCGGGTAGTAGGTTTCCACCAGGACTTCGCCGGCAAGCTCGCCGCGGCCTGCGCGTCCGGCGACTTGGGTGAGCAACTGGAAAGTTTTTTCGGCTGCGCGGAAATCGGGGCGTCCTAACGCAAGATCGGCTGCGACTACGCCGACCAGGGTGACGCGCTGGAAGTCGTGGCCTTTCGCCACCATTTGGGTGCCGACGAGGATATCCAGTTCGCCGCTCGCGAACGCGCCGAGCACTTGCTGAACTTCGCGCTTGGTGCGAACGGTGTCGCGATCGAGGCGCGCGATTCGAGCGGCGGGAAATTTTTCCTTCAGATATTCTTCGATGCGTTCCGCGCCATCGCCGACGAAATAGAGGAACTCGCCATTGCACTTCGGACATTTCTTCGGCGGGCGAATCGAGTAGCCGCAGTAATGGCATTCCAAGCGTTGGCGGCTCTTGTGATAGGTAAGCGCAATGCTGCAATTTTCGCACTGCACGAAGGCGCCGCAACTTCGGCAAAGAAGAGACCAGGAATAGCCACGCCGATTGATCAGGACCATCGCTTGCGTTTTTTCTTCCAGGCGCAAGGCGATCGCGGCACGCAAAGCTTCCGAAACCGGACGGACTTTCAGTTGTTGGCGAAATTCTTCGCGCAGATCGACGACGCGGACTTCCGCTAACGGGCGGTTTTCTACGCGCGAGGTCAGTTCAAGCAGGCGATATTTTCCATCGCGTGCGTTGTGGTAGGTCTCGAGCGAAGGAGTGGCCGAGCCGAGTAGCGCAACGGCTCCTTCCAGGCGCGCGCGATAAACGGCGACATCGCGGCCGTTGTAACGCGGAGTTTCTTCCTGCTTGAAGCTGGTTTCCTGCTCTTCGTCCACGATAATCAAGCCAAGATTTTCCAGCGGCGCGAAAACGGCGGAGCGAGTTCCAACTACGATGCTTGCTTGGCCGTGGCGCACGCGCCACCATTCGCGCGCGCGCTCCACATCCGGTAAACCACTATGGAGGACGGCGACCGTCTCGCCAAAGCGGGCACGGACCAAGCGGCCAACCCATAATGTGAGCGCAATCTCCGGAACCAGAACGATGGCCGTCTTACCGCGCGAGATGGTGGCTTCGATGGCGCCGAGATAAACTTCCGTTTTGCCGCTGCCGGTGACGCCGTGGAGCAAGCCTGCCGTAAATTTCCCGGCCACCAACCAGCGCCATATTTCTGCCAGGGCTTGTTTTTGTTCGGCATTTAAATCATTTGTGGGCGGAGTGAAATCGGTGTCCCAGGGATCTTCGTCGGACACGAGCGGCTCTTCCCAAATGAGCAGGCGGCCTTGTTTTTCCAGGCGTTGGACAATGGCACGCGATACTTCGGCTTTCTTCAGTAAGAGTGCTAACGGTAGCGGGCCACGAGTCGACCTGAGCACTTCGCGAATTTTCTGCTCGGCTGGATTTGCGCAGGGCTCATCTTTTGCGGGATTCCAGGCCATGATTTTTTGCCTGCGCGTTTTGCGGCGGTGGACCATTTCCTGCGCGGCAAGGTAACCGCGTCTAACAAATCTTTCTGCGAGCGCTTCGCCGCCGGGCAATCGCCGGACGGCGGCGGATTGGATTGCGCGGGCTTTTTCGGTGGCGGCGTCGAATCGGCTTAGGAATTCAAATTCAGAGCTTTCGACGTCCGTGTTCTCGCTGCTCGCGGCTAGTTCTTGCAAATAGACGCGGCCTGCGTCGGTAAGCCAATATTCTCGCTCGCGGCGCAGCTCGATTTCCGGAGGGAGCATGGCGCGAAATGTTTCGCCTAGCGGTGCGATGTAATAGCGGCTGATCCACTGGCTTAGCTCGATTAGTTTTGGCGGGAGGGCTGGGACGCGGTCAAGTAATCCGGAGATTTCTTTTACTTGCGCTACGCTGGGAGCTTGCTCGGAAACGGAGAGTCCGACTCCAACCATCGCGCGATTGCGAAACGGGACCAGCAGGCGACGGCCGACGAGATCTTCGTCGCGCAGAGAATCGGGAATGGCGTAGGTGTAGGTCGAGCGCAGAGGAACCGGGAGAGCGACCTCGCAATAGCGTCGATTCATGGGCGGTTAAGTGTAGCAGTCCGCGTTCGAACGTGTTTTGGTCGGTTTTTTCGCTTTGACTAACCTAAGTCGGTTTGCGAAAAGATCGCAGGCAGCATACTCGATATGCAGAACTCGCCTGTTCTGTTCTGAGCGCGATTTGGACGAAGAATGTATCAGCAGTGGTCTAAGCGCTAATACACCACCCTGCGAAACGAGACATTCTACAGAATCGATTTTTTCCGCTAGACGTCGCATGTCTCTAGCACTGAGTACGCCTCGCCGGTGCGTGCCGGGCAGCACACGTAAGGGCCCATTTTGTTTCGTTGAATCGTCCAAATGCACTCGTAGAGCCAATACTTGGCAGAGGGCTGGCGTGGGGGCGAGACAATAAATCATGCCTTGTTTCAATGACCAAGGCCCCCAACCTGGCGTATCTCGCTTTTCGCGAAGCGGCAATGCCCGGTCTTGATGCCAGGCAACCAACCAATTGGCGCTGGGGGACTTTTCGAACAAGGTTGCTTGGTACGGGAATGCTTTCGTTCCTAGGATTTTCCGCGCCAGACCTAACAGCCTGGGATCCCAGGCCAGAGCGGCGACGGAAGGAAGCGCAAGTGCGCGGCGCAGTCCTGCCCTGCTGCGAAGCCCTTTATGCTCATTTAGGTTCTTCACCAGAGCGGCCATGTCGTTCCGCTCGAAAACGCTTGGAAGGATAGCGAAACCGCGATTTTTGATGTCACTTTGCCACATCGGTGGATCTCCGCGACGCGTGTAATGTTAACCGAGAATATAAGCCTCAGATGCTGACGCAGATGATGCCGGCGAAAATTAGAACGATGCCTAGCCATTGACTGCGTTCGAGGCGCTCGCGCAAAAAAATCCAGGACAGCAAAACTGTGACGGCGCCGTACAAGGATGCCAGAACGCTGACTACGGAGACTGGGCCGATGTGCAGGCCGGCATTATTGGCGACGTATGCGGTGGTGTCCATCACGCCTACGGCGGCAAGTTGCCACCAGATTCGACCGTATGGGAGGCGGAGGCTTTGGCGCGTTGGCCAGGCGAATATTGCCAGCGATACGAGAGCGGTGAGACGCATCACCCAAACTGAAACGGCGTCGCCGACGAGCGGGATTACATGGAAGCCGAGAAACCAAAACATGAAGCCGAAACCGAGTGCCGCCAAAATCGCCCAGCCTACGCCGCGCGACAACCGCGAGGCGGTTGAGGGATTCGCTGCGTCTGCGGGATTCATCGGTTTGGGCGCAAAAGACATGGCCGCGAGGATTACGCCCGTCAGTGTGATGGCGATTCCAATTCCGCGAAGTGCATGAATCCGTTCACCGCTGGCGATGGAAAGTGCCACTGTAAGCGCGGGATAACTGGATGAGACCGGACCGACGATGCTCATTACGCCGATTTCGAAGGAATAATAAAGCGAGAGCGACGCTGCGACGTTCAGCAATCCCGCGACGGCTGTGAGCGCCCAGGGCTGCCATCCTGGAGCAACGTGCGAAAACCCGCCGGCAAACTTGAGGTAAACGCTGAGGGCGATCAAGCCGAAAAACTGCATGAAAAATAGCGTGCGATACGCGCCGACTCGGCGAGATGCAAAACGCGCCGCAAAATCGGCTAGACCCCAGCACACCGCTCCGGTCAATCCGAGGATTACACCCAAAGAATTCTCCACGAACGCATCCCCACTCGGTTTGATTATTCTCGACTATTTTCTACTGTCTACTAACAGCGGCAGGCTATTTACGTTTTGGCTGCAGACCGAGGACGGTCATTACTTTTTGCAAATCTTTCCACACTTCACCTTTCGCGTTTGGATTTCGCAACAGGTAAGCGGGATGGTAGGTGGCAATCAGTTTCGAGCCGCGAAAATCAAACCACTCGCCGCGAAAACGGGAAATGCCCTGGGTGGTTTGCAAAAGGGTTTGAGACGCGCAGCTTCCCAGGCAGCAAATTACTTTCGGCCGGATCACGTCAATCTGGCGGAAAAGAAAAGGCGAGCAGGTCGAGATTTCATCCTTTTCCGGAAGGCGATTTTCCGGCGGGCGGCATTTCACCACGTTGCAGATGTAAACATCTTCGCGGCGCAGGCCCATGGCTTCGATCATCTGCGTGAGCAATTTTCCTGCACGGCCGACGAAAGGCTCGCCTTTGATATCTTCGTCGTGGCCGGGACCTTCGCCCACGAAGACCAATTCCGCTTTCATGCTGCCGACGCCGAAAACAATATGGGTGCGGGCTTTGTGCAGTTTGCAGCGCGTGCAATCGCCAATGGTTTCTCTTATGAGCTGAAAGGTGTCGCCTGTGATGCGGTCGCTTGTTTCGAACAGGGAGGGCGCTTGCGCGAACGGCGTGGAGGCGGAGGAACGCGCGGGCGATGGGGCACCCGACGTGCTTGGTGCAAGACCGAAGGAGGAACTTGAGCTGGCTGCTCGAGCGGCCGCGGCAATGGGAGACTGCCGCGGCGCAGTCGACCGAGCAACGGCCGCTTGATTCGTCTCCACAACAACGTTAGAGGAAACTCGATCGCGATAGTAAGGGCCCAACTCTAAGTCAGCTCCGTAACGAAGCCAGGCTTCCACACGTGCACGCTTGTCAGATTCCAACCAGGCCCTCCCAATTTCAATCGATGGGGAGAACTTTATCACAGCGAACGGGGTTGCGCAGCGCCTAGGAGGAAATTTTCTTACAAAACACAGGGAGAAAACGACGACATTACTTCAAACTCTTTTGAATTTCGAGGACGCGATCGAGGATTTGATTCGCCACTTCGAGCTTGGTCATCTTAGGCAGCGGAATTTCGCGGCCATCGCGCGAATAGATCGTAACGATATTGGTGTCGGCATCGAACCCGGCGCCTTCCTGGGTCACATCATTTGCGACGACCATGTCCGCACATTTACGCGCCAATTTTGCGCGCGCATTTTCCGCGACCGCATTCGTTTCCGCAGCAAATCCTACTAACACGCGGCCAGGCTGCTTCTGGCGTCCAAGCTCGGCGAGAATATCCGGCGTGGGTTCCAAGCCGAGGGTAAGCCGTCCTTCGCTGCGCTTTAGTTTCTGATCGTACTGCGCGGCCGGACGATAATCCGAGATGGCTGCGGCCATAATAACGACCTTCGCATTTGCGGCGCGCTCGCGGACGGCCTGATGCATTTCCTCCGTTGCGCGAACCGGGACCCAATCGACTCCATCGGGAATTTTCAAATCGGTTGGTCCGCTGACCAGAATGACCTGGGCCCCTCTGCGGTTGGCCGCCTCCGCCAGAGCGTAACCCATTTTTCCCGATGAGCGATTGGTGAGGAATCGGACAGGGTCGATGTCCTCGCACGTAGGGCCGGCGGTCACCAAGATTGTTTGACCGACAAGATCGTGGCGCAGGCCAAGCACCTCGCAAACTTTCTTTGCGATGGTTTCCGTGCCGGCCAGGCGGCCCGCACCAACCATTCCGCAGGCCAGGTAGCCTTCATCGGGATCCACCAGGTGAACGCCGCGCTCGCGCAGAATCGCCAGGTTGCGCTGCGTCGCGGGGTGCTCCCACATGTTGACGTTCATGGCCGGGGCCACGACAACGGGAGCTTTGGTGGCAAGATACAGCGTGGCGAGAAAATCTTCAGCGATACCATGGGCGAATTTGCCGAGAATGTCCGCGGTAGCGGGCGCCACCAGGAGCAAATCGATTCGCTGCGCCACGGCGATATGTTCGATGGCGCTTTCGACATTCGCCGGAGCAGCGGAACCGCCGGCGCTGAACATATCCGTAATTACTTTTTGTCCGGTGAGCGCGGCGAAGGTGAGCGGGGTGATGAACTCCTGCGCCGCCCGGGTCATCACCACTTGTACGTCCAACTTTTCCTGCTGCAAGCGGCGAACCAGTTCGGCAGCTTTGTAAGCCGCAACGCCTCCGGTTACGCCCAGTGCGATTTTCATCTGATGCGCGGCGGATGTTACTTCTTCCGCTTGCCGTCCTTATCCTCAGGCTCTCCGCTCAATTCCTTAGCTTCGTATTCGAGCAGACCTTTGAGCAATTCTTCTTCGGCGATACGCGTGGTCTTGCGCGATCGCGGGTTATCGACCATGGGGCGTCCGCCGATCATCAACTGCCGTGCGCGGCGCGCGACGACTACCACATATGCAAACTGGCTTTCCGGTGGATCTCTCAACACGGCCATATTCAGATCAGCCTCCAAAGGACTTCAAAATTTCGCGAATTCGTTCTTCATTACGCGGCACCCGACATCGCGAGCCGAGCGCAATGGCCTGGACTTCTTTACCTGCGCGCTCGATATCGTCGTTGATGATGGCGTAATCGTAGCTACTATAGTTCAACATCTCCTGCCGTGCACGTTCGAGCCGCCTACGAATTTCGTCTTCCGAATCTTGGCCACGCTGCCGTATGCGATGTTCGAGCTCCGTGCGAGAAGGCGGCAGGACGAAGACTGCTACAGCTCCAGGCAGCTTTTGTTTTACCTGCAAAGCGCCCTGTACGTCAATTTCGAGAACCAGATCCTTTTTTTGCTCCTGCGCTTGGGTTACAGATTTGCGCGGAGTGCCGTACCAATTCTTTCCAAATACCTGCGCATATTCCAGGAAATCGCCGCGTTCCACCATTTCCTGAAATTGAGACTCGGAGACAAAATTGTACCATCTGCCCTCGCTCTCCGTCTTGCGCGGCATGCGCGTGGTGCACGAAACAGACAGCATGGTACCGGGCAGCTGCAAAATTTTTTCCACCAGGGTGGATTTCCCCGAGCCCGATGGGCCGGAAACGATGAGCACCAACGGTTCCGCTTTGCTCATTCTATGTTTTGCACCTGTTCGCGCAATTTTTCGATTTCAGATTTGATCTCCAGGCCGATACGCGTGATTTCCAGTCCTTCGCCGTCGTTTCCGGGAGTTTTTGAGAGCAGAGTATTGGCTTCGCGCTGCATTTCCTGCAGCAGAAAATCGAGTTTCTTGCCGGCTTCGGAGGCGCTCGAGAGCAGACCTTCGAATTGTTGCACGTGGCTGCCGAGGCGCACCAATTCTTCGGAAACGTCGCTGCGCTCGGCGGCTAGCGCGGCTTCCTGGGCCAATCGACCTGGATCAATTTGTGTTTCGCCGAGAAGTTCTTTCATGCGTGTTTCCAGGCGTTTTGCGAAAGCGGGGCGCGCGCGCTCGGCCAGCGTGGTTACCTTCGAGGCCGAGGCCGCGATGCTTCGAAGCCTCGCGGACATTTCCTGGCGCAGCAGGTTCGCTTCTTCCTCGCGCATGCGATCGAGCTTGTCGAGCGATTCGACCATACAGCGCCCGAGCACCGCTTCGAGGCGCTCAAGTTCGCTTTCCAGCGAAGCGGCGGGCGCGCCGATCACTCCAGGCAAGCGCATGATGGACTCAACATCGGGCTCGGACTGAAGGCTGAATTCTTTTCGCAACGAAGTGGCGGCTTTCAGATAGGCCGCGGCAACTTCGTGATTCACGCCAATAGCGGCTGGGCCAGCCAGTTCGTAATGCACCGTGACGTCCAGATGGCCGCGCCGAACGCGCTCGCGAATGATTTGGCGAACACGCGGTTCGAGCGGTTCGAAACCTTCGGGCATGCGCAAATGCAGATCGAGGAAACGGTGATTCACGCTGCGAATCGTTACGCGCAGGCTCCAGCCATTTTCCGCGGCTCGCGACTGAGCGTAGCCGGTCATGGATTTCAAACCGGTACGCGCGGATGGCACCGAAGTAGCGGGCATAGGCTTTGGACTGGGGCCTGACATTTTTATACCGGACCTGCGGTTCGCGTCACGGTGTCAACGTCGCGGAACTGCATTTCGTAAAGCCGCGCATATACTCCACCACGCGCAAGGAGTTCTTCATGCGTTCCGCGCTCACGGATTGTGCCGCCTTCCAGCACAGCAATCAAGTCCGCGCGACGAATTGTGGAGAGGCGGTGGGCAATCACGAAGACGGTGCGGCCGGTCATCAGATTATTCAGCGCGTCCTGCACGAGCATTTCCGATTCAGAATCCAGCTCGGAGGTCGCTTCGTCCAAAATCAGGATGGGAGCGTCTTTCAAGAGCGCGCGGGCAATGGCCAGGCGTTGGCGTTGACCACCGGAAAGCCTCTGGCCGCGGTCGCCAATGAGGGTCTGGTAGCCATCCGGCATCTGCATAATGAAATCGTGAGCGAGCGCTGCTTTGGCGGCTGCGACCACTTTATCTTCCGGCATGTTGGGCCGGCCGTAACACAAATTGTTCCATATGCTGTCGTTGAAGAGGATGGTTTCCTGCGTCACGATCGCCATCTGTTCGCGCAACGAACGCAGAGTGACTTCGCGAACATCCTGGCCGTCTATGAGCAAGGAACCTAACGTGGCGGTGTAAAAACGAGGGAGGAGATTTACCAGGGTCGTCTTGCCGGCGCCGCTCGAGCCTACGATGGCGACCACTGCGCCCGCCGGAACTTTCAACTTCAGATTTCGGAGAGTAGGCGTGTCGCCATCGTCGTACGTAAAGCCGGCATCGGCAAATTCGACGGATTCCGAAAGGCGCGGCAAGGCCTTGGCGTTCGGCATGTCGAGCTTTTCTTCCGGCAGATCGAGGAGCCTGAATACCTGCGCGGATGTGCCCAGCGCTTGCACGAAAAGTTGATAAATGTTGCCGATGCGCTTGATGGGTTCGTAGGCCTTGAACAGGGCAAAGGTAAAGGCGCCGAACGAACCGATGGACATACGGCTGGCTTTGATTTCGCCGCGCGCAAAGAAAAGGATCATGGCCACCACAACTGCGCCGAGCACGTCCATGATCGGTCCGGTGGCGGCCATGGCGCGAACCCAGCGCATATTTTCACGGAGCAAGCTTCGCGCGGCATCGCGGAATTTGCGGATTTCAAAACCTTCCATCCCGAAAGCTTTTACTACCCGATTTCCGCTGATGGTTTCCTGAAGTATCTGGCTTAGATCCGCGAGGCGAGAACGGCTTCTCTCGGTGGAGCGGCGAATTTTGCGCGTTAATTTCGCTACCGGCCAAACCACCAGCGGAACGAGAACAGCGGAGCCGACAGCCATGCGCCAGTCGATGAGCAAGAGCACGCTGACGAAGGCGATGAGATTGAAGATCTGGCGGAAAAAATCCGCCATGTAATCGGAAAATGCGGCGCGCAGCTGCTCCACGTCGCTAACGACCGCTGACATTACACGGCCGACTGGGTTGTGGTGAAAAAACCCGACGGGCTGCTGCACCACTTTGCAGTACACGCTGTTGCGCAAATCGGTAACGGCAGAAAGACCGACATATTGGATTAATGTGCTGCCGAAATATTCCGCGATGGCTTTGAATAAAAAGATGAAGAGAAGAGCAAGAGCGAAAACCGACCAGACGTGATGCACGCGGGAGGGAACGAAGTCATTCATGTAGACAATGCGATGGGACCAGGGGATGGGAAAGAGGACCAGTTTCTGAAGACCCGAACCGGGATTCAATACCACGTCGATTGCGGGCTTGATCGCGAGCGGCACCAGGCCTTCGGCGATTCCCATAGCGGCCATGAGCAACACGCCGAAAGCAAGAATTCCGGTGTACGGAGAAAGATAGCGAAGCAACCGGCGAAATTCTTCGCCCTGCGTCAGGGTGCTCAGGCCGTCTTTTATTTCAGAATTCAAATGGGCAAACCCTCAGCAAGAGATGCAAAATTCTAAGACGCGGTCTTATCCAGATCGCGATGAACGACTTTAGCTGAATAGCCCTTTTTCTTAATCGCGCGGCTGATCACTTCCGCCATGGCGACGGAACGGTGACGTCCTCCGGTGCATCCCAGCGCGACGGTAAGATAGCTTTTGCCTTCCTGAATGTAGTGCGGGATCAGGTATAGCAGCAAGCTTTCCACGCGGCGCAAAAATTCTCCGGTTTGCGGGAACGAACGAATGTAACGGGTGACACGCGGATCTTTCCCACTGAAGGGGCGCAAGCGCGGCACAAAAAATGGGTTGGGCAGAAATCGCACGTCGAACACCAAGTCCGCATCGGCCGGGATGCCATAGCGGTATCCGAAGCTAACCAGCGACACCAGAAGCGGGCGCCTGCCCGGTTTTTGAAACCGGTCGATAATAAACTGGCGCAGCTCGTGTACGTTGAATTTTGTGGTGTCGATCACCACATCGGCTAACCGGCGAATGGGCGCCATTCGGCGGCGCTCCTCACGAATACCTTCAGCGACAGATCCGCCGCGCCCGAGCGGATGCGGACGCCGCGTCTCGCTAAAACGGCGCATCAGCGCTTCATCGCTGGCTTCGATGAACACGAGCGTCGCGGGGTGCTCGCTGATGAGTTGGCGATAGATGCCGGGAAGTTTTTCAATCTGCTCGCCCTCGCGCGCGTCCACCAACAGCGCGGCGCGTTCGATTTCGACGCCTTCGGCATACAGCTCGCCAAATTTCGGAATCAGCGCAACCGGGAGGTTATCTACGCAGTAAAATCCGAGGTCTTCGAAAGTATTCAGGACCGAGCCTTTGCCGGAGCCGGAAAGGCCGGTGAGGAGAACTAACTGGTGGGCATCGCGGGTTCGATTTCTCGGCGTGCGCTTCACGGCAGCGGCGCTAGGCCTTTACACGCCGGCGATGCGTGCTGGGAATGCGAAGGTCTTCGCGATATTTTGCGACCGTTCGGCGCGTGACGTGGATCCCTTCATCGCTGAGTTTTTTTGTGATTTGCTCGTCAGTGAGCGGGTGAGAAGTATCTTCGTCTTCGATCATCTTCTTTACCCGACGCTTCAGGGAAAGCAGCGACATTTCGCTGCCTTGCGGGCCGTTTACCGACTCGCTGAAGAAGTAGCGCAGTTCGAGGACGCCTTGCGGAGTGTGCACGTATTTATTGGCTACCGCGCGGCTCACAGTGGACGGATGCACGCCGACTTCCTCGGCGACTTCCTTAATCATCATGGGCTTCAGCTGATCTGCGCCGTAATCCAGAAAATCACCTTGCCTGCGGAGAATGGATTGGCAAACGCGCTGAATGGTATGTTTGCGCTGTTCGATATTTTTCATCAGCTGGATCGCGGCGGTGAAACGCTCTTTCACATAGTTGCGCACATCGCGGTCCGCGGCATCGCGCGCCAACAGACGCCGGTAAGTAGGATTCAATCGAAGCTGTGGCAAGTCATCGTCGTTCATAAATGCCTGCCACTCGCCGTCCACTTTTCGGAATTGGACGTCCGGCTCAACCAGTCTCGGCTCGGTGCGGTTATATCGCAAACCGGGGCGGGGATCGAGGCGCTTGATTACGTCCACTGCGCGTTTTACCAACTCGACCGGCCGGTTTAGAGCGCGCGCCACTTCTTTCAGCTGATTGTTTTGCAGAAGCTTCAAATGATCGGCGATGATCTGCTGCGCCAAAGTGTTTTGCGGATCGACGAGCTTCAGTTGGATGAGCAAGCATTCCTGCAAATCGCGCGCGGCAATTCCAGGGGGGTCGAATTCCTGCACCATGGCCAGCGCTTCTTCCACGTCCTCCATCGAATAATTGGCCGCTTGGGCAATTTCATCGAGCGAAGCGGTAAGGTATCCGTTTTCGTCCAGATTGCCAACGATGGATTCGGCAATTTTGCGGACAGTTTCCGTGCAGATGCTTACGCTGAGCTGCCAATTCAGATGGTCGGCAAGACTCTGCGGAGAAGAAAGAAATTTGTCGAAAGAAGGCTTTTCGATTTCCTCGCGTTCGCTGTTGGAAATTCTCTCGGCGCCTGAATCGAGGTACTGGGTGAAAAACGAGCCAAAATCAAATTCATCAAACGGGTTCGCGGGCGCTACTTCCGGAACTTTTTCGGTTTCCTTCTTGAGGAAGGCTTCGTCGGTGTAACTTTCCGCAGTGACTCCGTCGTCTTCGGTTGCTTCGTCGAGCACGGGATTCGCCATGATCTCCTGATTGATCATTTCCCGCAGTTCCAAACGATTCAGCGCCAGAACGCTGACCATCTGCACCAAGCCTGGCGTGAGTATCTGCTTTTGCGCGACGCGTAAGTTGAGTTTGGGCTGGAGCCAATTCATAAAGTTCGTTTCAGTTTAGCCGGAAACCTTCGCCGAGATATATCCTTCTTACTTCCGTATGCTCGGACAGGTCTCTGGGAGTTCCCGCAAATAGTATTCTTCCATCACTGATGATGTAGGCGCGATTGGTTACCGCCAGTGTTTCACGCACGTTGTGGTCCGTTACCAGAACTCCGATTCCGGCCGCGCTCAAATCCGCGATAATTTTCTGGATGTCCACGACGGTCAGCGGATCGATCCCCGAAAAGGGCTCGTCTAATAAAACAAACGAGGGCGACAGCACCAGCGACCGCGCAATTTCAAGCCGGCGCCGCTCGCCGCCCGACAGCACATAGGCCTGGCTATATCTCACTCCTTCGAGCCCCATTTGCGCCAACAGCTCCTCCACTCGGTCGCGCCGCTGCTCCGGAGTAATTGGCAGCGTCTCCAGCACGGCGAGCAAATTCTCTTCTACCGTTAATTTCCGAAAAACCGAAGGCTCTTGAGGAAGGTAGCTGATGCCGCTGCGGGCCCGGAGGTACATCGGGAGGTCGGTAATATCCTCGCCGTCCAGTAAAACACGCCCATAGTCCGGACGCGCTAGACCGACCAGGATGTAAAACGTCGTGGTCTTTCCGGCGCCGTTCGGCCCGAGCAACCCAACCACTTCGCCTTGTTGAATTTCCAAGCTGACGTCGTTAACAACTTTTCGCCCTCTGTACGACTTGCTCAGAGCGGCCGCCTGAAGTTTCAACATGCCGGTTCATTACTCAACTCGGTGCCTGGTTAACGTGCGCGAACCTTCTTGCGAATCTATTAAAATCGTATCATTCGAAACAAAGAAGGTCAACGAATGGCCCGTAGTTGTGTCGCTAGATGCATCGGTAATTGTTGGTTTTCCGCCAGAAAGGACGAATTTCCCGTCACTTGCGGTGTATTCGGCTTGCTCGGCGGTGCCACGGCGGTCGCTCTGCTGCACGACTACCCCGCCGGTGGCTAGCGCGCGGTCGAGCTGGCGGGGTCCTGTGCCGTTCGTGGGAGGCTTGCCAGGAGCTGCGGCCCCAGTCTGGGTGCTTTGCGCTGCCGTCAGATAGACATCCAGAACGGGCGATCGCAGGGAGCCCTGTTGGGAGGTAGCGGTTACCCCGCCCTCCAAGTGGGCTTTCCCGGTGTCGCTCCAATAGGTCAGCACCGGAGCGCGAATTTGCCAAAGCGTAGGGCCAGAGGGCGCTTCGGTATCCGCTTCGGTTGGCTTGGGAGCTTGCGCGTGGACTGAAGGCTTGAGCGGCGCCTTAGGTTCGCTTCCCGGAATTTTTGGGATTTGTCCGGAAGCCTGGGGAAAAACCGCTATCACGCCACCGGTAGCCACTAATTTCTTTTCGTCGCGCCAGACTTCGATCTGATTTGCGTCCAGCACGGATT
>DATNLR010000066.1:0-216039 GCA_035602755.1 Binatus sp. (SeqCode) | reverse complement strand
CATCACTTCCTGTACTTTCATCGCCCGCTCCATGGCGGCTTGTGTGTAGGAGTTCATGCCTTGCATGGTCCCCTACCACAGCCCGAAAAGCGGACATATCACTTGCTATCTCAACCGGACATATCATGTGCTACTGACACTACGAAGTGCTTCGCTTGCCTGTTTTCGGGGCTGCTGCTACACTGTCGCGGCAAGGGCTACTGCTGCTCCTGCCATACTTCCTGTAAAAGGTTTATCCATGTCTGGACATTCAAAGTGGGCCACAATCAAACATAAGAAGGCTGCTACGGACGCCCGCCGTGGCAAGGTTTTCACCAAGATAATTCGTGAATTGACCATAGCGGCGCGTACCGGCGGAGCTGATCCGGATACCAATCCGCGCTTGCGGACGGCCATTCTGACTGCCAAGGGTGAAAACATGCCCAACGACAATATCGAGCGCGCGATTCAGCGCGGTGCCGGCAATCTGGAAGGTGAGACGCTGGACGAGGTGACGTTTGAAGGTTACGGCCCGGGCGGCGTGGGCCTGCTGGTTCAAGTGGTGACCAGCAACCGCAATCGGATCGTTAGCGAAATTCGCCATATGCTTTCGAAAAATGGCGGGAACATGGCGGAAACCGGCGCAGTTGGTTGGATGTTCGAGCGAAAGGGCGACATCGTAGTTCCCAAGGAAGCCGCCGACGAAGACAAAATGATGGGCATCGTGCTGGACGCGGGTGCGGAAGACTTGCGTGACGATGGCGCGGCTTGGGAAGTGACTACTCCGCCGGAGGCCATGGAGAAAGTGCGCGAAGCGCTAACGGCCGCGGGAATCAAGCCTTCCTCAGCGGAAGTTGGCTTCGTCCCGAAAAATTATGTGAAGCTCACCGGAGCGCAAGCGCAGCAGATGGTTCGCATGATGGAAGCATTGGAAGACCACGACGACGTGCAGCACGTTTACGCGAATTTTGACATCGACGAAAACGAAATTCAGGCTGCTGTGGCCAGCTAGTTCCCTTCGCGTCGCGCAGCTCGAAAAAACACTAGCCTTCATTTTAGGCCCGCACGTACACTTGTGCGGGCCGCCATGCACTTAACTCCTGCTCCTAAATTGAAAACGATCTCGCGCGGATTGCGTGTGCTCGGTGTGGATCCGGCGCTGGCCGGCGCAACTGGCTACGGCATCATTGAGTTCGTGGGATCTACGCCGAACCTGATCCGTTTCGGTTCGTTCAAACTTCCTGCGCGCGCAACCCTGGCTGCGCGCCTGTACGAAATCCACTCGCTGATCACACAACTGGTTGCTGAATTCACACCCGACGCAGTAGCGGTGGAATCCGTTTTCACAGCGTTAAACATCAAGACCGCTCTGAAGCTGGCCGAAGTGCGCGGCGTAGTGCTTTTGGCCGCGGCACAAGCTTCTGTTCCGGCGCACAGCTATTCGCCTCGGGAAGTGAAATGCAGCGTGGCGGGTTATGGGGCTGCGTCCAAACAACACATGCAGCAGATGGTAACTTCCGCGCTGGGCCTGAAAGAAATTCCGGAGCCTGCCGATGCAGCCGATGCGCTGGCCGTGGCGCTCTGCCATGCGCATCTCGCGCGCGCGCACGAACGCATGGAAGTTGCCATGGCGGTGACTCCTGGCACGGTCGCGTCACAAGCAAAGATTCGTGCCGCACAAAACCGTTCGCGTAACCAGGTCCGCGCCGCCCACGTCTTTCAACCGTGATAGCATCGCTGTCGATGATTCGACTTTCCCATGATTGCTTTGCAGTGTGTGCGCGTGGGGCTGTCTCGGTGGTCCTTCTTGGTTTACTCGCATCTGCAGCTCCTCTCTCAGCGCGTAAGGCGGTGAGGGAAACCCGCGCAACGGCAATCATCACGGCTTCTGACAGTGCTACGATTACTTACCGAAAGATTTTTAAGTCCAGTTATCCGGAGTTCGCCGAAATCAAGCTGGACCAGAGCGGGCACGGCACCTTCGATATCCGTCAACTCGACGAAGAACCCAATCCCCAGCCCTTTGAAGTGAACGCTTTGCTTGCGGAAAAGATTTTTGCGCTAGCCGCGAAATTGCACAATTTTCAGGGCGTGGATTTGGACATCCACCGGCGCATTGCGAATCTGGGCGAAAAAAGTTTCCGCTACGATAAGGGCGGCGAGACGCACGAAGTGAAGTTCAATTACACGCTCGACGATTCCGCCAGTCAGTTGATGGCGATCTTTGAGGGGTTGGCGCGGCAGGCCACCGACCTTTCCGACCTGGAGCGCACGATGCGCTACGACCGGTTGGGCGTGAATGACGTGCTGCAGCAAATCGAACAGGATTACAACAACAAACTCTTTCCGGAGCCTGAGCGATTATTGGGTGCGCTTGACCAGGTCGCTGCGGACAGTAGATTTATCGATATCGCACGCCAGCGCGCGCGCAACCTCGCGGCAAAGATACGAGCCTCGCACTAGACGGAGGCGAAATTCGCTTGTAAAGAGTTTGCAATTTCTTAGGTCCCGGCGTAAGTCTTTGGTTATGTGCGCGCTAAGTCAACGCCTGTTCCCATGGACAGGTTGACACTTTTTACAATTTACCGCTATCCTGAATCGATTTCTTGTTCGCAACGTCCGGCATCCCGAAGGGACGTATCTTGCATCTGAAATATCGAGCCAATGAGACCAAAAACCCTATTTGCAATCCAATGTATTGCGCTTCTTACCCTCGTTTCGATCCCCGCGCTGCAAGCCTTCGCACAAAGCAATGACGTGCAACCGCGCATCACGCAAGCCGTAGACGAAACCAAATTAACCTTATTGAAGGGCAATACCTTTCCGCTGGCCCGCCGCGAGTTTGACCAAGGTGCAGCGCCGCCGAGCCAGGCAATGGAAACCATGATGCTTGGACTCAAGCGCAGTCCGGCGCAAGAAGCCGCGCTCGAGAAGTTAATGGCTGAACAATTGGACAGATCTTCGCCTAACTTTCACAAGTGGCTCGCGCCGGTAGAGTTTGGGACGCAATTCGGTCCCGCTGACCAGGACATTAAGGTGGTTACATCTTGGCTCGAATCTCATGGATTCCAGTCAGTCGAAGTATCCAACGGTCGCACGGTAATCGAGTTCGACGGCAATGTGGGCCAAGTGCAAGCGGCTTTTCACACCGTTATCCACAATTATTTCGTAAATGGAAAAGAACACTATGCGAATGCAAGTGATCCTTCCATCCCAACAGCTCTCACGCCGGTCGTTACTGGCGTAGCCTCGTTGCATAACTTTCACAAGAAACCGATGTACGTCCCGGCGCATTTAAGAAACGCTGGATCCGCGAGTCCGCTATACACCTTCGCTGGCGGCTGCGATGAAGACAATAACTGCTACGGGCTAGGGCCGACCGATTTCGCGATTATCTACGATGTCACTCCGCTCTGGAATGCAGGCATCGACGGAACTGGACAAAACATCGCCGTGATTGGCCAAAGCGACGTCAATATGCAGGACATTACTACCTTCCGAAGCGTCTTTGGCTTGCCGGCCAACGCTCCGGTCAAGGTCTTGGCTGGCACAGATCCGGGTATTGTAGAGGGAGATGAGACGGAATCTGACCTCGATCTAGAATGGGCTGGGGCGGTCGCGAAAGGGGCGACGCTTCAGTTCGTTGTCTCTGAGTCAGTGGACACATCGGCCCAATATGCCGTGGATCATACTCCGCTCGTTGCGACCGTACTGAGCGAGAGCTATGGCTTGTGCGAGCTTCAAATTGGCACAACAGAGAACGGGATAATTAACTCCAGATGGCAACAGGCTGCGGGAGAGGGAATTACAGCTGTTATCGCCACCGGCGATGCTGGATCAGCCGCTTGCGATATTACACCCGGCAACGCTACGCCTCCTTCGCCTCCGGTCCCAGCTCAGAATGGCTTGCAGGTTAGCGGATTAGCTTCTACGCCATATAACGTGGCGGTGGGTGGTACGGATTTCGACGACGCCAACAATCCTCTAACTTATTGGAACTCCACGAACACTTCAGGTACGCTCGCTTCTGCCAAGTCTTATATTCCCGAAATAACGTGGAATAGTACTTGCAGCAGTACTCAACTCTTACAAGGGGATGCCACCGAGGAATCTGACTGCAACGATACGACTGACTTCGGTACCATACAATGGACGGTAGCTGGCAGCGGCGGCATGAGCAACTGTACGACTTCAGACGGCGAAACTCCCGCAAGTTGCTCGGGTGGGTATGCCAAACCTTCATGGCAAGTGGCGACTGGGGTGCCAAATGATGGCAAACGCGACATACCTGACGTCTCCTTATTCGCCGGCAACGGATTCAATGGCAATTTCTATTTGATATGCGCAGCAGATCAAACGGGCGGACAATTCTGCAATGCGAGTAATTTCAATGATTTCTATCCGATCGGCGGTACTTCTGGTTCGACTCCGACTTTCGCAGCCATCATTGCTCTGGTAAATCAGAAGACAGCTTCTACGACCGGTCTGGGCAATGCCAATGCAGTTCTCTATCCAATGGCAAGTTCGCAACCCGCAGCATTTCATGACATAACCACCGGAACCATCGCTGTTCTTTGCACCGGGGGTTCGCCAAACTGTAACAAAACAGTCTCATCGGACACCTACGGAATTTTGACTGGATATAACGCGGGTCCTGGGTACGATTTGGCGACGGGCTTGGGATCCGTGGATGCCGCTAATTTGGTGAATAACTGGGGTGCGGATTCCACTTCACCGAACTTCAATCTTGCGTTTAGTGCCTCCTCGATCACCATAGCAAGCCCGGGCGGCACGGGCACTACATCCCTCTCGGTGAATGCCACGAATGGCTTCAGCGGCACGGTCACGTTTTCATGCTCGAGCCTACCGACCGAAAGCTCTTGCAGCTTTACTCCGCCTTCTGTCACCGGAAGCGGGAGTACAACAGTCATGATTACAACGACGGCGGCAAGTGTGATGACGCCATTGCGCCGTCCAACGGGTCTCAATGCAGGACCGAAGGCCTTTGAGTTGTGCTTGGTTTCTATCGGACTGCTGTGGATGGCCATCCAGGTGAAGCGGCGCCGATGGAGCTCGGTCTCGACCACATTGGCTGTTTTTTGTCTGCTGGGAGCTGCGGCTTGCGGAGGGGGTGGCAGCGGTGGCAGCGGTGGAACGACTCCGGTTCAGAATCAACCCGTGGTGATCACGGCAACGGCTGGAACCACCACGCACACCGCTACTCTGAGCGTAACTGTCAATTAAATTGTAGATTACAGGTAACGCCGGTCTAGCGCACGATCAGGCCGGCGTAACCTACTACTTCTTCACGGTCCCCTGTGATATCTCCCGAGGTCGCGTAGCGCACTAGTTCAGCTTGCGTAGCGCCCAGATCGCGCATGGCAACCAGCATTGCCACGGTCGCAGCGACGCCGCACATCGTAATGTCCTCTGACTGCACCGTATCGTATAGACCGCGCGGATCGAGTTCTAAAATGCGATCGATTGCTTTCTGGTCTTTTGCGCGCGTGATCGTATCGCTCTCGTAGTGATTCATATCCGTACTCGCGAGCACCAGGACCTGGTCGTTCTGCGCTTCTTTCATCTTCGCAACCGCATGCCCTAATGCTTCCAGTTCCTGATATCGGTTTGTGGCAAGCACTACGGGAACGAATCGCAGGTTTGAGTTGAGTTGTTGCAGGAATGGAATTTGCACTTCGAGCGAATGCTCGCGCTGGTGCGCTACGCGGTCTTCGCGCAGAAAGGGGCACGCTTGCTTCAACTGTGTCGCGAGCTCCGAATCTACTTGCGCGTTACCGAATGGAGTTTGCCAACTCCCCTCTGAAATTATGGCCATGGCTTCGCCGCCGGGGAAATGGCGCGGGCCTAGAAGGATGCACAGAGCCGGGATTTCGATTGCCGAATAAACCGCTCCGGCCACGTGCCCGGAATACATATATCCCGCATGCGGCACTAGGCACCCACGCACGAGGGATTTTTTATTTTCGCTCGCTGTATATTGCTGGATTTCGAGCGCGAGTTTCTTCGCCTCGGAGGGATAAAAGCGGCCGGAAACTGCGGGCGGACGAATCATAGAGTTGATCGATGCAACGGAATATTATGCAGTAAAAGCTAGGTCAGAGGGAGGTTGGGGGCAACTATTAGATAGCTTTCGACGGTTTGCCCTTTATGTCGAGCGCTTCGGAGCCGCCGGTCATCCACAGAACTTTGATGGGATCTCCGGTTTGATAGCCGCCTTGGTCCAGAATCCTGCTCATTTTCTTCTGCGCCTTGTCGGCATAGGTGAAGGTGTGAACGTTCATCTCATTCGCTTGCTCGCGCACCATCAGGGTGTGGTTATCGGCGTGGATAAATTGCGCCTTGAGCCACACAGGTTTCTGAGCCTTTTTCTTTACAACGATGGGAGCGCTGCTGCTCATCTGCGCGCGTGTCATCGGGACCGCGGCTGACAAACATCCGACAAGAAGAGCCAGAGCAAAACCAGCGAAAATTTTAGAGTTCTTCATCGAATGAAATTTTCAGAGACTTCAGAAATTTAATATCCTGCGGTGTGATTTCCACACGCGGAGCTACAGTTTCTTCTTCCAGGGTTTCATCGTCCACGCGGATGTGCAGCGATTCCAGAAAACGGCGGTCGAGCGAAGTCATCTTAGCGTCTTGCTCCGAGCGGCGCGCCAAGCCGATGGTAGCGTCCAGCTTGAGCACAATATCGAAGCCGGCGGAACGCACACTGGAAATAGCTTCAGCGATGCGATCGGAATCCGACACGCTGTCGTTGATGGCGTGCCCTAGATCGCGCAGTAACTGCTTCATGCGGTCGTCGAGTTGCAAGGGCGCCTCCTGTAAAAGGCCCTTCCTACACCAATTCTAGGGCCGCTGCAATTACGAAACAAGACCCACGTGCGGTGTTGGAATCGCGAATGTTACCTGTACCCCGGCTCAGACCAGGCGGGCCCCAAGGTACGCTTGCTGCTGGTCCAGTCAAGATTGGCACCGGACACGCAGCGCGCTGCGGCAATCTATACTAGAATTGCATTATGACCACCGGCCTCTATTCCACACTGTGGAATTCTTCTAAGGTCACTTGGCGCGTCTGGTGGCGTGCTGCACGGCAATTTTTTCATGAAGCCGTCGGCGCTCTTTTCGCCACCTTTGCTCTTTATGGCGGGGTAGCCGTGTGGCGTCAATGGCATACCCGCGTAGCGGCGTGGCTTCTGGGATTCGCCGTCGTTTATGCCGTCAGCATGGCCGTTTTCGCTTTTGCCTCCTTCCGCCGAGCGCGTCGAGTCCGCTGAGTTTTCCAATGCCTGAAGACATCAAAAAGCGCGCAGACATTTCAGAACGGAAGCTCGCCTCTCCTTCCGGCCTGCCCATGGAGACTGTGATCACGCAAGAAGGTTTGAACGGTTGGGATCCCGAGCGCGATCTCGGTTATCCGGGAGAATTCCCATTCACGCGCGGCGTTTATCCCACCATGTACCGCGGCCGGTTGTGGACCACGCGGCAATACGCTGGCTTCGGCAGCGCAGTGGAATCGAACCATCGCTATCGCTATTTGCTCTCGCAAGGGCAGAACGGTTTGTCCGTTGCGTTCGATCTGCCCACTCAAATTGGAATGGATTCCGACCATCCGTTGGCGCAGGGAGAAGTTGGGAAAGTGGGCGTGGCCATCGATTCGCTCGAGGACATGCAAACGCTTTTCGACGCCATCCCGCTGGAACGCGTCTCCACTTCCATGACCATTAATTCCACCGCTGCGATCTTGCTGGCTCTCTATGTAGCGGTTGCCAAGCAGCAGGGTGCGAACCTGAAGCGCCTGGCCGGCACGGTGCAGAACGATATTTTGAAAGAATACATTGCGCGGGGGACCTACATTTACCCGCTGCGGCCGGCCATGCGTATCGTCACAGATATTTTTGCCTGGAGCCGGCGCGAAATACCCAATTGGAATCCTATTTCGATTTCCGGGTATCACATCCGCGAAGCGGGATCCACCGATGTGCAAGAGGTTGCTTTCACACTGGGCAATGGTATCGCCTATGTGCTGGCAGCTATGGAAGCCGGTCTGGCGGTGGACGAATTCGCTCCACAGCTTTCATTCTTCTTCAATTCGCACAACGAATTCCTGATGCAAATCGCCAAGTTTCGCGCCGCCCGCCGGTTATGGGCGCGAACGATGCGCGAGCGTTTTGGCGCGCGCGACCCACGCTCGATGATGCTTCGCTTCCACGCGCAGACGGCGGGCTCCTCGTTGACTGCGCAGCAGCCCGAGAACAATATCGTGCGCGTCGCTCTTCAGAGCCTTGCGGCGGTACTGGGCGGCTGCCAATCGCTACACGCCAACGCCTTGGACGAAGCGCTGGCCCTCCCGACCGAAGAGGCGGCGCTCGTAGCTTTGCGTACGCAACAAATCATTGCCCAGGAATCCGGTGTGGCCCATACGATCGATCCAGTGGCGGGATCCTTCGCCGTGGAGAAGTTAACCAACGAAATCGAAACGGGCGCGCAAGATTACATCTCGAAAATTGACGCGATGGGCGGAATGTTGCGCGCTATTGAAACTGGTTACGTCCAGCAGGAAATTCAGAAATCGGCGTATGAATACCAGCGCGCCGTTGATTCCGGCGAGCAGGTAGTAGTGGGTGTGAATCGGTTTCAAGCGGAAGAGGAACGTCCCATTCCCACCATGCGAATCGATCCGGAAATTGAACGTTCGCAGGTCAGGCGACTTAACAATTTGCGCGCCCGTCGCGACGCCGCGAAAGCACAAAGCGCGCTGGCGGAAGTAGAACGCCGGGCCCGAGGCGGGGAAAATCTAATGCCGGCCATTTTGTTGGCGGTTGAATCGTATGCCACGGTCGGTGAAATTTCAGACGCCCTGCGACGAGCCTTCGGCGAATATCGCGAGTCAATTGTAATTTAACTATTTCGAGCGCCGACGATTGCTCGCCGAAGTAAGATGTTCTCTTGAAACTCATTCTTGCATCAGCCTCGCCTCGCCGCGCGGAAATCCTGCGAAACGCCGGAATTCAATTCGAGATTTGCAGTAGGGATGTCGATGAGTCGCGCCTGGATAATGAATCGCCCGGTGATTATGTTTGCAGATTGGCGTTAGCAAAGGCTGTTTCAGCCGCCGAAAGAAATCCGAATCTCGACGCGGACGCTTTGATTATCGGCGCCGACACGGTCGTGGTGGTTGGTTCGGCTATTCTGGGCAAGCCGGCGTCGAGTGATGACGCGAAGCGCATGTTGCGCAGCATCAGCGGGCGGGTCCACGAAGTTCGCACCGGTCTTGCGTTGCTAGAAACCTCCGGAATGCGACAGCGGGTGGTCCAGGAGATTACCAGAGTGCATTTCGCGCATCTCGGCGATCAGGAAATCGAAGGCTATATCGCGACCCGCGAGCCTTTTGACAAAGCGGGCGCGTACGCAATCCAGGGTAGGGGAGGCCGTTACGTAACGCGAATCGAAGGCTGCTATTTCAACGTGATGGGCCTGCCGCTGGCGCGACTGTGGACTTTGCTGCGCGAATTCGGATTAGGAAATTCGGCCGAAAATCAGCGCCATACCAAATAAAAACGGCGGCCCGAAGCCGCCGTCATTACCTTCACGATCCAAAAATTACTTTTTATCTTCGCCCAGAGGAGGCGGCGCCGTGGTTACGGCCGGCGGATTTGCCGGCGGAGCGGGTGGCGGCGGAGTCTGCGTATTGGCATGCATGCCTTCTTTAAAGTTGCGAATGCCTTCGCCAAGTCCGCGCATCACTTCAGGAATTTTCTTTCCTCCGAACAGGAGAACGATGATGGCCAAAACGATCAACCAATGGATTGGGCTAAATTCTCCCATGTTTACCTGCCTTCCCGAGGGCGCCAGTTTAACGAAAGGCGTTTTGAGAGCCCGGGTGTCAACTTAAAGTATAACACGCTCGTCTCCGACCCGGCGCGTCAAGTGTTCCCGATCAAGATACTCGAGCAAGGGAATGGCGTATTTCCGAGACACGCCTGTAAGTTCTTTGAATGCGCCAATGGGGAGCCTGGCACCGCGTTCTTTGCGATACTTGGCGAGCGTTTCGCGCAAGCTTTTTACGGCCAGTTGGTGGAAAACCAAGTCGTCCGCTACTTTTACCAGCACTTTTTCGCGCAGCAGAATCTGCAAAATTTTCTGCGCGCGGCGTGATTCCACCGGCAACTTGGCCAGCACGACGGCAAAACTCGGAACCGTAAGACCGGCCGTCGCAAATTCCTGCTCGATCAGATCTTTAGCGCGCGCTTCTTCCGTCGACAGGGCAATCTCTCGTCCGGCTCGTTGAATCAGGTCCCCTGAAATGAGAATCGCTCGTGATTTCAACAAATCATCGAGTGCCGCTTCAAAAAGTTCGGCGCCAGGCTTTCCGGCACGGCCGTGGAGTTCTTGCTTCGGAATTCCCGGCAACAGCGGATTCGCAACGTGAAAATCGTCGATCGCCTTTCGAATTCTTGCCAGTGATTCTGCAAACGCGGAGACCGAGACTATTGTGAAATCCGACGATGCCGCATCGCCAATAATTCGCAGACGCTTTGATTGGGCCAGCTTCTTTGCCGTAGCCTGTACATCGTCTTTTATCCAGCCGGTGCGAGCGACGATTTCAGGAAAAGTTAGTCCACCAGGCGAGGCCTCAGCCAGCGCGAGCAAAGTTTCTTCTTGGTTCCCACGTTCGAGAATTTCAAGGAAACTTTTGACACCATTGTCCTTGCGCCGGTGCCTAGCAGGGCGAGTGTCCAGCACGCGGCCTCCTCCGATGGTTGCCACGGGAGAAAGCTGTCGTAGGATAAAGCGATCTCCGGGCAGGATTAAAACCGGCTTATCCAGCTTCAGCTGCACAAAAGTACTTTGGCCCGCAGCAAGTTCCACATTGCCATGCAGGAAAATAATTTCGGCCAGCGCTTCTGCTGTCCCCTGATGCATATGTACGCGCGCACGGTTTTTTAGTGAGTGGGCAGAGAGCAGCAAAGTTACAGTCGCATCTAGGCGCGAACTTGGCTCGAAAATTCCGGGAGTTGCCAGAACCATCCCTCGTTTTATTTCGCTGGAGTCGATTCCGGCTAAGTTCGCCGCCGTGCGCTGCCCGGCAACCGCTCGCTCGATTTGTTTTCCGCCGGAATGGAGGCCGCGCACGCGGGCGCGCGCGTGCGTGGGATAGAGTTGTATTTCCTGGCCAATATTCAAAGCACCCGCTACGAGCGTTCCGGTGACGACCGTCCCAAATCCCTTCATTGCGAAGGCGCGATCGATGGGAAGACGCAAATGTTGTTTTTCGTCTCGCAACCGGACCGCATTCGCCGATCGCAGTAGTTCGTGCTTTAGATCTTCCATACCTGCGCCATTGCGCACGCTAACCGGAACGATCGGCGCGCCTTCCAGAAACGAGTCGCGCACAAATTCTTCAATTTCCAGGCGCACGGTATCGAGTACGTCGGAGCTCACTTTGTCGGATTTTGTGACCGCTATAATTCCGCGCGAGACGCCCAACAAGCGGCAAATATCGAAGTGTTCGCGAGTTTGCGGCTTGATCGATTCGTCGGCAGCGATGACAAACAGAACCAAATCAATCCCGCCCACGCCGGCGAGCATATTGCGAACGAATTTTTCATGACCGGGAACGTCAACAAATCCGAATCGAATGCCATCGAGATTCAGGAAGGCAAACCCGAGGTCAATGGTGATGCCGCGACGCTTTTCTTCTTCCAGCCGGTCAGGATTGGTTCCGGTGAGAGCCTCAACCAGGGCCGATTTGCCATGGTCAATATGCCCGGCAGTGCCAATGATTACATGTTTGACGTTTTCCATGAGCAGAATGCAATTTGCACACTGATGCTAGCGAAGGCGGCGGCAGCCGGTCAAATGACTGAATGCAAAAGTCGGTTGGGACCGGCTACGCGAATCAGGTGCGGAACTATTCAGCCTTTTCCTGAAGTGGCGGCGCGGTGGTGGATCCTTTGAACCTCGGCTTGCCCAGTTTTGCGATCCAAATTCCAGTGTTGATGTCGTTGTAGTAGATCAAACCGTTCGCGGGCTGCGCTCCCCAGGAAAACGGCAAATTCGCACGGTAGCCGGCAGGGTCGCCGGTCCATATGCGAGCAATCTCGCGTCCCTGCTGGTAAAGATTTCCGCGCAGCTCTCCGGAAATATCGAGCACGCGTCCGCCCCCGGCGTAGTCACCGATGAACAACATGTCGTTATCCGCCCAGAAATTATGGATGCCGCCTTCGGGAACTTCGTAAATCGCCATTTCGCGCGGATGCTCGATATCGGTGATGTCCATCACATGGCAAATTCCGCGAACGGGGATGCGCTCCTTGCTATCGATATCGAACTCCGCTGGGAAAACTTCGTCGCCTACAAAAAGATAATTGTTGTAACGAAATGTTGTGTGCGTTCCGGCCAACCAGCCGTTGCCATAAAGTTCATAATGATTGAATTTGTATTGCGAGACAAGCTGCGGGTGTTCCGGACTGCCGCCCTTCATGCCATTGCCAACGTCGAGGATGATCAGTCCGTCGCGCCAATAAGCCAGATAGGCGAGGCCGTCCTTTACGTACAAATCGTGGAGATAACGCCCGCTGGACATGGGGCCCATAGGACCGGCGATGGTCGCGGCGGTTGCATTTTGCACCTCCCACCGCGCTACTTCTTTGGGATGTTGCGCATCCTGAAAATCGATCACGCGCAAAGAGCCGGTTGCGTCGTCCGTGATGTACACGTAGTGCGTGTTGATAAACGCGCTGTGAACGCCTCCGGTGACGGTTTCGGTGTACTCGGACAGAACTTTCAAGTGCGCGGGATCGGAGGGGTCGAAAATCACGATTCCATTTTTGCGAGTGGATGCTCCCTCCCTCGTGAAAACCCCAACTTTTTCATCGGGCGTGGTGCTGACGTCATTTATCAAGCGCGCATCCGCCTTCAAGGAATCGAGGGCCTTCGGTTTCGAGGGATCGCTGATGTCGTAGTCGTAGATTTTGTCGCCGAGCGACGCAATGTACAGATGATTGCCCATGATCCATTCTTCGGTGGTTTGAATCGCGGACCCGTCGGCAGCCTTTAGCGGAATGTGCGCAACCACGTCGATCTCACGTTCCGCATTTCGCGGCGCCACAGTAATCGACGCCACAGCAGTATGCGAACCCACCGACGCCATTACTTTGTATGTACCCGGCAGTGTGGCCACAAATGCGCCGTCAGGATAAATCGTGGCATTGGGTCCGCCGGCGGTCCAACTGGTAAAAACATCTTTTATTGGTGCGCCCTTTCCGCCCTGCGCTGTGGCCGTGAAATGAACTACATCGCCCGTTTTCGCATTCGTAGTTTCTGGCTCGACTCCAATCTTTTGAATAGTGTCCGCAACCACTCGTACGCTTAGTTCGGCGCTCGCCGGACCCGCGGTGGCTACAAGCGTCGCGGTGCCCGCGGACTTCGCGGTCACCAAGCCCGATTCATCCACCTGAGCAACCGCGGGTGATTTCGAGGTCCAGTGAATCAGCGTGTCAGCGCGTGGGTCGCCATTCGAAGAGCGCGCGTTGGAGGAGAGCACGGTGGTGCTGCCTACCACCAGCGCCTGCGTTACAGGAACGATATCAATTTTCGCAACGGGCGGCGCCACAACCGTTACATGGGCATATCCGGGCTTGCCTGCCACGACCGCACCAACGGTTACTTCACCCGGTTGATGAAATACCACCACGCCTTCTTTGTCAGCACCGGCCACATCAAACGGCGCGGCGAACCAGATCATAGGCTTCGCAGACAGAGCATTTCCGGAAGCGTCTTTTGCGACGGCGCCGAATTTGACTTTGTCTCCAACATTTGCCTGAATATTCGTCGGAGTGACTTCAACCGTTTGTGGTTTCGGAGGAATGGGAGGAGCGCCAACTTCTTGCGCTTTAATCGCCGGGACCAAAGTTAACGCAATGCCCGCCGCCACTGCCGCCGTCTTCAACACCATTCCCATTTGAGAAGCCCCCTTCGCCAAGTGAATATCCGGCAGAGAAGTTGTACCGCTGGGCGTGTTTTGTCAATAGCAGGAAGGCGAGAAGAGAAACATTAGCAGGATTGCTATAAAGCGGACTTCATCTCGGCAACGATGTCCAAAACGGCAGATTTTGGATGGGGGGCGGCCGTGATCGGTCGTCCGACTACCAAATAGTCGGCGCCCGCCCGAACTGCTTCTGCAGGAGTTGCAATGCGTGATTGATCGTTCGCAGCACCTCTGCTCGGACGCACGCCTGGGATGAGTATTATGAACTTCGGCCCGCAGGCGCGCCGAACCGCACGAGCTTCGTGCGCGGAACAAACAGCCCCATCCATACCTGCTTTCTTGGCCAAACGTGCGAGCGCGACCGCGCGGTTTTCGATTGGACCTGACATACCAATTTCTCGCAAGGTCGCTTCGTTGAAGCTCGTCAAGACGGTAACCGCGAGCAGCTTCGGCCGATCCTTCCGCTCCCCGGCTGCTTCGCGCGCAGCCTGCATTACGGCCGTGCCGCCCGATGCATGGAGTGTGAGCAGGCGTACATGCGGAAGCTTTAACGCGCCTGAAACGGCCTTCGCCACAGTATTGGGAATATCGTGGAATTTCAGGTCGAGGAAAATCTGGGCGCCTGCGTCCGCGAGCTTCTCTACTGCTCGCGGACCTTCGGCTGTAAAGAGTTGGCTACCGACTTTGAACAGTCCAACTGCACCGAGAAGCTTTCGCGCTAAAGCAGTGGCAGACTGGAGATTATCTACATCCAGGGCGACGATCAGTCTTCGTGATGGACGGGTTCGGACCGTGTAGGCACCTTGAGCAGCTCGAGGCGAACTTTTGCAACCCCGCGCTGGTCAAATCCTAACCTACGAGCCACCTCATAGGAAACGTCCAATTCGCGTCCTTCAACATAAGGTCCGCGGTCATTGATTCGGACGATCTGGCTACGGTGGTTACGTGGGTTCACGACGCGCACAATGGAACCTAGGGGGAGGGTGGGGTGAGCGGCGGTCTCGCCGTACATGTCGTATTTCTCGCCAGTAGCGGTCGGCTGGCCGTCGAAATCCTCGCCGTACCAGCTGGTGGTGCATTCCCAGACCGCAAGGGGCTTTAGGGTATCAGCTTTGCCAGAGGCTTTCGTCGGGTACACAACTACTTGAGGCGGGTTGCTTGGCTTTCCGGCAGTCCTAGGGTTCACCGACGGAGTGAACGCAAGCAGACCCAATCCTAAAAACACCGATTCGAGCACTACGAAAATTTTTGCTTTCATGATCTCCTAACCTTTTTTGAATCAGTAAATTGTACTATCTAGAGCCTGTTCCAGCAACCTCTATACCACCTCGTAACTTGCTGATTTCAGGAACTCTATTGTCTTCGCACCACCTTTCTAATCCCCTCAAAAGCGTCTCTGCGGCCCGAGGGTCCACGAAGCTCGATGTGCCAATCTCAACTGCTGAGGCACCAGCCAGTATATATTCGACTATATCGGCCGGGCTCTCAATACCACCAAGCCCTATAATCGGTATTTTTATTACCTTACCGGCTTCGTAAACCAGTCTCATAGTTATAGGTTTTATGGCCGGACCCGACAACCCACCCGTCGTACTACCTAGGCGTGACCTCCGGTTGTGTGCATCTATACACAATGCCGGGTAGGTGTTCGCAATCACCAGCGCGTCAGCTCCGCTGGATTCGGCAGCACGAGCGGTAAGTCCAATCCTATTAACGTTGGGGGATAGCTTAACCCAAAGAGGTCTGCGGGCTGCCTTCCGAGCGGCTTGGACGACCTCCGCTGTTAGTACTGGGTCAACTCCGAACTCAGCCCCGCCGTGTTCCACATTGGGACAGGAGATGTTTAACTCGTATGCCGCTACCCCCTCGGTGTCTTCAAGAATCCGGATAACCTCGACGTAGTCTGAGATGGTGCACCCGAACACGTTTGCCACAACGGTAGCCTTCCGACGTCGCAGCTCTGGCAGCTTCTCGGCGATAAATGCCCGCACGCCGATATTCTGCAGCCCGATCGCATTTACCATTCCGCTCGATGTTTCGCAGATCCTGGGAGGGGGTGCACCGGCCATGGGCTCGAGCGAGAGACCCTTGACAACCATTGCCCCCAACCGGTTCAAGTCGACGATGGGAGCGAATTCGATTCCGTAACCAAAAGTGCCGCTGGCGGCAATAATGGGGTTTTTAAACTGGAGGGCGCCGACGTGGACTCGAAGGTCAACTCCCGCGGGCCGTTGGGACACTCTTGCCGGCTGCGGCGCATTCACGATCGTTAGTCTAGCACTTAGGCCACATCTATTCCAGCGAGCGCCGTCTTCTGAGCGGCACTCTATCCGCGACAGAAGCATGTTTCAAAGCCATGAATACTGCTCTCAAGCGGGAAGCTCGACGGGATGAAAGTCCAGACGGGCTAGACAATGCTTCCTCCTAAGCGACAGAATTCAGACTGAGACGCCACCCCGATTTCGGAGCGTCTGCGGTATTATTCCGCGGCTGCGAACATTCCGCGGTCTATGCTAGGATGGCGTGCCAGAATGCGCGTCGTAGAAAAAAGACAATTGCTTTCTGCGGAAGAAATGAGCCGCACCCTCCAGCGACTGGCCCATGAAATTGTCGAAAAGAGTGGTGGGACGAACGATTTGGCTTTGATCGGCGTGCGCCGCCGTGGTGTTCCCCTCTCCCAGCGCTTGGCGAAAACCATCTTCGCTTCCTCCGGCGTCGAAGTTCCGGTTGGCACCCTCGATATCACGCTCTACCGCGACGACCTCTCGACAGTAGGTCCGCAACCGGTCTTTCACTCCAACGAGATCGACTTCCCAGTCGATGACCGGGACCTGGTGATTGTCGACGACGTGCTTTATACCGGCCGCACGATCCGGGCTGCAATGAACGGCCTTTTTGACCTCGGACGCCCCAAACGCATCCGGCTCTGTGTCTTGATTGACCGCGGGCACCGCGAACTCCCGATCGAGGCTTCCTTTGTCGGCCGCACCGTGGAAACCAGCGACACAGAGATTGTGGAAGTCCGCTTGATGGAAATTGATGACGAAGAACGCGTGATGCTGGTGGATCGCGTTTCTTGAAAAACCCGGCAATCCTTTGGGAGGCCCGGAGAAAACGGCATTAAAGGGAAAACGTGCTGCAGCGTCTGCAACACCTGCTTGGAATCGAAGACCTTACCCGCGAGCAAATTTCATTTATTCTGGATCAAGCCAAGCCCTTCCAGGAATTCCAGCGTCATCCGCTAAAAAAACTTGCGACCTTACGCGGCAAAACCGTGGCCCTGGCCTTTTTCGAAAATTCCACACGCACCCGCATTAGTTTTGCCACCGCGGCTGCCCGGCTCGGCGCCGACACCATGAACTTGCAAGCGGAATCTTCCAGTTTGAAGAAAGGGGAATCGCTCCTCGACACCGTCTGGACGCTGGAAGCCATGCGTCCTGACGGTATCGTAATTCGCCACAGCTCTTCGGGAGCTTCGGAATTCATAGCCCAACGTCTGGGGATTCCGGTTGTGAACGCCGGAGACGGCACGCATGAGCACCCTACCCAAGCGCTGCTCGATGCTCTTACGATTCGCGATCGCAAAAATACGCTCGACGGATTGCGGGTCACGATTCTTGGCGACATCCTGCATTCCCGCGTGGCGCGCTCGAATATTCATTTGTTAAGCAAGTTTGGCGCGCAAATCACCCTCTGCGGACCAGCCATGTGGGTGCCGCGCGAATTAGAATCGCTCGCGGCGGATGTTCGCCGCGTATCGCACATTGACGAAGCCCTCGACGGCGTGGGTGTCATTATCGTGCTACGGGTACAGACCGAGCGCATCCATGAACCTGCGCTGGCCCCCGAAGAATACATTTTGCAATTTCAACTTACGCCCGAGCGCCTGCGACTGGCGGGAAAAGATGCGCTTGTATTGCATCCCGGGCCAATGATTCGCGGATTAGAAATCGACCCCAGCGTGGCCGATGGCCCGCAATCTTGCGTTCTCGACCAAGTGACCAACGGTCTCGCGGTTCGCATGGCCCTTCTCTACCATCTTGTGGGCGGCGCTGCGTCGGAACCTGCTAGCGGGCCCGGAATGGCCGGCAAGGATAAATAATGCTGCTGATTAAAAATGGCCGGATTCTGGACCCGTCAAGCAACACCGATGCAACGCTGGATATCCTGGTCGACGGCCCTCGAATTGTACGACTCGGCGCGGATCTCACCGCTTCCCACGTGGAGATTTTCGATGCCGCCGGCATGATCGTCGCGCCCGGCTTCATCGATTTGCATTGCCACTTGCGAGAGCCTGGCCAGGAGCTTTCCGAAACAATTGAAACCGGCACGCGCGCCGCCGCACGCGGAGGTTTTACCGCCGTGTGCACCATGCCGAACACGCAACCTGTAAATGACAACGCCTCGGTTACGCGCGGAATCGTGGAACGCGCCGCCGCAGCCGGCACGGTGCGCGTATGGCCCATCGGCGCTGCTTCGGTAGGAAGCAAAGGCGAATCTCTTTCAGAAATCGCAGCGATGAAAGAAGCCGGAATCGTCGCCGTAAGCGATGACGGAAAACCCGTGGCGACCGCTCGTCTGATGCGCCAGGTAATGGACTATTGCCGCGCTCTCGATCTGCCGGTGATTGACCACTGCGAAGATCCTTCGTTATTCGCCGGTGGGGTAATGCGCGAAGGGCCTCGCTCCATTCGCCTGGGTCTAAAGGGCATCCCCGCGCAATCGGAATCCATTTGTGTGGGACGTGACGTGGAAGTTGTAACTCTTACGGGCGCACGTTTACACATTGCTCACATGTCCACTCGCGCTTCGCTCGAATATGTTCGCGCGGCAAAACAGCAAGGTCTTCAGGTCACCTGCGAGGTCACCCCGCACCACTTCACGCTCATCGACGAAGACGTACGCTACGACTCGCATTACAAAATGAATCCGCCGCTGGCCTCCTCCGAAGATCGCGCCGCGCTCATCGAAGGCTTGGCCGACGGTTCTGTGGATGCCATCGCCACCGACCACGCACCGCATCATCCTGCGAGCAAGGACGTTGAATTCGACCGTGCACCCTTTGGAATTATCGGTTTTGAAACTGCTCTCGCCCTTACATTGAGCGAACTCGTGCGTCCCGCGAAAATTTCGGTGATGCGTTTGGTTGAGCTGTTTACAACAGGTCCTGCGCGAGTGCTGGGCATTGAGCGAAAAATCGCAGCGGATGAGCCCGCGGATTTAACGATTTTTTCGACCGAGCAAGCATGGACCTATCGAACAGCTGAGTCACCGAGCAAATCGCGTAACACTCCGTTCGATGGCCGTGAGTTTCGCGGCGCGCCAATGGCTACCATTGTGGCCGGCAAGATCGTTTATCGACGCTAGAACAAATCAGTGTGCAAGCAGGCTTTTCCAGCGTTTCCACGATTCTTCCTGGGCTTTCTTGTTGGCTTCGCTCGCGTCCGGAGCCTCTCCGGCGCGCATAAAACCGTGACCGGCGCCCTCGTAGGTCACCGGGCCATAGGTTTTTCCTGCCGCCTTCATAGCGGCGATGGTGTCCGGAATCGTCGCGTCGATGCGCACATCGTTCCCGGCGTAAAAACCATAAACGGGCGCCTTTATGCGCGACATGTCATCTGTGGGTGGAGGTGAGCCGTAAAAAACGAACGCGGCCGAAAGGTCTCCTCGGTTGGTTGCAAAGCGAAAACTCTGTGCGCCACCCCAGCAGAAACCGGCCACATAAATTTTTCCGTCGGAAGCCGGCAACTTTAAGCCATAGTCCGCCGTAGCGTTCAGGTCCGCGGTCACCTGATCGGGATTCAACTTGCTGACCGCTTCGGTAACACCGCTAGGAAAATCTTTTGTGCGACCACCGTTGGGCGCCATGCCGCTTAAAAGGTCCGGCGCTACCGCGATGTATCCCGCCGCGGCGACTTCGTCTGCCAGTTCTTGCGCCCAGTCGCTCAATCCAAATATTTCATGGATCACAAGCACCACCGGCCGCTTGTCTTTTGATTCTGGGTAAACGACCAGTGTGTCCACGCTTCGGCCATCGTGTTTCACCGTAACCCACTCACTGTGACGCGGCGATTTTTCGATTCGCGCGCGAGCCCATGGCTGTGACCATTCCTGCGCAGAAACTGTTTGCGTGCCAAGTAGGATCCCAACAAGCACAATTACGATTTCTACGTATTTCTTCACGACGCACCTCGATCAAGATTCAGTCGGGATGATAATTCCGCAAATTGTCTTCGGCAAGATTTTTTAACTCTGAAGAGACAGTCGAGCAGCTCACGATTTTACGATGCCAGGCGATGCTGACAAATCGGCGGCTGTTGAATTGACGTTTTAGTGCGCGGCCGGTTCTGCGGCTGGATGCATGCCGTGTTGCGGAACTTCGTGCACGCCGCGCAAAGGTTGTTCCTGATGAAAGCGGAAAAGCTGATTCAGGGGGCCAGCGCCTTTACCGATTTGATAGGACTTCTCGATTGCCTTGGTGACGTAGGCCTTCGCCAGAATTACGGCTTCGCGCAATTGCTGCCCGCAAGCCAGTTGGCCCAGGATCGCGGAGGAAAAAGTGCATCCCGATCCATGCGTGTTCGGACTCTTCACATGGTCGCCGGCAAAGGTTTCTACCTCCGTTCCAATGCAAAACACGTCGATCGGTTTGTCCAGATGACCGCCGGTAACCACGACCGCTCGCGCACCCATCTCAATTAACTTCTGGCCGGCCGTTTTCATGGCCGCCAAATCTTTCACTTCCATGCCCGTAAGAAATTCCGCCTCCGGCAGGTTGGGAGTGATCAGGCTCACGCGTTTCAGTAACTCGTCACGCACGAATTTCAATCCGGAGGTATCCAATAGTTCGGCGTTGCCCGCGGTGGGACGAAAAACCGGATCTAGCACGACATGCTGGAATTTATGTTTGTCCAGAAACTCGGTGACCGCAGATGCATTACCGCGATTCGTGAGCATACCGATCTTCACGCCCGCAATTGCCACATCATCCACTAGCGCATCGAGTTGCGCGCGCAGAGTGGCCGACGGCGTCGGGTGCACCGATACCACGCCTTGTGTGGATTGTACGGTTAGCGCGGTGACGGCGGCAACACCGTAGCAGTTATGCGCAGCAAAAGTTTTCAGGTCTGCAGCCACGCCCGCGCCGCAGGATGGATCAAAACCAGCAATGGTTAGAAGAATCGGTGGAGTGTGATTTATGTGGTTGTTCAATTCTCAACTTCCTCGCGCAAGTCACGCAGACAAATATGCCGGCGCTGCCCTTTTTCGCGTGAGCGCACCGGCTAAGCAAAAATGTACGCGTGTTCTTACTCACTGCGCAAGAGAAAGTTTTTCAGTGAGGTCAAAGTTGATGGCTGATTGGAACAACGGAGTCAGCTGGCATATTTTTATGGAAAGAGTCCGCGAACGAGGGTGGCGTCCGCCACACGGCCAACGGCAAGAACATAAGCGCCGGTTCGCATGTGCGTGCGATGCTTGCGCGCCATTTCGTGCACTTCGTGGAACGCGCGACGCATGACCAGCTCAAGCTTGGCGTTTACTTCGCTCTCGGACCAGAAGAAACTCTGCAGGTCCTGCACCCATTCGAAGTAACTCACAGTAACGCCGCCGGCATTCGCCAGAATATCCGGGATCATGGTGATGCCCTTGCGCGCCAGAACTTCATCCGCATGGGGCGTAGTCGGGCCGTTGGCCGCTTCGGCGATTATTTTCGCTTTGATTTGGTCGGCGTTATTTAGCGTGATCACGTTTTCCAGCGCGGCAGGAATTAAAATATCGCATTTCATGGTCAACAGATCGTCGTTTGAAATGCGCGAAGTCCCCGGCATACCTACAACAGTTCCTGAGCGTTCTTTGTAACGCGCCGCTTTCAACGGATCGATTCCTCGCGAATTAAAAACGCCACCGCGAGAATCACTGATGGCGATCACGCGCGCTTTCTTTTCGGCAAATAAACGCGCAGCGATGGATCCCGCGTTTCCGAAACCTTGGATCGCTATACTAGCGCCCCGCAGAGGCATCTTCTTGACCTTACAAGCCTCTTCCACGGCTACCAGGCAGCCGCGAGCTGTCGCTTCGTTTCGTCCTTCCGACCCCCCGATCGAAATTGGCTTGCCGGTAACTACGCCGAGCGACGTGCGCCCTTTCGTCATGGAGTAGGTGTCCATGATCCAGGCCATGGTCTGCGAATCGGTGTAAACATCCGGCGCGGGAATATCCTGGTCGGGCCCGATAATCGGAAAAATTTCCGAGGCGAATCGGCGTGTCATGCGTTCAAGCTCGGACTTGCTCATCCGCTTGGGATCGCAAATCACGCCACCCTTCCCTCCGCCGTAAGGAATATTCACGGTGGCGGTCTTCCAGGTCATCCAGGTGGCGAGCGCCTTCACTTCGTCCAGCGTTACCGCCGGGTGATAACGAATTCCGCCCTTTGCCGGGCCGCGCGCGATGTTGTGCTGCACGCGAAATCCGGTAAAAACTTTGATCTGCCCGTTGTCCATTTTGGTGGGCACGGACACTTCCAGCACGCGCTTGGGCGTTCGCAATATCTGGCGAAGACCCGGATCAAGTTTCAAATATTCGGCCGCGATATCGAACTGAATTTGCGCGATGCGGTATGGATTCAAATCCTCGCGCGGTGCAATGCGCGGAATCGGCTGCGGTGCGGCTTTGGCGACTGTGGCCATCTAGCTTCCTTCCTGTCGTGCTTTCGACGCAGCGAACTGCTTTGCTTCGCCGCTCAGAAATTCTTCGAATGTTTGGGTGCCGTAAGTCTTACGCGAGTCGAAGTTTAGCCAAGCCGCCAAGGATGTCAATGGAAACTGCTGACAAAGTGAGAGATTTAAAGCCACTTAGTTCATAATTATCCGGCAGATCCTAGAAGCCTTTATCCCTTATCTAACTGTATGTAAAAGACTTAACAGGCAGAATCAGGTTGGCAGAGGAGAGTTCGAGGTGAGCACCCGCGCGAGGGAAATACCGGATTGACGGCCTAGCCCTCGCAAGCTACTCTGCGCGCGGCGCTTGGGGCATCGGACTTGCAGGTGCACACCGCAGTCTTCGGTAGCTTGCGGCTCTGCTGACATCCGGAGAGCCTGTCTCGCGCGTACTTTAGATAATGGAGTCGCCAGAGCCTGGTGAGCGGTCAAACGGGAACAGAGTTGAGGGCCTCGGACGCGGCGCTCATTCAGAAAATCGTCCAGCGGGACGAGTCGGCGCTCGCCGCGCTATACGACCGCTACGCCTCTTTGCTGTCCTCGCTTCTGAACCGCATTCTTCGCGATACGCAAGCGTCCGAGGAAATTTTGCAGGATGTTTTCTTTCAGCTGTGGATGAACGCTGCGCAATTTGATCCCGCTCGCGGCTCACTGCCGGGATGGCTCGTGGTGATCGCGCGCAACCGGGCCATATCGCGGCTGCGGCGGCACAATCCGAGCGATGGCGAAGAGCTGCTCGAGACCAGCGTCATCGTGCCGGTAAATTTGGAAAATGCGATAACGCAGCAGCAATTACTCGGACGCGTGAAGGGCGCCTTAGAAAATCTTTCAACAGAGCAGCGCGCCGCGATTGAGTTGGCATATTTTGAAGGATTGACGCATAGCGAGATTGCAAGCAGGACAGGCGATCCGCTTGGCACAGTGAAGACGCGGATTCGCACGGCGGTGGAAAGTTTGAAACGGAATTTATTGTCATGAACGGACATCCAACTCGGCCAGAAGACTTCGACCTTTACGCCCTGGGCATTCTGGAAGGTGAAGAGAAGGCTGCGATCGAATCGCACGTGCCTACGTGCGCCGAGTGCGCGAAGAAGCTGGCGGAAGCGCGCGGGCGCATCACTCTGCTTGCTTTCTCGGCGCCTCGCGTGGAGCCCTCTGCAGCAGTGCGAGAGCGGCTGATGCGCCAAGTGCACGCGGCCGCCCAAAGCGCCGGAGTGAAGCACGCGCGACGCGAGCCGCAACGGGCTGGCGGATTCTTCGGCCGATGGTGGGCTGCGGTGCTTGTGCCAGCGTGCATTCTCCTTTTTTTCGTGACGACTCATCTGCGCAAGGAAAACGAACGGCTCAGCCGCGAGTTGGGTCAGCAGCAGGCCACACTGCAGCGGCAACAAAAGCAGCTTGATGAAGCTTTGCACGCGCAAGCGCTGTTGGAATCAAAGGATACCGTTTCCGTCGCGCTTGCTCCGCAACCAGGCATGCCCAAGGGCGATGTCCGCGTGATGTACAACTCGAAAATGGGCATGGCCATGTGCGACGGGTGGGTGGAACCGGCGCCGGCGAATAAGAGTTACCAGTTGTGGCTGGTCCCCAAGGAAGGCAAACCCATCAGCGCTGGATTGATTGATGGCGGGCCGATTAATCCCTGGACAGTGAAACTGCCGCAAGGAATGGCGGCCAAGGCGTTCGCGGTCACGCTGGAACCTGAGGGCGGCATGCCGCAACCTACCGGACCGATGGTCCTCGTCGGACCAGTCACCTAACGAGCTCATGGAGTCTTCGCTATCAGAAAGTAAGTGGTGCTAGCGATCGCAATGAGAAAGGCCAGAACTATCGAGAGCGCGGCGTAGATTCTTGTGCGACTCTTCGGGAAGAGCCTTTCGTGTTCTGCCCAGAACCAGTGCATTCTCCAGCCAGGTCCCGGTTCTGCCAGCCCCCACTCGAGCCGGTTGTCTTCGGCGAGAGTTTTGTTCACTTGGCGGGCAACTTGGCGAAGGCAATACAACCAAGAAAGCCCGCTTAAAACAATTCCGGCTCCTGCCAGGAATCCAATCAAATCGTGGTCCAAGGTCATTCTTTATTCTAGGGCTTTGGTGTTGCGGGGATGCGTTCCACTCCCATGTAGGAACACAAAACTTCGGGGATAAGGATTGAGCCGTCGGCCTGCTGAAAATTTTCTACCAGGGCGATCCAGGTGCGTCCTACGGCGAGGCCGGAGCCGTTTAGGGTGTGGACGAATTCGCTTTTGCCAGTTTTTCCTTTGAAGCGGATACCGGAGCGGCGCGCTTGGAACGCTTCCGTGTTGGAGCAGGAGGAAATTTCCATGAACTCACCGGTGGAGGGGAGCCAGACTTCGATGTCGTAGGTCTTTGCGGCTGCGAATCCCATGTCCGCGGTGCAGAGCAGCATCACGCGATAGTGCAAGCCCAGGCGTCGCAGCATTGATTCCGCGTCTTGCACCAGGGCTTCGTGTTCGTTGTAGCTTTGGTCGGGGCGCGTGAATTTGAACATTTCCGCTTTTTGAAATTGGTGCTGGCGTTTTAGGCCGCGTGTATCTTTTCCCGCGGCGCCGGCTTCGGAGCGGAAGCAGGCGGTCCAGGCGCAGAGCTTGATGGGCAATTTTTCCGCGTCGAGCGTTTCGTCGCGGTGCAGGCTGCTGAGTTCCACTTCGGAAGTGGGCGTGAGCCACAAGTCCGTGTTTTCCACGTGAAACATGTCGGCGGCAAATTTCGGCAGCTGGCCTACGCCGGTGAGTGACGCTGTGTTCACCAGGAAGGGCGGAAGAATTTCCGTGTAGCCATGTTCGCGGGTGTGAACGTCGAGGAAAAAATTCGCGAGAGCGCGTTCGAGGCGCGCGCCCAAACCTTTGTAGACCGCGAATCGCGCGCCCGCAATCTTTGCGGCGGATTGGAAATCCAGAATGCCGGCATCTTCGCCAATTTCCCAGTGCGGGCGCGGCTTGAAGTCAAACTTCGGCGGAGCTCCCCAGCGCCTGATTTCCACATTATCAGCGGCGCTTTTTCCCACCGGCACGCTGGAGTGCGGAATATTCGGGATGGTGAGCAAAAATTGTTTCAGGCGTTCGTCCAGCTCGTTGATACGCTCGTCGTCGCGCTTCAGGCGCTCGGAGACTTCTTTCATCAGCGCCAAAAGCTGCGAGGCGTCTTCGCCGGCTCGTTTCTTTCGCGCAATTTCTTCGCTGGCGCGATTGCGCTCGGCCTTCAGGCGCTCGGCGGAGGTGATGAGCTGGCGCCGCTCGGTGTCAATCTCGCGAAAGGGTGCCAGGTCCAGCGTGATGCCGCGGTCGCGCGCCATCTTTTCAATGGTGTCGAGGTGCTCCCGTACGTATCCGAGATCCAGCATAGGCCCAGCAGAATACAGGAAGGGGGTAGGCGCTGTGAAGCGACGCTTGCGGACTGTTTGTTGGCGGAGCGGCCGCGGGGGCGATCCGGGATTCGCGAACTTTGGCGCAGCATGCGCGGCGGAATTAGGGGACATTCTCAGGCACCGAGGAATTCGAGGCCGATAATCTCTGGTGGAGCGGGATTTAAACGGACTTTCGGATGCGCGTTCGGCCGGGCTTCGTTGCTGCGAGATGACGGGCGGCTCTCCGGCTTCGGCGCGCGGGCCCAACCTGTTCCCTCGGACAGGTCTTGCCCGATTGGGCGCAGGGCCTGGGATGCGCGTGGATGCGGGCGCTGGAAAGGGTTAGGCTCGTATGCGAAGAGCAAATCGGAGCCACAGGCATGCAGATCAATAAGATGGCGCGCGAATCGGAGATGCTGGGGACGTTAGCGCTGGCGGCGCCGAAGACGGCGGACTTTCAATTCGTGAAATTTCGAATTGAGGGGGAAATTGCGCGGCTTACGCTGGACCGTCCTGAACACAATTTGCTGAACGAACGCGTGCTGATGGAACTGGTGGCGGGAATCAATTCGGTGAGCGAGACGCGCGAGATAAAACTCATCGTACTGGATTCAGCGGCGAAAACGTTCTGCGGTGGGATCGAGTTGGGCGAATATACGGCGCGGCGTGTGTTTCAGTTGTTGGACGCGTTTCACAGCGCGTTTTCCGCGATGGTGGAAACGGCCAAGCCGATTCTGGTGGTGATCAACGGGCCGGCCTTTGGCGGAGGCGCGGAGCTGGCGGCGTTGGGCGACCTGGTGATTGCGACGCCGAATGCGCGGTTTGCGCAACCGGAAATCAAGCTGGGAGCGTTTCCTCCGCTGGCTGCGGCAGTGCTACCTTATATTTTGGGGCCCAAGATGGCGCTGGAGTTGGTGCTGACGGCGGAAACGATGTCGGCGGAGCGGGCGCGAGAGCTTGGGTTGGTGAACTGGTTGGTCCCGGAAAAGGATTTGCAGAAGAAAGTGGAGGAAGTTTGCGCCAAGGTTACGGCGCAGTCCGGGCCGGTGTTGACGATGGCGAAGAAAGCGATTCTGGGTAGTTTGGGTTTGCCGTTGCGCGAAGGCGTGCGAAATTCGATGAAGGTTTTCCTCAATGAACTTGCCGACCTGGAAGATTCGCAGGAAGGTTTACGCGCGACTGTCGAGAAGCGCGCTCCGAAGTGGAAGAACCGCTAGGACGTTTACGAATTTCCCATAATCTGTGAACAGATTTTATTCGCGTTCGGCGCTCATCGTGGCCGTCAGCTACGCGGCACTAATTGCTCTCTTGCTAATTGCCGCGTGGCACGTATTCGATTTAGAGGGTAGGCGCGTCGATTTATTAGTCATCGGCCTTCCCTGGATACTTATGATGAGTCTTATTCCAGTTGAGAGTCGGTTCTCCTGTGTCCTCACGATCATTCTGAACATTGCAACCGTTTACTTTTTTGTTCTGTGCGTCGTCCGGAGTTTCAGCGATGATTCGAAGGGACAGTTGTGATCTGTTCCACTGGATTGACAGTGCAAGGCGGGGCGCATAAACTCGCCCAAGACAACTTAACTGGCTTGGTTACAAAGTTTTCGAACGTCCATCGATGATTCGGAAACGAGGGGAAGGCCGTGAAAATCGGCCACGGTCCCGCCACTGTAATCGGCTGAAGGCATTGCGGCCGAAAGTCAGGAAACCTACCCGAGCTGGTGGAAGCTGACACTCTTCGCGAGAGAGGGTGTGGCGAGGGGCCTCGCTCTATTCGCGAGGCTTTTTTGTTGGAGGAATAATTTACGCGCGAGCGGCGAAAACTTTTCTGCGTGCTTTGTTTTTTGGCCTGCGGCGGCGCGATGCAGGCGGCTGCGGCGGTGCCGCGTCAAGCGCCTGGTTTCAAGCGCGCCATGAAATTTGTAACGGATGAGACGGGGCGCCGGGTGGCGATTCCTTTTTCAGTGCAGCGCATCGTGACGCTGGCGCCGGATTTGACCGAAACGGTGTATGCCTTGGGACTGGAAGACAAACTCGCGGCGGACACGACTTTTTGCGACACGCCGGCGGCGGCGAAGTGGAAGCCGCATATCGGCTCGCCGCAGACTCCGAGTTTGGAAGCGATTGTGGCGATGCATCCGGATCTGGTGCTGGCCACGACTTCGATTAACCGTCCGGAAACAGCGGACGCGCTGCTGCGGCTGGGGATTTCTGTTTACACCAGCGATCCGCATACGGTACGCGGAATGCTGGATTCGATTGCGCGGATGGCGGATTTGATGGGAGCCAACGAACAGGGGACGGCTTTAGTGGCGCAACTGAAAGCGCGGCTGGATGCGGTGCACGCGCGCATGGCGGAGCTGCCGCTCGTTCACGTGCTGTTTGTGGTGTGGGAAGATCCACTGATTACGATTGGGCAGAACACGTTTATTGCGGATGCGCTGCGATGGGCGGGCGCGGAGTCGGTGATTGTGGCGGACCAGAATTGGCCACAAGTAAGCATGGAAGAAATTGTGCGGCTGCAGCCGGAGTACATTTTGTTTACCGAGAATCATTCGGAATCGAATGGCGATCATGAGCTGAACCGTCTGCGCACGCGGCCGGGCTGGAAAGCGTTGCAGGCGATTCAAATGGGCCATATGGTTAGAGTGGATGACGAAATTACGAAGCCTTCGCCGGGATTGGTCGGAGCGATCGAACAAATTGCACGCGCGTTGCATCCGGATGTGTTTTCGTCGGGCGCTCGCAGGGAGAGCTTCGAAACTCAGGGCCGGATGATGACGGAATTGTTTGCGAATGTTGGGTGTGAAAGGGAGTGTGATTTTTGCGCCCTTTAACGCCGCAGCGAATTGTGGGGACTTGCGCGTTGCTTTGCGGCGTTTTGTTTGTGGTCTGCGTGATTTCGTTGCGCATGGGCGCGTATCAGATTTCCGTGCGGGATATCGTAAGCACGCTTTTTAACGCGGCCACGGGGCGTCGCGAAGAAATTCCCGTGGAATTCTGGCAAGTTGTGTTTGGGCTACGGCTGCCGCGGATTGCGCTGGGAGTTTTGGTGGGAGCATCGCTGTCGACGGCGGGTGCGGGGTTTCAAGCGCTGCTGCGGAATCCGTTGGCCGATCCGTACGTGTTGGGGGTTTCGAGCGGAGCTGCATTGGGCGCGATCGTAAGTTTGATCCTCGCGCCACACACGGTTGGCGCGATTCAGATGGCCGCGTTTGTGGGCGCGGCGTCTACCATCGCGGCGGTTTATTTTTTGGGACGGCGCGGCGGACAGCTGGATAGTCCGACACTTTTGCTGGCGGGGATTGTGGCCGCGTCATTTCTTTCGGCGATCATCATGTTTCTTTTGACCATGGTTACGGGATCGGAATTGCGGAGCATTGCGTTTTGGCTGATGGGCGATCTTACGGCGCCTCCGCCTACGACGAATGTCTTGGGATGGCTTGGATTTCTCTTTTTTGTGTTCCTGGTGGCGGCGGGAGCGATGTATACGACGTCGTCCGATCTGAATTTGATTCTTACTGGGGAGCAGGAAGCGAAGCATTTGGGCGTAAACGTTAACCGCGTGAAATTTGTAGTTTATATCGCGGCATCGGTGCTTACCGGGCTCGCGGTTTCGGTGAGCGGGGCGATTGGATATGTGGGGCTTCTGGTGCCGCATGTGATGCGCATGCTTTTTGGCACCGATTATCGAATGTTGATTCCTACGGCCGCGATTGGCGGAGCGATTGCGATTGTGTTGGCCGATACCTTGGCGCGGACGGTGGTGGCTCCCACGGAATTGCCGGTGGGGGCCATGACGGCGCTGGCTGGCGCGCCTGTTTTTATTTATTTGATGCGCCGGAGAATGCGATGAGCGCGGGGGGCGGGGCCGTGGCGTTGCCGCAACCTGTACGTCCGGGCGGGAACGTCAACCTGCGGTTGAAAGTTGAACAAGCGAGCTACGCATATGCGGCGACGGATCGTTCGGCGCCGAAATTTACTTTGGGGCCGGCGAGTTTTGAGGCGCAGCAACGGGAGTTGGTAGCCATTCTGGGGCCGAACGCGAGCGGGAAATCCACGATGCTCAAGTTGCTCGCGGGTTTGTTGAAGCCGCTATCGGGCCGGATCGAAGTGGATGGTACGGAAGTGAGCGAACTGGACCTGAAAGTGCGAGCGCAGAAAATCGCGCTGGTGGCGCAGGAGAGCGAGCTTTTATTTCCGCTGCGCGTGTGGGAATACGTTTTGCAGGGGCGCTATCCCTACGGGAGAAGGCTGCGGTTTGAGTCGGACGAGGATTGCTTGCTGGCGGGGAATGCGCTGGCACAGGTGGGGGCTGACGCGTTGCGCGATCGTTGGATGGATCAGCTTTCCGGCGGAGAGAAGCAACGAGTAATATTGGCGCGCGCGCTGGCGCAGCAGCCATCACTGCTTTTGCTTGACGAGCCCACACAGCATCTGGATATCGGCGGAAAAGTGGAATTGCTGCGCCGGCTGAGGCGGCTGGCGGACGAAAACCGGTACACGGTGATCGTAGTGACGCACGAATTAAATCTTGCCGCGGAATTTTCGGATCGGATCGTGCTGGTACACAAAGGGAAGTTTCCCAGGATTGGGACTCCGGCGGAAGTGTACGAACGAGGATTGCTTGAAGAGGTTTTTGAGGCGCCCCTCGAGGTGGAAACCGGGTACAGCGGGCGCCCGCGCGTGATTCTGAGAGCGACGCGCTGAGGGTTCACAAGTTTTTGTCTAGCTAGGTCGCGAGGTAGCGATTTACCTTCGCAAGCGGCGAGCTGCAGACGATGCGGCGCGCTGTTCACAATTACCCGAGACTCCGCGCACGGGAAGACGGTGAAAAGCCGTCGCCGCCGCGCGACTGTAAGGCGGAATTCTCAGTGCCTGCCACTGTCGCTGGTTTTGAGTTGCAAGCAATTGCGATTTAAGACTTGCGATGGGAAGGCCGCGCTGATGTTTTGGCGTTACCGAGGGAGATCGGTAGGGCCAGGCAAGCCGCCAAGCCAGGAAACCGAGCGGAATCTCAATCTTGGTAGATACGCGGTGTGCTGAGCTGGCGAACCGTTTGAATCGGCGACGGATCGCAAGAAAACGGCGCAAAGCTTAGAGGCCAGGACAACCTTCAACTCCCGCGCGAGAGGGAGAGGAGGAAAAATGAGACTGCTCCGCTTCTTAGTTCTTGCTTCCGCAAGTTATTTTGGAATTTTGTTTTTTCTGCCCACCGCAACACCAGCACAGCAAACCGCCACGATCAACGGAACGCTCACGGACCCAAGCGAGGCGGCAATTGCCGGAGCTGTCGTAACAGCGCAGCCTCTCGGTACAACGCGGGCGAGTGTTCACACGGGAAGCGGGCCAGACGGAAGGTTTTCGCTGGCACTCAATCCTGGGCGATATCGCGTGACGGTGGAGCACCACGCGTTCAAGAAGGAAGAGCAAGAATTCACGCTGGCCGCCGGACAGGTTCAGCCATGGGACATGCGGCTACAACTTGAGCCGATGTCAGCAGACGTAGTGGTGAGCGCTTCCGCTGAACCCGCCACGATCGAGAATACGGCTGCGCTGGTGAACATCGTGACCCGGGAGGAAATTGATCAACGTGGAGAGATTTGGCTGACGCCGCTGACACAGGGAATACCGGGAGTGAGTTTTTCCCAACTCGGTCCCCTGGGCGGCTCGACCACATTTTTTCTGGATGGCGGAAATTCGGATTACACCAAGGTGCTGATTGACGGAGTGCCGGTGAATCAGCCAGGCGGGCTGGTAGATTTTTCTAATTTCTCGCTGGACGGAATTGACAAGATTGAAGTGGTGCACGGCGCCACGAGCGTGCTTTACGGATCGGACGCGATGACTGGCGTGATGCAGATTTTTACGCACCGCGGCAATACCAGCCAGCCGGTGCTGGAACTAGATGCCGACGGGGGAACGTTTAATACCCAACACACTTCCGGCCAGTTGAGCGGGATCCTGGGGGCCTTCGATTATTCGGCCGGCGGGGCTTATTTTGACAGCGACGGACAGGGCCCGGACGATTATTTCCGCGATACAACGCTGTGGGGAAATTTCGGCTGGAAGTTTTCCGACACGGACACGCTGCGCCTGACGTTGCGGGACAGCTCGAGCGACGCAGGGCAACCGGGACAGACGGCGCTCGATCCGCCGCTTTTCGTGCCTGGACAACACACCGTCCTCCACAATTTTTCCTCGGGGTTGACCTGGGATTTTCAAACCGGCGACTGGCAACACCAGATTATCGGATTCGAATCTCGCGCCTATTCCCTTGACGTGGGCCCGTTTGGTTCTTTCCCGTCAGATTTCAATCGCGCGGGGCTGAACGAGCAATCGAGCTATCTTTTTCCCAATGGCGGGGTGTCTGTTGGTTATTTCTTCGAAGTGGAAAATGGTGGTGCGACTGCGCGGCACAATCAAGCGGGTTATGTTGAGGCGCACTACCAACTCCTACACCGGCTGACGATGATTGCGGGCGGGCGTGTGGATGGCAATGGATTTTATGGCGTACGCGCGGTTCCGCGAGTGGGCGCGGCCTATGCCTTGCGTTATGGTTCCGGTTTCTGGGGGTCCACGCGGTTGCGCGCTTCCTATGGGTTGGGAATCAAAGAGCCGGAATTGCTTCCTCCGGATTGCAGTCCGCAGCTCGATCCGGAGCGGAGCCGAACGGTGGATGTGGGATTCGATCAGGTGTTGGCTTCGGACCGGATTCGTTTTTCAGCTACGGCGTTTTTCAACCGGTTCCAGGACATTGTTAGCTTTGCAAGTGTCACGACCAATCCGAACTGTCCGGCGTTCGATGGAAGCTATTTCAATACGGACCTGGCTCGCGCCAACGGCATCAATTCAACGATTGAGGCGAAGCCGCTGCATTGGTTGAACATCGTGGGCAATTACACCTACGATGATTCGAAGGTGCTGAAGACCACCAATCCGCTGATGGATCCAGCGCTGGCGCAGGGGAATCGTCTCTTCAAACGACCCCTCAACTCGGCGAGTTTGATCGCCAACGCGCATTTCCGTTGGGCCAATATTAACCTGGCGGGGTATTACGTGGGGCGGCGCACAGACAGTGATTTCGATAGTGTGACTGTCGACGGCGTGTGTACAGGCTACTGCATTACCAGCGACCCGAGCTATGTGCGTTGGGATGCAGCGACCACCGTTCCGGTGGCTAAAGGACTCTCGGCAATTGCGCAAGTGCAGAACCTTTTTGACCGGAAGTATCAGGATGCGGTGGGATACCCTGCGCTGGGGCGAAATTACCGCGTGGGAATACATTACGTTTGGGGCCGAGACTAGCGGAGAAGGCGCTGAGGTAGCACGGATGTTATAATTCTGCGCTAGCAATGAGCCGGACAACAGACCAACGGCCGCGTGTCGCGCCGGAAACCAAAGACCGTTACGAAGCGGTGATTGGGCTGGAAGTGCATGCGCAGCTCAAAACGTTGACCAAGGCCTTTTGTGGCTGTTCGACGCGCTTTGGCGACGCTCCGAACTCCCATACTTGTCCGGTGTGTCTTGGTTTGCCCGGCGCGCTGCCGGTTTTGAACCGGAAAGCACGTGACTTGGCGATTCGGGCTTCGCTTTCGCTGCATTGTGAAATTCACGAACGCTCGGTATTCGCGCGCAAGAATTATTTTTATCCGGACCTGCCCAAAGGCTATCAAATTTCGATGTACGAATTGCCGCTGGCGACAAAAGGCTCTTTGGAATTTGAGCTCGATGGTGCGGTGAAGCGAGTGGGAATCACGCGCGTACACATGGAAGAAGACGCGGCGAAGAACCTGCATGAGGGTTTTGCGGATTCAGACCGCTGGAGCTACATCGATTACAACCGCTGCGGCGTGCCGCTGATCGAAATTGTGTCGGAGCCTGATATACGGACGCCCGCTCAAGCGTATTCATATTTGACGACGTTGAAACAGGTGTTGGAGTACACGGAGGTGAGCGATTGCAACATGGAAGAAGGTTCGCTGCGCTGCGACGCCAACGTGAGCGTACGGTTGCGCGGTGCTCCGAAATTCGGAACTAAAGTGGAGGCCAAGAACCTGAATTCGTTTCGTTATTTGCAGCACGCTCTGGAATACGAAATCGAACGGCAGATAGGCGTACTAGAAGCGGGCGGGCAAATCGTGCAAGAGACGCGTTTGTGGAATGTGGCGGCGGGACGCACGGAACAGATGCGCTCGAAGGAATTCGCGCACGACTATCGCTACTTTCCAGATCCGGACTTGCTGCCTCTTTTGGCTCCTGAAAGTTTAGTGGAAGAAGTTCGGGCCGAGATGCCGGAGCTTCCGGACGTAAAGCGTGCGCGATTTTTGAAGGAATACGGGATTACACCGTACGACGCCGAGGTTTTGACCGCGACGCGGGCGTTGGCGGATTATTTCGAGGCGGCGGTACGCGCGGGGGCGCCGACTAAAGCGGCGGCGAATTGGATTTCGACGGAACTATTGCGGCGTCTGAATGAAGCCGGAAAAGAGATCGAAGATTGTCTGGTGTCGCCGGTGGCGCTGGCGGAATTACTCGCGAAAATTGAGAGCGCTGAAATTACCGCAGCCACCGGAAAGAAAGTGTTTGCAACGATGTTCGATAGCGGGAAGCACGCGGCTGATATTATTTCCGCCGAAGGGATGGCTCAGATCAGTGACGCGGGCGCCATCGAAAAAATCGCGCGAGCGGTGGTGGCCAAGAATGCCGAGAACACCTCGAAGTATCGCGCGGGAAACGAAGGCGTGTTCAAGTTTTTCGTGGGCCAAGTGATGAAGGAAACGCGCGGGCAAGCTAATCCGCAAGTAGTGAACGACGTTTTGAAACGCGTGCTGGCGGAATCGTAGCGCAGGCGAATCGAGGGATCAAACGAAATGCTGAAAGAAGGCGATAAGGCTCCGGACTTCTCGGTGACAGCTGATAACGGCAAGACGGTTTCGCTTAAGGATTTTCGCGGGCAGAATTTGGTGCTCTATTTTTATCCCAAGGCCAATACTCCCGGTTGAATTAACGAAGCGTCCGAGTTTCGTGACGCACTGAAGGAATTTGAGAAGCTGGATACCTCCGTTTTAGGGTGCAGCGGGGACGATGTGGAAGCGCAGACGAAATTCAAGCTGAAGCATAAGCTGAATTTTCCTCTGCTGGCGGATACGGAGTTCGAAGTGATCGAGCCTTACGGCGCGCGGCGAATGAAAAGTTTTCTGGGGAAATCATTCCTGGGAATCGTGCGCATGACGTTCTGGATCGGTTCGGACGGAATCATTCGGAGAATTTGGGATAAGGTGACACCGAAGGGCCATGCCGCCGAAGTGATCGCTGCGATCAAGGCGGGATAGCTCGGAAGAAGAAGCGGGCTACAAAGTCACACGGAAGCTTCCGTTATTTTCCTCGATCAGCGCGTTATCAATTAGGCGCGTTTTTCCCAGCTTTGCGGCGATTAATATAAGGCATTCGCCTCGCAAGCTCACCACCGGCTCGAGAGTTTCCGCGTCAACAATTTCCGCATAATCGAGAACAACACCAGGTTCCGAATCAATCACCTGGCGCAATGCTGCCAGCAAAGGCGTCGCGCTGCGTTCTCCAGCGATGATTTTCTGTCGCGCGGCTTCGAGCGAGCGATTCAAGGCCATGGCGGCGCGGCGCTCCTCGGCATTCAAATAAATATTGCGCGAAGATAGCGCCAATCCGTCGCCCTGGCGAAGGATTGGACGCACTACGATTTGTGTGGCGAGATTGAGGTCCAACGCCATTTGACGGATGATGCGGGCTTGCTGGGCGTCCTTGCGTCCGAAATACGCACGGTTGGGCTGCACGATCTCCAGAAGTTTCAGCACCACGGTGGTGACGCCCTGAAAATGTCCCGTGCGCGAGCGGCCTTCCAATTTTTCGCTTAGGCCTTCCACGGCGACCGTGGTGCGGAAACCGCGGGGATACATTTCTTCAGGAGTCGGCGCGAACAAATAATCGACTCCGAGCTTTTCCAGTGCCGCGCGGTCCGCTTCAAAAGCGCGCGGATACTTCTGGAAATCTTCGGAGGGCCCGAACTGTTTTGGGTTTACGAAAATCGAAACGACTACCGGGGAACACTCCGATTTTGCGGCGCGGACCAGCGAGAAGTGCCCTTCGTGCAAGGCGCCCATGGTTGGAACCAGACCGACGACGCGTTCCTTGGCGTGGGCTTCGCGGGCTACCTGGCTCATCCACGATATGGTGCGAATTATTTCCATGGTGTTGGCGAGGGAGGGGTTCTCAGTCGATCGTTCCGCGCGAAATTCGCGGACTTGGCGCCTGGTTCATGCTTGGCCCTGCGCGGCTCGCTCGCGATAAAAAAAGATCAAGTCGGTAGCGATCGGCTTGGCATCGAGCTGGCGCAGCAGGGCGGCAATTTGTCCGCGATGGTAGGTGCCGTGATTGACGAGGTGCTGCAACATTTGCGCGAGCGGCGCGGCCTGCGGAACACCGGCGGTTGTCTTGTGCTCAATCACGCGATCGAGATCTTCAGGCTTCAGCGAAGAGAGGTAGCCGAGAAGATTGCTTTCTACTTCAGCCCAGCGGCGGCGGACCGCTTCCAGCGTGGGGAAATCGGTTGCCGGCGGGTACTTGTCAGGCGAACGTCCCAACCACCGCTCACGCCACAACCATTCCACCAGAAGAATGTGAACGAGGGTGTCGCGCACGGAGCGAAAGCTGGAGTGTAGGTCTCGCGTGAATTGCTCGTCGCTGAGCGGCACGCAAGCTTCCAGAGTGCGACGGTTGGCCCAGGAGTTGTAGTCATACAAGCGTTGGAAGTCTGCGAGGTTCATGCGAATTTGTCTCCTTCCGAATGCGAAGCGCGTTTCGGACCAGCAGAATCGTTTAGGTGCGCTGGCGCGCCAGAAGTTGTTCGCGTAATTCGGCCGGCGAATGGAAAGATTCCGCGTCGGATGGAAAGCTGCCGTCGCGCACATCGTTGCAATATGCTTCCGCGGCGCGCGAAATCTCGGCGCCGAGATTGGCATACTGCCTCGCGAATTTCGGCTGGTGACCAATGGTGAGACCGACCAGATCGTGGAACACGAGAACTTGCCCATCGCAATCGGGTCCGGCGCCGATGCCGATGGTGGGAATGTGGAGCTTGTCAGTAATGCGGGCGGCGACTTCACGCGGAACGGATTCCAACACAATGGAAAATGCGCCGGCCGATTCGACGGCGCGAGCGTCGCGTTCGAGCTGGCGCGCAGCGTCAGTGGATTTGCCTTGCACGTGAAATCCACCCAGAGCGTTGATCGATTGCGGCGTGAGGCCAACGTGGCCCATCACAGGAATTTCGGCTTCGACCAGGCGCGCGATTAATTCCAAACGGCGTTCGCCGCCTTCGATCTTCACGGCTTCGGCGCCGCCTTCTTTTACCAAGCGCATGGCGTTGCGTATGGATTCATCGATCGAGACGTGGAAGCTGCCGTAAGGCATATCGGCGACTAACAATGCCCGCTTCGTGCCACGACGGACGGCGCGGACGTGGTGCAACATTTCTTCGAGCGTGACGGGCAGCGTGCTGTCGTAGCCCAGGACCACCATGCCTAGAGAATCGCCGACCAGCAATATTTCAACGCCGGCTTCGTCGAGCAGACACGCGGTGGGATAGTCGTAGGCCGTCAAACAAGTGATTTTCTTTTTTGTTGCGGGAGAGCCAGAGCTGGAATTGAATTTGCGGGATTGAATGTCAGGCACGGTAATTTTACCGTTGCCCGCACGCGGTGCAACACTCATGTAAACCTCCGGTGCCACTCCCAGGTTCGGGATGCAGCCCAACCAACAATCTGATTCTAGCAAAAGGCGGCTGGTTGCACTAAAAAATTAGTTAGCCTGGTGCGCCGCCCGTCGCCGAATTGTTGCGGTTTATTGCGCGTCAGTTACCTTACCGTTCACGAAGGTGACTTTCAGATCCTTATACACATAGATCTGTTTGGTGCCCAAGTTGATGATCTTCTCCGGCTGGCCCAGTATGCCGATGACCTGATCGGGAGTTTGACCTTTATCAACAGTAGCTGGCGGGGCTGGAGGAGGCGCCTCGGCTGCAGGCTGCTGATTCGCGTCCGCCGCGGGAGCCGCATCTGCTGCCGGTGCTTGGTCCGCAGCGGGCTGTGCGTTTCCCTTGTCGTCGGACTTTGCGGAATCATCCGGTTGGACTTTGAAAACTTCCGCGACGGTCTTCAGCACGTCGTCCGTTGAGGGCGCGGAGCCTTTGGGATAAACAAATTTGAGTGTGCATTGATAGCGCACATCGTTATAGGCATCGCTAAACAATGTGAAAACGACGCCATCTGACTGGGTGGCGATGCCGGTGACCCAGAATTTTTCGCCGGTAACGAAGTGCCGCGATTGCGTCTGCGCCTGTTGAGGGGCCGGATGGCCGATGAAGCTGCCAAATTTCTGCACGTTATCGTGCACCCCGAAAGCGCCCTCGGAGAGTTTTCCGGCTTTATACGTGTTCTGGGGCAGCACCTGGTTCGCGGTGCTGTACATGATGATCTTGTCTTTTTGGAGAATCAAAACGGCGCCGGCCGTGACGATGTCGCTTTTGTCGTCGGTGGGCTTGGTGAGCGCGTAGGTTGATTCCAACTGCTGTTGAAGTCCCTGGGCCGCGCCGCGGGGACTGAGGCCGAGGGATGCAAACACCAAGGCTGCCACGATGCTTAACTTAAAGATTGCTGGGCGCGAGAACATAGGCTTCCCTCACTAGAAAGAAATTTTTTTCGGGGAGCGGGGGAGCATCCCTTCGAATAAAACGCCGTAACTATAGGTAAGCGGATGAGTCCTGTCAACAAATCCGCGACACGAAATTTGATTCCGATTCCATCAGCTCTCACCTGCTGCGTAAAGCTAACCGGGAAAGCCAGCTCTTAGCGCTGACTTTCCCAGTCCCGTAAACACTTCGCTCTCGTAAATGGGATTAAGCGCCGTTAATTGCTGATCCCATCGTTTTGGGCTACCTGGACGTCTTTATCAGCCTGGTCAGCCTCTTCTTGTTGTTTCTGCAAATCGGCTGCGGCATTAGGATCGGGCGTTGCCTGACCTTCGGGGTTGGGCTTGGAAACGGCCGAACCGGCCGGAGCGGCAGGCATGCCGTTCTTGCCCTGATTCTTCGCCAGCTGTTCGAGACCGTCATCGATCTGCTCGCGGAAATGATTGTGCATTTCCTGCAGGCTATCGAGCGAGACGGCAAGCTGCGAACCGGAACTGCAGTCGCCCTTCTGGCTGCCGCTGACAAGCACTTTAACGTTGTTGTTGGAGTCCGGGGTGTCGTCGATGCGCGTAAGAACATCGCCCTGGGTCAACGAACACTCGGTGCCGTCGGGCAATTGCGGGTTGAGGGCATCGGCCACGATGAAAGTGCGATTGTTGGGATTCAGCGCGTCCGGCACGACTTCAGGCGGAGTGGCTGAGGCTGACTGTGACGCGTCTGGTGCTGGCGAGGCTGTGGCCGGAGCACTGGCTCCGCTCGCTTGTGCAGCAGCTGCATCGCGCTCGGCCGCGATTTGCGCTTTCACTTCGTCCGCTATAGCCTGCTTCACTTCCGGTGTGAGAACGACGGCACTCTGAGCACCGCCACCTCCGCCACCGTCCGCCGGGGCGGCTGCGCCTGCATCACCGCCTGCTCCGGCATTAGCGTTTGCCGCTGCCGTGGCATTGGCTTCCGCCGAAGCAGCATAGGCAGCCTGAAGATTGGCTGCGATCAAGTAATCAGTGATCCAGAATGCCGGAGCTGCATAGACGGGATACGGGTTGAAGTAATAGCCATAGAAACCGAACCACGGCGCTCCACCCCATCCCCAACCCCAGCCGATCCCTGGGCCCCATCCGCCGTAAGCCCAGCCATAATAGCCACCGCCCCAGTAGCGTCCGGGATAGTAGTGGTTGTAGTACCCGCCGTGATAGTAGCCCCTGCCATAGGCACGCGCATAAGCGTGGCCACCTCGGTAGTAGGTTCGGCTTGTGTAGCTGTGGCCGCCGCGTGAGAAGCTATGTTCTGTGTAACCTCGGCCTCTTCCGGTGCTTACTACTCGGCTGCCGTCCGCTCGCCGTGAACTGACGGTTCGGCTGCCGTTGGCACCGTGATTGATGGTTGCGCCGCTTTTGGTGTGGACCGTGCCGACCTTACCGCTGGAGGTGAAGCTCGCTTTATTCCCACTCTTGGTCGTGACGCTCGTCGTCTTGCCCGAGCTGTTTAAAGTTTTCGTATTTCCATGTGCGGTTGTGACCGTCTTGCTAGCGCCCTTGGCGCCAGCGGTATTTGTCTTGCCCGCAGCGGCATTGGTCTTAGAACCGGCTGCAGTGTTTGTCTTGGCTCCGCCCGTAGAGGTCGTCTTAGCGCCGCCGGCAGTAGTCGATTTGGCTCCGCCCGTAGTGGTGGTCTTAGCGCCGCCGGCAGTAGTCGATTTGGCTCCTCCCGCTGTGGTGGTCTTTGCGCCACCGGCAGTAGTCGTCTTTGCGCCACCCGCTGTAGTTGTTTTGGCTCCTCCCGCTGTGGTGGTCTTAGCGCCGCCGGCAGTAGTGGTCTTAGCACCGCCAGCGGTGGTTGTGTGACCACCGTTAGCCGTAGTCTTGGCGCCCCCGCCGGCCGTGGTTGTATGCGAGCCACCGGCGGTGGTCTTGGCGCCCCCACTCGTATTCGAATGCGCAGGAGCCGAAGATTTGGCTGGCGCCGACGCATGCGACCCGCCACCGCTGCTACCGCCCTTATTTTTCTGGCCCCAAGCAAGACTTGGGAGCATGAGCAAAACTAGAAACACAACCCACTTTGCAGCGAACTTATAACTTGGCTGGCCCGATTTCATAGTTATCTCCTCTTTTCGGAACTTTATTTGCAATTCGACTTCTGAGAGCGATCGATAGCGAAAATTTGTGCTGTATTAACCTACGTCCCTAAACTTCTTGCAGGTCGACAGTTCATGCCCAGAGCGCGCTTTCAAATTGACTATGCAGGAACGAGCATTGGTGAGCGCCATCCTCTGAGCCAATTGTGAACGAGCAACCATTTAGCCCCGAAACGGGCTTACTACAGGCCTCTGCAAGAGCCAGGTTACAAGGGCAGTAATAAGTGAGGAAACTATAATCCGAGCTTTGGCGAGGTGTCAATTCGAAACGAGAACCGCTAGTACCCTTTCCACCACGCCCGGCTCGAATTTCTTCCTATCCGGCCTCCTAAACCCGCATAGCTCGCAAAAGTTGCGGTCCAACATGTCTCCGCACTTTTTTTGTTTGTAGCGGGACTCAGCAGGGGATTTTGGACGAAGGTTCAAAGTGCCGACTATGAATGGAACTAGAGCAAAGAAGGCTTCGTATCAGGCTTGCGGTTACAAGTGCAGGGCATCCATTCTGGGATTTTCGTAGACCTCATCCTCTCCCGGATAACGAAGCTGGCCTTCAAACTTCCCGGTTTCTTTCGCCAAAGCCCAAATCAAGCTCTCACCAGCCGGTAAGGTCTTGGGCTGGAGATCGTAGATAGGATCCCTATATGCATAGTCTGCGTCCACAGGCTTCCACTTATTTTTAACGAACATTCCGATCAAGTCGCTGAAAAACAATGCATTGAGTGGGTTGTGGTGCAGCAGAACCGTGTGTCGCACGGCTTGCGCGAGCACACGATGGGCTAGCGATTCGTAAAATTGGGCACGCTCCCAAATGTGCTGGAGGAAAAAATCCCGGTAATCTCTGAGGTCCGCCTTGGGATTGTTCCCTACCCGCTTCTCCAGCCTGGCGCTAATGGCCCAATCGGAAGCGTCGATTGTCGCTCGACCGATGCGATAGCCGTGTTCTTTCAGGAAGGAACGCATTCCGTCGCGCTTGTCCGTGGTGTCGCCTTCCTTGAAGAATGGATAGCGAAATAGACGCGTGAAATGATCGCAGGGATGAATCAGGGGTTCGTTCTTCAGAGCATCGGCTTCGAATTCGGCCAAGGTGGTGTCGCCAGAGTTGAAGTCAAGATGTGAGTAGGAGTGATTGGCAATGAGGTGTCCGCCACGGTCCCAGTCGGCTACCAATTGCCGTCCATCTCCATTGTCCACTCGCATGCCGCAAACGAAGAGCGCCGATTTGATCTTATGGTTGGCAAGAGAGGCCAAAATATTCTCGTTGATCTGATGCCAGCCGAGATTGGCCCGTTGCGTGCCGGATGGATCATCAAACGTGAATGCAATTTGCGGGGATTGTTCCGATTTCGGAAGCGGCACGCCCGTCAGCGCCGCCGCTACGGCGTAGCGCATGAATTCTCTGCGATTCATCGATCCAACCCGTTCAAGACTGGACGACGGGGGTGGGTATTTGGGGTTCCACGCCACGCCACCCGACGGGACGTCCTTGGACGGCTTCTTTTAATGCGCGGAATAGCACGACGTACATCATTTGGCGGTAGTAGAAGCGTTGCAGGATTAGAGGCGCTAATAGCGTCCAATCCTCGTTTTTCTCCAGCGCGAAGGCGACCACGCAAGTTAAAAGGTCGATGACCATGAAGATGGCGAAGAAAATCAAGGAGCGCTCGACGTCCTGAAGCGTCCACAGCTGCGGCAAACGGGCGATGCGGAGTTGCGCGAGACCCCACAGAGCGATGGAAAGTATAAACAGAAGATCGATGACCGGCGACACCAGCGGAAGAATAATCTGGAAAAGGAAAATATTCGGAATCGCGATCCAGCCGAGCGTGCCATAGCGAGGTTTGCCCACTGCGTCGCGATGTTTCCAGACGGCTTGCAGCGTTCCAAAAGTCCAGCGGAATCGCTGGCGAATCAAAGCTTCCACAGTATCGGGAACTTCCGTGCGTCCGATAGCTTCTTCGTCATACAAAATCTTCCAACCATTTCGCCGGATGGTAAGTGTGAGATCGGTATCTTCCGCTACCGTGTCGCCTGAAAATCCGCCGTTCGCTCGAAGCAAATCCGTGCGCCAGGCACCAGCGGCGCCAGGCACCACCGGAATGCAATTCAGCAGATCGAACGCGCGTTTTTCCAGATTCTGACTGGTGATGTATTCGAGAGCTTGCCAACGTGTGAGCCACTTGTTGCGGTTCATTACCTTTACGTTTCCCGCGACCGCGCCTACTTTTGGATTTGCGAAATGCCGAACCAGGCGTGGAACGGCTTCGGGGTCCACAATCGTATCGGCATCAATAGAGACAACAATTTCACCCGTGGCTTCAGCAAGCGCGTGATTGAGCGCCGCCGGTTTCCCCCGATTTGGCTGCAGCAGCAGGCGCACACGCGGGTCGCGGCCGAAATTGGCGCGCACCAACTCCGCTGTGCGATCGCTGGAACCATCATCGATTACAAGAATTTCCAGCCGGGGATAAACAGAAGCGAGCGCCGAGCGCACGGTGTCAACGATCACGGTCTCTTCGTTGTAGGCCGGGATCATCACGGTGACTTCGGGCTTGTACTCAGGGTGGTCCACCGGTGACGGACGCAGTTTTTCGGCCAACGCCAGCAAGCCAATAATGAGGGCGCGGCCGCTTACCAGCAAAATCCCGGTCATAAAAATGAAAGCGATGCCAAAGCGGAACCAACGGAAGGCTTCGAAGGCGAATGCATCTGCGCGAGCGAGCAGCCATTCCTGATGGCTGAGCGGCGGCATTACTTGCGCGCGCGTTTGGCCCAGCAGGCTTCCGACCGAAACGAATTCATAGCCCTGGGCGCGAAGGCCGTCGATAATTTGAGGCAGAGCTGCGATGGTGTGGCTGCGGTCCCCGCCACCATCATGCATCAAGATAATGTTTCCGCGGCCATTCTGAGCATCGTTCATCACGCGCTGGACAATCGTGTCCACCGGTGGAGGCGCGCCGCCATCTGCTTCTCCCCAATCGTGCGGGTCGATCTGTGCGCCGACAATGATGTAGCCCATGGACTGCGGAACAGGAAGCATGGCGATTTCACTGGCTGTTTCCGGTTGATGATCGATGCCGTACGGCGGACGGAAGAGGAGAGTTTTCACTCCCAAATTACTTTCCAAAAGCAGCTCGGTGAGATTTAGTTCGAACTGAAGCTGAGATTTCGAGATCGTCTCAAAATCGGGATGCGTGAAGGTGTGATTGCCAACTTCATTTCCGAACTCGAATTCACGCTTGACGATTCCAGGATACTGATTCGCGGACTCGCCAATCACGAAAAAAGCCGCAGGAACTTGCTTCTGATGCAGGATGTCCACAATTTGTGGCGTCCAAGTGTTGTCCGGACCGTCGTCGAAAGTTAGGGCTATTTTGTGCGGGGCGTATCCCATCTGATCGATGCGCCAGGAAAGAGGATAGGTCTTGAAGGTTTCGTCGGTGAACAAATCGGTGGAGGAGTCATATTCGTATTCCCGTCGGCCACTTTGCGGAGTGGCAGTAATACGCCAGATATCGCCTTGGCCCTCCAAAATTAAATCGTAGCCTGGAGGAACTTCCTGCACTTTGCTGCGAATCACGTCGTCAGGATGAGTGGCGTCCCATATGAACCATATCGATGGATCTTCCATGCCCAAGCGCCATAACGCTGTACCGCGTACTCCGGCTCGCTCGGCGGCGCGCAACTCGTTGTAAGCGGTGAGTGCGTCCAGCATCCAGACCTGGTGCACGTTGTTTTTTTCGTCTTCGTAGGAGTAGTGCGGATTCAAGGAGTCGGAATCGAACTCCACGTCCGTCTCTGATTCCACTGCGGTGACAATGGCCTGCTGGAACGTCACCGGTTGGGCGATAGGATGCGGAGCGGTCTTCGTTTTTGCCTGCCAGTCGTAGCCATAGTTCGCAATGCCCATCACAATTTTTTCGGCCGGCACCAATTTGAGGATGTTCTGTATGTTGGTGATAAACCAATCTTGAGCCGTGATCGGGCCAGGGTCGGAAGTCGAGTAATGGAAATCGTAATTCATGAAGATGATTGCGTCGCTTTGTGCTGCCAGATATTTGTAGTCGTAGGTCCAGTCCGCAGCGGGGAGCGCGACCATCAATTTCAGATTCGAGGCGCGCAGCGATTCACCTAAATCGTGAATGAAACGATTGAAGTCCGGCATGCTGGATTTCGGGACCTGCTCGAAATCCACGACCAGGCCGGGCTGGTGCTGCGAGCTTACGAAATCGGTGAGTTCTTTAACCAGGCGGTCGCGCGCCGCAGGATGGGCGAGCATGTCCGCCATGTCTTTGATAGCCCAGTCTTTTCCGTTGTAGTTGTTGACCATGGACATGATCGGAAGTTCCAGACCGGTGGGCTGCATGGACTTCATCCAAGCATCGAGTTTCGTGTGGGTGTCAATCTCCAGGTGACCATCGGGCCAGGCGGCGTGGAGCGCGTCGGGAATCAACAAGTCGATGTCGTGATAGTGCAACTGCAGAGAGGCCAGGCTGGAGGCGTCGTCTTCTTCATAAAATGCGGCGCGCAGGGGATCATAGTTTTGCGGAATTTTACCGAGCGCGGCGATTTTGCGTTTGCGGCCGCGAGTAGGCTTGGGCCTTAAAAGAGGCAGATGCGCGCGAACGGCATGAAGGCCCGCGTGCGTGTCGGCCTGTAAAATATCGGGGAGCTCGGGATTGCGGCCGACGTTAATCAGGAAAATTATGAGAACGATGGCCAGAAAGCCGCCGGTGATTTCCAGCACGCGGCGAGTGCGGCGCCAGCGGCGACGCTCCTGGTCGTAGAAAATGGGCTTGCGTTCAGGCATCGGGACAATCCAAGCTAGCCGTCCATTGAGATGGTGTCAATTACCCAACACACTAAGATGCGCGTAAATACTGGCCTCGCTGTATTAGCTGGGTTGGCCCTGCGAGTGTTCTTCGTACGGAAGTTCCCCGTCACCGACTCGGGTGATGCCCCATTCTACATTGAGTTGGCTTGGAATTGGTTGAAGAAGGGAGTTTACGGATTCCCGGTGAATGGCCAGCTCACGCCAGTGGACATGCGGGTGCCCGGGTATCCGGCATTTCTTGCCGCGGTGTTTGCGTTCGCTGGAAATTCTCCGCGCGCTGTGATGCTGGCGCAAGCGGTTCTGGATATGGCTACCTGTTTCCTCATTGCGCTCATCGCTTCGCGGCTAGCGCCGGAGAGGGCTCGCAGACGCGTAGCGCTCGCCGGATTGTGGCTCGCGGCGCTCTGCCCGTTTACTGCAAATTATACGGCGGTGGTGCTAACTGAAACGTTGACGATATTTCTGACCACCTTGGCGATTTTAATTTTAATGGAAACGGAGTTGGGCAGAGAAATCAGCGACTTTCGCGAGGGTAGCTTTGCGCCGGGACTCCTGAATCGGTGGTTTCTGGCTGGGGTGGTTGTTGGGTTTGGCACGCTCGTGCGTCCCGAAACGCCTCTGCTGCTTTTTGCCGCGGGTCTGGTGCTGGCGATTCAGTGGTGGCGGCCGGCGAATTGGCCGAAACTTTTGCGCGCGGGTCTCTTGCTCGCGGTGGGAGTCCTAGTGCCACTGGCTCCCTGGGCTGCACGGAACTGGCGCACATTGCACGACGTTCAATTCCTAGCGCCACGTTACAGCGAGCTGCCTGGAGAATACACGCCGCTTGGTTTCAACCAGTGGACCAATACATGGCTGTGGCATTTCCGCGACGTGTATCTGACGCAATGGAGAATAAATGTGGAAGAGATTTCGCTGGACGATATTCCGGCTACAGCGTTTGACTCGCCTGCTGAACGCGATCGAGTTTCCGATTTGTTGGACCACTATAACGAAGAGTTGACGGTGGGTCCGGCGCTGGACCGGCAATTTCGTGAAGTTGCCCGCGAGAGAACTTCGCGCCATCCGTTGCGCACGTATCTGAAAATTCCATTTTTGCGCGCACTTACTTTGTGGTTCACGCCTCGTCTTGAACTGCTGCCGTATTCCGGGCATCTTCGTCCGGTACGTGTGGAATGGGAGGACGATCGACCGGATTTTCTGGTGACGCTCGCTCTACTGGTGGTGAATTTTATTTACCTGGCGCTCGCAGTAGTGGGGGCTTGGATTACACGGCGCCAGCCGGGTATGGCGTTGCTAGTTGCATTCATTATTATTCGCACGGCGTTTTTCACCACCTTTGTGGAAACGCCGGAGCCGCGCTACGTGCTGGAATGTTTCCCGGCGGTGATTGCGCTGGCGGCACAGGTTTTTGCTGGGCGGGCGTTGGCGCAGAGGCTCTCGAGCTAAGCGTCTTCCACCGGCTCGGGATGGATGGTTAGCTTGAAAATTTGTGGGAATTTTTCTTTTACGCGATCTTCCAATGCGGCGGTAATGTCGTGAACGTCGGTGATGGGAAGACTTCCGTCCATGGCGCAATGGCAAGAAACTAGGATTTTGTGATCGGCGCTACGCACGCGCACGTCGTGGCAATCGGTTAATTCATGATATTCGGATTTGAGCGAATTCAGGAAGTCCTGAACTGCGCGCGAGAGGTCTTTCATTTCTTCGGCGCTGCCGATCTTTATTCCCAACGGCTCGATGTGAATGTTTACATGGGCGCCCGGTTCGGTGGCCTTTAAGATTTCGTTTTCAAGCTCGGTGGCGCGGCGGTGGGCTTCGCGGAGGCTGGATCCCTCTTCGACTTCCAGATGCAGTTCGATGAAGAGGTGGCCGTCGTAGTGATTCGCCGATATTTCGTGGATGGCCAGCCCGCGGCGCTGGGCGATGGCACGGATGGTTTCAAATAAATGTTCATTTTTGCGCGCGCGTGGTTCCACGTGGACTACAACATCAGCGGGAACAATCTGGCTGATGCGCTTTTCTACCGTTTCGCTGGCGGCGTGGGCTTGCTCCAGACTCGCTGTGCGCGGGACGCTGATAGTCGCATCCACAAAATAACGCTGGCCTGCGCGGCGCACGCGCACACGCTCGGTGCGCAAGACGCCTTCGGTTTTGTCCAAAGCGGCGGTGATGCGTTCGCGCAAACCGCTGGGAGCAACGTCGAGAAGTGCGTCGGCCGTGCGTTTACCGAGGCGCGAACCGATCCAGATAATTACTCCGGCGACGCCCAGCGCGGCGATGGCGTCCAGTTTGCCCAGCCAGGGGATGCCATACTTTTGCCCGAGCAATGCGCCGCTGATGCCGAGGATGACTACGAAGGTGCTCCAAACGTCGGTGGAAAAATGAAGCGCGTCAGCTTCCAGCGCTTCGCTGGGATATTTTTTGGCCACGCGATTCAGTGCGCGCGAACGGACGAAATCTATGCCCATGGCTACGGCGAGAACTAGAATGGCGGTGAAGCTGGGGTGAACTTCGACAGAGTGGAAGATGAGGCGTTGAATGGCTTCCCATATGATGTAAACCGCGGTGAAAAGTAGGAGCCCGGTTTCCACGAAAGCGGAGAAGCTTTCCACTTTTCCATGGCCGTAAAGATGGTCGGAATCGGCGGGCTTGTCAGCGACGCGAACCGAGAGATAAGTGATCACCGCCGCTACCAGGTCGAGAATCGAGTGCAACGCTTCGGATAGAATTCCCAAGCTGCCGGTGAGTGCGGCGAGAAAGACCTTCAGCGTGACAAGCACGACCGCCGAGCCGATGGAGGCCAGGGCCGCCAGCCGCTTTTCACGCGAGGCCTGTTCGATGGAAACTGATGCCGAAGACATCGCCGGATTATACGCTGAGTCGAATGGCGCTTCGAAAAATCAGGCAAATCAATGCGCCCATGACGGAAATGCGTTCGGTCATGTATGTTAGTGCAATGCACTTGAATCAAGGGATGCGCAAAGGCGTTTCCGTTATGTGGGTCTGGTGTTGCTGTGCCTTGCGGGCTGCGATAGCCGCTCGGGTGGTGTAAGTCGCTCACCTGCGGCTACCGAGTCGGCTGTGGTGCAAGCTACGATTCCGGCAGCGGCGCCACCGGCATCTACTACGGGCGGGTTTGACGGCGCAAAAGCTTTTGAACACGTTCGCAAATTAGTGGAAATCGGACCGCGTCCGCCAGGGTCGGATGGCATTCACCGCGCGCAGGCTTACATCGTCGGGCAACTCAAAAGTTTTGGCTGTCAGCTGGAGCAGCACAATTTTAACGGCTCGACGCCGCTTGGTGATATCGCGATGGAAAATATCATTGCCAAGGTTCCTGGCACGGGTCGCGACATCGTTCTCTACACCACGCATTACGACACATTGCGCATGGCAAACTTCGTAGGCGCGGACGATGGGGGCTCGGGTACCGGCACGATGCTGGAACTGGCGCGCGTTTTTTGCAGCCGGCAGGCAAAGAGCGCGCTGAACGTGTGGATTGTTTTTTTCGACGGAGAAGAAGCGCAGAATAACTGGACCGACAAAAGCAGCGTGCAATGGATGGATACAAACAGCACTTTTGGCAGCCGCGAGATGGCCGCGAGTATGGCGCTAGCGGGAGACCTTGAACGCGTGAAAGCGATGATTCTCGCCGATATGATCGGGTCGTCGGATCTGAGGATAAAGCGTGATACAGGTTCGACGCCATGGCTCGTGGATCTAATCTGGTCGACCGCGGCGCGTCTCGGATATCAAAAGGTTTTTTTGGATGAACCTTATACTGTCGGTGGAGATGATCATTTCTCGTTCATTCGCCGCGGCGTGCCAGGGTGCGACATTATCGATTTCGACATCGAGCCGACCTATTGGCATACGCCTGCAGATACGTTGGACAAAGTGGATCCACGCAGTCTTGCCATTATGGGCCACGTACTGGTGGAGACGTTGCCTGCGCTGGAGAAGAAATTTCACTGACACAGACTCGCAAGGAGATTTGTCGATGTGCAGAAACATCAAAACGCTTTTTAATTTTGAACCACCGGTCACTCCGGAGGAGGTTCGGGACGCTTCCTTGCAATTCGTGAGAAAAATTAGCGGATTCAACAAGCCCTCCAAGGCGAACGAAGCGGCCTTCCTTGGCGCGGTAGAGGAAATCGCGGAAGCGTCCATGCGCTTGCTGAAGTCGCTTGAAACGAACGCGCCGCCCAAGAGTCGACAAGAAGAGGCTGCTAGAGCGAAAGCGCGCGCCGCCGAAAGATTTGGCGCCCAAGGATGAACAGGGTAGCGCCGGAAAAGGCGCCTTTCCTTGCGAAACCAGAAGCGAACGGAAGGCACCTCGCTAATTCCGGGTTTCCCCAGATCTACCTTCCCCTTGCACGAACGACCCTCTTTCCAGCGACCGATGGTTACTGGTTGGCGCTGTACTATTGCGACCGCTGTGTGCGGAGCGGAAAATGGAAAGCGGAAACTCGCGCCAACGATGGTTCAAGGGTAGGGCTGGGCGAGGTGGAAAAGGCTCTAAATCCCGTAGGGTGTGTGAAAACGAATGGCTGATCCCGTACAAACTGCGCAAGCAACCGTGCTTGAAATTCCGGTCACGGTTCAAGGGTCGAAGACCGTGGAGGGAGCAGAGCGCCGGGAGCTATTTACTGAGACGACGAAGACAATGCTCGTCTCTGACAATGGCGCGGTACTGAAGCTAGAGGCGAAAGTTTCGCCGGGGCAATGCGTCTTTTTGCGCAATGACAAGTCCGGAAGAGAAATTCTGTGCAAGGTATTGGGGTCGCGCCAAGCCGGCTATACGGATTTGGAATTTACCATTTCCGATCCGAAATTTTGGGAAGTACCGGCGGAACAGCCTCCCACCAGCGCGCCGAAGCCCGCGGCGGAAAAAGCAATTGAAGAAGTGATGTCGAATTCGGCTCCCATACCGAGTGCGGAATCCTGGGCTCCGGCCAGCGAAGGAATTTCTGTCGCAAATCCGGAGACTGCTTCCCCGGCTGCCGCCGCTCCTTTACCTGAAGCGACAGAGACTTCTCCTGCGCCGCCAAAAAGCGCCCATGGAGCTGATGCAAACGACGCCGTGCCTGATTGGGACGAAGCCAGGGATGCTCAGCTGGTTGCCTTGCTGGCTTCCATGGATGGTAAGTCGAAGGCTCGGCGTGAAACTCCGGCGAAAGCGACAAAAGATGCTGGAAGTGCCGCGGGGACAGGCGCGCTTGCCGCGAACCAAGCTGCTCAGACAGGTTCGGAAGCCGCGGACAAATCAACGGCACTCTCTTCGGTATTTTCTACGGTTGGCAAGATTCGCGAATTCTTGGCAAAGCAGAATCCGCTCTATGTCGGAGCCGCTGCTGCTGTTTTGGTTGTGCTGGTAGCCGGCGTTTGGCACGCGAAGAGTTCTCCGGCGCGCATCGACAATCGATTATCCGCGTTCTCTGCGCAAACAGCGCAACAGGCGCCAGCGGTTGCCGCACAGGCGTCGCAAACTCCGCCGGCCGCAGGGGTTGCCGGCGCGAATAATACTGGACCAGCGTCTGGTGGAACATCACAGAACGCTAAGCCGCTTACCGAATCTCAAAAGGACGGCGTTGCAGTCGCACAAAGTGAAAGTCCGGCGACTACGGGCTCTGACGTAGCGCGATCCGGCAAAGGCACGGATTCCGACGCATCATCGGAACCTAGGTTTGTTGAGCCTTCGGCGAACTCTGAGCAAGGCGGAGCAGGGCACACCATACATCGAAACTCAAACGAAACGAAAAACGCGGAGAACATCCCGGCGAAAATTGTGTCAAAAACTCAGCCGGACATTCCTGCCTGGGCCGAAGGCTTGGACATTGACCCGGTGGTGAAATTGGACGCGCTGATCGACGAAAAAGGCAACCTGGTTGAAGTAAAACCCATATCCGGCCCACGCATGCTGCAAGCCTCTGCGCAACGAGCAGTGGCTCTGTGGGTATTTGAACCCGGGCTCTCGGGTGGAAAACCGACGGCGTCACACATGACGCTGACTGTTGAGTTCCAGAAAACAGGCGACCAAACGAACTAGCCGCCATTCCGCAGAAGTTATGGAAGTCCCGCAACAAGTGGAATTTCCACAGCGAAATAGCGTAGAAATAAGTCATGTGGAACAGAAAAATTCGTTCCGGTATACGCTCAAGCATTCCGGCACATATTTCGCAGAGCTTTCAAGGCTTATGGCCGTCGCTACTTCCTGTCCTAGCTTTTCTCCTGGCTTGTTCTCTCCTACCGTCCGTCGCCGCGCAAACCTGTGGCACGCAGGGTGTCGCGGTGCAAGTGCTTGGCTCCGGAGGGCCGGAGCTTCAGGACAAGCGGGCTTCGAGCAGTTACTTAGTGTGGGAAGATGGGCAAGCCAAAGCGCTAATCGATGCGGGCGGAGGAAGCGCGCTGAGGTTTGGCGAAAGTGGCGCACAAATGTCGCAGCTCGATGTGATTTTTTTCTCGCACTTTCACGTCGATCATAGCGGGGATTTTTCCGCGCTGATCAAGTCGTCATGGTTTGAAGACCGCAAAAATCCGCTACCGATCTACGGTCCGCCTGGAAATGATTTCATGCCGTCGACTACCGAGTTTGTGAGCGATTTTTTCGGAGACAAGCACGGCGCTTACCGCTACCTCAGCGAACTTTTGGAGCCGGGCGAAGATGGTAGTTACAAAATGCGGCCGCACAACGTGGAGGCGGGCTCTACGCCAATCGCTGTATTTCATAATGCCGACCTTTCGGCATCCGCTGTGCGCGTGATTCATGGAGGCGTTCCGGCGCTGGCTTGGCGAATCGAAACGCGGGACAAAGTGATCGTTTTCAGTGGAGATACCAACGGCGAAGGTGCCGGGCTGGTGAAATTGGCGACGGATGCGGATTTGTTCGTGGCGCACAACGCGGTGCCGGAAGGCGTTACGGGAGTGGAGCGGAACCTGCACATGCCTCCTTCGGTGATCGGTGAAATTGCGCAGCAAGCCCATGTGAAGAAATTGGTTTTGTCTCATCGCATGCTGCGCACCTTGGGAAAAGAGGCCCAGACCGAATCTGAAATCAGGAAACGGTACGCGGGGCCTCTTCAATTTGCTAACGATCTTGACTGCTTCCCCATCAAATAATGGATTCGGCGCGCGACGAGTGCGTACGGCAAAGTGAGGCTAAGATGACCGAAAGAATCTGGAACGAACTGCAAGAGTCCGAGAATGGCGGCGCGCGTATCCAGCGGCTTCGCGCGAAGAATGGGGCTGTCGGCGCGCTGGCGGTTGGCGCGTTAGCGTTGGGCGCCGTGGCGGTGGGAGTGTTAGCGATCGGCCGTCTTGTGATTGGAATGTTGAGAGTCGGGCGTGCGCAGATTGGCGGCCTCGAGATTGAAGAGTTGAAGGTGAAACGTCTGCATGTCGATGAGCTTGTGATTACGGACACGCTGATCACGCCGGGCGATAACGACCCGCGAAGATAATTATCATAGCCGATCGGCGTTAAACGAGAGCCCTGGTGAACCACTTCCGGTGGCAGAAGACCACGACGGCCAACTTAAATCTGCGTCAACGGCAGCATGCCGCTCGATTGACTCGCCTTTTGGACGCGGAATAAGATGTGCGTCTACATGAATCGCTCTAAGTTTTTCCGCGCCCAAATTCTCTGGGCCTTTCGTGCTCTCCCACTGATAGGGGTTTGTTCAATTGCGGTATTTTCCGTTGTACCGGCAAACGCCCAATCACAGGAGCAGGCCAAGCCTGCCAGCGCTGCGACATCTTCGCTACCGCCAATGCCAGCAAAGAACGATTATAGCAACGGGAACACATGGATATGCCGACCTGGGCGGCAGGATTCTTGCACGGTCGATCTGACAACGACGATCGTCTCAGCGAACGGGGGGTTAACGCTGGAGAGGTACGCGCCTAATCCCAAAGCTGCCATAGATTGTTTTTACGTCTATCCCACGATTTCCGCGCAGCCCACGCCCAACAGTGACATGACGCTTGGGCTAGCGGAAAAAGGCGTGGTTCGAAGCCAGTTTGCGCGGTTCGGATCGCAGTGCCGGCTGTATGCACCGCTTTACCGGCAAGTGACGTTAACGGCCTTGCGCGCAGCATTGATCGGCGTGCCGCCCACGCCAGAGGTGATCGAGCGGGAACGAGCGGTGGCCTACAACGATGTGGCCGATGCGTGGCATTACTATATCGAGCATGATAACCACGGCAGGGGCGTGGTCCTCATTGGGCACTCGCAGGGCGCCAGCATATTGATGCGACTGATCCAAGACGAAATTGATGGCGCGCCGGTGCAGTCGCGTTTGATTTCCGCAATGTTGCTGGGAACAAATTTTTCGGTGCCAAAGGGGAAGGAGGTAGGCGGCGCTTTCCAGCACATTCCGTTGTGCCGGTCCCACACCCAAACAGGATGCGTCATCACGTATGTCTCTTTCCGAGCGAACGCGCCGCCGCCGGCGAACAGCCGTTTTGGCCGCGTGAAAGGGGAGGGCCTGATCGCCGGATGCACAAATCCTGCGGCACTCGGCGGAGGCAGCGGGGAGTTACACGCGTATTTGCCCGCCGGAATGGGCGGCAATATCGTGAGCGGAGTATCGGCGGATCCACCCTCCTGGGTCACGCCGTCGCAGCCCATTGATACAATTTTTGTGAGTGTTCCGGGTATGCTTAGCGCCGAGTGCGTTTCAAATGAGCACGGATCTTATCTTGCCATCACAGTAGATTCCGATCCGACAGGCGTGCGCGCACGCGACATCGCTGGAGACTTGGTGTTCAACGGGATGGTGCTGCAGGATTGGGGATTGCACCTGATTGACGTGAACTTAGCGATGGGGAACCTGGTTGACATCGTGCGCCAGCAATCCAAGGCCTATCTCGCAACGGTAGAAAAGAAATAAGCCACGAGAGTTTGTTGGTGTTTGAAATTGTGGCTGTTGAGTCATGCGTGATGCGGCGCTAACAAATTTGCTGGAGTAAAAAAAGATGCTAGTGGCCCTGCTCCGCCTTTCCTCTGCATTCTTTTCTTGATAATTTAGAGCGAAAGTGGAATGCTGACTTCGTAATTCAATCCATTGGCCGGGTGAGAGGTTATGGCCCTGATCTTCTCACGCTCCGACGTCTGGCCTCGTCTTCCTGAGTTCCCGTGTGTTCCTCGCGCACCTTTCCGCTGCCCGGCCGGACCGCCGTGTTGAGCAAGAGGAGTAAGACATGTTCCTGAAACACCTATTCTTTTTCGCGGCGGTAATTGCAGGCGCATTAGCGTGCTCGCAGATTGCCTTGGCGCAGGACAACGCTCAAGAGTCTTCGCCACTGAGCGTCGCGACACAGTTTTCCAGCGATCTAGCAAAGGAATGCCAGGGAGGTAGGGGTGTGGTCGCGCAGTTCCATTATGCGGGCCCCAAACCGCTTCGCGGATACCTCGTCGTATTTAGCTTCGCTGACTCGACAACCGGCAGGATTACAGAGGGATCGTGGGTTCGAGAGATCCGTAGTGCAGATCAACGGATGATTGATACCGGCTCGGAGTGGAGTCGAACCCTCTGCATACCAGAAAAGTTCACTGGAGATACTCTGACCGTGACCGCAAACGTTGACGTGCTGGATTTTGCGGACGGTTCAATCTGGGGGCCGGCGTCGCTCGCGAAATCTCATGAACTTATCGGCACTCTCAACGGTATCGATTTTAAGGGCAAAACGACAACACAATTGGAAAGATATGTATCTCCGATTTCGCCACAACGCGGTCCCTTCCCGGTCGCGGACGTGCAGACGCAAACGATTGGCCCGCTGAAGATTGAATCAGGTGTCTGGCGCGATGAACACGGGCAGGACCTGCTCGCCGTGAACGTGACGAATGAAAGCTCGTTTCCCATCCGCGCGTATCTGCTCACTACCTCTTTTTTTGATCCCGCAACCGGTACGCGCATTCGCCGAGTTTCAACCAAAGAGCTTGAGACGCACGGGAATCCTGCGGATTACCTCGCGCCTGGTGCGACCTGGGTTGCCGATCCGCGAAAGTTTTCCTATTTGTCAGACGGCACGCTGGCCAGTTACAAAATCTCTGTGGACCTCGTCGCCTTTGCCGATGGTTCGGTTTTTGGGCCGAAGAAGTCTGCAGAGTCTGATGAGGTTCTGGGCATGTTGCGCGGTATCGATGCGGCAAATGATTCTAGTCGGGAGACCCCCGGACATCCGTAATTTTGCTTAACTACAAATTGATTTTGAACCCGCCGGCCTCGATTTATATATACTGCGCCAATAGATTGACTTAGGAGGTAACGCCATGTCTTCCGCGGCGCAACCGATCTCCACGCTTGAGAGAAACAAACAAATTCTCATTCGCTGGTTTGAAGAAGTGTGGAATCAAGGCCGGCGGGAAACCATCTTCGAGCTTTTCCCGGCCGGCATACTTCATGACGGCTCTGCACAATTGAATGGGGCGGAAGAATTTTGCAGTTTTTACGACGCGCTGCACGCTCAGTTCTCGGACTTTCGCTTCAGCCCGGTTGTTTCCTTGGCCGAAGGCGAACTTGCCTGCATGCACTGGACCATTGCGTTCCGCCACACAGCCAGCGGTAAGGCGCTGAACGTGACCGGGACAACGATTGTGCGCGTGGAAAATGGCGTGTTCGCCGAAGCTTGGCAAAATTGGGACGCCGCCAGCGTGAGTGCCCAATTCAGCGGCCAGCCCCCAGCGCCTCTATGGTGAGCGCACATCGTGCGCTATCAGCCGCCATGCAAATAGCGCGCTGGCCATAGACAGCGCTACGCAAATCAGCAGTACGGCGCGAAATCCGTACACGAACGATCGGTCGATCGCCGCCGTGATTTCAGCCGCGGTAGAAGAATCAATCCCAGCGGGAACGGCGAGCGCCGCAAGCTTGATCTCGCTCGAACGCAGATCGCGCGTGGTCTCTGGCGCTAGGCCCAGGCTGCTGAGGCTTTTGTCCAAATGCGAGCTGAAGGCGCTGACCATCACGATCCCCAGCGTCGCAATCGAAAGTAATCCTGCCACCCGCGCGACAGCATTATTGATGCCCGAGGCGGTCCCGGCACGATTTTGGTCCACCGCACTCATCACAATGGTGGTCAACGGAGCGACACTCACCGCCATTCCCAGACCGAGCACCAGGAACCCCGGGAAAAATGTTCGCCAGTAACTGCCTCCTATGGATGGAACGGCGCATAGAAGGAATCCAAGAGCGGCGATGAGGGGACCAACGATTAGCGGCAGTTGGGGGCCGTAGCGGGCGACCAGGCCTCCGGACCAGCGCGAAAGCAAGAATATCAGCAGGATCAACGGGAGCGCCGCCGCGCCAGCGGCCGTTGCCGAATAATGCTGAACCTGGATTAAATTCAGAGGGTACAGAAAGAAAAAGATTCCGAGAGCGGCATAGAGAAAAAACGTAAGCAAGTTGGCGCCGCTGAAATTGCGCGAACGAAATAGATCCAGCGGGACGATAGGCGACTTGACGCGAGATTCAACGTAGAGAAAAGCGACCAGAGACGCGCACCCGATTCCCAGGCTGCCCCAGACCAGCGGTTGACTCCAGCCGAGACGGGAGGATTCGATGAATCCATAAGTGACGCCCGCTAAACCTACGGTTGCGAGCAAAGCTCCAGTCCAATCTACGGTTGTCGGTTCCGCGTTCTTACTCTCCGCCACGCGCCACAGCCCAAGCACAATCACAACCGCGGCGATTGGCACGTTGATGAAAAAGGCCCAACGCCACGAAGCATGCTCAATCAGCCAGCCGCCCAGCACAGGCCCTACGGCTGTGGTTATAGCGGTGAAGCCAGACCAAGTACCGATTGCTCGGCCACGTTGTTTCTCGCTCAAAGAAGCGCTGATGATGGACAAGCTGCCCGGCACCAGGAACGCAGCCCCCAGGCCCTGAATGGCTCGCGCGATTACGAGTTGGTGAATGTTGGGAGCGAGGCCGCAGCAGGCCGATGCCATCGCGAAAACTGCTACGCCGGCCAGAAACATCCGCCGGCGTCCAAGCAAATCGCCCAATGAGCCGCCCACTAGAATCAGCGCGCTTAGAAAAAGAGCGTAACCTTCGACGACCCACTGCATGTCAACGACCGTACCGCCCAGACTTTTCTGAAGTGCAGGCAGAGCGACGTTTACGATGGTGCTATCGATGAAGGCCATGCTGGAGCCGAGGATGGTTACTGCGAGGATCCATGGTTCGGCACTTTTTGCACCCGGAGCGGCCGCGCTTCCGGACCGCATGGCGGCCTCGTCACCTGGCGCCTTCATAAAATAGTTCGGAGAAAAAGCAACCCGATCGCGTTGGCTGTAGAGAGGTTGGTACGGAGTCGATTGAGTCGCAACATGCTTGCTCTGGAGAGTCTACTTCGCGATGGCTTGACGCGCCACTTTAGTGGCATCGAGTGCTTGGCTTATTTCGTCGCGGTAAGAGACCTAGCCTATTTCAGAGGCGGAGCAGGGACGATGGGCAGACGTCGCGGTTCGCCGTGGAAGCCGCGGACTTCGATCTCATCGAGCAGCAGCGACGGCGAAGTGACTGTGCTGGGTATGCCGCCTTGCGCCGAGCCGAAAGCCCCCAGCGCTGTGCCAGCAAAACCACCGGCAGGATTCTGCATATAGGTGCTCACAGCGCTCTCACCGCCAACGCCCAGAATGTTGCGCATGGAACGAAGCGTCAGTCCTTCGATGTGGCCGCCGCGGACCATTTCCTCGCGACCATCGGCAACGTATACGCGATAAACGGTCAACGGCATGCGCTCGCCGCTGGAAAGTCCGCCGGCAATGGAGCCAATGAACTCGTTGAAATCTTCCTGACGGATGGAAGAGAGCGCTGGATTGTCCATCCGTCTTACTTCCAGGCACCACTCGTGGCCGTCGCTATGGCAGGCATCCAGAAATTTCTTTTTCAGCGCGGCTGCGTCCAGCGAATCCTTGGCTTGAAACGAGAGATTGCTGGCCAGCGGTATAGTGTCAGAAAGCATGGCCGAGCGGGCATGGCCATTTGATTTCTGAAAGTCAGGGCCCGGGCGGCGGGACATCAGTAAATTTCTCAGAATTCCATCGTCCACCAGCGTTACGCGTTCGGCCTTCACGCCTTCGTCATCCACCGCATAATTCCCGAGCAATACATTTCCTTGAAATTCTTTCAGCGTGGGATCGTCCACCAGGGTGACATTGCTCGGGAGTACTCGCGTGCCTACGCGTCCGGTCCATTCGCTGCGGCCGCCAAAACGCTCCATGATTGCGTCGAAAGAAGAGCCCATGGAAAGCGGCGGACGCGCCCCGGACAATGAAGGCGCAAGAACCTGAGCGAGGACGGAGCCCGCCGCCGGCGCGTCAAAAAGCACGGGACCCGTGTAATCGGGAACCAGCGGGCTCGCGCGCAATTGCATCAGCTCAGTTCCAGTTTGCGCCAACGATTTGCTCAACGCCGCCGAATCCGGAAGGTCCGTGGGCCGCGCGACGTACAGCGAATAATAGTTGTGCAGCAGCATGCCGTCATCGGCCTGCGTATCAAGCGCTGCTTCCACCGCAGCCAGGCTTCGCGAGGTGCGCAATGTGGTGCCTTCGCTATTCATCAAATAATAGGTGACGTAGACCATGTAATAGTTCACGCGCGAACCGTTGAGCTGCGGAAAATCCTTCAAAACTTCCGAAGCCTTGCGCGCTTCTTCTTCCCAATTGCGCGAGGTCCAGTCGGGATCCACGCGCGGATCAATCTGCTGCGTGGGCGGTTCCTGCGCGAAATCGTCAATCTCCGGCGGCTTGGTCAAACTGCGCAGAAAAGCTTGCTTCAGCGACATCTCCGTGGCGGCCTGTTTGTAAGCTTGATCGGTGGCGAGCCACAAATCCTGCCGCAGCGAATTGTAGTCACGGTCGATTCCGACCTGGCCGCTGGGACCGAGAAAGCCCTGAAAGCCATCTTCACTGATGAAATTCGAGCTATCCAGGTGATAGTCGCCGACGCGTACATCCACGCTCATGATGCGGTCGCGCGTGGTGGAAGTGTTCACCAGCGAGCCGAAAGATGCGGTCACTGTGCGCACGTCCAAATCCATCAAACGGTATTCGATGTAAAAAGGCTTGCTGACCCCGGGAATCTGCAAGCGCGTTCGGGCACGCTCCATTTCGTCGTGCATGGCGTGGAGGGTTTGGTCAGTTTCGCTGGACGGCACGGCGGCCTGCGCCGGGGCCGGAACGGGCAGTGGAGAGGCCGTCGGCAAGTTGTGCCCGGGCGTGCCTGCAAATAGAGGAAATGCAAACGTCGCCATCAAAGCAAACACTGAAAGGTTCTTCAAGGCTATTGTCCCTTTGACTGCGAATTGTTTTCCGTGGTCTTAACCGAGCCCGGGTAATGTCCTTGTGGGTCATGAGCGGGAGGCGGAAGAATAGGCGGCTTGTCCGTGGAGGTTTCTTTCTTCTGCACTTCCATCTCAGAAATCAAAATTGCCGGCGCGACTGCTGAAACCGGAACAGAACCGGATTCAGCGCCACAATAGCCGTTGAAAATATCGGGGGTATCGCCGGTGGCCACGATTTTCGTCAAAGAGACGAGCGGCGTGCCCACGATATCGACTCCACGAACCAATTGATCGGGACTACCGTCGGGGAAAACTTTGTAAACAACCAGCGGCAGCACCTGAAATGCTTGCGGTTGAGAGCGGCCGGTGAAGGTGAAGCCGCCGGCAATATCATCGATCAGCAGGCCGAAGGGTTTTCCTTGCGCCTTTACAAGTTCGATCAGCTTGCTTCGCAGTTGCGCGTCGGTCATGGTCTTGGAACTGGAAACGATCAAGTTTCCCTGGCGCGCGACGGGGACATATCCAAGCTGCCGGCGACCGTGACCGTTCGACTCCGGAATCGTCACCAGCGGCGAGCGCGACATCAGAAAAGTCTTTAATACGCCGTGATCCACGAGCGAAACGTTCTCGCCCGGAACGCCTTCATCGTCAAAGGCATAATTGCCCAGCAACATTTGGCCGTGGAAAGAAGCTTCCGTGGGATCGTCCTTGATGGAAATAAAGTCCGGCAGAATCTGCTCGCCGACTTTGCTGGTAAAGGTCTGGCCCTCGTTGATGTCTTTCTGGCGGAATCCTTCAGCGCGGTGACCAAATACTTCGTGGAAGAAAACGGCGGCTGCGCGTCCGGTCAAAAGAGCCGGACCTGCGTAGGGCTCAACCAGCGGGGCCTGGTCCAAAGCTTCCGTTTCGGCAATCATGGTCTTGATGCGCTCGAAAACGACTTTGTCAGTGGGAGCGTCTTTCGTATCCAGCCAATCGAAATTCGCGTAGCGATTGATGTCCATGCCATCGGGCGCTTTGCTTTGAACGTAAAGCTCGAGGCGGTAATGCACCTGGCCGAAGGCGAGCTTGGTTCCTTCGGTATTCACTTGATACTGATTCATGCCGAGGGCTGTGAATGTAGCGATGGAATTCAACACCGCAGGTGATTGGCTGAACGCAGCAGTATACTTCCGCACGCGCTCTTCCCAAGGCGTGCGGTCGACTTTAATCTCAACGCGCGACCCGATGGAGACGTGCGGCTTCTCCCGGGAAAAATCCGGCGCGTTGCCTTCGGCTGTTTGAACCTGAACTTGCTGGCTGGTCTCCACCTTGATAAGCGCTTCGGTGGCGGCGCGGTATTGCCGGTCAGTTTCGCGCCAGATTTCCCGCCGTAGCACGTCGATATCATTGTCGAGCGCCATGGTCGTGCCGGGGCTGGTCCAACTCGGTTGACGATCGCCCAGCTTGTGCGTGTCGTCGAGCTGATAGGTTCCCACTCTGGTCTGCACTTCAAGCCAGCGCGCGCGATTTTCCGAGCTGGCGAGCAGAGCGCCATTCGAGCCGGAAACTTCGGCATACTGGCGATCGGCGACCGTATAGCTGATGAAATAATCGGGCGGCTCGGACTTTGCAATACCCGTCATCGAGCGGTTAAGCTCTTCCTGCATCGCGCTAAGCACAGGCGGGGTCGACGTGGACGCGGGTTTCGCGTCGCCCGCGACACAAACCCACGCGCTGACTAAAACGGCTGCGGTAATAAATATTGTTGCGATCTTCAGTTTAGTTTTCATCGTTACACAAAGCCTTACAGTTTAAGATAGGATGCCTCGAATCCAAAATGAAAACCGGCGAGATAGAAAACCCGGCGCGGAAACGACAATAACGGCACAAGGAGACTTAGATGCGCGCCATGGTCGTTAGGAAGTATGGAGCACCTGAAGTTTTTGAGGCTCGTGAGGTCCCCGATCCCCAACCAAAAGCGGGAGAAGCGCTTATCCGCGTGAAAGCGATCGGCGTAAATTTTGCCGACCTTTTGCAGCGCATGGGCATTTATCCCGGAACTCCCAAACCGCCTTTCATTCCGGGCCTGGAAGTTGCAGGGGTGGTTGAGAAAGTTGCAGAGAGCGGGGGCAAATCGGCGGAAGGTGAGCCCTTTAGACCCGGCGAAGCAGTAGCCGCTCTTACACAATTCAATGCCTATGCGAGCTGGGTTGCTGTCCCAGCGCGGCAAGTCTATCGCCTTCCCGCGGGAATGCCATTTGAGGATGCCGCCGCCATTCCGGGGAATTATCTGACCGCCTATCACTCGATGTTCACCATGGGCAATCTGCAGCCCGGGGACCGAGTTCTCATTCATGGCGCGGCGGGTGGCGTGGGGATCGCCGCCGTGCAGCTTGCCAAGGCGCGCGGACTTGTGGTCTTCGGCACGGCGGGCCCTACGAAGCAGGAATACCTCCGCAAGATCGGAGTAGATCACGCGATTGATTATCAGAAAAACGATTTTGTCGACGTGGTGCGCAAATTCGCTCCGGACGGAATCGAAATGGTGATGGATCCGATCGGCGGAAAATCCTTCTCGCGAAGTTATAAGTGCCTCGGTGTCACCGGCCGGCTGGTGGTCTACGGTCTGTCCTCCGCTGCGGGACCAGACGGAAAAAGAAGCTTGCTGCGGGGAGCCACGGCGCTGGCTCAAACTCCCCGGTTTCATCCTCTGAAGCTGTTGACGAGCAACATCTCTGTAATCGGCGTGAGCCTTGCGGGTTTGCGATCGCGCGGCGCGCTGTTGCGCGCCGAACTTGACGAGATTTTTCGTATGTATGCCGCGGGCAAAATCAAGCCGGTAATCGGCAAAGCTTTTCCGCTGGCGGAAGCCGCCGCGGCGCATACCTACATTCAGGAACGGAAAAATATCGGCAAGGTCATCTTGACCGTGAAGTGAAAGGAGCATCAATTATTAACAGCGGGACCCGGCTTGGCGAATAGCGATTCGTCCAATTTAGGATTCAACTGCACGTTTTGGATCGTAGATTCGAAAAATTTTGTTCCGTCGCGGTAGGTCACGGTTGAAAACGCAAATACCCGTCCGTCCACCGTACGGTAATCGCTCCAGCGCTGCTCGTTGTCGGAAGTCCCCTGCGCTCCCATGGATTGAAATCGCGCGGCGGAAAGCAGGTGCGTTGTGGGATCGAAATAAAGTTTCACCGGTCCAAAAGGTCCGTCGATGGACACGCCCAGCGTTTTCTTTCCGTCGATGTCCGCTTCGCCGAGGAATTGCCCGTTCTGCTTCCCGGCGAGAACTTGCTCGTAAACTCCCCATCCGCCTCCGAAAAGGGAGATGCCGCGCTTGAATTCTGAAAGCACGGGCGTGGTGTCCCGCGTACCTTGAGGAAGTTGCAGCCAGGCAGAAGTTCCATCGCAAATTTGGACCACTTTTTGCCCGCCGAAATCTACTTCGCCATGCGAACGGTCGGGATACGCAACCATCCACTTCACAGCGAGAGTTGTGTCTCCTTGCGAAGTCATGATTTTCCCGCTTTCATCAATGGCAAGTGTGGCCACGGAACTGAGTTTTTCACCACCCGCGGCGTTTGCCGCTTCCCGCAATACTTGGTTACCTCGCTTCGTTTCATCGCCGGCATTCGCGGCAGATCGGGCCGCTCGCGTGCTTGCTAGGAGCGCTGCGGGAATTGCGGCGAGACAGGTAATGGCGGCGAGTTGAGACCACTTCGTCATAGGGGCATTGCTCCTCTTGCATAATACTTAGACGTCTTCCGCGCAAAAAAGGATCTCGCGCAACTTCTGCGCTTTTTTTGCGCTGCCGGCTGGCCTCTTGCTCGCTTGGAACTCGTTTCGTCGCAAAACATTGCGGAATGCGCGCATGCCGTAAAATTGAAATACGAGGGACCCATGAAAAGCCTGGCTGGAACTCTGGTGGTTTTGGTGATTTCGCTGCTAGTTTACAAATATTATTTCGGAAAGGCTCAGTCCGACGGGGCCGGAACGCCCGCTGAAACGATCAATATTGTCGGCGTGAAAAATGACCTTATCGCCTTGGCACAAGCAGAACGCGCTTACCAAGCCGAACACGGCAGCTACGCTTCTTTGGACGACCTCACGTCTAACGGCGCGGTGACATTCGAAAAGCGAGGACGCCAGGGTTACACCTACGAAATTCAAAATCCCGCCAGAGGATTTCGTGTAGTTGCGCACTGTCCCGCAGCTACAAATCCGGGCTGCAACGATTATTTCATCGACCAGAGCATGGAAGTTCAAACCGGGCAGTAATCGCTTTCGCGCTTTCGGCCTCTTCTGTACTTGCTGCCACCCACACCCGGCAACAATCGCGTCTGCTTCCGAGGATCAACGGAACATCCAAAAGGCGCTCTGCGTACCTTTGCGTGAAGTTCAAGAAGCTAGAAAACCGAGGAGGCTGGCCATGGAACCAATCGGATTTGTTGCAGTTGTGCTGTCGTTTGCGGTGCCGCTGGCTGCAATTTATGCCTGGTATCGCGTGCGAAAACTCAGGACCGAAGAACGCCTCGCGGCTATCGCCAAAGGAGTTCAGGTTCCCATCGCGGACGAATTGCCGGCGCACGCGCGTTCCCGGCATTCGGCAATTTTGCTGATCGCGGGCGGGTTGGGTTACACCTTGACGTTCGTTCTACTTGCAAGATTTGATGCGGACGCAATACAAGCCGCCGTTTTCGGCGTTATTCCGGTCTCAATCGGAATTGGTTATTGGATCGATGGAGTACTAGTGCGCCGCGAACTCAGGCCCTCGGCCTGAAAAATGCTCGGCCGACTGTTGTAGCGGGTCTTGCGTGCGGCTGACGCGAATATCAGGGAGTGCGCTTCTGATCGGCAACGGTTACGCCGGCCTCGGCGTAGTCCGTTGCCGGCAAATCGACAAACGTCACTTGAATATTTTCGCGCTTGGCTTTTCCGTCTTCGATTAAAACCTGCGTAATGCGCTCGGCCAGTTTGCGTTTTTGCTCCGGAGTGCGCCCGGCCACCCAGGTTACCTGCACATAGGGCACAAAACCTCCTCGTGTTTCGGGACCTTCTACCGCGAAGTGTATCAATCTACACGCCACCTGCGCTATGCGGTGCGAGCGGTTTGTGCCGGCAATTTTGTTCCGCAGTGAGGGCAGTTCGACCAGCCTCGCTCCACGCCCCGCCCGCAATTCGGGCAGGTGGCCTGAAGGGGCGTGCCGCAGTGCGGGCAGAAAACAAATCCGGCCGGAACGTCCCGAGCGCAGCCTGGGCACGGTTTCGGCATCGCACTGCGCAAGATGAAGTACAAAATCATGCCGATGCCGTCAGGAATGAAAATCGCCAGCAAGGTCCACATTACGTAGCGCATACCGCGACGTTTTGCGTCGCCATAGACATAACCCGCCAGCAGCACATAGGCGAACAGGACGAGCGGGATGCTAAAAGAAAATAGCAGTTGCAAGCTGGGATCCCACATGCGCATGTGGTTGTCGCCCGGCAATGCCACGGTGAAAAGCAGCAACCCCATTCCAAAGTAAACGAGCAAACCGATGATCCAGGCCACCCGTGGAATTACCTTTAGTTCCTTCCGAAATCGGCTCATGCCAAGCTCCTCTCGCGCCGCTGCTGAAGTGACAAGAACACGGCCGCTGCGCCACCCGAGGCCCAAACAATCGTTGTAAAAATTGCGAACGCTATCCAGGCATGGTTCAAGCCCGGATCCAGCATTTCAAGTATTCCGCCGCTCAGTAGTTTCACTACCGGCCAGCTAATCAGCGTCATGGCCCAAGCGAACAAAATTACTCCCAGCATCACAATGCGGTGCCAGCGATGTTCGGCTTCTTCCGCAAGACGTATGGCTGCTTGCGCTCGGGCGCGCTCCACAATCACGGGCCGCGGTTGCGGTGTTGGCAGGCGGCGCAATCCGGCCGCAAGCAGACGCCATCGGTCCACTTCAGCCGAACAGTCCGCGCAGGTTCGGAGGTGGTTCATCACCTGCTCCTCCTCCGCGCGTGTGAGCGCATCGGCTGCAGACAGAGCCAATCGTTCGCGGGTTTTCTCGTGGTCACTCATTGCCATACTTCCCCCGGATAATTTGTTTCAAGAGTGTTTCGCAGACGATCGAGCCCTCGGCGCAACCTCGTTTTTACAGTGGAGAGCGGAGCATCGATTACATCGGCGATTTCTTCGAGCTTCATCTCTTCTTCGAACCGCAGAGTCAAAACTTCCCGCTGGCTTACCGGCAAAAGTTCTAGCGCCTGGGCCAGCCGGCCGGAGCGTTCGCGGTCCATAATCCCATCGAGGACAGGACGTTCGCCCGACGGCAGGCGCGTGGCCGGTGATTCTCCCGGCATTCCCGGGATGGGTTCGTCCAAACTTTCCGGCCGTATCCGACGCAAATGGTCGATGGCAATATTTCGCGCCACGGTGAAAAGCCAGGCTTCAAAATTACGCTTCGAATCGTATTGCCGGATTTTTTCTGCCACACGCACCCAAGTCTGCTGAAACAAATCTTCCGCCTCGGCCGGCTCGCGCACCAGTCGCAGCAAATAACGGTAGAGGCGATTTTGATAACGCGCTAGTAGCGCTGCAAGCGCGTCCAGATCTCCGCGCTGAAGCTGGGCTACTTCGCTTTCAAGCCCCACACGCCCCTCCCATCGCATGGCTGCGCTGGCTATCATATCCATACTACGGACGAGGCCCGGGAAAAGACTCATTCTGGGTGCCATGAACGGGCCCCCCAACGCCCGGCGGGCCTGGACAGCGGCGTGTGTTAGAATGTTTCTACAGTGCTGAAGATTCTTCAGGATCTGCTCGAATTACAGGCCGTGGACATGCGCCTTCAAGATGTCCACTCGCGGCTGGCAGCCTTTCCCAGGAAAATCGGGGATGCCGAAGCGCGCACGGCTGCGGCCAAAGCGGAGCTCGAACGCAGCAAAGCCGCACAACTCGCCACCGTAAAAGACCGCAAGAAATACGAGCTCGACGTGGAAGGTTGGAAAGAGAAAGTCCGCAAGTACAAAGATCAGACCTCCCAGATAAAGACCAACGAAGCGTACAAGGCCTTGCAGCACGAAGTTCAGATGGCCGAAGAGCAAATTGCCAAGGCAGAAGATCGTTTGCTGGAGCAGATGGTTTCCGGCGAAGAATACGACCGGCGCATCAAGATCTCCGAGAAAGAGGTGAAAGAAGTGGAAGAAATCGTGCGCGGCGAGCGTTCCAAGATCGAAGCCGAAAAAGCCGAAGATGAAAAAGCTCTCGCGGAATTGAATACCAAACGCGCTGCTGTGGTTCCCCGGATTCCTGAGAAACTGATGGATCATTACGATCGCATCGTGAAGAAACATCACGGCGTCGCGCTGGCGGAAGTTCGCGACGAAAAATGTACCGCTTGCGGAATGCGTGTGCGCCCGCACGTATTTCAAGAAATGCGCCGATCGGATAGTGAAGAAATGTTCCACTGCGAGACTTGCACGCGCATTCTTTATTACTACGAACCGGCATCTTCGGCGGCTACGGCTTCTAGCGCCACTCCTTCCGCTCCGGCCGGCTCTCTCTCCAATGAAACCTAGGCATCGAAAGTCCCGCAGTTTTCTTTGCGTGGATCTCTGCAAATGAAAACTGGTTTTAAGTCGTCCAAGTCCAACGCTCCGGGAAGCGCGCGCCTTTTCGCCGAAGCTCATTCGGCGGCCCCGCCTGCCGTACACATTGCTAACATTGACGGTGCCTCGCGAGGCAATCCCGGCCCCGCGTCTTACGCCGTGGTTTTGCGCGACCCTTCCGGAAAAATCGCACTCGAGCTGGCGAAAAATATCGGTCGCGAAACCAATAACGTAGCCGAATACTATGCGCTACTCGCGGCCCTGGACTACGCCACCTCCCACGACATCCCGGCCCTGCGAGTTCGCAGCGATTCAGAACTACTCGTACGCCAGATGCAAGGCCGCTACAAAGTGAAAAGCCCGGACCTGAAGCCGCTGCATGAACGCGCCGGCAAGTTAGCGCGGCAGATTCCATACTTCGTGATCGAACACGTCCGTCGGGAACTGAATTCGGACGCAGACGCCCTTGCCAATAGCGCCCTGGACCAAGCCAGCGAGCGCCGTCGACCGCAATTGCAAACCTCCTCCGCCAAGCAAGCTCTGGCCACAGAATCTCGCGCGCCGTCAACGCCGGAAGCAGGTCGCCCAGCTATCAAAATCCGCGCGCGTTTTCAAAATGGCGTGTTCATCCCTACCGAGCCGGTCGATCTTCCGGAAGGCAGCGAAGTCACCTTGAATGTCCGCAAGTAACTGAATAGGAAACGCTTAAGCGTCGATTTTCGGGCAGCCCTTTCGCCGAGTTTGGTACCAACGCTCTATTGTTCCACCTTCTTGCGGTCTATAAGCTCCGACCTGCAAGACCAAACCTGTGACTGCACTGCTTGACAAACTTCCGACCATACTTGTGCTCGCCGTTCTGGTGGGCATTTTTCTTTCGCTGCGCAAACACGCTCCGTCTGCGCGAATCCGGCTGTGGACCTATGCGTGGGCGCTGATTTTCCTGCATTTCTTCATTCAAGCATTCGAAACGCACGCGGGAACTCTGGAAACGGCTATTGAATCGATTGATCTCGCCGCTCTCGAGCTTTCCGGAGTAGTTTTCGTTGTATCGATGCTTCGTGTGGTCGAGAACCGAGCGAAACGACTGGGCATCCTGGCACTCCTTGGAATTTCTGTGACCTTTCACGCCGTGGCTGCCAGTTTCAATTGGCAAATCCCTGGGATCCTGTCCGCAACACTCGCGATTATCTTCTTTGGTTCCGCCATTCTGGCTCTTCGAGTTCGTCCGCTGCCACGGTTCAACATTGGGGTGGCGGTAGTTCTTACCGCGGTGGGAATTTGTGCTTTTCAGAATCAGTTGCAGGGCAGTTCCGATTTCGCCGTTAACGCCATCTTGACCATCTCTTTTGGATTGTGCGGCCTTCTTTTTTGGAAGCGCTATCCCAGAAGTTCAGCCGGGGTAATCGCTGTGTCAGGCGGATTTCTCGCGTGGGGTGCGGTTTTTCCGCTCGGCGCGGCGTTTCAATACTTTTGGCCGAAGTTGCAGATGAATGCGGAAATATGGAACGTCCCTAAATATTTCGTCGCGTTCGGAATGGTGCTGACGCTTCTGGAAGACAAGTCGCGCATCATTGAGCAATCCAGCGCGCGCGAACACGCCGAAAACTTGCTGCTCCAGCGGCTTTCACACATCACCTCACGGCTGCTGGCGGGAAAAGATCCCGCTGCGCTCTGCAAGGAAGTCGCCGTAGCGGTTACCGACGCCAGCAGTTTCAATAAAGCTGCTCTGTTGCTGGCCACGGAAGAACGCTCGTTCCATCTGGCCGGGGCCAATGGGTTTTCGATGGATGAAACCGATGGGCTCGAAGAGCGCGCCAGAGTTCTTACCATTGAGCAACTGAAGAAGCTTTGCGACAGCGCCACAAAGCTGGGCAACAATTCTTATCGCGTGGCCGACCCCGAAAACGAAGTTCTGATCCCGCTAATTTCATGGCGAGGTTCATACGTGGGCTGTCTGTTTCTGAGCGGCGAGAATTCCACAACGTTTCCGGATGTGTCTGAGATGGTGAAGCTGGAGGTTTTGGCGTCCGATCTTGCGGTCACAATCGAAAACACGCGTTTGCATCATCAGCTCGTGCGTGCGGAAAAACTGGCCGCCCTCGGCCAACTCGTCGCCGGCGTGGCGCACGAATTGAACAACCCTCTTACCGGCATTATTGGCTATTCGGAACTGCTTGCGGAAGAAGTACAGGGCGAAAAGGTGGTCAAGCGCTTGCAAAAGTTGGCACACGAAGCCCATCGCATGAAGCGCATTGTGGACGGATTGCTGCGCTTCGCGCGTCAAAATAATCCCGCAGCGCGCGCGGCCGATCTTGATGCTGCATTGCGCGACGTTATCCAGCTTCGCGAATTCCATCTGCGTAAACTCAACATCACAGTGGAAACGCATGTGGACCCGAAACTGCCGCCTATCGCCATCGGCGAAGACGAACTGAAGCAGGTGCTCCTGAATCTTTTGAACAACTCGATGGACGCGGTGGAAGAGAGCGCGCAACGGACGATACAGATTCACGCGTCTCGGCAACAAAACACCGTGATGATTCAGTTTGAGGATTCGGGTCCAGGCTTTGCTGATCTGAATCGTGCCTTCGATCCGTTTTTTACCACCAAGCCAGTAGGCAAAGGCACCGGGCTTGGCCTCAGCATTTGTTACGGTATCGCGCAGGAATGCGGCGGGGAAATCGTGCTTTCCAACAAACAACCTTACGGCGCGAGCGTGGCGCTTGAACTTCCGGTTTCTCTCGCAGCCGCACAGCCCGTTGCTGCACTCTCCGTTTAGCCGCCGATAAGAAAGCCGGTTGAGTCCAATGCGCTAGGGAACTTGTTTCAAAACGTAGGAGCGGTACAAGGTGTCGCGTTGCGCGGGTAGGTATCCTGCGTCGGAGATAATACGGCGCAACTCGGCTTCGTTCGTGCGGTTGCGCACGCCCGCTGCGTAAACCACATTTTCTTCAATCAAGATGCTGCCCACATCATCCGCACCAAATTGCAAACCAACTTGGCAGATTTTAATTCCCGGCGTGAGCCAGCTCGATTGGATGTGGTCTATATTATCGAGGTACAGGCGGCTGATGGCCAAGGTCTTCAGATAATCAAATGCGGTGGCCTCCGGGATCTTCTTACCCAACGGAGTATTTTCGGGAGCAAAAATCCAGGGAATGAACGCCGTAAACCCGCCGGTGTCTTCCTGAATGCGCCGCAAAAGTTCCAGATGGTTCACGCGGTGCCGCGCCTCTTCACCGCAACCGAACATCATGGTGGCGGTGGTACGCAGGCCCAACGAATGCGCCGCTCGGTGCACCTGCACCCATTCTTCGGAGCGGCATTTCAACCGCGATATGCGCGCACGTATTTCGTCGTCCAGAATTTCCGCTCCGCCTCCTGGAATAGAATCCAGTCCGGCATCCCGCAACCGCGCGATGGTGTCGCGCAGGGAAAGTCCGGAAACTTCCGCAATGCAGGTAATCTCAGGCGCGGAAAAACAGTGCAAGTGAACTTGCGGAAAGCGCTCTTTGATCGAGCGCAGCATATTTTCGTAAAACTCAATGCGCAGGTCCGGGTGCAGGCCGCCCTGCATCAGCACGCCGGTTCCCCCTAACTCGATCATCTCCTCAATTTTTTCGTAAATCGTTTCGAGCGGCAGGATGTAACCATCTTTGGCGCCGAGCGGACGATAGAAGGCGCAGAACGAACAGTACTCTGTGCAGAAATTGGTGTAGTTAATATTGCGATCGATTTGATAAGTGGCCACGCGCCCATCGGTCTTTTTTCGGCGGACTTCGTTCGCGGCCATGCCGATTCCAATCAAATCATCGGAGTTGAAAAGATCGAGCGCTTCTTGTTGTGAAATACCCATTTTGCTTCGTCCTTACCGGCCATCAGACCAAATAAACCGGATTGTTAACGCGTACAACACCTTCGCGCAGCACCGCGCCGTAAACTCCCAAGCACCCCTGATGGCGGAGCGCCACGTTTTGCAAAACCGCCGGCGCAGGTGTGGCGGTTTCAGGATCCAGATTGATCATCACACAGCGCTCGTTTTTCTTTACCACCTGCAGCGTGACGTGGTCGCCGATTTGCAGCTCGCTCCCAATCAATTCGTCTTCGTAATAGGGCTTGTCATTATCCCAACGCACATAAAAGTTAGCACGAAATCGCCGGGTGTCCAGGTCCAAGCCTATTTCTTTTGATAGCGCGCTGGCCGTACTCAAACCCAGGACAGAAACCGGGCGCGCATCAGTCTGGCACCGCTCCGAAAAACGCAATCGCAAAGATCGGCCGAAGCGCTCTTCCAAATACCGGGTGAAGCGCGAATCACCCATACGGAAAACTTCTCGCTCCGGGGTGCTCACCTCGGCCGCGTAACTCGCCGGGTCTGGATTCTCTTCTTCTATTTTCGGCGGCTCAAGAAAACGCGGCCGAAAAAGAATTAGCTCGCGGCCCTGCCGCGCTGTCATCCAGGGGAAGTTCGAACGGTTTCGGTTGTCGATGAACGCAAAAACGCGGTCCCCGACGAGACCAGCGAAACTAACGCGCGCTTCCTCCAGATCCTCGCCAGCCATGCTTTTCACCGGATAGCGGCGCAGGATGCTCAACTGGCCAATACGCTCCACACGTCACTTCCCGAATCCTGCCGTGGTTCTGACCGGGGAATGGAAAAATTCCAAAGGACGCGCGCGAGCAATCAGTCCGGCTGCAGCGGCTTTCTCATAATACAGGCGCAATCCAGCGAGATATTCTTCTTCCAATCCGAAATGAATATTTTCGGATAAGTAGCGTTCCAGGGCGCGAACGGGCAGGTCAAGTTTCAACGAGGCACCTTCGGCGATTTCTCGTATGCGCCCGAGTCCATACGCTTTGGAAGCCTCAAAGTCGGCGAGAACCTCCGGTGTGACCGCCTCTCGACGGACGGCCCAAATCGCCAGCACGCAAGGTTTGCCGGTCAGTTCCTGCCACTGAAAAGCCACGTCGTACACGAACAAAGTTTCAAATCCCGGCACCGGCATGGATTCGGGATCGCCCTTGCAACACTCTTCGCCGCTGGGAGCCTTTCCGGCCAAGGCTTCCATCTTGAGCGCGATGCGCAGCGCGGGGTCGCCTATAACCAGCGCTGCATCGGCGACCTTCAGCATTTCGGAAGCGTCCGGTGAAGCATCCACAAATTCAGGATGAATCTTCCAGTGTTCCGCGGCAAGCAGACGCACCAACGCTGCCGAACTGCGTGAACTGGTATCCAGCGCGATACGTTTCACTTTCTCAATCGGCCTTTTGGCTACCACCAAAATGCTGCGGACCTCGCCTTTTGCGGCCACGCCCATCCCCGGCAGCAGAACCACGTTGTCCATGCGTTGGTATTCGATGGCGGGAATAATCGCGAGGTCAGCATCTCCGCGCCGCAGAGCTTCGGCGCATTGCGAAGGCAGAGTAAACGACAAATCGTACTTGCCTGTGAGCGGCCCATCGGTAAAACCCCAGACCAGCGGAGCGGTATTCAGAAATTCAACAATCGAAATTCGAAGTTTAGCCATATTTAGCGGGTTCACACGCTACCTACCATCGTAGCACATCGATTTAGACCCGAGCATTTTCGCAAGCGCTATCGGAAATTGGTTAGGGGATCGGAGCAAAGCGGATTACTTCGTCTTCCAACGGAATTTCCATTTCGTGCTTCACTGCCGCTTGCTGCGCATCCGATGGTTTCCAGCTTTCTCCTTTTCCCTCCACCTCAAACGACGCGAAAGCGTAAGGCATCCCTTCGCAAGCAAGCATCGAACTCGCATTGCAAATATCAAAGTGCAGGTGAGGCTCCGACGAATTCCCCGTATTGCCCAGCAGCCCGAGCACCTGCCCGGCTTTCACTTTATCTCCGACCTTTACCCGCAGCGACCCCGGTTGCATATGCGCATAAAACGCGTACAGCCCATTTCCGATGTCCATAATCACGTGATTGCCGCCGATAGTTTCCAGTGTTACCGGTACCGCCAGTGATTTCGCGCCGGGCGTGTTCTGCGGAATACCGTCTTTCGTTTCCGTCACCGTTCCGTCCGCCACGGCGTGAATTTCGTGCCCGTATGCGCGATAATTTTTGTTGTCCGCCGGATCCCCTTGATACGTCTTGCCGTCCGGATAAGCTTCCACCCAATCGATGGCGAATCGCTGGGAGATATAAGCGCGCCCGTTGACCGGAATCAACGCGCGCCGATGCACGGAAGTATTCGAAGGACCATTCCCGGCCACCCAATCCTCGCCAGTCAATGGCGCGCTAATCTCCACAACCGCCTTTCGATCCACGGGCGTCGCGAGGATATCAACCGAAAAGGCTTCCGGATAATCCCCAATTTTTGCAGTCACCCGGTGGCTGATGGAAGCAGGCACCGCGTCGAGAGTATCGAAAGTCGCCCACAGGTACACGACAGCGAACTGCGTGGGCCCTATTTTTGATTTTTGCGCGGCGTCTCCGCCGGGATGAACGATCATTCCGTCAAGCTCGCCACCGGAAAAACTCGCCAACGGTTTCTGTCCGCCGTTTGCATCCAACAGCTCGATACGCGTCAGTTCGCAGTCCCATTTCCAAAGGTTGGAAACGTGCAGCTCGTACACCAGATGCCACGCTCCATCCGCTTTGAACGCAGTGGGCGCAACTGGAATCACAATGTCCAACGGAAAGGTCAGTGGCTTCGGAGTATGTTCCGCGCCTTTCGTGGCATTCTCTTGAGGCGGTTTCGATGCCGCGCTGCGCTGGAACGAAAGCGGCTGCTCGGGAACTCCACTTTGCTCCCAGGTTCCGGAAATCTCCGTGCCTTCGTCATTCATCTTCCCTTGGTATAGGCCGCCGATCCGGCTCACCTCAAACTTAACCTCGCTCCCGTCCAGAGAAGCTTTCTCGATGGGCAGCGTCGCATGCTGGTCCACACTGTCCATCTGCCCAGCCAGCTCACCGCTGCTTGTCTTATCGATGGTGACCACCAGGTGAAGGCGGCCGCCCAAAATACCATCCCAGGTTCCTTCCAGGCCAGCCTCGGGATTCGTTTCTTGTGCCATCGCGCGCGGGGTCGGGAAAACTAAGATGCATAGTGCTGCTAAAAAGAAGCGGCAGCCGCAAACCATCCATCGCGCCCGCGTAAAGTTCGCCGGTAACCCCCAGGAATTCACTTTTTCTACATAACGCACCCTTCTCATTCTTGGCCCCCTTGCGGCCTTGTATTCTTACCGCAGTCTCTCCGCATGTCCAGCGCAAGCCGTTGAACGGGACCTAAGCGCATTTGAATGGTCTATTTGCCGGGTCTGGAATTCAAGAGCTGGGAGATTTCGATTTGCTGGAAACATTGACCTAAAATGTGCGTATTGTTTCGAAGAGACTAATTGCCGGGAGGATTCATGAAACCGCTAGTTCGCTCTGTCGCGATCTTCTCTTTAGCTTTGCTGCTCCTCTTCCTAGCAATTGCGCGGGTCCAAACGACAGCCGCCGATAGCCAATCGCTAGCGCTTAGCGGCGCAAAGATCTATACCTCTCCTATCGCCGCCCCGCTCGCAAACGGCGTGATCTTGATTCGCGACGGGAAGATTATAAGCGTAGGCCCGCTCTCGTCCGTATCGGTGCCCAAAGATGCGAGGAAAGTGGATTGCACCGGGACCGTAATCGTCGCTGGCTTTCAAAACAGCCACGTCCATTTCACCGAAGATAAATGGAATGGCGCGGCAGACCAGCCCGCCGAAAAATTAGCAAACCAGCTCGAAGATATGCTGACACGGTACGGCTTTACGACCGTGGTGGACATAGGCTCGTACCTTCCCAATACCGTCGCCATCCGAAAACGAGTGGAGTCCGGCGAAGTCCCTGGCCCGCGCATTTTGACCGCGGGTAGCGGCCTTTATCCTCCTAACGGTGCGCCGTTCTACGTTCCCGACTCCATCAAGCCGTTCCTTCCGCAGCCGGCCACGCCGGAAGCTGCGATTCAGATTGTTCAATCGCAAATCGACGCTGGAGCAGATGTAACCAAACTTTTCACTGGTTCACTTGTCAGCCACACAGAAATAAAACTGATGCCGCAGGATGTCGCCAACGCTGCCGTTTCCCTCTCGCACCAGCACAATCACTTAGTATTCGCCCACCCTTCCAATATTCCCGGCCTGGAAGTTGCTCTCGATGCCGGTGTGGATGTGCTCGCCCACACCACTCCCATATCCGGAAAGTGGGACGATGCGCTTATCGCAAAAATGATCGCTCACCATATGTCACTTACCCCCACTCTTAAGTTGTGGCTTTACGAAGCGAGAAAAGACGACGCCACACCCGAACAAGCCGAGAATTTTGCGGCCAAAGGTGTGGCGGAACTCGGCCAATATCAGCGCGCCGGTGGGCAAATTCTTTTTGGAACCGATGTTGGCTACGTAACCGACTACGATGTCACGGAAGAATATCGCTTGATGTCACAAGCCGGCCTCACGCCGATGCAAATTCTCGCATCCGTCACCACCGCTCCAGCCGCTCGCTTCAGCGAATCGCAAACACGCGGCCAGATAGCCTCGGGAATGGATGCGGACCTTGTAGTTCTCAGCGCCGACCCTGCGAATGACGCAAACAACTTCGCCAAAGTTCGTTACACCATTCGCCGCGGCCAAACAATATACACGGCGCCCTCAAACTAAGCGCGAGCAGCATCGGCCGAATCAGGAAAGTATGATTTTCAAAGAAGTCCAATCCACACACGCCGGTCACTCAGCGCCGCGCCGAAGGAGCTGGCGCAGGTGCAAGCCGCAGGCTGTGGTCTCGTCACTCGGGACGAAAGGGACTACCCTGGGCGCCTTGGTGAAATCTACGAACCACCACCCTCCTGTATGTCCTTGGAAATGTTTGACTTCTGAGCCGTCACACAATTTCTGTGGTCGGCTCGCGTCGTCCAACCCCTTACGGGAATCAAATCGGTCGGAGGCTGGCGATGGACTTGGCCCATTGCGGCCTGTAGCCGCCAGTGGTTTGGCCCCAGGGTGTGGATTCCTGCGCGCATGAAGGCGCCTTGAGTTCTGAGCACTATAGGGGTCTTGGGCTGTGATATCGACGTGGTTTATCCTGAGGAGGACAAGAGAATTTTCGAGGAGGTTACCCAACGCGGCGCGATCAGGAAGGTGCGCCGTACTCCTGCTCGCTGATTGCAGCCCGGTTGGGCACGGAATTCGGCCGCGAAGTGTACGGCGTGCCAGGGGACGCGACGCAACCCTCAAGCTTTGGCCGGAATCAGCTTATAAAGCAGGGTGCTAAGCTGGTCAGGTCGTGGGAAGATGTGATTGAGGAGCTGCCAGCCCCGGTTCGGACGCAATAATGGCCAGTCGAGGCGGTGAACTTCGAAGAGCGGCCTACGCTTGTGCCTGAGAGTCTGGTCCCCGGCGGGGCGCAGGCTCTACGATCTTTTAACGGACGAATCGCGCCCTATGGAAGATATAGTCGAACTTTCCGGGCTAACTTCTTCGGAAGTGCTGGCGGCGCTATTTGACCTGGAGCTCAAAGGCGTGGTACGTCAGTTACCTGGTAAGCAATTCCTGAAAGTCCTGTTGTAACCTTCCAGGGGATAGCAGGCTAGGATGGGAGTGCGCCAGCGCCTTCAAGCGCTGGCCGAAAAGCGGTTTCACGAGGAACACGATAGAAAATGGCACGATCGCTCGTAATCGTTGAATCGCCGGCCAAGGCGAAAACAATTAACAAGTATCTCGGCCGCAATTATACCGTCAAGGCTTCCTACGGGCACGTGATGGATTTGCCCCGGAAGACCATCGGTATCCTTCTGCCCGGCGAAGAAAACGGAAAAGGCAAAAAGAAAAGGCGCAAGACGAAGAAGGCTAAAGGCGCCGAGGCTGCTCCGGAGAAAAAAGCTCCCAAGCCGGTCACCATTACCGCGAACAATATCTTTGAACCGACCTATCAAGTCATCCCGGGGAAAATCAAAGTTATCAACGATCTTCGCAAAGCGGCGCGCGGCGCTGATGCCATCTACCTGGCGGGTGACCCGGATCGTGAAGGCGAAGCTATCTGCGCGCACCTGGAAGAAATCCTGAGCAATCCGCGCGAGTACTCGAACCTTAAAGAAGAAGGCGAAGAATCAAAAAACGGCGACGAATCAAAAGAAAGCGCTAAGAAAGAACCGAAGCTCGCCAAAGGAAAATTAGAAGTTCCACCGATCTACCGCGTGATGTTCAACGAAATCACGCAGAAGGCTATCAAAGCCGCCTTCGAAACGCCGTCGAAGGTAAATGGGAACTTAGTGGACGCGCAGCAGGCTCGTCGCGTTCTGGATCGCATCGTGGGCTACAAAGTATCTCCGCTCTTGTGGAACAAAGTGCGGCGTGGTCTGTCCGCCGGCCGCGTGCAAACTGTCGCGCTCCGATTGATCGTTGAGCGCGAACAGGAAATTCGCGCATTCGTTCCCAAAGAGTATTGGACTATCCATGCGCTTCTAGGCGCGGACGAACCGCCTTCATTCGAAGCCAAGCTGATTAAATACAAAGGCGAAGACATCGAAGTCCCGGATGAAGCGGAAGCGCAGCGCGTTCTAGCAGCCGTTCAACATGCGATCTGGCAAGTTGCCAGTGTCGCGCAAAAAGAGAAGCGCCGCTTCGCACCGCCACCATTCACTACTTCGAAGCTGCAGCAAGCCGGGTACAACCGTCTGCGTTTCACCGCCAAGCGCACCATGATGCTCGCGCAAAAATTATATGAAGGCGTGGAGCTTGGCTCCGAAGGTTCCGTCGCGCTGATCACCTACATGCGTACGGATTCTGTCAAAGTTTCGAATGACGCTTTAGCTCAGGTCCGCGAGCATATCGGCTCGAGTTATGGCGAAAAATATCTCCCGGAAAAAGCGAATTTCTTCAAATCGAAGAAAGACGCGCAGGAAGCTCACGAAGCGATTCGTCCCACCGACGTTTCGCGCACGCCGGAAAGTGTGAAGCCGTATCTCGACGAGTCCATGTTCAAGCTCTACCAGATGATCTGGCAGCGCTTCGTGGCTTCGCAAATGGTCCCGGCCGTGTTCGACCAGACCACCATCGACGTGCAGGCCAACGATTACACTTTCCGCGCCACTGGCTCAGTCCAGAAATTCGATGGGTACCTCGCCGCCTACCAAGCCGTGAAGGAAGAAGAAGAAAAAGATGACGAAGGCGATGCCGCGGGCAATCGGCTGCCGCCGGTTCGCGAAGGCGATCAGCTTCGCCTGGAAACCATCCGGCCCGAACAGCATTTCACCGAGCCGCCGCCGCGTTACACCGAAGCGACGCTGGTGAAAGAGCTGGAAGAAAAAGGCATTGGGCGGCCTTCCACTTACGCCACGATTATCTCCACCATTGTCGAGCGCGAGTACGTCACTAAGGATCAAGGCCGCTTCACGCCTACGATGCTGGGCGAACGTGTCAGCGTGCTACTGGTGAAAAGCTTCGAGGATATTTTCGACGTGGGCTTCACCGCCCGCCTGGAAGAAGAACTCGATGAAATTGAAGAAGGCAAATTGCCTTGGCGCCAGGCGGTAAAGGAATTCTGGGATCCTTTCCTGCTGGATCTGGACAAAGCCGCGGATGAAATGCTTTCTTACAAAGCAGGCATTCCCACCGGACAAAAGTGCGAAAAATGCGGCCAGGGAGAATTGCTCGAGCGCATCAGCCGCCACGGTTTTTTCCTGGGATGCGACCGCTACCCGGAATGCGATTTTATTAAAGACCTTTCGCCTGAGCTGCCCGCGGACGATGGCGAAGTTAAAATCGAATATTGCGATAACTGCGGCAAGGAAATGGCTATCAAGCGCGGCCGCTTCGGCGTTTTCCTTGCTTGCACCGGCTACCCGGACTGCAAAACCACACGCCGCCTGGTTAGCGGCACGCGCACGGCGCGCCAGCCCGATGTCCGTCTCGACGAAAAATGCCCCTTGGATGAGGGCCAGCTTCTTCAGCGCCAGGGCCGCTTCGGCGATTTCATCGGCTGCGAGAATTATCCCAAGTGCAAGTACACGCGACCCATCACTCTGGGGATCAAGTGCCCAAAATGTGGCCAAGGGGAATTCGTGCGCCGCGGCACGGCCAAAGGACGCGGGCGCGGCCGCATATTTTACGGCTGCAGCCGCTATCCCGATTGCGATTACACTTCGCCGCACGAACCGCTCAATGAGCCGTGCCCGAAATGTGGCGCTCCTTTTATCGTCGAGAAGCGTACCAAGGCCGGCAATTTCCGTTCTTGCGTGAAAGAAGGATGCGATTGGGAAATCGAAGCTCCCTCTGAATCCTCCGGTCCGCCGGTCGGAACTCCAACTTCCGCGGGTCCCTTTGTGCATCCACAAGAGCCCCGTTCAGAAAATAATCTCGCGCCCGTTAAATCCTAGCGAAATTCTAGCTTCACCGGAATTCCGAGCGCTTCGCGTCTCCGGCGCGCGCTTATGCTTCTCATTGAAAAATAAAATGACCGTAATTTCTTAGTAAGAGTCAAACTGATATAGGGAAAGCAGTAGAGACACAGGTGCGGCGACCCTTTGGGTCGTTCTCCCCTTCAGCCGCATCTAATTGGTATACGAATTGCTAGGCCGCGTATCGCAATCCTAACCGCTTTGGAGGGAGTGTTTTGCCCATGAGCGAGAAAACCATGAAGCACTATTTATTTGTTAGCGATTTTGACCAAACGCTGACCTTCAACGACTCCGGCTACGTCCTAAGCGAAATCGTCGGCATTCCTACGGAAGAATTCGAGCGTAAGGCTACGGGCATGGCTAAGCTCAATCTTGTCCAACAAGGTGCCGAACTCGCTTACCTGCTGCTGCACGATCCTGAATTCAAGTCGCGAGTTCGCAAAGAGCATCTCTACGAGGTCGGAAAACGCATTCGTCTAAAAGACAACATTGCGCTCTTGGACCAAATTCTCGATCACGGAATCGATGGTTTTCATTTCGATTTCTCGATTGTCTCCGCCGCCCCGGTGGAGGTGATCGCGTCCGCGCTGGAAGGAATTATTCCTGCGGACCGAATTTACGGGACGGAATTCCAGTACAAACCTTCTGGAGAGATTGATTCGATTCTGCGCGCTCGTGCGGGTTACGGAAAAGTCGCCATACTGGACCAACTCCAGGCGAATCTGAAGATAGGTCCGGATCATATTATTTACGCGGGCGATGGAAACTCCGATATCCACGTAATGCTGCATGTGAATGCGCGCGACGGCTTCACGATCGCGGTGTCGGAAACCAAGCATGTAGCACACATCGCCAGGCGCACCGTGCTCGGCAACAACGCGATCGTCGTTCTTGTGCCGATTCTCGAAAAAATTGCTGGCTGGCAGCGTCCTCAAATTCGCACATTCCTGGAGTCCTACGGATTTCTGATCCAAGAGTGGGACCGTGTGCGTACCGACTGGCTTACGCTGCGTCCTTCTATTCCAGGACCCGCGCACGCCGAGATTGCATACTAATAAGATCTGTTGTCGGCATCGGTTGATTGCTCGCCGGTGCTGAAAGCAACGGTATCAGTCGACGTTGAAGCCATTGGATTTTGGGCTGGTTTAAATACCTACTTGCCGATTCCTACAAACCTTAGAGAACATAAGCCGCCAGGCTAGTTCCGCGGGCTTATAATCTCGATACCGGTCGAACGGCCCACATGAAACAGCACATCGAACATTTCATGAAGTACTTGCTGTACGAGCGGAATGCATCGCCCGCAACGATTCGGAGTTATCGCAACGATCTGAATCTTCTCCACGAATTTCTCACTCCGCCGGGAGAAAAGACCATGCCGCTCGGCGAAGTGGACCATCGCATCATTCGCGAATTCGTGAGCTGGCTCTACGACCGCAAGCAACAGAAAGCTTCGGTGGCCAGGAAGCTCGCCGCACTCCGTACCTTTTTCAAGTTTTGCGTACGCGAGAAAATCACCAAACAAAATCCTGCACGCCTGATCAGCACCCCCAAAATTCCCAAGCGCGTGCCGCGCGTTCTGACCGCGGAAGAACTGAACGATTTTCTTGACGAGTTGCCCGGTGGGTCCGCCGGGCGGAAAGCAGCACGCCGAAAAAGCCAAACAGCCGATGACGCGATTCTGATTCCATGCCGCGACCGCGCTGTTCTGGAATTGCTGTACGCCTCGGGCCTTCGCGTCAGCGAACTCGTCGGTCTTGCTATCGGAAACCTGGACCGCCCTGGACAAATGCTTCGCGTCCTCGGAAAGGGGCGCAAGGAACGCGTGGTGCCTTACGGCGCGAAAGCCCATCAAGCGCTGGAAGCGTATTTGGCTTTGCGCGCCAAGCTTCTCGCGCATCCGCGCACCACTCCCTGCCCCGAGGCCGTGTTCCTGAATCATCGCGGCGGGCGGTTGAGCGGCAAGTCCATCCGCCAACTGGTGAAGAGCTATGCGCGGCTGGCCAACGTGAACTGGGACCTGCATCCGCACTCGTTGCGCCACGCGTTTGCTACGCATCTACTTGCCGACGGCGCGGACCTGCGCGCCATCCAGGAGTTGCTCGGCCACGCTTCTCTTACGTCAACGCAGCGATACACGCAGGCGAGCATCGAACAGCTCATGGCCGTGTACGACAAAGCTCATCCGCACGCTTAATTTCTCCTGGTATTTTTTCGACGCGTCTAAAGCCGAGTTACATTCACTGAAAAAAGTGTGGCGGTTTTCTCGCGAGATTTATGCTGCTAAATATTTAGGGTTAGAGAAGTTTCGGGGATGAAGCCGTCGATGCTGTTGGAGGAGGGGCGCGTGGGCGGAATCGGCATTTTTGCGCGGTCGACCGGATTGTAGAGTGTGTCGCGCTCTACCGGGACGCGGCCTGCGGCTCGGATCAGGCGCTCGAGCTCGGCGCGCGTCATGTGTTCCGGGGTGGTTGCGCCGGCGTCGTGATAGATTTTTTCTTCCACCACCGTGCCGTCGAGGTCGTTGGCCCCGAAACCTAGCGCTACTTGCGCGATGCGCGGCGTGAGCATGATCCAGTAGGCTTTGACGTGGTCGAAATTATCGAGAAGCAAGCGCGAGCAGGCAATGGCTTTCAGATCGTCGAAGCCGGTTGGATTGGGAATGTGCGAAAGGCCGGTATTCGCCGGATGAAATGCCAGCGGGATGAAGGCGACGAAGCCGTGCGTTTTGTCCTGCGTGTCGCGAAGCTGGATCAAGTGGTCCACACGCTCTTCGTTGGTTTCGATGTGGCCGTAAAGCATGGTGGCATTCGAGCGCAGGCCGATTTCGTGGGCCGTGCGCGCAATTTGCAGCCACATCTGTCCGCTGACCTTGTGGTCGCAGATAATTTTTCGTACGCGCGGATGGAAAATTTCAGCGCCGCCGCCGGGGAGCGAATCCACCCCCGCTTCTTTCATGGCAAGCAAAGTGTCGCGAATGGATTTCTTTGAAATGCGCGCGTAGTAGCCCACCTCCACCATGGTGAAAGCTTTCAAATGAACGTGCGGGAAGCGCTGTTTCAAACCGCGAATTAATCCCAAATAATATTCGAAGGGCAAATCGGGATGCAGGCCGCCGACGATGTGGAATTCCGTGGCGCCTTCCGCCACGCCTTGAGCGGCGCGTTGCCAAATTTCATCGAGCGCAAAGGTGTAGGCGCCAGTCGCCTCGGGCGAGCGTCCGAAAGCGCAAAGTTTGCAATGCGCCACGCAAACATTGGTGGGATTGATATGGCGATTGACGTTGAAGTAGGTGACGTTGCCGTGGCGTTTTTCGCGAACGTAGTTTGCGAGCCAGCCTACGCCGAGCAAGTCGTGTGATCGATACAGCGCCAGGCCGTCGTCAGCCGAGAGGCGTTCGCCGGCGACAACTTTCTTTGCTATCGGATCGAGGCGCGCGTCCTGAAACGCGGGAACCGTTGCTGGATTCAGTTGTAATCCTGTCGCCATTTGTGTCAGTTCATTGCTCTAAACTCGCCCGCCTACGCTAAGAAGGCGGCCGTTCGAAAACCTGAAACCCACGAAACGCGCATTCATGGGCGCACCACCGCGGCACCCCAGAACAATAAGAACAGCAAACTAATATAGCCATTCACGGTGAAAAACGCAGCATTCATTTTGCTGAGGTCATTGGGCTTTACCAGCGAGTGCTCGTAGGCCAGCAACGCCGCGACCACAGCGATTCCGGCCCAGGCAGGCCAGGCGAGGTGAAAACTTAAGGCCAGCCAGGCGAGTAACCCGACCATTACGATGTGCATGGCGCGGGCGATTAGCAGGGCTTTCGCTATTCCGAATTTTTTTGGAATGGAGTAGAGGCCGGCGGTCTTGTCAAATTCCACGTCCTGGCAGGCGTAGAGGACGTCGAAGCCTCCGACCCAGAGCGTGACGGCAGCGCAGAGGATCAGCATGCGCCAGTCAAGCGAGCCCCGGATCGCGATCCATGCGGCGGCGGGAGAAATGCCCAGGCAGAAGCCGAGAACGAAGTGCGACCAGGAGGTGAAGCGCTTGGTGTAGGAGTAAAAAAATAAGATTGCGAGCGCGAGGGGAGAAAGTTTTAACGCGAGCGGATTCAGTTGCCACGCGGCGATGACAAGAACGGCGGAGGCAATTAATGTGAAAATCCAGGCGAAGCCAACGGAGAGTTCGCCTCTGGGCAGGGCGCGATTGGCAGTGCGGGGATTGCGCGCGTCGTATTTCAGGTCGGCGATGCGATTGATGGTCATGGCGGCGGAACGCGCGCCAACCATGGCAACGATAATCCAAAGAATTTGGCGCCAGGTGGGAAGGCCGCCAGCGGCCCGCGCGGCAAGCAATGCCCCTACCAGAGCGAAGGGCAGGGCAAAGACGGAGTGTTCGAACTTGATCATCTCCAGGACCGTGCGGACGCGGCTTTTTGTCATCGCCATATCGGCCAAATTGCTAAATCCCTACTGTGCATTCTGGCCCCGGTTAGAAATTTCTCCGTCGTTTGTTTTCTGAGCGTTAGGTCGAATTCCGTTCGTGAGGCTGTGCCGGTTAGGAGTGGTCTAGACCACTTATAAATTTGCGCTGAAATTTCGGATTTTTCGTCTCTGAAGGACAGACGTTCGTTCGTAGGGTTAGCAAGCGGCCATTGTCCAATCCCTGGGGTGAGTGCAGGAAACCGGGCCATAATCCGCGTCCGATTGTGGCCACTACGTTCCGACTGGCCTTCGCCAATTCTGCCAAAAATAATCACAATTGACGCTAGCACTTCGTTTGGCGAGATTCAAGGAGTCGTGTGCGTGGACGGCCTAGTACTAGAGTCCGATTCGGTTCCCAACCGAACTGACGAGTTAAAACGGCACTAGCTCCAGAGAAATCCACACTGAGAATTGCCACAGCAGAGAAAATTTCGCGAGCAGCCCACAGGTCGCGACAACCGTGAACTGCTCGCGTTAATGATTCGAAGCTTCCTGATTTAATCTCCTACTAGTCAACGATACTCACTAAAGCTGATCCCCCCTATGTGCGTGGAAGTGCGAAAACTTACGCCATGAAACTGCGGGCGAGAACCTACGGACCGTAGGTGAGATTCATGCCTTCCACCGCAGGAGCTGATTTCTCTTCGAAAATGATTTGCGTGTCGAGGTAGGTTAGACTTCGCCGCCACTCTCTCAGCGCCAGCCAGATGCCTAAGAAAAAAGGAATAAAGACGAGGAACCGTATAGGGTCATGGAGTGCCCAGTGCTCGGCAGTGGCGGTGAAGGTGGAGAATACGAAAAAGCCAAAGATGTAAACCAAGACGGCGACGATCGCGTGGCTCTTGAAGGCGGGCGCAGAGCAGGTAAAGGGGACTTTGCGGAAACCCGTCAGGGAGACCTCGGTGAGCGCGACACACATTATCGCAACAATGGCGGTGTGAATCAGGGAAGTGCGCCAACCCCAGAAATAGGCGTAAAGGGGCAAGCAGATCAGGACCAGCCCGGGAAACAGCAATGTGAGTACCACTTTTCTTGCCAGCGGAGAGCATTCGCGCGTTTGGGGATTTATCTGGAGGCGGAACAACCAGTTCGCACGAAGACTCGCGGGAATATCGAACGTGCATCGCAGGCCGAGAACCAGAAAGTAGGCCAGCGTCAGCGGAACACCGAGAATCTCTGCGGACGGAAAGCGTTCAAGGGTTTGTGACCGCGCGCTAACTGCGACGAACAGTGTCTGCGAGGCGATCACGATTCCCAGACCCGCAAACCACCCGATCACCAGGGCCTGATTCGGTCCACGAACGAGCGCTCTAATTATGAAACGGAATGAAGCGCGCTCAAACGGGCTACGAAGGATCAAACGATCCAGCAAGGCAAACAGCCACGAGGCGACTCTACCGCCCCCGGCCGGCAGACTGACCATTGTTTCAGAACTCCGGGTGAAGCACCGGCGGTAGCTGAAGGCGTAAGAACCGACCGCGCAGACGAGCACCATGCAAGTGGCGACCAAAGCCATCCCGCCCAGAGAGTGGAGCAAGGGACCGGCTCGTCCCAGCAGCGATTGACAGAGCGCGAGGAACCAAACCGCAGGAAGAAGTCTGAGGAGAGAGTGCGGATGCTCCGCGAGAGCGTGAATCATTGGCGGCACGACGAAACTGGTCGAGAGGACCGTCATAAGAAACAAAATGATAGCGAAGCGAACATATAGTGATGATTTTCGGAATACCCGGAATGGCAGGATGGTCATCAGGGCGCCCAGAATCGCCAGGACCAAGAGGAAACCAAATATGCTGCCCAACACTACGGATACAGAATGAGCTCCGAGAAATCTTGCGAAGTAGACGAACGATGTTCGTGATCCACATACGACGAGGGGAAACAGAACAATCGAAGCCGCGTTCACATCGAGGGACAGGATCGCGGTGAGCAGCAGAAGCGCAAGAAGGTTCGCAAGGAAAAAACTGCGGCTGCGAATGGGAAGCGGCGCGAGGTTGTTATAATCGCGGCGATCCGGAAGCAGACTATCCCATTTCCAGACTGTGACAGACGCAGTGACAACCATCGAGAGTACGATAAAAAAGTATTCGTCGGGGAGCGAAGCGGTATAGGGATCGAAGTCTAGATCACCCCGAATAACTTGAAACAACGATCCGTATTTATCGACGAGAAAAAGCGAGGCAAATATTCCAGGTAGAGCGAGCAGGCCCAAAACAACTCCAATGCTGAGATCGAGTCCGTCTGCATCCGAACTTTCGCCACCGTGAAGGATTCTGTCCACGCAATGACGGACCAGACGAGGGAAAGGCCTTCCAAGGAACCGCTGCCATTTGGCTGCAGGTGAGGGAATGAGAGAGGCGATCAAGCGCCATCCATAACTTGAAGGATGTCTCGTGCGGTTTGCTCGGGATCGCGGCCCTCGACGAGGTGCATGAAAGCGTGTTCGAGATTCGGCTGTCCGGCAGCCTTTTGCAGCTCGCTAGTGGGCGCATAGGCGAGCACGCGGCCATTGCGGAGAATCATCACATGAGAACAAACTTTTTCGACAACTTCCAAGACGTGCGAGCAATAAAACACTGCTTTTCCCCGTTCACCTAAGCCCTTTATCAAGTTCTTGACGATCAGCGCGGAGCTGACATCCAGACCCGATAGAGGCTCGTCGAATATCAGAAGTTGGGGATCATGCAACAGGGCGGCTATCAGAAGGATGCGCTGGCGCATTCCCTTGGAATACGATCCGGTCGCCGAATGGCGATGCGGATGAAGCGAGAACAGTTCGAGCATGGCATCGATTTTCTTGCTGAGATGCGGCGCTACAAGACCGCGCAGTGTTCCGACCAACTCCAGATATTCCCGGCCGGAAAGGAAGGGATAAAGATCGGCCTCTTCGGGGACGTAGCCCAGACGTTTCCGGTAGCCGACGAGATTGCTTTGAATATTCTTTCCACCGCAAAGTACTTGGCCGCGCGTGGGTTCGAGCAAACCTGTGAGCATGCGCACCGTCGTGCTCTTGCCCGAGCCGTTGGGACCCAAACAGCCTAGGACTTCGCCAGAGCTTAGGGCGAAGGTCACATCGCTCACAGCGGGAACGGCGGTGTAGCACTTCAGGAGGCCCCTGGCTTCGAGCGCAATCATAAGACTCCTAAGTCAAAGACAAACGACCACCATCCGACACAGGCCACGACGTGGTTTGACACCGCCGGGCGAGCGGAAGTTCCGGGCAGAGCCGAACCCTAATGCTGAGGGTTGCGCGAGTAAGGCTGCGCAAAAGGTGGAGGAACGAATCGGAGTCTTTTACCAAGGGGTTAAATCCCCCCTTGCGGATCGCAAGACAGTAAATCTTCGTGCTCTGCTGAAGGCTATGAGCTGCCGAAATATCTGCGTGGAACTGCGAAAATTTACGTGGTGAACCTGCGGGCGGTGGGCGTGCCTAAAGAGCGTGTTGTAACTGGCGCATTTGCTTAATGCTGCAGGGAGGAACAAGCGTTGAAACTGGCAATTGGATTGCTGTTCGTAGGTTGCCGGATAGCCGAGTTATCCGGGGGCACGTAATTAGACATTTTGGGCTTGGGAGGAGAGTCATGAAGGTGACTTACGATATTTTCCGGAGACTTCCTGGCGGGCCGATGTGGGTGGAGACGGTGCAAGATTTGGAAGATGCCAAGAAGCGACTCGCGAACTTAATCGAGAACCGTCCGGGTAATTATTTTGTGTTCGATGCGGCCAGCGCAAAGATTGTCCTCGTTGTTGAACCTGCTTAAATCGAATCCCTAATCCACAATTTCTCTTTCGGGTACAGAGACCCGATTCAATTGGCTCGTTGGTCGCGGTGTCCGGATAATATTTGGATTCAGGCGGCGGGGTCTGTGTGCTAATTTCTCCCCGGCAATGAAATGGGAGGAATTTAGTATGACCAAGAAATTCGCGTGGCTGCTTGTAACTCTAGCGATCGCGGCGGCGCTTGCGCTTACGGTTGCAGCGGGGTTTGCGCAGCAGGGTGGGCAGGCGCACTTTGATGGCAAGACGTGGTGGGGGTACATCAAGGTACTGGCGGACGACAACATGGAAGGACGCGACACGGGGAGTGACGGACTGCGGAGGGCGGAGGCGTACATCGTCGAGCAATTGAAGTTGAATGGGCTCGTGCCGGCCGGGAGCGACGGATTTTACCAGCCGGTGAAATTCGAGTCTCGGGAGATTATCGAGAAAGATTCGAGCGCGGCGCTGGTGCGGGACGGCAAGAGCGAGCCGCTGACGCTGGGCGAAGACGTGTACTTTGGGACGAGAGCGGACCTGGCGCCAGAGGTGGAGGCTCCGCTCGTGTTCATTGGATACGGGCTGAAGATTCCGGAGCAGAATTACGACGACCTCGCGGGACTGGAGTTGGAGGGCAAGGTGGTGGTGATTTTTGCGGGTTCAACGGCGGAGACGCCGGCAGCGCTGTCCGCGCATTATCAGTCGGCGGGTGAGCGCTGGAAATCGTTGCGCGCGGCGGGAGTGATTGGAGTGATTTCCATTCCGAATCCGGCGTCCATGGATGTTCCGTGGTCGCGCATGACGGCGAACCGCACGCATCCGAGCATGGCGCTGGCGGATCCGCAATTCGACGAGACGGAAGGATTGAAACTTTCGCTGACTGTGAATCCGGACAGCGCGGAGAAATTTTTCGCCGGCTCAGGACACACGTTTGCGGAAATTGCGGCGTTGGGGAAAGACCGCAAACCGCTGCCACGCTTTCCGCTGATGGTTTCGATCCAGGCGAAAGCGAAAATTGAAAAGACAACGGTGGAATCAGCGAACGTGATTGCGAAATTGCCGGGCAACGATGCGACGCTGAAGAATGAGTACGTGGTGCTGTCGGCGCATGTGGATCACTTGGGGATTGGAGCGCCGATCAACGGCGACAAAATTTATAACGGAGCGATGGACAATGCGTCAGGCGATGCGGTGCTGCTGGACGAGGCGGCTTCGCTGAAAAAATCGGGAGAGAAGCTGAAGCGCTCGCTGCTGTTTGCGTTTGTTACCGGGGAAGAGAAAGGCTTGCTGGGTTCGAGATATTTTGCGGGGAATCCGACGGTACCGGCGAATTCAATGGTAGCGGACATCAATATCGATATGTTCCTGCCGCTTTTTCCACTGAAGATTCTGACAGTGTATGGCTTGCAGGAATCGGACCTGGGCGACCTTGTGACGAAGGTGGCCAACGATCGCGGCATTCGCATACAAAGCGATCCGGAGCCGTTGCGGAATGTTTTCATTCGCAGCGATCAGTACAGCTTTATTCGCGTCGGAATTCCGTCGCTAACGATGAAGGTGGGATTCGATAAAGGAACACCGGAAGAGCAGATGGTGAAGGACTGGCGGACGAATCGTTATCATGCGCCGTCGGATGACTTGAACCAGCCGGTGGATCTGTCGGCTGCCGTCGGTTATGAGGAAATTATGCGCGGATTGATGATTGCGGTGGCGAACGATCCGCAGCGGCCGCAGTGGAAGCAGGACAGTTTCTTTCGTCGATACGCGCAGGCAGCGGGAAATTAAAGACGCACGCCAAAACTTCTACGCTTTCGAAAACCAAGGATAGGCTCTGCACATTTTTCTCGCGCACTTGTGCCGGCGCTACGGATGCTTGCTGCCGCGCCAGCGGTATTGTTTTTCCTGGGGCAGACCGAGCTGTGCCAGGACGCGGTAGGCGAATTGGGTGACCATGTCGTCGATGGATTTGGGCGCGTAGTAGAAGGCGGGCATGGCCGGCATGATAGTGGCACCAGCGTCGTGGACGCGCAGCATGTTTTCCAGATGAATGCGATTGAGGGGAGTTTCGCGGAGGCAGAGTAGCAGGGGGCGGCGCTCTTTCAGGCAAACGTCGGCGGCACGGGAAAGCAGATCGTTGGCGATGCCGGTGGCGATGGAGGCGAGTGCGCCGGCGGAGCAAGGGATGACCACCATGGCGTCAACGGGAGAGCTGCCGGAGGCGATGGTGGCGCCGATGTCTTTGTTGGGCAAGTATTCGACCTTTTTTGCGGGCGTGCCGGTGAGGAGTGAAGCGATTTTTTTTCCGTCGGCGGTGACCATGTCGAGTTCGGTGGCCAGCAGGCGGAGGCCGGCGTCGGTAGTGACCAGGAAGACGCGTTCGACGCGCGGGTCGGCGTCGAGCAAGCGCAGGACGGTTTGCGCGTAGATGGCGCCGCTGGCTCCGCTAACACCGACCGTGATTTGGGTTCCTCTAGTTTTCGCCATGGGTAAGACCGAATCATCGAGTCTAGGTGGGCGGTTTCTGCAAAGTCAAGATGAAGGCCTGTGTCCTAATTAGGCCGAGAAGCCACTGCCATGACGTGGGCGCTGGCCCCTTGAATTGAAGGTTCGCCCTCGATCAAGGATAGAAACTCCAGAAACCTCTGTCGTTGTACTGCGTCATTCCAGGCCTCACGGAACAGAGTCGTACTCCACGCAGGACCTTCGATCGCGAGCATCTGGATATCGCCAAACCCAGCACCACTAACCTCGGCGGCGAACTCCTCGGGGCGATGAAAGTAGGCGGTGGTGAAGTATCCCGGGTGATTCGTTGGATTGCTGTGCAGACCGTGGGTCAAATCTGCTTCAACGATTTTGCGAAAGTCCGCATCTTGGAAGAAGCCTCGAGATAGCCCGTCGATCAGCGAGGCGAAACGAGAGATCGAGGCCGCGAAGAGAACGCTTCGGGGTCTAAGGACGCGTCGCGCTTCAAGAAGCGCCTGGAGACGGTCCGACCGCTCAACCAGATGGTACAACGGTCCTAACAAGAGAACGGCATCGGCACTGCTTGCGGGAAAATCTAACTGGCGGGCGTCCCCCTGTGTAATCGAAGCCAATGTGACTCCTGATGCCTCCGCATAAGACCGCGCTTGCTCCAAATGAAGTTCCACAGGATCGATCAGGTGGACTTCGTATCCCTGCTTGGCAAGCGGGAACGCATAGGCTCCCGCCCCGCCGCCTACGTCGAGAATGACAGCCGGTGCCGAAGGCAAATGCCGAGCCAGAATCGCTTGGGTCCTAAGCTGCTCAAGCTCACCCCACTCGTTCGACAGCCGCTCCGACTCCCCACCTTGCAGATAGTGCGCCTCGATTTCTTTGGGTATCAGCCCCATTTGCACCTCCGTGCGTAACACCCCACGCCCGATGCCCAGAACGTCAAGATCAGGAGGCTACCTCTGGACTCCTCAAGAAATCAAATTAGGACACTACCGCCTGGCAGGGCCTTTCAATATTGGGTGATCCATCGGAGGTCTGCCCCTCTGTTAGTAATCCACTCGCGAAATATTCCGCCGGATTCCGAATCGGCGTCTCTTCGACATTATATTCTTTTCTAGGAATATTCCTTGACACGCATATTCTAATGGGGGCATATTATCACGCGCGATGATCGAGACACTTCAAGCGCTAGCTGAGCCGAACCGGTTTCAGATTGTGGAACTGTTGCGCGGGGGGCCGCGACCGGTGGGTGAGATGGTCGAGCGGCTGGGGCTGCGGCAGCCGCAAGTCTCGAAGCATCTGCGCGTGTTGAGCGAGGCCGGGCTGGTGGATGTACGCGTGGATGCGCAGCGGCGGATCTATGGGTTGCGGGCGGCGCCGCTTCGCGAGTTGGAGCAATGGATTGGGCGCTACCGGCGGATTTGGGAAGCCAGCTTTCAGCAGCTGGACGCTGTGCTGGAGGAATTAAAAGCGAAGGAGAAAAAACGTGGAAGCAAAAAGCGAAAGAGCGCCGATTAAGAAAAACAGCGGAACGTTGAAAGTGACCACGCCGTCGGACCGAGAGGTGGCCATGACGCGCGTGTTTGATGCACCGCGACGGCTGGTGTTCAAGGCCTGGACCACGCCAGAGCTGATGAAGCGCTGGTTCTATGGGCCGGAGGAGTGGCGGCTGGCGGTCTGTGAGCTCGATAGCAGGGTGGGCGGCAAAGTTCGCTTTGAGTGGCGCAACCCGGAAGGGAAAAGCATGGGGCTGAGCGGAGTTTGTCGCGAGGTCGCGGCGCCCGAGCGGCTGGTGTTCACGGAAGTGTGGGACGAGGATTGGACTGGCGGCGAGACGCTGGTGACGTTGGTGTTCACCGAGGACGCTGGTAAGACCACCATGACCCAGACGGTGCTGTACTCGTCACAGTCGGCGCGCGACGGAGCGCTGAAAACCGGCATGGAGCATGGCGCAGCTATGAGTTACGACAGGCTGGCGGAGCTGTTGACTTCGATGGCATAAGGCGAGGCCTGGAACTTCGTTTTTCGCTGCGCGAGACGTAAGGAAGGCGCAGGGATAAAATGGAGGGATGCAGAAGAAGATCTTCTGGGCTACTTTCACGGTGTTGGGTCTGATCGCGGATATGGCCTTGCCTTTGTGGTGGGCGCTTGCGGCTACGATTCCGATTGGGATGGCGAGTTGGTGGTTTGCCTATCGGACGGATTGGTTTGGTTAGGTGATTTCGCAGCCTAGTGAGAGTCGGACGAGTTATTCGACGCGGGCGCGATTCTTGCCCAAGCTACAGCGGGCGGGTCCAGCATGCGCTTGGAAAGCTGGTGAAAATAGGGCGCACCGGGGCGCGATCTATGTTATACTGCGTTTGCGCTTAATACCGCGGTTGTGTTGTGCGGTTCCTCTGGTTGAGTAGTTGATCTGAGAACACCCGCCATCAGTCTTCTCCGTAAGTCTTCAGCGTAATTTAAAACAAAAGAACTGGATTTGAGCTGATCGTCATGCCCCGCCTAAATGGTGTGTGTGCGCGGCGACAGCCTGCCAGACAAAAAGGTAAATGATGCAAAGTTCCACAGAAGTAATTTCAGAAGTATTTTCAAACATGGCGATTTCCGCCTACACCAAGGAGCGGCTGGCAGCAGCCGGGTTTTCTATACCGACTCCGGTGCAGGCAGCGACTATTCCAAAGGCATTAGAAGGCAAAGACGTGCTGGCCACCGCGCAAACGGGAACGGGCAAGACTCTTGCGTTCCTGATTCCGATGATCGAGCAGCTCTTGCAGCAGGTCACGCCCGGGATCGCAGCACTCGTGCTGGTTCCCACGCGCGAACTTGCAATGCAGGTGGTGGCGCAGTATGACGCGTTACGCGGCAAACAGCTTTCGCCGGCGGCGCTGGTGGTGGGCGGATTGTCCGAAGGGACGCAACTGAACGCGCTGCGCCGAGGGGCGCGCGTGGTGGTAGCGACTCCAGGGCGGCTCGAAGATTTTCTCGGGCGCAAGCTGGTGAACTTCCGTTCGCTGCGCGTGCTGGTGCTGGACGAAGCGGACCGCATGTTGGACATGGGTTTTCTTCCCGCGATTCGCAGGATTGCAGCGGTGCTGCCAAAAGAACGGCAGACGATGTGTTTTTCGGCGACGCTGGAAGCTTCGGTAGCGCATTTGGTTCACGATTACATGCGCAATCCGGTGCGGCTGGCGTTCGGATCGATACTGAAACCTTCAGAAAACGTGCAGTTGCAGGCGTTCGAAGTTTCGAGCGATCGGAAATTTGGAGTGCTGCACCGCTTGTTGGCCAAAGAAAAAGGGCGATGCCTGGTTTTCGTGCGCACCAAGCACGGGACCGAGCGGTTGACGAAAAGCTTGAACCGCGAAGGGATCGCTGCGGCGATGATTCACGGCGGGCGTTCGCAATCGCAACGCACGTCGGCCTTGACTGGATTTCAGCAAGGACGCATCCGCGTATTGATCGCGACGGATTTGGCTTCGCGCGGCATTCACGTGCAGGACATCGCGCACGTGATTAACTATGACCTGCCGGACATCGCGGAGAATTTCATTCATCGCGTCGGCCGGACCGGACGTGCGGGCGAACGCGGAATTGCTTCCACAATTTTCGGACGTGAACAACGTCTGGAGTTGCAGCAGCTCGAGCGCACGCTTGGAATTCGCATGGAGCGTATACAGCTGGCCGATGAGCCGGTGTCCGCGCAACTCAACCGTAAACCAGTCGCTATGGGACGCATGGAAGCAGCCCTGCGCGCAAGGAACGGGCGAATGCCCCGGCTGGCGGGCGAGATTTTGCAAGTGCAATACGAAAACTAAATAAGCGTGACACGAGCGCCGCCGGTTTAGCTTCGGCTGACCGGCGGCGTTTTTTTTTCGGGAGGCAGCTTTGTCTGATCTCTCGTCTGAGCTATCGTCTCCGTTGGAATTGCGTCTAAATTGAGTTGCCAGAAGTGTGGTTTGCCAGCGATACCAGAAATGTGGAGAATAAAGCCCCGCATTGGGGAGGAGAGAAAATGTCTTTGAGGTGGAGAACGATTGCGACCTTTGTCGCAGCGATAGCCCTGGTCCTGGGCGCGAGTGCGGCGCTAGATGCATCGCCGGCCGATAACGATCTGAAAGTGCCTAAGCTTGAATTTCAAGACGTAAAACTGGACAACGGGCTGCGCGTGATTCTGGTACCGGACCACAGCGCGCCGGTGTATGCCATCGACGTTTGCTACAACGTGGGAAGCCGCAACGAGCGGCCGGGACGTACGGGATTCGCGCATCTGTTCGAGCACATGATGTTTCAAGGCTCGGAAAATATTGGCAAGGGCGAGCATTTCAGCCTGGTGCTGAATAACGGCGGAGGGATGAATGGCAATACTACCGAAGACCGCACTACTTATTTTGAGGAGCTGCCGAAAAATCAGCTCGACCTGGGATTATTTCTGGAATCCGATCGCATGCGCGCGCTGAACATCACGCAAGCGAATCTGGACAACCAGCGCAACGCAGTGCAGGAAGAGCGAAGGCAAGGGGTCGACAACCAGCCGTACGGGCGCGCGTCGCTGGATTTGGACAATCTTTCTTACGACAATTTTGCCTACAAACATTCCACCATCGGGTCGATGGTGGATTTAAATGCGGCCACCATTCAAGACGTGAAGGACTTTTTCCGAATCTACTACGCGCCGAATAACGCCGTACTCACGGTGGTGGGCGATTTCAATCCCGACGAAGCGCTGGAGAAGGTGAAGAAATATTTTGGCTCGATTCCTTCGCAGCCCGCGCCGCCGAAAGTGCTGCTGGATGGAGAGCCGCACTATGGCGAACGTAGGGAGATCATTTATGACCCGCTGGCGCGTTTGCCGGAAGTCGATATGGCTTACCACATCCCCCCGGGAAACACGCCGGAAAACTACGCAGTGCAGCAGCTTGCCATCGTTCTGGGGCAGGGCGAAAGCTCGCGGCTCTATCAGCATTTGGTGAAAGAAAAACAACTGGCTTCGGATGTTTCAGTGCAGGCTGACGCGCGCATCGGCGCGAGTCAGCTATATTTTTCCGCGAACCCGCGGCCGGGCGTGAAAGTGGAAGACCTGGAAAAGGCCATGGATCAGGAAATCGATGCGGTGGTGAAAGACGGGATTACCGAGCAGGAACTGGCAAAGGCCAAGACGCAGCTCTTACGGCAATTCATCGAGCGCAGACGGTCCGATCTGTTTACCGCGATTCTGATCGGCAGTTACACGGTTTTTTTTAACGACCCGAACCTGATCAACACGACCCTGGCCAAAGAGAACGCGGTGACTTTGGCGCAGGTTAACGCAGCGACGAAGAGATTTCTAGCGCGCGATCAGCGAACGGTAGTGGTCACCTTGCCTGCCGCAGAAGACACCTCTTCGGCGCCAAAGGCGGGAAAATGAGCCGCGCCACAGTGTGGTCCGCGAGATTATTCAAGGGCCAGATGAAAATAGGAGAAAGCACGATGAGAGGGAATTTCTCGAAGTCCTGGGCCGCGTTCGCCAGTGCCGCGATGTTTGCCGCTCTGATTTTTATGGCTCCGGTCGCGCGGTCGCAACAGGGGCAGGACAAAGCAGCGCCGCTGAGCCAAGTACAGCGACTGAATCGCGCGCCGGTGAACAAGGAAATATTGCGCGTGCAATTGCCTCGACCGGAAGTGCAAACACTGCCCAATGGACTAACGCTCGTGCTTCAAGAGGACCATAAGCTGCCAACCATCGCCTTCACGATGTGGATACGGCCGGGACAGCTTGCGGATCCGGCGGATTTGCCGGGTCTGGCGTCGTTCACGGCTGAAATGTTGCGCGAAGGAACGGAACGGCGGACGAGCGCGCAGATTGCGCAAGAAGTGGATCAGCTGGGCGCGACGTTGGACGCCGGTTCTCGATTTGGAGCCAGCTTTTCGACGATAGACGCGTCGGGCTTGATCAATAGCACAGCCGATATTCTGGACTTGATGAGCGATGTGGTGTTGCATCCGGCGTTTCCCGCCAGCGAACTTGATAAATATAAGCAACGGGAAGAGGCAAGCCTGGAGGAGCGCCTGTCGAACCCGAATTTTCTGGGGCAACGGGAGTTTCGGCATGTGATTTATGGCGACACACCGATGGCCATTGCGTCGCCGACGAAAGAATCTATCGAGAAATTAAGCGTGGAGGACTTGAACAAGTTCCACGGGCAGCATTATGTTCCGGGCAACGCGATTCTGGGAGTGACCGGCGATTTCAAGAGTGCCGATATGCGCGCCCTGGTGGAGAAATATTTTGGCGCCTGGAAAGGCGCGGCGGAAGCGCCGTTGTCTTTTCCCGAGGCGGTGAGTCCGCAGCCCACGAAGTTCACGTTGGTGGATCGCCCGGGCTCGGTGCAGACATACATCGTGGGGGGCGATCGGGGAATCCGGCGCGTGGATCCGGAATACTACAAGCTGGTGGTTATGAACCAAGTGTTGGGCGGCGGACCGCAGGCGCGGCTTTTCCTGGACCTCCGTGAGGAGCACAGCCTTACGTATGGCTCCTACAGCCGCTTCAATACGGACATATATCCGGGCGACTGGCAGGCGTTTGCCCCGGTACGAACGACGGTAACGGGTGACGCGATGGAGCGCTTTGTTTTCGAATTCAAGCGCATCAATGACGAACCGGTGCCGGCGAGCGAACTCGACGAAGCGCGTCGCTCGATCATTGCAGCCTTCGCATTGTCGCTGGAGCAGCCAGCTCAGCTCCTCAGCGATTGGTTGACGGTGCAGTATTACGGATTGCCGATGGATTATTGGGACAAGTATCCGGATCGCGTCTCCGAAGTTGATGCGGCCGGCGTTCAGGCCGCGGCCAAGAGATTCGTGGACTTAAACCATATGCAATGGGTGGCCGTGGGCGATCGCAAACAGATGCAGGATAAGTTATCGAAATATGGGCCGGTTACGGTGGTGGACGTGAACGGGAAAGCGGAAAACTGACGGCAGCAAAGCACTGCCTAATTCAAGCCTGAGGGCATGCACCGGCAACCGCGTGCATGCCCTCCGCTTTTTTTAGCTAGGCGCGCTTGATCAAACGTACGAGCAGGAGAAGAACTACGGCTCCGACGACTCCCATCACCAACTGACCGATTAATCCGTAAGCGGCGAGGCCTAGCAATCCGAATATCCAGCCTCCCAGCAGTGAACCGATGATTCCAACGATCAGGTCAACCAGCACTCCCATGCCGTGGCCTTTTACAATTTGTCCCGCGAGGAAACCGACCACGATACCAATCAAAATTTCCCAAAGTAGCCACATAGCGTTCCTCCAGATTGAATGGGATGGACCAACAGGCGTCTTCCAATGGTGGGTGCACGGACGCCGACTGCGCGCAACTTTAGCACATGTGGAACGGGAGAGCTAAAAGAATGCCCGTTCCGGGAGATGCTAGAATGCGAGTGCTGCATTTCAAAGGATTCTTAAAAGCAGCCGAGTGATAAAATCCGATGGATGAGCGCGACGTTAAGAAATTTCTGGCTGAAGTGCGAAGTGGAAAAGTCAGCCTGGAAGCGGCGCTGGAACGATTGCGCGGGCTGCCCTACGAAGATGCGGGCTTTGCAAAGATCGATCATCACCGCGCGCTGAGGCAAGGTTATCCGGAAGTAATTTTCGGGCGAGGCAAGACTCCCAAGCAAGTGACAGAAATCGCGCGGCGAATGTTGCGCGCAAAGGCGTCGCATAACATTTTGATTACACGCGCCGACAAGAAAACTCTTGCGAGCGTGAAAAAGATTGCTCGCGCGGCCGAATTTCATGCGCTGTCGGGCGCCATCGTGATTAGGCGCTCGCGTGCGGTGCACGGAAAAGGTTTGATCCTAATTGTAACAGCAGGGACCAGCGATATTCCTGTCGCGGAAGAGGCGTTGGTTACCGCGGAAACCATGGGGAATCGAGTGGAAGCGGTTTATGACGTGGGCGTGGCGGGGCTGCACCGGTTGTTGGAACACCGCGGGAAACTTGCGGAAGCGCGAGTGATCGTTTGCGTGGCGGGGATGGAAGGCGCGCTGCCGAGTGTGGTGGCGGGACTGGTGGGCGTGCCAGTGATTGCGGTGCCGACCAGCACGGGATATGGGTCGAGCTTTGGAGGGCTGACCGCTCTGCTGGGTATGCTGAATAGTTGCGCTTCTAATGTCAGCGTGGTGAACATCGACAATGGATTTGGGGCCGGGTGCGTGGCCAGCGTGATTAACCGATTGTAAGTTTGGGCGGCAGCTGCAAGGCGGAGCTACCTTCACCAAACACTGACTCTTTAATGCTGCTCAGCGGCTAACGCGGCGGCTAGAGCGTTGGCGAGTTCTGATTCTTCGGTGACCGATACGGTGCGAAGATCGAGAATTAGCTGATCGTCTTCAATGCGCGCGATTACGGCGATTCCGTTGACTGTTTTGCGCAGGCGATGCTCCAGTTCGGCGGCGGAGAGGCGGGCGGTGGTGATTGTGATTAGAGCGGTGGAGAGTTGCTGATCGGGCGTGGAACCTCCGCCGATTAGCGAGAACCCTGGAGTTATGCGGCAAGTTACATCGTTCGACACCGTGGAGTTCAGCTGCGCGATCAATTTTTTGGCGCGTTCGCCAATGCTGTCGGCGGAGAGGCGAATCATTCGCAGGGCGGGAATTTCGTCCACAGCGCCGCGCAGATAGGCTTGTAAAGTAACTTCGAGAGCGCCGATCGTTAGTTTATCCACCCGCAGGGCGCGAAAGAGTGGATTGCGACGGATGCGTTCGACGATTTCCTTTTTTCCCGCGAGGATGCCTGCTTGTGGGCCCCCCAGCAATTTATCTCCGCTAAATGAAACGACCGAGGCTCCGGCGGCGCAACTGGCCGCCACTACGGGCTCCGAGATACCGTTGGATGAAAGATCCGCGAGGCAGCCGGAGCCAAGATCTTCGAATACGGGGAGCTGCGAGCGTTGGCCTAGCGCCACTAAATCTTCTAGCGATGGGCGTTCAGTAAATCCGCTGATGCGAAAATTTGATGGGTGGACGCGCAGGAGCAGGCGAGTGCGCTCGGTAATGGAGCGTTCATAATCGCGTATGCGCGTGCGATTGGTGGTGCCGACTTCGCGGAGAATCGCGCCGCTTTCGGACATGATGTCAGGGATGCGGAAACCGTCGCCAATTTCTATTAGTTCGCCGCGAGAGACGATAGTTTCGGCGCCCTTTGAAAGCGTGTTGAGTACCAGAAATACGGCGGCGGCGTTGTTGTTGACGACGATGGCGGATTCGGCGGCGACCAAATTCGCGAGCATACGCGAGGTGTGAACGTCACGCTGGCCGCGCTCGCCCGTTTCAAGATCGTACTCCAGATTCGAATAGCCGGTGGCAACTTGTGAGATGCGTGCGGCGGCTTGCGCAGAGAGCGGAGCGCGGCCGAGATTGGTGTGCAGGACGACGCCGGTCGCGTTGATTACGCGCCGCAACGAAGGCGTGATCAGGGATTCCACCTGGACGATTATTTGTGTTTCGAGATTTTCTGGATCGATAGCCTGCGGAGTTGCGCTGGATGCGTCGGTTTTCATGCGGTCGCGGACATTTGCGAGAACGGAGCGCGCGGATTGCGTGACCAGGGCGCGGCCAGATTTTTCGGCCAGAGCGAGCAAGCGGGGCCGGCCGAGCAGTTGGTCCACGGAGGGAATTTCGCGCATTTTGGAAGAGCCGTTCCGCGGTTTCTGTGCTGGATGGGCGCGAGAAGTCATCGCAGAGCTATTGGAACACAGCGAAAACGGGCTGGCAATCAGTGTGCGAGCCCCATGATTTCTCTTGCGACATAGAGGCGCACGACTGCATTGACGGGTACGGCGGCAGACTCTACGCTGGAATTGTTCACAGACAGACAATCATGGCTGCTTCCATTGACGACGAACTGAACCAGATCGAGCGCGACGTGCGCACGCTGAAGATTGAATACGAACAATTCTTCGGCGGAGGACGGTCGCGGCCTCCATCGGACACGCAGTGGCGCGTGGAATCGCTTTTGCGGCGATATAGCGAGCGCACGGCCGAATTAAGCTATGCGCAACGGTTTCGATATAATGGGCTTGCGCAGATGTACGCAAAGTACGTGGAAATGTGGCGCAAGAAAACCATGCAGAAAGAAAGTGGCACGCAGCAGCGCCATTTTGGAGCGGCGGCTAAGGCGATTGAAGCGGAACGGGCGCGGGCGGCTGCTTTGAACGCTCCCAAGAACGTACCGCCGGCGTCTCCCGCGAGCCAGGGCGTTGCGGTTGCGGAAAGAAGTATTGCCGTGGCGGAGCGAAAAGCGGCGGAGGCCTTCACAGCATCGTTCTCCGATCCGGAGAGCGAAATGGAAAAAGTGCAACAGCTTTATCAGCGGCTGATCGATGCGCGAACGGAAACCGGAGAAAAGGCGGGAGCCCCCAATTTGAAAGATTTCGAACGCTTCGTACGGCAAAAAACGAAAGAGCTGAAGCGTAAAGGGACCGAAGAAGTGGAGTACACGGTTAGCGTGGAAGGCGGGCGAGTAAAGCTAAAAGCTCGCGTCTCCAAGTAAGATCGTACCAACAGTTTTCCAGAGTTCAATCGATATCCTGGCCTTCACCTTGGTCTGAATCTTTGCTGGGTTCGAGATGGATTTCCGGACGATTTGCGGCGCGAAGCTGACCATTGAGTACTGGCAAGTCTTGAGACTTCAGGTGCTCCCATTGTTTTGCCACGGTTGCGAAATCTTTTTCGATTTTCGATACGGCTTCTGCTTGCGCCGAGGTCGGTCTGGCGTCGGCTCGATCTAATTCCGCGTAAACAGCGGTCGCCGAACCGTTGACGCTGGTCAGGCTTGGTTGCGCGCCATCGTCGCCGGACGGGCCTTGCAAGATGGCTGAGACCTTCTTGTCGAGGTCTTTGAAGGAGGCAGCAAGCGAATCATTTGGATCGCTGGACAAGTGGTCGAGTTGGTCGTGAAGCGAACGTGCTTCCTGGATCGCGTGCGTGCTTTGAGTCATTACGGATGCGAGACGGCTCTGCGTTTGGAATTGTTGTTCCAGATCAGCTGTCGATATTTTCACGCGGGGGTCCATTTTTATAGTGAGAGGCGCGCTGAAGGTATGGCCGTCGGCGCTGAGACGGACGGTATATTCGCCGGGGACGGCGGGGGGACCGAGCGGCAAGCGCGGCGTGTCGTGAGGGACGGCGGCGATGGGATACTCCTGGCGTAGAGAATCAGGTGCGGAGTAGTGCAGATCCCAGACCCAGCGATGCATTCCTGGGTCGGTGGAAAGAGCGCGAAATGGGCGCACCCAGTAAATGGGGATGAGCTGTTTTTCCAACTGCTCCTGAGTCAGTTCCGGCTTGTCCGTGCTGGCGTACGTGCGGACTACATTGCCGCGGCCATCTAAGATTTCCAGAGTTACAGGGCCACGAGCGGAAGAGGCTAGGAAATAATCAATGATCGCGCCGTCCGGTGGATTTTCCCCCGATGGTTCATCGGGCGGAATAGGAGTATCGGTGTTTGTGTCGCGCTTCACGCGATATGCGGGTGCAGGCTTGAAAAGAAGTGCATCGGCGTTTGCGATTGATTGGTCGATTTGGCGCAGCGGAGTAATGTCGTCGAGTATCCAGAAGGAGCGGCCGTGGGTGGCGACGATTAAGTCCTCGTCGTGAATCCAAAGGTCACGCATGGAAGTATGCGGGAGATTCAGTTGCAGGGACTGCCAGTGGTCGCCGTCGTCCAACGAAACCCAGACGCTGTTTTCAGTGCCGGCGAAGAGCAGGCCTTTGCGGACGGGATCTTCGCGCACGGTATCGACCGGCGCGTTATCGGGAAGGCCATGGATGATCAACTGCCAAGTCTTGCCGCCGTCGTGCGTGCGATAAATGTACGGGTGAAGATCGTCAATGCGAAAACGGCTGACCGAAGCGTAGGCCGATTGTTCGTCGTAATGCGACGCGGTCATCTGTGTCACTTTGCTCCAGGGAGTGATTTCCGCAGGAGTAATGTTCGTCCAATTTTTGCCGCTGTCGCGGGTAATCCAGAATAAGCCGTCGTCGGTGCCGGCCCATAACGTGTTGAGGTCTCTGAAGGATGGCGCGAGGGCATAGATCGCTCCGCGTATCTTTTCCGCTTTGGTGTCATCAGCGGCCAGTTGGCCCAAACTTGCGGGGATGCCGGGCCTCTCGCGCGAAAGATCGGGGCTGATGGTTTGCCAGGTTTCGCCGCCATCGCTGGTCTTGAATAAAAAATTCGTGGCATAGTACAGGACGTGCGGATCGACGGGCGAGAACAGGATTGGTTCGGTGCGATCGGCGCGGAACTTTGGATCGTTGTCCGGAATTGGCGTGACATTTTTTACTTGCCCGGTGCTGCGGTAAAATCTGCTGACTTCTTTTCTGCCGGCCCCGTAGACGAGCTCGGGATTAAGCGGGTCGGGAGCAACGTAGCCGTATTCAATAGTGCCCACGGGGTGCCAATCCCTGAAATTAATTTCACCATCGTTGCCGCGGCTTGAAATGCAGACCGAGCCGCTCTCCTGTTGTCCGCCGCAAACACGGAAAGGAAATTCATTGGTCACGCCGACGTGATAAATCTGCGCGGTGGGCTGGTTGTACCAGGAACTCCAGGTTTCTCCGCCGTTCACGGTAACGATGGCGCCTTGATCGCTGACGAGCAGAATCATTTTGGGATCATGGGGATTGATCCACAGGTTCTGATAATCGTCGCCCCCCGGAGCGCCGCGAAAACTGACCCAGGTTTTTGCGCCGTCCGTTGAGCGCATGGTGACGATGCTCGCGCTGTAAACCACGTCAGGATTTTTCGGATCCACTTTGGGGATGGGCAGATCGCCTCCTCCTATGCGGTAGGAGGGGCGACCATCGGTGGTGGCGATGTGCCAGCTTTCGCCGCCGTCGTCGGATCGGTAGAAGCCAAGACCGCTTGCTGAAGAATAATCGCCAGCTTTGGTTGTTCCGAGAGTGGCATATAGGCGACTGGGCTGGCTTGGCGCAATGGCCACGTAAATTTGCACCAGATCTTTAGGCAGGCCGTGGGTGAGCGGACGCCAAGTATTTCCGCCGTCCGTGGATTTAAAAAGGCCGCCGCCAGTTTTGTTGTATTCGTTGCCGTCTTCCCAGGGACCTTGGCGCACTTTCCAAAGCGAAGCGTACAGTACATCGGGATTTGTGGGATCGATCTGAACGTCCGAGCCGCCGGTGTCCTGGTCCTGGTAGAGAGATTTCTTCCAGGTTTGCCCGCCGTCGGTGGAAACAAAAATTCCGCGTTCTTCATTGGGGCCGTAAGGATGGCCAAGAACGGCGGCAAAAACATGATTGGGGTCGCGTGGATCGATTGCCAAAGCGGGGATCTGCTGTCCATCACGCAAGCCGAGATGAGTCCAGGTTTTTCCGGCGTCGGTCGATTTATAAATTCCATCGCCAACGGAAAGATCCGGGCGTTGCAAGCCTTCGCCGCTCGCAGCATAGACAATATTCGCGTCAGACGGAGCTACGGCAATAGCTCCAATGGATTGCGAAGGTTGATCTTCAAAGATGGGTGTCCAGGTGCGGCCGTAATCGTCGGATTTCCAAACGCCGCCGTCTCCTTGTCCGACATAAAAAACATTCGGCTGATCGGGGACTCCGGTGGCGGCGCGCGTTCTACCGCCGCGAAATGGACCTATCATGCGCCAGCGCATTTCTTGGTAAGTGCTTGCCGGATACTGCTGGGCATCACTTACCCGCACGTGTACAGCGAGTATAAACAGCGCAAACAGAGCCAGGCCAATCCGCGAGATTCGAAACAACCCGCACCTCCAAGGTTTTACGGTGGATAGCATACCTAAAAAGTAAAGATGAGGCAGGTTAGAAAGTTAGCCGCCCGCCGATTTGCGCGGCGAAAGGAATTCCTACCGTGGTGCCAGGACCAAAGAAATCTCCCAGAGCTCCCCCGGGTAGGCGCAACTGATTCAGGCTGGTGATGGGCTTTGTTGTGGTACACGCCGCGTTCGTGCAGATGTCGGTGATATTTCCCGCGGCCACTTGCGATGGCGGGACGGGTAGTGCTCCAACGTCGGTCACGTAATTGGCTCCTGGATTGTTGCGGTTGAAGAGATTAAAGAACTCGATGAAAGGCGTTAGCGTCCAGCGCTCGCGAAAATGAATCGGGCGACTCACGCGCAAGTCAACCTGGATATAGGGGGTTCCGCGGAGTTCATCCAGAGTGGTGGGAACACCGTTGACTACCGCGCGGTCGTCAAAATCGTCGCCGAGCCCGGTGACTGGAGTGGTAGTGGTCAAAGTAAACGGCCGGGCGCTTTCCGCTTGCGTCAATGTAGTTAGTTCGAATCCGCCTGGAACTTTAAGCGTGCCGGCTAAAACAAAACGGCTCAGGACATCTTCACCCGACGGGCCGTAATCCCCTTTGCCGAACGGTTGCAGAGGATTGCAGACGCCGTTAACGTAATCAAAAAGCTCACCGAGCACGCAACCCCAGGTGCTGGCGCGGGAGAGAGTGTAATTTGCAATGAGGTTGAAACGGCGCGAAACGTTGCCCTGCAGGTGAAGGAGCAATCCATTATAGCTCGAGCGGTTATCCGACTTGAAAACGGTAACGTTCGGAACGTTGTTTCGCTGGTCAGTCACATCAGAGGGGAACAGCGGAGAGAACAGCGTGAAGCCCGCTTGATATTGATAGCGCCTAAAACCGTGATTCCCTTGTTCGTGGATGTAGTCGGCGCTGGCCATCCACTTTGAGTTGAAGGCGTGCTGGACGCCGCCGCTGACGTGCAGAGCGTAGGGCGTCTTATATCCCGGCGCGATGATGGCGCCTGCTCCGGCAACAGTGCCGACCGGGCCAGTGGAAGCTGCCGGAGGCAGACACCCCGAGCCCACTAGCGTCTTCGTTGCAGAATCGAAGGTGCATGGTCCGACGGGTGTATTCACAGCTTGTAGGGCCGGCACCCAACCGTTCTGCGCCAGGTCGTTCGAGTAGATGCCAATGCCGGCGCGAATCACGGTGTTTGTAGATTGTCCGGGAGAGTATGCGATACCGAGCCGTGGCCCGACGGCCCCATTGAAGTCGTGCGGAGCGCCGTTGATCAGCGGAATATTGAGGGCCTTGAGAGTGAGGTACGCGGGATTCTGCAATTGGCTCCGGTCTGAGGCGGTGAACAGGCCAAAGCTGCGGTCATAACGCAAGCCGTAGTTGACCGTGAGGTGGGCGCGCACCCGCCAGGAATCCTCAGCGTATAGCCCGAGGCGCTGCACGTTTTGCGAAAAACTGCCATGGCTTGCGGGAACCGACATACTGCCATTGGCCAGATCAACGGTGAACTGCGCAGGATTCGTAAGATAGAAGGTTGGATCGTTTGGGAAGGTTACCAGCGTTTCCGCGTTGGATGCCAACGCGCCATCCAGAACCGGTTCGTGCATGAAATTCACGCCGAACTGAACGGAGTGGGCGCCTACGGTATGAGTTACGTCGTAGCGGAACTGATATTTTTCCTGATTGCGCAGAATAGGAAATGCTGTAATGGGCGTGAGGAACTGATTGTCGCCAAATGTCTCCAGGCCTGAGATGGTCGCTGATGTAGCGGTGAACGGAAACGCGAGCGCGAAGCCGAGGTCCGAGTTACGTGCTTCGGTGAGGTGCAAGCCACCAGCGCTGAAAACGAATGATCCCACCCATGTGGGACTCCAGGTGAATTGGTTGCTGAGGACCAGATTCATGTAATTGTTGTGCGCTTCAGCGCCGGTGGAAGGAAGAGCGGCCTGCTGCACTCCCGCGTTATGCGTCAGGTAATTGTCGATCCCTGCGCGCAAGAACCATTGCGAGCGTGGAGACTGTGCCCAATCGAAGCGAGCGGTGCCCAAATAATCGCGAAACGGAACTGGAACAAAATTTGGCACCGGAATAGAGGTCACGATTTTGCCGTTCACGTCCACCAAACCTTCGGCCGCCAATTGAGCGAGCGCATTAAATTGCGTCTGGCTGGCCGGGCTGTAGGCGATGCTGGCGTCTTCGTGTACGTACTCGAAGGAGGTGAAGAACCATAATTTGTCACGAATGATGGGGCCGCCGATGGTGCCGATGTAATTCTGGCGTGAAAATGGCTGCTTCGGATTGGGGGAGGGGTTTTCAATGGGGAAGCGTGCGTTGAGCGCCGCGGCGCGATCATAGAAGGCCTCATCGCCGTGCCATTCATTGTTTCCGCGCTTTGTCGTGATCACCACCGAGCCAGCGGTGGTTCGGCCAGTGTCCGCATCCTCCTGCGCGGTGCGCACGGCAAATTCCTGAATCGTGTCGGGCGAAAAATTCTGCAGGAAGCCACCGATGTAGTCATCGGAATCGTCGCCGCCGTCGACCGAGAGTTCGTTATTGAGTCCAGAACTGCCCCCGGTGGAAACCGCCGTTATTCGCGCTTTGGTGGGATCGGATGGCTCGACTGGCTCCGTTCCGGGTACCAAGTAGGCGATGTTAGCGAAACTGCGTGCAGCTAGTGGAATTGTTTCCAGGTCTTGCGAACTGACCACCCCTTGATGGACGGCGCTGGCAAGGTCGATCGGCTCGGTGGTAACGGAGGAAGCTTGTCCCTGAACCTTCACAGTCTGTTGCACGACGCTTGGTTGCAGGGTGATGGTGATGTCCCGCACGGAGCTGACCATAATAGTCACGTCCGAGAGCACCTCAGCGAATCCCTTGGCATTCACGAGCAGGTGATAAGTTCCGGGGGCGAGATTGTCGACGCGGAACTCTCCCTGTTCGTTCGCGGTGGCCTGGACTTCGACGGAGGATTCGGCAGCATGCAGAACAACCTTCGCGGACGGGACGCGCGCTTGGCTGACATCCTGGACGATCCCGCGAAGGCTTCCGCGGAATTTTTGCGCAGGAGTAAACTGACAAGCCAGCGATACGGCTGCGATTAAAATTACGATCGGAAGCAAAGCGATGATGCCGCAGCGCCCTCTGTTCATCGTTGTATTGGCCTGTGCGCGCGAGAATTGACGGCTGCTGCTGCGGCGGTCTCTTTAGTTTAAATTCGTGGCGTAACCTTAACCTGTCGCTGCCTAATTTTCCAGCCGATTTTTGGCCGGGTTTTATACATCATTCAGGCGACCTTTGTGGCGCGTTTAGAGCGGCAAATCGCTTCCTGCTTGGAAGAATCTCTGGTAGCATGATTCTTCAAGGGATTTGAAACTTCCTGTCTGGAGCAAAGCAACAATGGCAATGGTATGTGAACTTTGCGGCAAGAAGCCGCGTTTTGGCAATACGATCAGCCACGCTCACAATGTGACGCGGCGCCGCTGGAATCCGAATCTGCGGCGGGTAAGAACCGTGATCAAAGGTACGCACAAGCACATTCGCGTCTGTACTTCCTGTATCCGTTCCGGCCGCGTGAAAAAGGCTGCTTGAGGCCTCCTGCGAAGGAGTTTTCCGTTTGAAACGAAAAATCCTGATTCTTGCGGCGGTGGCAGCGTGCATGTTTGTGGCCGCCTGCAAGAAAGAAGCTGCGCCGGGACCGGATGTGTGGGCTACGGTGAACAGCAAGGATATCTCGCGCGCGGAGGTGGAAAAATATTTTCGCACGCGCGTGAATGCGGAAGCGCCCGCGCCTTCTCAGGAAGAAGCTCTCTCGCTGAAGCTCAGCATTTTGGACGAATTGATCAACAATGAAATTCTGCTGGAACGCGCGAGCAAAATGAATTTGATTGCCACCGACGCCGAAGTCGAAGACAAATTCACGGAATCCAAGAGTCCCTACACCGAGGAAGAGTTTCAGAGGAAGCTGCACGATACCGGACTTACCGTCGATGATTTGAAAAACGATATTCGCCGGCAGCTTTCCGTCCAAAAGCTGCTGAATCGCGAAGTGATTGCGAAGATTTCGATCACGGACCAGGACGTCACGGACTTCTACAACAAGAACCGCGCGCAGTTCAACGTGGCTGAGCCTCAATATCACATCGCGCAGATCGTGGTTACGCCACATCCCGACCCTTCGGTCCACAATCGCAAAAACGATAAAGCGAAAACCGATGCGGAGGCCAAGAGCAAAGTAGCTATGCTGGAACAAAAGCTTGCTTCTGGCGCCGATTTCGGCCAATTGGCCATGGACTATTCGGAAGATTCTACTGCGACGACAGGGGGCGATCTGGGATTCGTTCCCGAGTCCGCGCTAAATCGCTCCGATCCGGCGCTCAAGATGTTGGTTCTGAGTATGAAGGTTGGCTCGGTGAGCCAGCCGATTGGTAACCAGGGCGGCTATCGCATATTGAAAATGATTGCCAAAGAAACGGCGGGGCAGCGCGTACTTTCCGATCCGCAAGTGCAGCAATCCATTCGCGACATGATGCGTAACCGCAAGGAGCAACTCCTTCGCTCGGCCTATATGATCGAGGCGCGCGATGACTCGCACGTAACCAATTATCTGGCGCGGCAAATTCTAGAATCTGCAGGGAAACTCCCCGCTTCAAACTAGACGATTTTTTCCTAAGTCGAGCATGACCTGGATTCCCCGGGGTCCGTGAACGGGAGGACCGCGCTGCTGGGTCTTGCTGCGTGAGACCGAGATATAGCAAAAATTGCGAGGGGATTAGCCGCGGCTTGTGGTTTCTGCCAAGGACCGGGCGGTTCGCGGCGGTTTGAACGATAGAACCATTAATGCTCCGGCCAACGGGGTTAAGAAAAAAGAGAGGGTGAAAGTTTTCCAGAATGTGAGGCCTTCTTTTTCGGCCCAGTGAGCGGTTGCTCCGCAGAGCATGATCCACGCTAGAGCAGCAGTCGCCAGCACCAATCCCGCCGCCAACCAAACCAAGAAAATGTGAAGCATTGTGTCTCTCCAGTGGATCCAGGCTCTGCTTGCCTGCGTTCGCTAGAGGTATGTTGGCAGCGGCCGCATAGTTTGGGAAGACACTGTGAAGACGAAGCGAACGTAAAGGTAAACGGCTGGCGCTGGGAAATTGGCAGGTATCGGGATATTCAGCGTTTCGGGAATTTGGAGGATGCCGGAGGGTTGCTTTTGGTGTCCAGCCGTCGGAACGAATGCTTCAGGTGACGATGGCGACTACTTCGCCGGCATTCACGGTTTGTCCCTGCGTAACCAGTAGCCGCTCGACTGTGCCGGATTTGGAGGAGCGAATTTCATTCTGCATTTTCATGGCTTCCATGACCACGATTCCCTGTCCGGCATCGACTCGATCACCCGCTCTTACCAGCAGAACCACGATTTTTCCGGGCATGGGAGCCCTGAGCTGCTGACTTCCCTCCGCTTCTGCACCGAGCCCGCGATTGCGTGTCCATTTGCGAGGATTGCGAATCGTGGCGCGGTACTCACGGTTTGCCACCGTGACGCGGAGTGCGGAATCAGGCTCGGGAGCTACGCGCGCTTCGAAAGATTGGCCGGCGATCAGAATGGAGTAGATGCCGGGCGAGACTTCCACTGCCTGGGCCTCGATCGCGCGGCCGTCGATGGTCCAGCGGGGTCGCTCGCCGGTGTGGATCATTTCGACCCTTCGTGATTTTCCGTCCAACTCGATTTCAATTTTCAAGGTACTCACTCAGCTTGGTGTTCCTACCGCTTCCTATTTCTATAGTTCAGGCTCGCCTCTTAATTGCTCGCGGCGTGCTTCCAGTTTCCAGCGCGATTCGGGCTGGCTAATGATTGACTTCGTGTTCGGAGAATCCTGGCGATGAGACATGCTCCAGTGCGCGGCAGCAATTGTCGCAGCATCTTCTTCGAGCGAGCTAGTTCCGGAAGCCCCGACGGTTGACGGACGCGGCTTGCAGAGAAAATCGTCGAGCCAGCGGGTGTATATTTCGCCTGCTTGAAACTCGGGGGTCGCGAGGATTCGCTGGAAAAGCTCGGCGTTTGTTTTTATTCCGTTGGCGTAAAACTCTACCAGCGCTCGTTGAAGGCGCGCGATTGCTTCTGTGCGGTCGTTTCCATACGAGATTAATTTTCCGAGCATGGGGTCGTATTCGTTCGGCACGGTCCATCCACTGTAAACGCCGTCATCGAAGCGTATGCCGGGGCCTGCGGGTGCGCGCCAGTCCAGGATTCGCCCGGGCGAAGGGAAGAAATTATTGTCCGGGTCTTCGGCGTAAATGCGGCATTCGATGGCGTGGCCGCGGAGCGTAATGTCTTGTTGCGTGAATGGCAGCGGCTCACCGCAAGCGATACGAATCTGAAGTTTTACGATGTCCTGCGAAGTGACCAATTCGGTTACCGGATGCTCCACTTGCAGGCGCGTGTTCATTTCCAGAAAATAAAAGTTGCGGCTCGAATCGACCAGGAATTCCACGGTCCCAGCGTTCGTATAGCCGCCGGCTCTCGCCACTTTCACGGCGGCATCGCCCATCGCGCGGCGAAGCTCCGGCGTCATAATGGGCGACGGCGCTTCTTCGATTACTTTTTGGTAGCGGCGTTGCACGGAGCATTCGCGTTCGCCGAGATAGACGATGTGGCGGTGAGTGTCTGCAAGAATTTGGATTTCAATGTGCCGCGGCTTGAAGAGATATTTTTCGAGGTATAAGCGGCCATCGCCAAATGCGTTCTGAGCTTCTGAAGAAGCGTCGCGCCAGCCTGCAGGAAACTCGGCCTCGCGTTCAATCAAGCGCATGCCTTTGCCGCCGCCACCGGCAACGGCTTTTAGTACAACGGGGAATCCAATTTCGCGGGCCGCTTCACGGACATCTTCCATTTTTGCGATGGGATCGCGCGTGCCGGGGAGGGTTGGCACATTCGTCTTGCGAGCCAAATGGCGCGCGGCGGTTTTTGAGCCGAGTTTTTCCATGCCCTCGGGGGAGGGGCCAATGAAGGTGATCTTTGCATCCGCGCAGGCACGCGCCAGAGCGGGATTTTCGGCGAGAAATCCGTAGCCGGGATGAATCGCGTCGCATCCGGCATAACGCGCGGCGCCAATGATTTTCTCAACGACCAGGTAACTTTCGCGAGAAGGAGCGGGGCCGATAGGATAAGCCTCATCAGCAAGACGCACGTGAAGCGAAGCACGGTCCGCGTCGCTATAGATGGCCACAGAGCGCACGCCAAGTTCTCTGCAGGCTCGCAGGATGCGAACGGCAATCTCGCCACGATTGGCAATCAGAATTTTCTTGAACATTTCCCCTGCGCGAAAAGCAGTGGGATTCTAACATTTTGGTTCTCAATCGTCTGCGCGTTGAGGTCCTCCGACTTGGGCAGAATCTAACAACCCTTTTCGCGGTGTGTACTATGGTTGGCAAGGGCGGCCTGTACGGCTATGATGTGCCTCGCTGGAGATGCCCAGATAATGAGTTCACCTGTGAATCTATCGCCGCAAGATCAGTGGAAGAAGGCCGCCGCCGAAGCTGCTGCGAAGCTGGTTGAAAGCGGTATGGTCCTCGGATTGGGAACTGGCTCGACGGCTGCATTTTTGGTGAGCGCGCTGGGGCGCCGCGTGGCGCAAGAAAATCTGCGCATCGTAGGCATGCCCACTTCGGAGCGAACCGCGGAGCAAGCCCGCGCACTAAATATTCCGCTCAGCACATTCGCAGAACACACGGAAATTGACCTTACCGTCGATGGCGCGGACGAAATACTGCCTGGGCCGCTATACCTGATCAAAGGCCATGGCGGTGCTTTGTTGCGCGAAAAAATCGTGGCGGCCGCAAGCAAGCGTATGGTTGTGGTTGCCGACGAATCTAAAATTGTAGAGCGGCTGGGCTCGCTGGTATCTGTTCCGGTGGAAGTTGTTCCGTACGGCTGGCAGGCGACGGAAAAGAAGTTAGCTAAACTTGATGGGAAACCGACCTTGCGGCTGGGGTCCAACAAAAAACCGTACGTTACCGATGGCGGGCATTACATTATCGACTGCGCGTTTGGGCCCATGAGTGATCCAAAAGAGATCGCGCATCACCTGGATCATGTGGTGGGAGTGGTCGAGCACGGATTGTTTTTGAAGTTCGCTTCCGAAGCATTCATAGCCGGCCCCGAAGGGGTGCAGGCGCTAAAGCGCCAGTAACCCGTTGGCAGGGCTCACAGGCCGAGCTGACTTTCCTCCCCTCTCCGAGCTACTAACGGTACAGAATAGTCCCCTCGCGGCGACTAGCTGAAAGTTTTTCATTTCTTATCGGGTACTAGATGCGGAAAATGCGAAGCATCTTAACGAAGACGGAAAAGAAAATTTAGCGACCCGCATCTTGCGATAGCCTGCAGACCTGAACTCGAAGAAATATCCTAATTTTTCGACGCGCAGCCTTGCGGATACACCGCATCGAGCGCGCCCCACAATGCCTTCAGACCACGCTCGGCGGCGCATAACACCGAGACGGTGTCTGCGTCATTTTGCTTCGCAAGCCAATCACGCCAGGCGGCGCGATGGCGGACGTCGGCTTCCTCGTGAACGGCGAAATAGGCGAGGGCGCGCGGTTCCGTGATGTCGTAAAAGCGCCGCAAACCGGAAATCTTTTGCGTGGCGATTTCAGGGACTTGCGCTTCGTACACGTAAAATGCGGCCACGGCCTGAGTTTTGGAACCTTGGGCAGCGACTTCATCAAAGGTGTCGAGCAACGCGGCGATCCCGGGCAGCGGGCGCGCATCTTCCATCGATGCTTCGCTTACACCAAGCGACTGTGCGAAATGCCTCCAAAGCATCGGATGAGACGCGGCGGGATCGAGCTCTTCAGCCAGGTTTTCGTTTACCAACGCCCGAAGGTTCGCGTCGCCATTTGTGCGGGCTGCGAGCTGCTTCAGGTTATCCGGGAAGGAACGAACGTGTTGATAGTACTGCTCGGCGTAAAGTGCGAGCGAATCCTGGGACAGCTTGCCGGCAGTCCAAGCCTGGTAGAAAGGATGTTTCAGCAGGTGATATTTTTCAATCAGCGCATCAAGCGCTTCGACCAAACTTTTCGTCTTCGGGGCATTCTTGGACATGGCATCTCCAATTCTTGGCGAATCATGGCGGTGAGGAAAACCACGGCATGCTACCGGAAATCGACCCAAAAAGCCAGCTTGCGCCCTCGACTGGTTTTCTAGTCAGCTACCTCGGAAGCCTCCAGGAGGCAGGCCGTGCCACCTTTGAAAGGCACGATGGAATACGCTGTGTTCGGCGTATCCGAGCGCGTGGGCGGTTTCTGTGGCGGTCATGTGAGCGTCAAGAAGCAGATGCTGTGAAAGTTCGCGGCGAACTTGCTGGACCAGGTTTCGATGCGACGAACCCTCGTGTTTTAGTAGTCTTTGGTAGGTCCGTCGACTCACGCCGAAGTGTCGTGCGAGGGTGTCGACGTCGAATTCCCCGTAACTTAATCTTTGCCTGATCGAGCTGAGTACGCTCTGAGAAAAGCTGGCCTCACCGGCAGCTTGCACCAGAAGTTGTTCGGCTAGCGCAGTGATCGCAGCGTGCGAAAAGGGCCTGGCATTTTCCAATGGAAGGTCGAGTAATGCGGTATCGAGAAGCACCGCATTCGACGGCATCCGGAATCGAACCGGAGCGCGAAAAATGCGCGAATGTTCGGAGGTGTCTCGCGGTTTCGCGTGACGGAACCAGACTTCGCGCGGCGTCCAGGTTGAACCGGTGGTGAGCCGGTTGAATCGCGCCACGGTGGCCATGGACATTTCGCAGTCGTGGCGAGGTTCGGGGAGAGAAGAATCCGAATACTCCCATTGGAAATGTGCTACCGAGCCTTCGAAGTCCAACCTGAACACGCCTACATTCGTCCAGATGGGCAAATAGCGCATGAGGCTGCGAAGCGCCTGGCCCAGAGTTGAACTCGTGGTTACTGAATATCCCACTAGGCCATACTCGTGTTGATCGACGTGTTCGCCTACGTGCAATCCGAAAGCGCAATCTTTCGTCATCCTGGCGGCATGCTCGGATAACAACATCATGTCTGCATAAGGAATTCTTAGGGAGGAATCCTCCAGGGCATCGCGGTCAAGACTGACGCTTCGAAGTAAATGATCGGTATTCGCGCAAGGAGCTACAGCAGCGGCGATCTTGCGCGCCGATATCGCAAACACTGTGGAAACATTAGACATAGAGCTAGCCGCCAATTATCAGGTGATCGTTTCCTTAGACACCGGTTTCAGCGAATTGGCGCAAAAGATCATACTTTCTTCCGGGAACCGATGCTAGCGTTCGAGCCATGGCGGCGATTCCGGATGCTCTAGGAAATCGCAGAAATGCCACGGGGAAGCACAGGCATCTTATGGCCGTGAATTGCACTCCAGAGGCAGAGAAGCGTGGCAAGATGATGGCCACACTGGAAACCGTCGTGCCGCTAGCAAATGAGGTCAGAATATGCGCTGTCAGTTATTGAGTCTCTTATGCTGGATTATTTTTCTCTCGACCTGTGTATGGGCGCAGGAAATTGACCCGATGACGGGACAGCCGGCGAATCTGGGCGCGCCTGCGAACCTTCCTGAACCCGATGTGCGCAGGTATAACGGCGCGGACCAAGAGAAAAAGCTGGTACTCAGGTCCCAGACGGTTCTGGTCCAAGTGCCGGTCGTGGTTTCTGACAAATCCGGCAATCATGTGGGAAAACTGACGCGAGACGATTTCAAAATCCTGGAAGATAGCAAGCAGCAACGAATCGCCATCTTCGAGGAAGTGAATGCAGGCAACGCGCGTCCGGTTCAAACAACGAACGCGCCAAACACATTTAGCAACATCACGCTCGAGCAACAGCCATCCTCCATTACCGTGATTGCTTTGGACACTATCAATACTCCGTTTCTCGATCAGACCATCGGGCGGAAGCAATTGATCAAATATCTGGCCGACAATCTGGAATCAGGGCGCCTATTTGGACTGGTGGTAATTGGAAGAAAAGGCTTACAGGTGCTGAGCGGGCTAAACAGCGATCCCGCTTCGATCGTTACCGCCTTGAAGAAAGCTAGCGGAGAAATGTCGGACATGGAATCGTTTGGCACAGATGGGAAAATCGCCGCTGCCTCCGGTGAGACCAGCGAACTGACCGGCGGAATCGGCGTAAGTGAAGATCCCTCCCAGAAAATGCGCCAATTTATTACCGGTGCGGACGCAGTTCAAGGAGGCTACCAGCAGACGCGGGCTATCGAAGACACTATGAAAGCTTTTTTGGCGATTGCGTGGTCTCTTTCCGGAGTCCCGGGAAGAAAATCTCTGATCTGGGCGACGGGAAGTTTTCCGTTCAGCCTGGATTCACCTTCTTCGCTCCCGGGCGGGAGTTTGTCGGTGCTGTACGAGCGGACGATGGAAGCATTGAATGACGCGCAGATTTCGGTTTATCCGGTGGATGTTCGTGGCTTGTTGAGTACTTCGCCTACAGGCGATGCCACGTATTCCGGCGGGCTCAGCGGTCCCGGATTCGCCGATGCTGCTGCCGGTAGAAGCTCGCTGCAAGCTTCTACTGTGCAGAGCCTTGAAAATTTCGCCGAGATGACGGGCGGCCGCGCTTTTTTCAACAACAACGACCTGGCCGCGGGCTTTAAGCGCGCCGCTGATGATTCCGCGAGCTACTACTTGCTGGGATATTACGTCGATAACACCAACAACAAGCCCGGCTGGCGGAAATTGCAAGTACAGGTTGCGCGCAAAGATGTTGAGGTGCGCGCGCGGACAGGATTCTTAGTCACAAATGCGACGATCGATCCGCAATTGACACACACCGACGATGTCGCGTTTGCTTTGAGTTCTCCATTTGAAAGCACCGGAATTCAGGTCACCGTGCGATGGCAGCACGTTACACCCGATGGAGACAAGAAAAAAATTGGATTTGCCGTGCATCTGCCGGCTTCGGGCGTGATTGACGAGAGGGACAAAAACCGTTTCGATATCGACTTTGTAGCGCAAGCTACGAAGACCGGCACGCCGGTAGGCCACGCTGGCCAAACGATCAAGGGAACCGTCCCTTCGGCGGCGCTGGACAAAATCAAGGCGGACGGAATCTTGTATCAAAATGCGCTGGAACTTCCGGCCGGGAATTATCAAGTGCGCTTTGTAGTGCGAGACAACCTGAGCGGCAGGATCGGCAGCGTGTCGGCGCCGCTTACGGTGAACTAAAAAGCATGTAATTCGCAAAAGCTACTTCTTGAGATCCGCGGGCCAATTGCTGACCAAGACAAGGGGGGTGGCTGCAACTTCTTCGATTGTGTTGACGACAAAGGTTTGGGCGCCCGGTGCAGCGTCGAATACGTTCCCCATGCGAGTATCGCGCGCGCGATACACTTCGCCCATTCCTCCCGCTCCGAGCGGAGATTCAATTTCGTAGGGACCAAGTTTGGTACCGCAGGTGCGAGCCATTCGGAATGAGCATTTAAATCATAGTGGCGGCTTGGTCGACGTCCTGCGCGGGCGCAGGTCAGAGAGGGATGTTGCCGTGCTTCTTGCGCGGATTGGTGTCGCGCTTATTGGCCAGCGAGCGTAGCGCGGTGATTAACTTCGCGCGGGTTTGGGCGGGCTCGATAATGGCGTCGATATAGCCACGCTCGGCGGCGACATAGGGATTTGCGAAACGGTCGCGGAAGTCATCGATTTTCTCGCGACGAATTTTTTCGCGGTCCGCTTCGGGAGCGCGATCGATTTCGCGCTTATAAACGATATTCACCGCGCCTTCCGGACCCATCACGGCAATTTCGGCGGTGGGCCAGGCGTAGTTGATGTCGGTGCGAATGTGTTTCGAAGCCATCACGCAATACGCGCCACCATAAGCTTTCCGGGTAATCACCGTGATTTTCGGCACCGTAGCTTCGGCAAAGGCGAAAAGCAGTTTCGCGCCATGCTTGATGATTCCGCCAAATTCCTGCTGCGTGCCGGGCAGAAATCCGGGCACATCCTCAAAGGTGATGAGCGGGATATTGAAAGCGTCGCAAAACCGCACAAAACGCGCGCCTTTCACCGATGCGCTAATATCGAGCACTCCGGCAAGGAATGCCGGCTGATTCGCGACGATCCCTACCGTGTGGCCATCAAGTCGGGCAAAACCCACGACAATATTTTTGGCGAAATGTTCGTGGACTTCAAAGAACTCGGAATCATCGGCGATGGCCAGTATCACGTCTTTGATGTCGTAAGGCTTTCGCGGATCTTCTGGGACGAGCGCGTTGAGCGCCGCATGCGTGCGGTCCCAAGGATCGCTGGTAGCACGGCGAGGAGGGTCGTCTAGATTATTTGACGGCAGGTAGCCGAAGAGTTCGCGGATCATGGCCAGACATTCAGCGTCGTCGCGGGAAACAAAATGCGCTACACCGCTCTTTTCGTTGTGGGTCATGGCGCCGCCCAGCTCTTGTTTTGTGACTTCTTCGTGCGTGACGGTCTTGATCACCTCCGGGCCGGTAACGAACATGTAAGAAGTGTCGCGGGTCATAAAAATAAAATCGGTGATGGCGGGTGAATAAACTGCGCCGCCCGCGCATGGTCCCATGATTGCGCTGATTTGCGGAATCACACCGCTGGCTAGCGTATTGCGAAGGAAAATTTCGGCGTAACCCGCGAGCGACTTCACACCCTCTTGAATGCGGGCTCCGCCAGAATCGTTCAAGCCGATCACCGGCGCGCCCACTCGCATCGCCAAGTCCATAATTTTTGTGATCTTTGAGGCGTTGGCTTCGGAGAGCGAGCCGCCGAAAATCGTGAAGTCCTGCGCGAAGACGTACACTAGCCGGCCATCGATGCGGCCATACCCGGTGATGAAGCCATCGCCGGGCGGGCGCTGGGTTTCCATGCCGAAATCGTGCGATTGGTGGCGGACGAATTTGTCGAGCTCTTCGAAGGAGCCTTCATCGAGCAGCAAATCGACGCGTTCGCGGGCGCTGAGCTTGCCCTGCTTGTGCTCACGTTCCCGGCGCTCGGCTCCCCCACCGGCTTCAGCCTCGACATTGAGGTTGCGGAGCTCTTCAATGCGGTCGCGATGTTTGCGGTGTTCGGTCACCGCAGGCCCGCCGTTTGGGTGCCAATTAGAATTCCGACGAAATGAAAAGGAAATTGAGTGTAAGCAAAGTCTTTAAGAGTGGCGCGCTTGCAATTCCTCATCCGAACAAATATAGCGGAAGCCAAGAATTAGTCAAAGTTTCGGCTAGGACAATTTAGGCGCTTGCCGCGCGACGCTTGTTTCGGATGGGGATGACCCGGACTCCATGGCCGGAAGCAACTCGTCATTTTCGCGCGCCGGTAAATCCTTTTGCTTGGGCGTGGTAGTGATGGTGATCACGCTGATTAAAATGAGCAAGCCTCCCAGCAATGTTCGCGGACCGATCGGTTCCTTGCCGACAAAATATCCTACTGCTACGGCTACTACGGGATTCACATAGGCATAGGTACCAACTTTCGTGGGAGATTCATAGTGCAGCAGCCAGATGTAAGCGGTAAATCCCACGATGGAGCCTGCGATAATCAAATAAACTAGCGACCACCACGCAGTGGCGGAAACCGCCTGCACATGAAACCCCGAAAACTCCTGCGTCAGTGCGGCGAGAACAAATAGCTGGAGTCCGCCGGAGAACATTTGAGCGGCCGCGCTCATCGGTTTCGAGGCCGGAAGCGGCAGGCGACGCGTGAGAATCGTAGCGATAGACCAGGTGAAAGAAGCGAACAGCAGTGCCAACGCTCCGGCGCGGTTGAGGGGCACTTCTCCGAAGGTAAAAGAATGATTCACCAGCACGGCCACGCCGCAGAGTCCTACTAGAAGCGCTAACGATAGACGCACGGTCAGACGTTGCGTTCGCAGAAAGATAATTTCCATCAGCGTGATAAATACCGGTATGGTCGCCAGAACCACGGCGGCTATGCCTGACGGAACGCGTTGCTCGGCCCAGAACAGACAGCCATAATCGAGCAGAAAAATCAAAGCCCCGAGAAAAGTGGCTGCCAGCCATTCGCGGCGGCTCGGCGAGGGAGTGCCGGTCAATCGCAGCCAGCCGTATAACACTAATCCGGCGACGGTGAAGCGCATGCCTGCCAACAGGAACGGCGGAACTTCTCGAACGCCTACGCGTATGGCTAGAAAAGTTGAGCCCCATACGAAGTAAATGATGGCGAACGCGAGAAGAATTTTCCACGAAGGCGGACGAGCGCTTGACACTTCAATCTCTCCCTTCGCAAATCAAAAGCTACCGAATGGGATCCGGAGTTCGAGTTGCAGTTTCGAATGAAACACGTTTGAGAGCCAGATCACAACAGCCAAATTGGACATTCGATCCGGAGGTTCGGGAGAATGCGCCCAGCGGAAGGGGAGCGTTACAAAGCGATTGAATGGTCCCCGTCTGTCTATAGAGCCGCTTTCCGGGGCCTAGGTTTTATTGGTTTGAAGAACAGGGCAAGTTGCTGGGCGAAACCTCGGCGCTAAATGGAACCCCCCCTGACAAAACCTTATTACGCTCGGCACACGTCCGGTGCGGCCGGCGGGCTCTGCGGACCCGGCAGCGGCGCGAGGTTGTACTTGGCTAGCAGCGAGTTTATGGACGAGAAACCTTGGGCGGCCAGATCGCGCCACGCCGCGATGTTTTTATTCAGGCTGCCGCACGATTCGTCCAGGGCTGCTTCAGCGGTTTGCGACGGAGCTGCATCGCCGCTCTGGATCATGAAAGAGAGCCGAGCCAGATCGCGATGCGCCGGGCCAATTGCAGGATGGGTGAAAGTGCCTTCCTGAATTAGCGCAATTTTCTGGTCGAGATCTTTCAGCGCGTCGGCCAAATCCTGTCCTTCCGCAACCTGAACAGGCTTCGCCGCCGACTCTTTGGCTTCGGCGTTTTCCTTTGGTTCAGCGGCTACATCTTTTGCGTGCGGACTTTGTGCCGCAGCATCGGAAGGATTTGGCGGCTGGGTGGAAGCTTTTGACGCTTCGTCGGTAATGCCTTTTCCCGGAGGATTTTGTTTCTTCTCCACCGGTGGATGCAGCTTCATGAAATCTTCCAGACTTTTCCGGCGCGCGGCGATCGCTTCGCGTATCGGTGCGATTGCCAGGTAGGCCTGGTAACTTGACGCCAGGCCAGCGTCGATTCTGTTCAGCGCGTCCAATTGCTTTACAAGATCAGTTTGCGGAACGTGTACGCGCGGATCGAGAGTGACGGTGAAAGGCTGCTTCATCAGCACACCATTGGCGATGAGTATCGCTTCATATTTTCCAGGAACAGCAAGGGGACCGAGCGTTTGCTCGCGCGGCGTGTCTTCGGGAATCGCGTGGTCGGAAAGCGTGTACTCGATGTAGTCGAGAATGTTTCCGTAATAGCTAAAGGGCAATGTTTTCGGAGAATCGTAACGCAAGTCCCAGACGAAACGATTGTGTCCCACGTTTTTTGAAAGGGCGGGCATAGGACCAAACCAATAATCGGGAACGTTCTTCGGCGTGCTATCGGGCGCGGCAGCAAGGCTCGTGAATCGGCGCACAAATTTCCCCTGCGCGTCGTGGATTTCCAGTGTAAGCACCCCGGTGGGAGCGGACTTCAGGTAGTAATCGAAAATGGCGCCGTCCGGAGGATTTTTCCCGGCGGGCGTTTCGGGCGGCAGCGGAGTTTCCTGATCGTTGTCCCAGCGCACGCGGACGGTGTCGGCGGGCTTCAGCAAATAGGCATTCGCGCCGGCTATTTCTGCGCGGGCTTGGCGCAGCGGCGAGAGATCGTCAAGAATCCAAATGGCACGACCATAGGTAGCGGCGACCAGGTCCTCGCCATGCACGGCGAGATCGCGAACGTCGGAGGCGGGAAAATTCAGCTGCAACGATTGCCAGTGGTCGCCGTCGTCGAAAGAAACGTAGAGCGCGTTTTCGGTTCCCGCGTACAGCAATCCTTTGCGCACGGGATCTTCGCGGACAACGCGAGCAAGCCAGTTATCCTCGAGACCATCGGCAATTTTTTGCCAGGATTTGCCAGCGTCGCGAGTGCGATAGATATACGGATGTTTATCTTTGGCAGCCTGCGTGACGATGTAGGCCCCAGCCGCGTCGTAATGCGAAGGCTCCATGGCGATGATCGCACTGTGAGCCGGCAAGCCTGCAGGTGTGACGTTTTGCCAGGTCGCGCTACCATCCTGCGTGCGTTGCACCAGGCCGTTGCTGGCACCGACCCAGATCACCGCGGCTTGCAAAGGCGACGGTACCATGGCCATGATGGCAGCGCGCCGGCCCGGACGCTGGACTTCGAATTCTTTCTCGTCAGAGTCGGCGTCTGCGCCGAATGCGTTCAGTTCCTCGGTGTCCTTTTCGGCGCTGGGTGAAAGATCACTTTCAGGCCTATGCCCCGAGGCGCCGGCCGGTGATTTCTCGCCGTTTGCTGGAGCGCCGGGCGGGACCGTGAGGTCCGGGCTGATGGTTTGCCAACTATTTCCTTCGTCCGTAGTTTTCAAAACAAACTGCGTGCCGAGATAAAGTGTTTTTGGATCCTCAGGCGAGAAGACCAGGGGAGGCATCTGCGTGGTGCGGAAATCTCCGCTGCGCACGAAAACGTGAGTGATCTGGCCGGTAATTTTGTCGAAGCGCACGACGCTGCCGTACCATCCACCTGAAAAAATAATGTTTGGATTCGAGGGGTCCGGCGCGATGTAGCAAAATTCAAATCCGCCCGTCGAGAACCAATCGCGGAAGCTGATCTCTCCATAGTCACTGCGATTCGGCACCACAACTGTGCCGCTATCCTGCTGCGGGGCGTAAGAATAGTAAGGAAACTGGTTGTCGGTGATCACGTGGTAGAACTGCCCGGTCGGCTGGTTATACCAACTGCTCCAGGTCTTGCCGCCGTCCACACTGATGGTGGCGCCTTGATCCACGCCGAGAATCATGCGTTGGGAATTTTTTGGGTCGATCCACAGGACGTGGTAATCATCGCCGCCCGGCGCGCCTTTATATGCGGTGAAATTTTTGCCGCCGTCGGTCGAGCGATAGGTGGTCGTTTGCATTACGTAAACTATGTCTGCGTTATCGGGATCCACGAACACGCGGCTGAAATAAAGATTTCCCACCACGCGCGAGTCATTTGCGATTTTGCGCCAGGTCTGGCCGCCGTCGTCGGAACGGAATAGTCCGGGCTCGGTGATAGCGAATATTCGTTGGCCGTGAGTGCCCGGAGCGACGGCGAGTCCGATGCGGCCCAGCGCTTGATCCTCCGGAAAGCCCGTGGTGGGAAGTTCCTTCCAAGTGACGCCTTGGTCCTCTGATTTATAAATCCAGGAATCCGGTTTTCTGACCTCGGGAGGCCCGCTGAAGAAATCGAACGGCTTCCACAGCGCGGTGAAGAGCACGCGGGGATTGTTGGGATCGGCGACCGTGTCTGCGGCGCCCGCAAAGTCATCCCGATACAGAGTTTTTGTCCAGGTTTTGCCGCCGTCTGTGGACCTGAAAATGCCGCGCCACGGGCCCTCTGCTGCGACGCCGAGAATCGGATGGCCGAGCGCGCCTACCACCAGAATATTCGGATCGCGCGGATCAACAATAATTGTATTGATGTAACGGACGTCGGTCAGCCCGATATGCGTCCAGGTCGCGCCAGCGTCGGTGGACTTGTACATCCCGTTGCCGTCCGTCTGCTCGCCGGTTCCGACGTACACGACATTCGGGTCTGAAGGGGCGATGGCGACCGCGCCGATGGAGGCGACATGCTGGTCGTCAAAAATCGGCTTCCAAACCCGGCCGGCATCGGAAGTTTTCCAGACCCCGCCGCCGGGAGTGCCCATGTAATAGACCGCCGGATCGCCCGGAATTCCAGCCACGGCAGAAACGCGCCCAGCGCGGTACGGCCCAATCAAACGCCAGCGCATGGCCGAATAAAGGCTCGGATCGACCGGCTGAGGAGTCTGCTGTTGACCATGCAGGGATGCCGAGGCGGCGATGAAAGCAAGGAAGGCGCTGACCAAAAAACGCTGGGTGCGAATCAAATTTCCCTCCGGGCGAATGATGAGTGTACCACTGCTCGTCGCAACTATTTATTGCGGTGGACTAGAGCAAGCATGAGGATTCAGAGTTTGTAAATTTGCGAGCAAGAATCGGCCTTAGTGCAAGCCTGACCAGTCATCGGCCAGAAGTATCGAGTTACTGGGATTTGAGGGGTCGTATTTCACGCTAGCTGTTTGGCCGGCGGCAACGCGCGTGAGGTGTAAACGCTCCTCGAGGCCGGTCACGTCCTGGGCGGTTTCGTAAGTGACGCCGGAAATTGAATAGGTGTAGTAGAGAAGTTTTTGCGTGCCGTTGGGCGCAACTCCGGATGACGGAGGTTTGTTCTTCACAAGAATGCCAGCCGGCTTTTCTGCGTGAGAGTCGCGAGCGTGGTCAACAATCTCAAGAACCTGGCCCTCGACGATGCGTCCCACACGATTCAAAAACGCGCGCCGCTGCCGTTCGATTTCGCTCGGATCTACAGGTTTGCGTCGCAGCCAGAAAATAATTCCTACGAGCGCCAGCGCTGCCAGGCCCGCCAGCGGAATCCAGTTGTGCCAATCTCTGAGAAGTTCTTTCAAGACTCGCCTTGCGCGCGGGGCAGCATTACATCCGGAAGCAGACTCGGCTCAATTTTCCGAGTCTTCATCCGGCCCGATGACGAAATTTCGCAGCGTGCCGAGGCCGCTTACGCTAACTTCCAGGACGTCGCCCACAGCCAGTGGACCCACTCCGGAAGGCGTGCCGGTGGCAATAACGTCTCCGGGTTCCAGCGTCATCACCTGCGCGATGTAGCGGATTATAACATCAAGAGAAAATATCATTTCCGAGGTATGTCCAGACTGTTTCCTGGTCCCATTCACAAAGGTTTCGACCTTCGCAGAGGCTAAATCGAGCGAGGTTTCAATGACCGGACCGAAGGGGCAGAAAGTATCGAAACCTTTGCCGCGTGTAAACTGACCGTCCTTCCTTTGCAGGTCGCGCGCCGTTACATCGTTGAGACAGGTGTATCCAAGAATATAGGCAAAAATATCTTCGCTAGCCTTCAGGTTGCGGAAGCGGCGGCCGATGACCGCGGCGAGTTCGCCCTCGTACTCCACACGCTGCGAAAGGCGCGGCAAGACGATGGGCTCATCGGGTCCGATGACGGAAGAGGGCGGCTTAAAAAAGAGCAAGGGTTCTTGGGGAACCTCATTAGCCAATTCTTTGGCGTGCTCAGCATAATTTCGGCCAACGCAAACGATTTTGCTCGGAGTGCAAGGTGGAAGAAGTTTCACGGAGTTCAGCGGCCAACTGGGACCTGCGGTTTCGTATTTGTCCCAAAACTCTCCGCGGATTTCGCGAACCTCGTTGCCTTCAATGATTCCATTGCGGATGTCGGGATGAATTTGATGTACCGAGCGATCAACTTCGTTGGCAGAGAAGCTGGAGGTTTGAAAGCGGCAGTATTTCATCGATGATGCGGAGTCGGATGATGCTCACGCCGGCGCGATTCGATCTCTTGATGCCGCGCATGGTAGGCCATGGCGGCAACCCAGAAACCGACTGCGAAAACGCCGTATATAACGGCGCCTTCGATCAAGGCCTCAAATGGCGTCCGCAAAACCTCAAAGAGATTGCGGAAAAACATGCCCGCGATGTAGTAGCCCACTACGAACATCCCCCAGGCGATCATGGCGGAGGTGAACATCTGTATGGGGCGATTATAGAAACGAACGATCGGGATCAACATGAAAATCACAAACAAGCCACAAAAGACCGCGTTTCGTTCCAGAGCACGGTTATCGAGCCAGGGCATGCGATTCGCGGCCACCAGAGATGCGAATGTCACGATTACAAGCAAAGCGCCGGTGTAGATTCCGGTGGTCAAAGCGGGCCGAGGCAGCTGCTTATCGTTCTTACCGCCGATGATTTTATCGATGGGAGAATTTTCAGTCATGGTTTATCGGTTGACCTTCCACTGGGATGCTGCCGGAAGCGGGCGCACTAGCTGAGCTTTCATTGCCGGCGCGGTCCACCGCGGTTGCAGTATAGGCATATTGGTGACCGGGAAGCGCATGCATATCGCGAAATGCAGGCGTAAGCAACAACTCCGAATTCTGACGCGTACCCGGAACACCGTCACGTTCACTTCTATAGACGTTGTAACCCGCGATATCGGTTTCAGGGCTGATGGCCCAGGAGACGTCGAGGTAGGCAGGATTTTCACCCTGCGCCGGAACTAGAACTACAGTTACGCTTTGCGGCGCTGCCGGCGGAAAAATATCGCGCGGAGTTATGAGCACCAGATTCGAGTCTGCGGATTCCAGTGCTACATCGGGATATTGCGCCAGGCTGCGAACCGAGTACACGTAGGTCTTGCCGAATTCCACCTGCATGTCCTGGAAGGTTGGCTCGGGTGATTCACCGATTCGTGCGAGAGGCGCTTTCAATTTGGGAACTCCAACAGGAGATACAGATGCGTTTGGAGGAGCTTCTGGTTGTAGCTCCAAAACCGGTTCCGCGCGATAAATGTGGTAGGCCGCGATGGGCGGCACCGAACCTACGATTGCTTTCTGCGGCGGAGTCCAAGCGAGCACAATGCCAGAGTGCGTGACCTGGGTCTTGAGATCGGCAATAGGGTCAGGCGCTGGATACACTCGCAAGTTAGCGCGGTTCGAATCCGCAGATTCTTTTTTTGCGGATGCGCGCGTGCGAACCGCGTAAGACGCAGTCCAGCCCACGTGCGGGGCCAGATCGCTCGCATCCAGGGAATTCACCACGCGGAGATGATCTTTCTCGGAATAACTAGAGACCATCGCCGGAGGGATCGTAAGAATCAAAAATAACGGTTCCTGGGCGGCGGAAGTTGTCGCCGCAGTGGGATCGAAGGCGCGATAAATTTCGATTGCCGGAATATTTTTCAGCGCATGCTGGTCCACGGTATCTTTTGGCATGGTGAAAGTCAGGATCACGTCATTCCCTTGCTGATGCGCTGCCAAATCCGTTATCGCCGCAGGAACGGGGGGCTTGCGTTCGGTGGGTTCGCCGGGAGCGGCGCAACCTGCGAGCCAAGTTGCGGAAACAAGAAACAGGAAGGGAAACATCAAGAAAAACGAAGGGGCGCGCATTTCGGAGGCGGGGCGGGGAGCCAGTTCCCCTTTTTCGTGTTCCATTTTCTATTTTCTAAAGTATGTAGCGGCTCAGGTCCTGGTCTTTCACGATGTTCGCGAGCTGCTTCTGCACGTAAGCGCCGTCCACTTTCACGGTTTTCTTTTTCATCTCCGGGGCTTCGAAGGAAATTTCCTCAAGAACTTTCTCCAATATGGTGTGCAGCCTGCGCGCGCCGATATTTTCGGTCTGTTCGTTCACCTTGGCCGCAAAACGCGCGATGGTTGCGATGGAGTCGTCCGTAAAGGAAAGCTTCAACCCTTCGGTATCAAGCAGAGCGATGTATTGTTTTATCAGCGCATTCTTTGGTTCGGTCAGGATGCGCACAAAATCACCCTCGGTGAGCGAGCTGAGCTCCACGCGGATCGGAAAGCGCCCTTGCAACTCGGGAATCAAATCAGACGGCTTCGTCGTGTGGAATGCGCCTGCGGCGATGAAAAGAATGTGATCTGTTCGAACCATCCCATAACGCGTGTTTACGGTAGTCCCTTCCACGATGGGAAGAATATCGCGCTGCACGCCTTCGCGAGACACGTCCGGACCGTGCCCGGACTCGCGGCCGGCAATTTTGTCAATTTCATCGACGAAGAGAATTCCCATCTGCTCGACGCGATCAACAGCCATCCGCGTGACCTGATCCATGTCGATCAGGCGGTTTTCCTCTTCCTGGATTAAATAATCGAAGGCTTCCGACACAGTCATCTTGCGTTTCTTTTTCTGCTGGCCGAAGAAGCCGGAGAGCATGTCTTTGACGTTGATGTCCATTTCCTCAACGCCCTGATTGGTGACGATTTCAAACGCGGGCATGGCGCGCTCCCGAACTTCCACCTCCACCATGCGCTGATCCAGTTTTCCTTCACGCAACTGGGCGCGAAGCTTGTCACGCGTGCGTTGCAATTGCTCGCGACGCTGGGCTTCGGCGGTCGGATTGGCATCCGCAGCAGGCATCGGCGACGGTGGCAAAAGCAAATCCAGCAAACGCTCTTCCGCGGATTGCTCGGCGCGCTCGGCTACTTCGTCGAGCTTTTCTTCGCGCACCATGTCGATGGAAGTTTCCACCAGGTCGCGGACCATGGACTCCACATCGCGGCCGACATATCCCACTTCGGTGTACTTCGAAGCTTCCACTTTCACGAACGGGCAGCCAGCGAGACGCGCCAGGCGCCGGGCGATTTCCGTTTTTCCCACGCCGGTGGGCCCAATCATCAGAATATTCTTAGGAAGAATGTCTTCGGCGAGTTCGGGCGTCAACTTCTGCCGCCGCACCCGATTGCGCAACGCAATGGCGACAGCTTTTTTGGCTAGATTCTGCCCCACAATGTATTTATCAAGCTCGAGCACGATTTCCCGAGGGGTCAGCTCGTCAAACGACGGAATCGGTTCGGGCTCGGCCGCTTGCGATTCACCTGCCAAATAGATCACCATGTCTTTCTCCGACTTTCCGGTCATAGTTCTTCGATGCTGAAATTCGCGTTAGTGAAAATACAAATTTCACTGGCGATGCGCATGGCTTCCTGCGAAATGTCTTTCGCTCCGAGCTTTGTGAACTTCGAAAGGGCGCGCGCCGCTGCCAGCGCGTAAGGACCGCCCGAGCCGATGGCGCAGATTCCGTCGTCGGGTTCGATCACGTCTCCGCTGCCAGAAAGCAGAAAAGTTGATTTTGCATCTGCGACGAGTAAGAGCGCTTCCAGGTGCCGCAAAGAACGGTCCGTGCGCCAGTCTTTGGACAGCTCGACTGCCGCGCGAGGTAGGTTGCCATGAAATTCCTGCAGCTTATTCTCGAAGCGCGAGAAAAGAGAGAGCGCATCGGCGGTGCTTCCGGCGAAGCCCGCGATGATCTTGTCATTATAAAGACGACGCGTCTTCTTGGCGTTGTGCTTGATCACACCCTCGCCGAGCGTCACCTGGCCGTCGGCGGTAAGAACCACCTTATTGTCTTTCCGCACGCACAGCACCGTGGTGCCGTGCATCGGTTCACTATTTCTCTTTACGGGCATCCGATAATTATACATCGCGAGGCGCGGAAACGCTCAATCCGGGCGAAGGGCTGTTATTTGTCAGGTTCTAAAGTCATGGCGGCAAGCCATTGACCGTGCGGCGGGGGCGCGTCTATAGTTCCTGACGCATGGAGGACGGTCCATCGAACAGATTTCGCATTATCGCATCCTGGAAAAACTGGGCGGCGGAGGCATGGGCGTGGTGTACAAGGCAGAAGACACTACGCTGCGGCGCTTCGTAGCGTTGAAGTTCCTCCCTCGCGACGTAGCCCGCGATCCTCAAACGCTCGCGCGTTTCCAACGCGAAGCGCAGGCTGCTTCCGCTCTGAATCACCCCAACATTTGTACCGTTTACGAAATTGGCCGCCAAGGCGACGAGCAGTTTATCGCGCTGGAGTTTCTCGATGGCCATACTTTAAAGCATCGCATCGAAGGTAAACCTCTGCCGTTGGAAGATTTGCTGGAGTTGGCAGTGGAAATTGCCGACGCGCTCGATACTGCGCACTCCGAAGGGATCACTCATCGGGATATCAAACCAGCCAACATCTTCGTTACCCGCCGTGGCCACGCAAAGATTCTTGATTTCGGATTGGCTAAGCAGACCGGCGCAAATCGCGTAGCGAACGGTGTCGGAGTGTCGGCAATGGCCACCCAAGCGACGGAAGAATTCCTCACCAGTCCGGGCACGGCTTTGGGCACCGTGGCCTATATGTCACCGGAACAGGCGCGCGGAGAAGAACTGGATGCACGCACAGACCTGTTTAGTTTTGGCGCCGTTCTTTACGAGATGGCTACCGGTCGGCAAGCGTTCTCTGGCGCGACCACGGCCGTGATCCATGATGCGATTTTAAATCGTCCGGTCGTCCCACCTTCCAAGCTGAATTCGCAGGTTCCGTCGGAACTTGAACGCATCATCGACAAGGCGCTCGAAAAAGATCGCAAGTTCCGCTACCAAACCGCTTCCGATATGCGCGCTGATTTGAAGCGGCTGAAGCGCGACACAACGTCTGGCGGCGTTCCGCTCGCGAGCGCTTCGGTGGCGAGCGTCGCGACACCAAAGAGTCGCAAAGCCCTCTACGGAATTGTGGCTACGCTAATACTGATCGCTCTCGCGACTGGCGCGTATTTTTGGACTAATCGGCCGCGTGGTTTCAACTTGCAGAACATGAAGATCACGCAAGTTACGACCACAGGAAATGCCCGGACCGCCGCGCTCTCTCCGGACCGTCGCTATATCGTTTACGTTTTGCGCGATGGTGAGCTGGAAAGCTTATGGGTGCAGCAACTGGCCACCGGCAGTCACGTGCAAATACTGCCGCCCGATCAGGCGCGATTCGTCGCTGTTAGTTTTACGCCGGATGGGAATTACGTAATGTTCGTACGGTCGGACAAGTCCACTGTGAATTTCCGCTATTTGTATCAGATGCCGGTGCTGGGAGGAACTCCGAAGCAGCTTATTCGCGACGTGGATTCTGCGCCCAGTTTTTCACCCGATGGACAGCAGTTTGCTTTTGTTCGCGGGATTCTAAATCCTCCCGGAAACCAAGTTCTAATCGCCAACACGGACGGTAGCGGCGAGCATGCGTTGGCGCAACGCAACGGATTCGGGCCGGGCCAAATGAATGTGTCATGGTCTGCGGACGGGAAAATCCTGGCAGTTGTGTCCCCCGAAGTAGTGGGCACCGCAAGCGAATGGATCCTCACGGTAGTTTCGTCGAAAAGCGGCGAGATCAAAGACCTGCGATCTTTCAAGACTCCTGCCCGCGCAGCAGCATGGCTGCCGGATGGTCGAGGGATCCTGGTGGTGGCGCCAGATGAAACTGGCCGCGGTCAAATTTGGTTTGTGAGCTACCCGCACGGCGAGATATCGCGATTTACGAATGATCTAACGAACTACGTTACATGCTGCTTGGACGTCACTCGCGATGGAGATTCGCTAGTCGCTATCCAAGGCACGACTCTCAGTGATATTTGGATAGCTAAAGGAGATGGTTCGGAACCCAAACAGATCACTTCCGGCGAAGCGCTTGGACTTGGACTGGACTGGGTGGGGAATAAAATTGTCGCCGTCGACCCTAGCTTGCAATGGATCACTATAAATGCTGACGGAAGCAACCAGAGCCAATTGACCAATGACCACGATATACATCTGCAATTGTCCGGTTGTCCAGACGGCAAGCACGTTCTTTACACCACGGTTCACGAGGGAAAGGCCGACCTTTGGCGCGCCCAACCCGATGGCTCCAGTCCAGTGAAATTACCTGCTACCGGGATCCTTTTCGGCGCTGCCACCTGCGCACCCGATTCTCAGTCCGCTATCTATGTTGCCGACAATGCGATTTGGAGTATCCCACTCGAAGGAGGAAAGCCTACCAAACTAAATGTGCCGCTCGCGTTTTCCGGATACTCGCCTGATGGGAAACTACTATTTTATATTTCCCAGACGCATCAAGACACGCTCCTGCAATCCAATTTTGTGGTGACATCCGCCACGGGTGGGACCCCTTTGTACACCTTAGCGGTCCCTTACGGCATGCAATCACCCAGGTTCACTCCCGATGGCAAGGCCATCGCATTCTTACTAACGCGAAACCGCGCGACGAATATCTGGGAGCAACCGTTGGCAGGAGGTCCAGCAGTCCAACTTACAAAATTCCCCGGCGGCCAAATGTTTGCCTTTGCTTGGTCCGCGGACGGAAGACAACTGGCCTTTTCGCGCGGACAAAACAAGACCGACGTGGTCATGATGAGTAACTTCCACTAGTCGTCCAGGAAGAACTAACTTAGTTCTCTGCGTCCTTGGATTTCGACTTCTTGTCTTTCGATTTCTTGCCCACTTTGTCCCAGCGCTCGTCGAGGGATTCTTTGGTGAAGAGGGATTCGGAAATGTTGGTGTTGTAATCGCACTTATCGAAGAAGACCTGGTAGATCTTGATTCCGTTGCGCTCGCGCGTGATTTGAAAGGGAGTTTCGATTCCGGAAAAAGGATGGTAATTCGAATAGTACTCAATTTCTTCGGCGCGCATGCGGGTGTTGGCGTCTCGCGTATCCACCACTTTGCGAATTGGCAAGTGCGATGATCTAGAAATGGCGATACGGATGGTGCGGTTGTCGCTGTCCACTAACTCCACCCAGTCTGCTTCCTTCAGATCCACCACATCGGGGCCGCCGTATCGAAAAATCATGTCCTTCTCGTGGATTCGATGGCGCAAAATGTTGTCGATATCTTTCTTCAGGTCTTCCTGGTACTGCATAAGATCACTCGTACGCGCTTCCGTAACGCCGCCACGATCAAGGTCCCAGCCTTTGTCTCCGTTTTTCACTTCAATGATGTTCCGCTTCGGTAGATTTTCCAAGCGATCCTTGATCGGAGGAATGGGGATGGTGTAGTCAACGAAGTGCTCAAACCCGTTGAGCTCCCCGGAGTGCCCAAACTGACTCAGGCGTCCGGTGCAAGTAAGGTCGTGGACGTTCAAATACGCGTCACCGCCCAATGCCTGAATGGCCTGCTGCAAGATTTCCTTGGCTTTCGCCGAGCTTTGCGCCGGCATCATCACTTCGGAGTCTTGGGCCAGCAATCCAGGGGCATTGCAAAGGGAAATAATCAAAATGGCTGCCGCCAGCACGCGAGCGGTTATCCGCAAAGGACCGATCCTCCATTAACGTTGATTACTTCTCCAGTGATGAAGGTTGCCAGGTCGGAAGCGGCAAAAAGAATCGGGCCTGCAATTTCTTCCGCGGTCGCGGGACGCTTCAAAGCAATGGGCGCCACGGCGGCCTTAATCAGCGCCTTCTTTCGCAGCACCGATGCGGACATATCGGTGTCCACCCAACCGGGCGCCACGCAGTTCACCAGAATATTGTGTCCAGCGAGCTCAGAGGCCAGTCCCTTTACAAAACTGATGATGGCTCCCTTACTCGCACCATAGTGGGAGTGAAAAGCTTCGCCGCGCTGACCCGCCGTGGAGCTGATCGCCACAATGCGGCCACCTTTTTGGGCGATCATGTGAGGCACGCTGTAATGAATCACGGAGTAAACGCTTTTCAGGTTCACGCGCATCATTTCGTCCCACTCGCGCTCGGTGAGTTTTTCGATGGGCGTGTCCTGCTCATTCCAGATGCCGGCGTTGGCCACAAGGATATCCAGGCGGCCGAGCCGCTCGCGCGTGAAATCGACCAGCTTCTTCGCGTCCGCCATCTTGCCCAAATCAGCTTTCAACGATTCCACTCGCGTGCTGTGCTTGCGTGTTTCCTGCTCCACCTGCTCGGCAGCTTCGCGGTTGCGATGATAATTGAAAACTACGTCTGCACCCGCCTGTGCGAAAAGCTTCACGGTTGCGGCTCCGATGCCGCGCGAACCCCCGGTTATAAGTGCGGCTTTTCCAGCCAGTGTGATCATTCGTCCCCCGAGAAGTCAGTTAGATGCTTCGACAGTCGATGTTGCTGCGATTCTGGGAAATGTCGAGAGTCTAGTACTTCAGGAATGCACCGGCGCTTTGCGTGCCACTTCCACCAGCTCGCGAAATAGAGCTTGGGCCAGCAAATCGTCCTTGATCATGCGCTCCGGATGCCACTGCACGCCGGTGACCCAGTTTGCGTCTGCAGTCCATTCGAGAGCCTCAATTACGCCATCCGGGGCCTGCGCGGTTACGCGAAGGTCGCGCCCGGGTTTTAGCACCGACTGGTGGTGCGAGCTGTTCACGCGCGCCTCATTTTTTCCGGCGAGTTGCGCCAGACGCGATCCCGGCTCGATCTTTATAAGGTGAAATGGCTCCGGCGCGCCTTGGTCGCGCTCCCATTTGTGCTGGATATCGGTGCGGACTTCGGTCGGAATGTCCTGAATGAGCGAACCTGAAAGAAAAACGTTCAAACTTTGCACGCCGAAACAAATCGCCAGGACCGGCTTGCCTTCCGCGAACGCATTTTCCAGCAGCGCCGAATCTGTTTTTTCGCGGTCCGGATCGCTCTCCGCGCATGCAGGTCGGCGCGCAGCGTGATAGCGCTCTGGCGCAACGTCGGCGGGGCTTCCCGGAAGGACGAAGGCATCCAGCGTGTTTGCCAAATCGCGCCGTTCATTCGCAGGTAGTTTCAGCGAGATTTCAACCGGCTCGCCGCCAGCCGAACGGACCGCTTCGCAATACCAGTTATATTTGCCACGCTCTCCGCTAAGCTCTTCTTTTCGTGTGCGATACGGGATGCCAATGCGCGGTCTTTGGCTGGGTTGGGAGGCCATAGAGAGCCCATCCTACCATCGACCGTCTACTCCAGCAACCGCGACCGGATGGCGCCGGGCGTGTGACAGATTAGCAAGTCGCAGGCAGAGGAGGAAGAACGGCGAGAGGAATCAGAAGATTAGTACGTGTTTACCGTCATTCTCATCATGGGCAGAGAAGATTGCGAACGGCGCGATGGCGTGGCAGGCTTTCTGGGTGGATTTGACTCCAGCCACTTATCGTAATTCTGTTTCATTTGGTCGATGTGATGAGGGATGTGGCGTTCCTGGATCTCGATCCACTCGCCAAGGCTTATGCGACCTTGTAGCGGATGCTCCACGGTGTGCTCCCAGACCGGCTCAGGCAGACTCACCAGCAATTGGTAGGTCATCCTACGTAACCGGCGGATAATCTCCAGAGCCTCGCGAGTGCTTTGATGAAAATATCCCAAGGTGCCCGCCCAGCGCGCTCCGTCAAATTTCAGCACAGCGCTCCCGGGCTCAGCGATAAAACGCCGGCAGCGCACATAGGCGCTGGCTTCGCTGTCTGCGAGGTGCAGAATAATTTCGTGAATGCTCCAGCGGTCTGCCGAAGGCTTATAGAGCCACATCTTCTTGGGAAACTGGCGCAATGCTACAGACAGTAACGCTGGAGCGCGTCCGAATGATTCCAGTTGTTGTCGCCGCATTCCACTGTTCATAGACACCTCCCGCATTACCTCCTTAGACGCAGCAAGTTGCACTTTTACTGCCAGCCGCAACTGAATAAACGTACAAAAAGCGTTAATTGTTCCGACACGAATACGAATTACTGGTAAGCGCGTTTGTTTGGCGTTCGACTTGGGGAAAACACTGTACGAGTATGGGACGAAGATTCATTTCCGATTTCGCAACACTGTCTCTGAGGTCCAGAGGGCCTATGCAATTTCGCGTAGACTTCCGCAAACCGGAAGCCCTCTATACGAAAAGCGGAAGGCCTCAAGGATTCAAGTGCGATTCCGGAACCTCTTTTTTTCTGCTGCGCGATGACCAAAACCCGAGAACATCGCCGACCAGATATAACGAACCGGTAACAAATATAGCGTCTTGTTGCTTGGCGAATTGGATTGCGCGCTCGATTGCCTGGGCGGGGTCGGGAACGATATATGACTGCTTAGCAAAATGGCCGGCAATTTCTGAAAGCAGCGGAGCGGAGATCGCACGTGCCTGGTGGGGTGCCGTAAAGATCACAGCTTCAGCACGCGAGAAAAGGAGACTGGCGATTTCGTCAACCGCTTTATCGCGCATGGCGCCGTAAACTAAAAATATGCGGCGTCCGGCGAAGTTCTCTTTCCAAAAACCTAGAAGCTCCCGTGCGCCAGCGGGGTTGTGCGTGCCATCAACATAAATATCCGGCCGCTCGGCGATTCGCTCCAGACGCCCCGGCCAACGTACGGTAGCGATCCCGCGCGCGACAGCTTCGTCGCTTACTTTGAATCCTTCACCGGCCAGAAGGATGCTTGCGGTGGCGGCTGCCAGAGCGTTGGGAATCTGGAAACGCCCTGCTAGTGCCGGCGCGAGTTTGATCTTGCGGGACATTTGCGTGAACATGGCTTCTGCGCTGTACAGACCGTTCGACACTTGCAAGTTCTGGACCTGCCAAGCCGCAGCCACTTCCACCAGAGGGGCGCTGACTTCCGCGCAGCGTTTGGCGATCACTGCCCGCGCTTCAGGGCGCTCGACAGAACTTACAACGCGCACGCCAGTCTTAATGATCCCCACTTTTTCTCCGGCAATTTCTTGAATGGAATGTCCCAAATAGTTTTCGTGGTCGAAATCGATCGGGGTGATGATGGCGACTTCCGGCGCCACGATATTTGTGGCATCAAAGCGCCCGCCCATTCCGGTTTCATAAATCGCAAAATCAAGCTTCAGGTCGGCGAAAGCAACAAAGGCCATCGCCGTTACGCATTCGAAAAACGTGGGATGTGCGGCAAGCTGGCCGGAAGCCATCAAGGATTCAATGGCGGCGCTCACGCGCGTCCAGACGTCAGCGAATGGCTGGTCCGAAATATTTTCACCATTCATGCGGATGCGTTCGTTGATCACTTCCAGATGCGGCGAAGTGTAGAGTCCTGTACGCCGCCCAGCCGCGCGAAGGATCGACTCGAGCATAGCCGCGGTGGAACCCTTGCCGTTCGTTCCGGCGATATGCGCGCACGGCACCACCAGGTGAGGGGAACCCAAAGCCTGGGCGAGTATCTTGATATTTTCCAGCCCGAATTTCTGCACCGGAAGGACGCCTGAAGTTGGTCCGGTCGTCGCGGAAGGAATCCGCGCGGGCTGGCGCGGCGCAGCAAGCTCCCTCCCTAGTGAAAAGAGGGCGCGAACGGATTCTTCGTAGTTCATATTTGCCCGCTGGGCTAAGCGAGGAAAAAATTGAGTGCCTGCGAGATGTATGCCTTCAATTCCTTGCGCGGAACCACTGCATCAAGAAATCCGTGCTCCAGTAAAAATTCAGCGGTCTGAAAGCCCTCCGGCAATTTCTGGCGGATGGTCTGCTCAATCACACGCGGGCCGGCAAATCCGATCAGCGCACCAGGCTCGGCGATATTCAAATCGCCCAACATGGCGTAGCTGGCTGTCACACCGCCGGTAGTGGGATCGGTAAGAATGGAAATAAAAGGAAGGCCTGCTTCATCAAAGCGGGCCAGACCTGCGGAGACTTTTGCCAACTGCATCAAGCTGACGACGCCTTCCATCATGCGCGCGCCGCCCGAACAAGACACAATAATCAACGGGATTTTCCGCTCCAGCGCTCGTTCGATTGCGCGCGCCACTTTTTCGCCAACTACCGCGCCCATCGAGCCGCCGATAAATCCAAATTCCATCGAACAACAAATTACCGGCCGTCCGTTCGAATGCCCCTCGGCGGTCAGGATCGCGTCTTTCATTCCGAGTTTGTGCTGCGCGTCTTTCAGGCGCTGGGCATAAGGCTTGGTGTCCGTAAAATGAAGCGGATCGCTGGAGGCAAGCTCAGTGTCCAGTTCGGTATAAGGCTCGTCGTCCAGAAGAAGCTCCAGCCGCCTGCGTGCGCCCAAACGGAAATGGTATTCGCACTTCGGGCAGACTTCCCAATTCACCGCGAGATCTTTCTTCCATATGATGGCGCGGCAAGAACCGCACTTCGTCCACATGCCTTCGGTGCGCACGCGGCGTTCTTCCACCGGAGTGGGATTTTCAATCGGCTTTTTCTCTCGCTTAAACCAAGCCATGGCTAATAATCAATCCCTCGCTGCGCCAGGATGCCTTTCGTATAGGGATGTTTCACTTCACGCATCTCGGTCACCAGGTCTGCTGCTTCCACCAGCTTTGGATGCGCATTGCGTCCCGTGCAGATCACATGAATCCGTTCCGGACGGGCTATCAGAGATTCTACTACGCGTTCCGGGTCGAGCATTTTATAACTGATCACGTAATTGATCTCGTCGAGCACGACCAGGTCATATTTTTCGCTGTAAATCTGCTCGCGCCCATACTCCCAGGCCTGCTCGCAAAGGCGTACATCTTCCGGGTCGGTTTCCGCACCGCCAAGCTTCACGAAACCACGGCCCATTGGCTTAATTTCAAATTTATCGTCTCCGAGCATCTTGGCCGCGTCCAATTCGCCATAATGCCAGGAGCCTTTGATGAACTGCACCATTAGAACTCGCAGACCCTGTCCCACCGCGCGGAAGGCGGTGCCCAAGGCGCAGGTAGTCTTACCCTTGCCTGGCCCGGTGTAAACGATCAGCAGTCCTTTACCTTCCGGCATTGATTGGCGCCTTTGAACAATTCTCAATACTGGCTGTCCAAGTCTGAAAGGTCAAGTTGCAGGCAGCACACGTCTAGCGTGAGAAGAATGTCAGATAGTCCATCCTCTTCGCAATGGGATATACTTCGTGAGAATTATTCGTTTGAATAAATGCATCGACCAAAATCCTCAGGAGGCTTTATGTTGAGAAGGTTCGCATCCCTCACGGCGATTTTTCTAGCAGTGACTATTCTAGCGATTCCAGGTTTCGCGCAGGAGAAGGGACCGCGTCCCAGCCCCCCTGCCAAAGCAACTTGCTCTTTCCCCGACAGCAAATCCGTGACCGTGGACTACTCAAGCCCGCACGCAAAGGGCCGCAAGATTTATGGCGGTCTGGTTCCTTACGGCGAAGTGTGGCGCGCTGGAGCCAACGAAGCTACCAGCTTCCTTATCGATGCGGATGTAGTGCTCGGCGGCAAGACCGTTCCGGCAGGCGCTTACACTATTTTCACTATTCCGAATGAAAATAAATGGACGCTCGTCATCAGTAAGAAAACAAAAAACGCCAAAGGCGGCCCGTTATGGGGCATTCCTTATCCTGGCGAAGGCGACGATCTCGCGCGCGTGGATATGAAGGTAGCCAAGCTGCCGTCCGAGGTGGAAAATTTCACCATCTCCTTCGATAAGTCCGCGTCCGGATGCACCATGAACCTGGATTGGGAGACCACGCGCGCCTCCATCGATATCTCGGAGAAAAAGTAAGCGCTTTCCTTTTTCCTGGCTGAGCTACGGTCTCATCACAACCTTGATGCAGTGGTCTTCATTTATTGGAGAAGACCTCCTATGCCTGCTTCGCGTCGCTAAGACTCACGGGGTGGCTGATCACCACCGACGGGTCGATGTTGGAGCTCTCGATTTCTTTCAGCAGTCTCGCTGGGTATCGCTTCCGACGAAGATCGCAGCAAGTCGCGATTGCGCTCTTGTGCTCGCTGGCACTCCCTGCGCGTCCGGAATCCGCCGACTGGCTGTCCTTTCGTAGCCGAGATTTCTCCCGTTTCAAGAAGCTGTTTCAAGCGGCGAAGGTCAGCCGCAATTTCCGCCTCGGGGTCTTTGCCGAAGAGTTTTGCGATGGCCGCGCCTATCGACCCAGCCGGGGGCATATACCGAAGTGCAAGTCGCAGAATCGTTCCTCGATCTAGCGGTGGATGAACTGTAGAGTGGGGACATTCGCAATCACCAGGCTGAAATGTGCCGCGTCTTCGCTTTCCGACATCCAATAGACGAGCCAAGCGGAGGTTGCAGGGAAGGCCGAGCGTTTTATACTCTTGCAGCTTATTAGCAAGTCTGGATGGAGGGAAGGAACGTGATGACATTAAACGAATATCAGAAGAAGCGTCACTTTGGCGTCACCCCCGAGCCATCAGGAAAGGCTTCCGATAGCAGAGAAAAAGACTTTCATCTCATTTACGTAGTTCAAAAACATCGCGCCACAAATCTCCACTATGATTTTCGCCTTGAATGGCACGGCACACTGCTTTCCTGGGCGGTCCCCAAGGGCCCTTCGCTGGATCCTTCCGTGAAGCGTCTGGCCATGCAGGTGGAAGATCATCCGATCGATTACGCGAACTTCGAAGGTGTGATACCGGAGGGTGAGTACGGCGGCGGCACGGTGATGGTGTGGGATAAGGGTACCTGGGAGCCCGAAGTGGAAGATGTGCAGGCCGCGTTGCAAAAGGGGGATTTGAAGTTCACTCTGCACGGGGAAAAATTGAAAGGCTCGTGGGTGTTGGTGCGAACGCGTGGCTACGGTAGAAGCTCCGATAAATCCTGGCTCTTGATAAAGCATCGCGATCAATTTGCCTCTACAGGAGATGTCACCGAAGACGCGCGTTCTGTAGTCAGCAAGCGCCTATTGGCAGATATCGCCCGAGAGGGTGAAGGAGATGTGGCCAAAGCCGCTACAGGCGATCCGTCGAGCAAAAGCACTGCGCCCAAGCGATCGGTTAGACCAAAACATGCCGCGGTGGGCGCCAAAACTCGAAAGCGCGCAAGGTAAGATCAAAGCTGCTGCTCAAAGACGATTTGAAAGACAAAATTCCATTTCGAATTCGCCCCATGCTGGCTACCTTGGTGCGCCAGCCGTTCAATCGAGAAGGCTGGATATACGAGGAGAAGTACGACGGCTATCGCATCGTAGCCTACAAGGAAGGCGACAAAGTGCATCTCTTTTCCAGAAATTCAATCGATCGCACTGAGAGATTTTCTCCCGTTGCAGCGGCCATCCAAAAACTTGCTTCTCGCACGCTCTTGCTGGATGGCGAAGTGGTTGTATTCGATCGTAAACGAGTTTCGCGCTTCCAGCTTCTGCAGCAGGGAAAATCCGCGTTCGTTTACGCGGTTTTCGATTGCCTTTACAAAGATGGAAAGGCACTCATGCGCGAGCCTCTTTCATCGCGACGTCCAAGAATGGAAGCGTCCATCGCGCCCGACTCATCTGGTGTTTTAATCCCGTCGGGCGTACTTGCTGCCGATGGTCTTCAAGCCTATCGCGTTGCAAAACGAAAAGGTTTCGAAGGATTAGTGGCCAAAGATTTGGCTTCGCCGTACGTGGAAGGGCGTTCCAACAAGTGGCTGAAGGTTAAGGTGCATCAGGAAGATGAGTTCGTGATCGTGGGATTTACGCAGCCGGAGGGCTCACGCGAACATTTCGGAGCGCTCCTGCTCGGCGCATATGACAAAGGAAAGCTTCGCTACGTCGGCAAAGTGGGCACGGGATTTAACCAGGAGTCGCTGAGTTCACTTTACCGAAAATTTCGAGCGCTCATTCGCAAAGAGCCAGACTTAGTTGACCCGCCCCGCGCGAAGGATGTCACCTATCTGTCGCCTAAACTTGTTGCACAAATCGCCTATCAGGAATTGACGGAAGACAACAAACTGCGGCAGCCAGTTTTTCTTGGTCTTCGTGACGATAAGAGTGCGCGAGAAGTTACTCTGCCTGGAAGCCCTCCATGAAACGCGCAAAGCCCTCGAAAACGGCCGCTTCAGAATTTCCGGTAAATATTTCACATCCGGATAAAGTTTTCTGGCCGGACGATGGCTACACGAAAGGCGACCTTGCAAAGTATTACCAGGAGATTTTCCCCAAGCTCGAGCCTTACGTCGACAATCGCATCCTTTCGATGGAACGCTGCCCGGACGGAATGCTCGGTTCGTGTTTTTACCAAAAGGAAATGCCGAAAGGTATGCCCGCCGGTACGGCGTCAAAACGTATCAAGCATGCAGGAAAGTCCAGCGAGTCCACCAACTATGTGGTGGGAGGCTCGCTTGCAACACAGCTGGCCCTGGTTAATCTTGGTTGCATAGCCGTTCATGTTGCGGGGACACGCGCGAGCTCTGGACGCAAGCCCGACTGGGTTTGCTTTGATCTGGATCCACAGTCGGGAAAATTTTCCGACTCAGCGCAAGCAGCCATGGTAATGAAAGAGGCCCTGGATACGTTGCAACTAGCTTCTTACGCCAAAACCTCCGGTAGCCGCGGGGTACACATATTTATTCCGATCCGTTTGGGGCCGGACGCGGATGAGGTGTTGTCTTTCGCACAGGCTGTGGTGGCCCGAGTTGCTGCGGCGCATCCAAAAGATTTGACCGTCGAGCATTCCATCGCCGCACGCGGTCAGCGCGTCTATCTGGACCCATTTCGAAACGGGTTTGGCCAAACGGTTGTTGCGCCATATTCTGTTAGACGCCGACCCAAGGCTCCATTTTCGACGCCCCTGGAATGGTCCGAACTGAAGCCTTCGCTCGACCCCGCGGATTTCAATCTCGGCAATTACCAAAAACGATTCAGAGGCTCCGATCCCTGGAAAGATATTTTCAAGGATCGCCAATCTCTGAAGACTGCGACTCAGCTCTTAAAAAAATTGTAATTACGTCGCAGTTAGGGGTGCGAAAATGCCAAAGATTCGGCAGTTATTGCAAAATCCAATCGACCGGCCTTTCCACCAATTCAAAGTCACATCGTTGACCTAGGGCACCCGGGTCATGCCCTTGCGTTAGGCGAGCTTTTCCGGCGAATGGCGATCGGTCGATGGCGAGAAACACTTCCACGATCGAATTCAGTCCCCCACCAACGCTGTGCACCCGCACGAAAAACCGGTCGGACTAACATCTTCAGTGGCCCTCACGATCTCGAATTCCATTTCTGTTGAGTCGTATGACTCCGAAACTTCACGCCATGCGCTATCCTGCTGCAACGACTGACGTTGCGTTGCGCAGACGCGGGATACTCTTCTTGCTCGGTGGGAGATGCTCCAAAACAGCACACCTTGGCTCTTTGCGACTCACTTTGCGGTCCGCTTGGACCCTGCATCTATTGACAATGGCTCTGAGCCAAAAATAGAATCTGCGCTCATTCCCAGGCGGCCTATGGATGTTCTTTAAGCTCCTCGCTTACATGCTCGGCTGTCTGGCGAGCCTCTCGGCAGCAGTTTTTGTCCGTTCTATCCGCGTGCGCCAAATACTTTTGCTCGCTGTGAGCTACGGTCTGTACCTGCTCTGGGGCCGATGGTTTCTCGGAATTCTATTATTCAGCTCAATCTGCAATTATTTTCTGGGCGCATACTTGAAACGTCGCGTTACACCGGGCCGTCTATGGCTGGGAATTGCATTCAATCTGCTTCTTCTCGGGATCTTTAAGTATCTTCCGGGCCTCGCGAACACGTCCCCATCCTTTTTTCACGCTTTCCGCCAGTTAATTTTGCCGTTGGGAGTTTCATTCTGGACCTTCCAGGCGCTGAGCTATCTTTTTGACATTTACCGTGAAGAAGAACTGGACCCCTCGCTTCTGGAGTTCTGTTTGTACTTGGCTTTTTGGCCCACGGTAATTTCCGGCCCCATCTGCCGGCTCGGCAATATGCTGCCGCAATTTCGAAGTCAAAAAAGGCCGCTGTGGGAAGACTACGGTATCGGACTTCGGCGCGTGGCAATCGGATTTTTAATGTTGGGAGTTGCGCAATTGCTGGCGGATGGTTTGGCCCCGGGGCAGGGCATCAACGGCGGCTTTGATCGCCAGAACGTTCCTTGGAGCGCGCTCGATGTTTGGCTCCTGGCCATCGGTTACGGTTTCCAATTATTCATGGATTTCGCGGGATACTCACATTTGGTAATTGGCGCCGCGAGAATATTTGGATTTGAGTTGGCGGAAAATTTCAATCGCCCGTATCTTTCCACTTCACCGTCCGTGTTCTGGACGCGATGGCACATGTCGCTTTCGTTTTGGATCCGGGATTATGTGTTTTTGCCGCTGGCATCGCTGAGACGCGGCCTCCTGTGGCGGAACTTCGCTCTAATAATCGCCATGGTCCTGTTTGGACTTTGGCATCGCGGCAGTTTGCTGTTTATTCTGTGGGGCGCGTACCAAGGAATTTTACTCGTCTTGCATCGGCAATGGCAGCAGATCGAACGCCGCGCGGGGATAACCTCCGGCGCATCCGCCCTCGCGATTTTGGGATGGGCTTGTACATTCGCGGCCATATGCCTGGGATGGATTTTGTTTCGCGCTAATTCACTATCCGAAGCGTGGACCATGCTCCGTTCGGTGTTCTCGGCGAAATCGTATTTTTACCGGGCCTTGCCTGATAGCATGTATTTGCTGGTGGTGACTATTATGGTCGGGTATTTTGCTTGCCTTGGCGTTGCAAGCTTTCTGGACCGGCTCGCTGCGGCAACGTTATTATCTCCACAATATCCGGCGATCATTGGAATGATTGCGAGGGACCGCTGGGTGTGGATTGCGCCGTTGGCTGTCATCGTCGCACTCTATGTATTCGTGCTTGCTCAGCCGGGCCAGACAATAACGCAACCGATGTTGTACCGCCTTTTTTAGTCCAGGCTCGGCGATCGAATGGCCCGGGAGTCTCTAGTTGACGCGACATTCGGATAAGTAATGCCTATCCCTCTCAAAAAATTCCTCGTGCGATTTTGCGTTTGCGTCACTATCCTGGTTGCGCTGCTTATCTTCGGCGAGGGCATTTGCTATCTGGATCAGAAATACACCGCCGCAGTCGAAATCCCGCCACCGCCTTCGATTTACCAGGGCCAGCCCTGGACGGAATCTTACTGGCGTGAATGGAAGGAGACCATCAACCGCCTGCAGTATGAGTCCTACGTGATTTGGCGCCGCGCCCCGTTTAGGGGCCAAACGATCAACGTGGACAATGCCGGCATTCGAAAAACTTATTATTCTTCCTGCGACTCGGAGAACTACACGATATGGATATTTGGAAACTCCTCGTTGTGGGGAACCGGAGTGCCTGACTGGTTTACGATTCCCTCCCTGCTGGCGAAAAAGTATGAAGACGCCGGGCGTAAGGTCTGCGTCAAGAATTTTGGCGAGAAAGGCTGGGTCAGCACACAAGAACTGATTGAGCTGATGCTTTCCCTTAAGCAAGCCGCCCAAAAACCCGATCTTGTGATTTTCTACGATGGCGTGACCGATTCCTATTTGCCGTATCAATCCAATGCCCCGGATGCACATTTTAATTTTTTGCAGACGAAGAACGAGTTTGAGAGCCTGGGCGACAACGGCGCGAGCCTGGAATATCTGAAACGAACGAACACCTATCGCACTTTAATGGAGCTACGTTCCATGCTCGTCGGAACCGGCGTAGGAATCGACCGCGCACACTTAACTCCTCAACAATTAAATGCCATGGCCGAAATTACTTATGACAATTATTTGAAGAACATGCGCCTGGCGGATCTGTTGGCGCAATCGTACGGATTTCAGTGCGCATTTTTCTGGCAACCCACTTTACTCGCTGGCCAGAAGCCACTGACCCGGGACGAAATCCGCCTCCGCCAATCGGAACTCAGCGATCATCCAAGCGGCGACGCCGTGGTTCAAACGACTTACAATTTGTTTGAAAATTATCGAAAAGAAGATTTTTTCGACCTGGCGAATATTTTTGACAAGAATACCGACGCGCTTTTCCTAGATTTCAGCCACACCGGCCCGGCCGGCAACCAGATCATCGCCGATAAAATGTACTCCGTCCTCTGGCATGGAAATTAAACAACTCAGGTATTCTTAGGCTATCCATGTCCGCTTCGCAGCTACCCGTTTCAATTCCATTCGCTACGCTGACGGAAGCTCTTGCGGCTGCTCCCGAAGTGCAGCCCTTCGTCACCATGTGGTTGGACCAGGACGACGAGCGCACTTTCAGCTTTGGCGAGTTCAGACGTTGGTCAAACTCTCAAGCCGCTCGATTTAGCTCGCACGGAGTGGGAAAGGGAGACACCGTAATTCTGATCATGCCGCAGGGAGTCGCGTTGATGGCCGCTTTCGCAGGCGCCATGCTACTCGGTGCGGTGCCGGCCATCCTTGCGTATCCCACTTTTAAAGTGGAGCCTGCAAAGTACCGCTTTGGGCTGAAGGGCGTCTCGGCGAACTTGAACGCGAAATTGGTTGTGGTCGATGATTTGTTCCCTGACGAGTTTTTGGAATCGGTAAGTCTTGGCCACCAATCAAAACTGCTTCGTGTCAGCAGTGTGCCGCCGGCAACCCAAGATGTCGCCGCTCCCCCCTTTCATGGTCATCAAGACGACTTGGCGTTCATTCAACATTCAGCGGGAACTACCGGCTTACAAAAAGGAGTGGCCTTATCGCACGGAGCTGTCCTGCGGCAACTGTTCCATCTGGGCGGCCGTCTGAAAATTCAATCGAGCGATCGAGTTTATAGCTGGCTTCCTCTTTATCACGACATGGGGTTGATCGCTTGCTTCATTCTTCCGATGGTCTATCATTTGCATTTGGTAATGCAGTCGCCCACAGATTGGGTCATGCAGCCGGAAAGCATGTTGCATTTGATTTCTCGCTACAAATGCACTTTGTCTTGGGTTCCAAATTTCACACTCCAATTTTTGGCACGCCGAGTAAAACCGCAAGATCGAGAGGAATATAATTTAACGAGTTTGCGCGCCTTGATTAACTGTTCGGAGCCCGTGCGCGCCGAGAGCATGAAGGCCTTCACCAGTGCGTTTGTTTCATGTGGACTCCAGCCCACTACCTTACAGAGTTCCTATGCCATGGCCGAGAATGTATTTGCGATCACGCAATCAGAAATCAGCCGCGAGCCGCGCCGTATTTGGATCGATGTTCGCAAGTATCATTCCGAACGAATTGCGGTTACAGCGGAACACGATTCCGATTCAGCGGTATGTTTCGTATCTTCTGGAAAATGCCTTCCGAAAAATGAAGTCAGGATCGTTTCCGAAAAAGGTGAAGCAGTCCCGGACGGCCATGTCGGCGAGATTCTCATTCGCAGCGACTCCCTGCTCGATGGTTACTACAAGCGGCCTGATCTGACCGCCTTGAGCTTGCGTAATGGCTGGTATTGGTCCGGTGATTTGGGGTTTCTTCTGGAAGAAGAGCTTTACGTGACCGGACGCAAGAAAGATTTAATTATCGTCGGCGGGAAAAACATCTACCCCCAGGATCTCGAAGAAATTGCTTGCGGACATCCATCGATTCACGACGGCCGGGCCGTCGCCTTCGGATGGTACAACCCGGATTTGGGAACGGAAGAAATCGTGATTGTTGCCGAGATGGAGGATTTCGCCACTTTGGCGGACTCTTCCGCCATCGAGCGAGCCGTTCGCACCGCTATCGTTGAGGAATTAGCTGTCGCGCCGCGGGCCATTTATTTGAAGCCACCTCGGTGGATCATCAAAAGTACCGCCGGAAAGCCGGCACGTTCCGCGACGCGCGAAAAACTTCTGGCCGAGCACCCGGAATTGCGAATAAGCTGATCAACGTTGCGCCATGCCCGATCCCGCTAACGAGCTAATCGACTATATCTGCAAACAAATCCTCCGCTGCCCGGATATCGAGCTCACGGCCGATACTCCGTTAGTTTCTTCAGGCCTCATCGATTCCTTCTCGCTGGTCGACGTCCTTTCAAAATTGGAAGAAGTGACCGCCTTGCGTATTCCAGCCAGTAAAGTCCAGCCCAAAGACATGGACACCGTCAGCCTGATGCTCACGACCGCTCAACGGCTGGGCAAACCCCGGAAGTAATGCGCGATGGAAGCAGCGCTATGTCTTTATTTGAACTTCAGACCTGGCCGAATAGCAGCGGCGCACCGAGCTTGTGCGTATATTTCGGTCTGTAACGATCGGTGTTATAGAGGGCGCCCAGGTCCACCCTGCGCGAGCCGGACGTAGAATCCGGCAGCGAAGTCGCTGCATAACAACCGTTTTGGATACCGACCATCCGTCCAGTCGCGCCGTCGCGTATCAAATCCAAAGCAATGTTGGCAAACGTGATTGCTACGATCTTGTCGATGGCGTCAGGCTCTCCGCTGCGCAAGTCATAGGTTAAATCGCTGGCCATGGTTTCTTCGCCGGTCCGACGCTGTAATTCTTCGGCTAGGGCATGCCCGATGTCGGCTTTTTTGCGATGGCCGTAGGCATCCGCGTCGCCCACTTCGCCAAGTTGCCCTTCTTTCCACATGGCGCCTTCTGACACCACCACCAGCGAATAATTACTGGGATTGTTTCTTTTGTCTTCCATCAGCAAATCGGTGAGTCTCCCGAGATCGAATGGGTATTCAGGAATCAAGCACCTCGCCGCGGTTACGTAAGCTGTATACAGCGCGGTGAAGCCCGCATCGCGTCCAAAGATCCGGAAAATTCCGATACGTTCGTGAGAACCCAGGGTCGTGCGTTGTCGCGTGATGGCTTCTTTAGCCCGCGTGATCGCGGTAGAAAATCCAATGCAATATTCGGTACCGTGAACGTCGTTATCCATCGTTTTCGGCACGCCAACCACTGGAAATCCGGTGCCCGAAAGCACCGTCGCGAAACCGAGCGTGTCGTCGCCGCCGATAGCGATCAAACAACCGATTCCCAGCCGCTGCAAATTATCGACAACGATCGAAGTGAAATTGTAGTTTTTGCCGTCAAACGGAAGCTTTTTCAGTTGCTCGGCGGAAAAATGCTTGGGAACTTTTGAACTCGATACCCGGCTCGGATTAGTGCGAGAAGTATGGAGGACGGTGCCGCCGGTGCGGTCGATTGTGCGGGTGTTTTCCCGCGTGAGGCGCCGATGATATAGGCTGTCGGCGTCAGCGTTATCGCCAGGGTTCATGTTGGTCAGCCCTTGCCACCCTTTGCGAATACCGATCACTTCTCGCCCTATCTCGCTCGCGCCATAAACCACGGATTTAATCACCGAATTCAGACCAGGTACGTCGCCGCCTCCGGTCAAAATTCCAATATTCTTGCTCGCCGCCATGATTCAGTGCTCCTTTTTGTCAGCACACCGGTGGAGAATTAACAGATCACTATGATACACAAGCGGACTTCATCCATTAAGTGGACAAGGTTGAACCGTTGTAGTTCCGGAAACGCTCGGTGATGTGTTGAGTAGCCGACTACGGGAGACTAACTGGATGGCCCCAAGGCACGAACTAAATACGGAATTATAACTTCTCTGAAAATCACGGGATCTGGCCACAGTTTCACCTGTCGGCCGAGGTGCCCACCGTGCGGGTTAATCCAGGCGTATTTCGGGACCTCCCCTTTTTCGAGCAACAGATAAATGTCCGAGATGGGGACCTGCGTGTCCAGAACGCCGCCAATCACCAACATCGGCGTGGTTGGTTTCCCCAGAAGACCCTCAGCCACTAGAGACATCTTGGGAAAAATCGCTTTCAAGTCGTCCAGCGTGTTGACGCCTTCAAAAATAGACATCATCGCCGGTACTTGGTCGAACAAATATTCTTTATTTCCCAAAAGCGAGTCGGTCAGAAAATCCACTTGAAAGAAGCGATCCACGGGGGGCGATTGCACGCTCACCGCCTTCAGCCGGTCGTGTTCCACGATGGACAGCTTGGTTCCCCAGTAAGCGCCCCAACTGACACCGTGCATCGCAACTCTGGTTTTATCTACTTCAGGGCGAGTCTGGATGTAATCAAGAACCCGCGACAGCATTCGATCAGCCGTAGGGCTTGCTTTAATGGGCGCCTGTCCGGTACCGGGGCCATCCACCGCCAGAAACCCGATGCCATACGGCAATATCGCGGAGAAGCTCTCAGACAAGTCTTCTTTGCGGCTGTCCAAACCATTCACCGCAATCACCAGCGGCACGGGACCATTCGTATTTTTCGGAAGGCGCAAGTAACCAATAATTTCGGAGCCCTGGAATGGAATGTGAACGATCTCCAAAGGCGGATCCCAGAATTTTGCATGCGCGCGAAACGCTTCCAGCGCCTTGGCGTAAGCGCGCTGCTTTCCTGGAGACGAGGGAACTGGCCAGCGGCCAAAAGAATAAATTCTCCAAGCTCTGATGTAGTCAGCGTTCGCTTTCGCGGAATCTGAGGACTCCAAAGTCTTGGCTTCGGCCATATAACGATCGCCCACTGCGATAAACGCCGCCGCCCATTCGTCTTTGTCCGTCGTTTTGATCGAAGCGAATGCTTCACGAAGGTCCGCGGGGTCCAGCCCGATCACTGGATACATCCCATTTTCCGCGCGTTTGAGTGCTTCAGCTTTTATCTCGTCCAGCGTTCTTTCGCGGCGTTCCTGAGCGTACACAGCGTTTGCCGCAAACAGTACGGCCAATACCGAGAGCAAGATTACAGGAAGACGGTCGAGAGCAAACAGGGTCATGGCACTCCTTTTGGTTTTCCAAATCCAAATGTTGAAGAACTCTTACCGAAAGATACGGAGATGGCGAAGCGGTCGAAATTGAATTCGACCGCCTCCAGAGCAGTGGGCCGCTTGCGTCAGAAGAGTAGTTTCAGCCCGAGTTGAATCGCGCGCGCGCCGCCGGAGCCCAATACCGGGTTGGAAGCTGCGACGTCTGGCGTAGCGCATCCGCATCCGAATCCTGGGCCAAGCACGGAAGGATCGTTCATTCCAAATCCATTCTGCCCGCCAAAAGGATTCGCAAAATTCGGATGGTTCAGCACGTTAAAGAATTCCGCGCGGAACTGAGCGCCAAATCGCTCTTTGAACTTCCAATTCTTGGCAATCGAAAAGTCCCAGTTGCGGAAGCCCGTGTCGCGGAAGATATTGCGCCCCATCGTACCGAAGGTCCCCAAAGCAGGAGGAATCATCGCCGCGTTGCCTCTCGCATAGCAGCCGAATATGCCCAGCGATTGTTCCAGCGCCGCCGTGTTGGCCGCGTTGTTACACACGGCCGGCGTACTTCCCGGAGCAAAATAGGGAACGGAGTTGGGGCCCGTTGAAAAGTTGCTCGGATTGCCGACGAAATCCCAACGATCCACGCCTTCTCCGGTTCCGCTGATGTCGTCTGATGTATCCATCGGTCCCCACGGCTGCGCGCTGTAGAGACTCACGATTGAAATGAGCTGCCATCCTTTCAGGAGCTGACCCGGAGATTCTTTTCCGGGAATGTTGTAGGTAAGGGAAAGAGTGAAACGGTGCCGAACGTCAAAGTCGCTGCTAGCATACTCACGGCCGGGATGCGTGGCGTCTTGAGGAAGGCCCAGCCCCGCTCCGAAATCCCAGTTGGCCCCGACATCATCCAGCGCGTGCGCGTAGGTGTAACCGGCCGTCGCAGTCAGGCCGTGGTAATCCCGCGAAATCAGAGTGACTTGCAGGGCGTTGTAATTTGATCTGTAAACGTTAGCCAACTGGTAGATGTTGCTGAGATACGGAAACTTCGCAAAAAACGGTCGCCCCTCCTGCTCCGCAATAGGATCGGTTCCTCCTGGCGCGGGATTCATAAGCGCGCTGGCATCCCAACCGGAACCGACTGCCGGCTGATTGATGTCACGAATACCCATCAGGTTCGAGCCATGATCGCCCACGTAGGCGACTTCCAAAGAAACTTTGTTGGTAATCGCGTGCTGGAGGTTTAAAGTCCAAGTCGTAACGTAAGGAGTTGTGATGTTGGGATCCACCGCAGCGATAGCGCAAGTCGAAGAAGTCGCCGGGGACGCAGCGTTGAAGGCGCAATTGATCTCCGGAATTTGGAATGGAGGGGTTGTACTTACGCCCCAGGTATCCCAAGGCGTCGGAGGGTTCGGTACGTTCTGTACGCCGGCGGTAATTTTGCCGGATCCTTGCACGCCATTAAGAAGCCCGCCCGTGGGGATTGTGCCCAGGCCGTACACGTTGTTGAAGGCCATGAACGATTCCCAGTTCACTTGTTCATAGACTATGCCGGCGCCTGCGCGAATCACCGTTCTTCCGGTGCCAAATGGATCCCAAGCCAGGCCCACACGCGGCGCAAAGTTCGTATGATCACCGTTGTAAGGTTGACTGATCTGCTGGCCGACCTGGACCAATCCTAGATTCGGACTGAAATTGCCAAGTAGATTGTTCGATTCCTGAATCACTCCGTTGTAGTCGTAGCGCAAACCAAGATTCACCGTCAGGTTTTTCCTGATTCGCCAATCGTCTTGAAAGAATGCCGCTTCGGAAAAATTGTGTATGTTTCGTATGGGAGTATTTCCTACCAGCGCATGCGTTGGAAACGGCACACTTCCGCTTGGATCTCCGGCGAAGAAATCTTCCAGCGTTGTAGATGTCGGAAACGCAGCTCCGCCCGCGCCGGAGAATAAAATGTAGCCCTTGCCGTCACCAAACGCGCCTCCGCTAAAGCTGTCCCGATGGAATTCGCCGCCAAATTTGAAGGCATGCTTTCCTACGGTATAGGAAATATGGTCGATCCATTGGTACCTTTGGTCCGGCCCTTGAATCTTCGGCCATTTGAATCCCCCCAAAGTTTCGAAAAGGCCGCCGAACGGATGAATTTTGATTCGAGGCAACCCGCCATAAAGGGGATTTGTGACACCGTCGTTAATGCCGAGACTCGCAGCCGACTCGTTGTGATCGGCAGAAAAAGTTGGCTGATAAAGACGGTTGTATCCAAACCGCAGCTCATTGGCCCAACGGGAACCAGGCGTCCAAGTCCACGCCGTGCCGAAAACTTGAGCGCGCGTGTGAATCAGCGTCAACCATTGGGGCTGGAGTTGAATCGCATCATCCACGGTCCCGGAATTGTTTCCAAAGAAATAGGTACCGGTCAAAGAATTGCGATCATTGATATGGTAGTCGATCTTTCCGATCGCGTTGTCAGCGCTTACGGTATTGGGGAATCCCGAGGTGTAACTTGTCGTTGGAGCGTTGTTCAGCGGGAAGCCTGTGCCGTTACAGGTAACCGGTGGGCCCAGAGTGCAGCCCGCCACCTTTAGGCTCACCGCGCTGACCGCCACACCGCCGGCCTGCAGGTCGGCGATCGCATTCGGGATACTATTGGCGCAATCTCCGGTGAGAATGAACGTGCAGGTTGGCGTCGCGGGAGTCGGCAATGAAACCATTGACGGAACATTAATGGAGAACGAGTTTCCAACCGTGTAGCGCTGCCCTTCATACCCGCCAAAGAAAAATAGTTTGTCCTTAATAATGGGGCCGCCAATTGTCGTTCCGAATTGTTCCAATTGCGTGGGCGTTTTTGGAGTGCCCACGTCATCAAAGTAGTTGCGCGCGTCCAACGCGGTGTCGCGGCCAAAGGCATAGGCATCGCCATGGAATTCGTTTGTGCCGGACTTTATCGCCACGTTTACGATTGCGCCGGGCTTCCACCCGTACTCCGCAGGCGGATTTTCGATGACGTTGAATTCCTGTATGGCGTCGATTGGCAGAATAGTGGCCGAATCACCCGCGATGCCGGCGCCATTGATAATACTCTGGCCAGAAAAAGGCTCGCTGTTATAAAAGCCGTCTATTAAATAAGCATTGTCTTCCGCGCGCAGGCCGTTTGTACTGGTCGTGGAAAATCCGCCGCCGGGATAACGCACCACGCCCGGGCGTAGTTGAAGCAAATTTTCATAGTTGCGTCCGTTCAGCGGCAAGTCGTTGATTTCTTCGTTGCTGAGTGTCCCGCCTAAAGTGGCATTCGTCAGATTGATCAGCGGAACTTCTTCGTTCACGGTAACCGTCTGGCTCGATTCGCCGGGCTCCAAAACGATATCAATGCGGACATCTTTCGCTACTTCCAATTGCACATTGGTGCGCTCGTAGGTTTTGAATCCCTTCGCCTGCACGTTGATTTTGTAAACGCCGGGGAGCAGATCGGGAGCCACAAATTCCCCCGCGTCATCGGTACTCACGGTTCGCGAAACACCTCGTTGGACGTCGGTAATGACCACCGGAACTCCCACCATCACCGCGTCGCTTTTGTCGTGCACACTGCCGAGGATTCGGCCGCTGTAAGCTTGCGAAAATAATGGAATGGAAACAACAAGTAGGGCGAGGGTCACTAGGGAGGCTCGAATCCCGGACGAAAACCTGAGCCTTGATCGTAGGTACGCCGTCGATGCGAAAAGATGCATTCGAACCTCCTCTTCATGCATGCGGATATGAACAGGTGAACCCTATGGTACGGGGACTCTACCACCGGATGGTTGGCGGATGTCAAGGGATTTTGACGTCGATTGTTGCTATGATTTATCATCGCTTTACGCCGAATTGGCTGCTTGACATCGGATGTTGCGATTGTGGTATGTTGGTCCGACCACAGAACCTTAAATGATGGGTGCCTTCCGGTATGGGTTCTGAGAAGAAGCCAACTTCCGGCCAGATTTGCGATGTTCGGACTGCAAAGCAGCGCGCTTAACGTAGTACTGTAGTCTTTAGCATCTGAACGAGCTGGAGAATTCCTTGTACAAAGTTATTCAGACTTCTCGCCTTTACGAGCAAATCGTCCAGCAGATCGAGGACTCGATTCTCAAGGGCGTGCTCAAACCCGGCGATCAGTTGCCCGCCGAGCGCGACTTGGCGCAGCAATTCGGGGTCAGCCGCACGGCTGTGCGCGAAGCAGTCAAGGCTCTCCGCGAAAAGGGGTTGTTGGAAGCTCTTCACGGCCGCGGCACGTTCATCAAAGACGGCACATCGAAGGCTGTCCGGCAATCGCTCGACCTCATGATCAAGATTGGGCAGCCCGACGGATCCACTCACCTTGCTGAAGTCAGGGAAATTCTTGAACCGGAAATCGCGGCGCTGGCTGCTACGCGCATTGAAGAGCAACATCTGGCCATGATGCGCGAAGCCATCGTGGTAATGGACAACTCGCTGAAGGATGATCCGGAAGCCTTCATTGAAGGAGATCTCGACTTCCATCTTGCCCTGGCCGAGGCTGCCGCAAATCCCTTGATTCTTTCTCTGCTCGATTCAATCGTTGGATTGCTGCGCGAGCAGCGTTTGAAGACCTTCTATGTGGAGGGCGGTCCTGAACGCGGTCAGCACCATCACCGCCGAATTTTGGATGCCGTGGAACATCATGACGCGGAGCGCGCGCGCTCGGCAATGCGCACGCATCTGCAGCAAGTTCGTCAAGATTCATCGGCACGTTCGAAAAAACGCTAAGTAGTCGGGCGGGTAGTTCGGAGGCTTTGAAAGATGGCCAATCTCGGATTTGTGGGCCTGGGAGTAATGGGCAGCCAGATGGTGAACCGGCTGCTCGACAAGGGCCACACGGTAACCGGTTATAACCGCACACGCGCAAAAGCGGAATGGCTGATCCAACGCGGGATGCGCTGGGCTGATTCGCCCCGTGCGGTTGCGCAGGCTACTGACCTTATCTTCACAATGGTGACGAACTCGGCGGCGCTCTCCTCGATTACCGAAGGCTCGAACGGTATTCTGGCCGGATTAAGCGCGGGCAAGATCCTGCTGGACATGAGTACCGTGAGCCCCACGGTCAGCCGCGCACTGGCAGCCAAGGTTCGCGAGAAGGGCGCTGACCTGGTGGATTCGCCGGTGTCCGGAAGCGTGATTACTCTTCAGGAAGGCAAGCTCTCCGTGATGGTAGCAGGACGCCGCGAAACATTTGAGCGCGTGAAACCATTGCTGCTGGATATCGGACCAAAAGTTACTTATGTAGGCGACAACGGTTTGGCGCTTTCCATGAAGATTGCTACAAATTTGAGCCTCGCTGTTCAGATGCTGGCATTTTGCGAAGGCGTGCTAATCGCCGAAAAAAGCGGTATTGCCCGCGAGACTGCCGTCGATGTCCTAACCCACAGCGCCGTCGCTTCGCCCATGATTCAATATCGCGGGCCTTTTATTTTGCGAATGCCGGAAGAAGCCTGGTTTGACGTGAACATGATGCAGAAAGACATGCTGCTGGCGATGGAGTTGGGACGCCGGCTCAACGTGCCGCTGCCCACCACCGCTGTGAGCAATGAATTCTTGACTGCCGCGCGCGCCATGGGTTGGGAAAAAAAAGATTTCGCTGTCGTGTTCGACGTGCTGGCGCGCATGTGCGGAGTTGAGAAATGAGCACCGTCACGCGCCAGCCAGATCCAAAACGAAAGACGAAGCAGAGTCCCGATGCGGCCAAATGGCTGCGCATGTACCGCCAAATGTCGGCCATCCGTTTGTTTGAAGAGCAGGTAAACGAGCTTTACACCCGCGCGTTGATGCCGGGTCTCGCGCACCTTTACGTGGGTGAAGAAGCAGTGGCCGTGGGAGTTTGCGAAGCGCTTCAAAATGAGGACTACATCACCAGCACTCATCGCGGCCACGGACATTGTCTGGCTAAAGGCGCGTCGCCCGACCGCATGTTCGCCGAGCTTCTCGGTAAAGAGGCGGGCTACTGCAAAGGGAAAGGCGGATCGATGCACATCGCCGATCCTTCCACCGGCAATCTGGGCGCGAACGCGATCGTCGCCGGAAGCGTTGGAATCGCAACGGGCGCAGCGTTCTCCGCGAAATATCTCGGCACCACTCAAGTTGCCGTGTGTTTCTTCGGCGAAGGAGCTCTTGGACAGGGAGTTCTCTACGAGGAAATGAACATGGCCCAGCTTTGGAAGCTGCCTGTAATTTACGTCTGTGAGAATAATTCCTACACGGAGTACACGCACTGCTTGGAAACTACCGCCGGCGACATGGCCGCGCGAGCCACGGCCTTCGGAGTGCACGCCGAAACTGTAGATGGTCAGGACGTACGAGCGGTACATGAGGTGACCGCAAAATTAGTGGAGCGAGCGCGTCGCGGAGACGGACCAGCATTTCTTTTGTGCCACACTTACCGCCAGCATGGACATCACGTGGGCGATATCAGTCGCGAATATTACCGCTCCAAGCAAGAAGAACGAATGTGGGCCACCGAGCGTGACCCCATCAAACTGCTCTCCGATTGGTTGCTTGCGAACAAACATGCCGACGCCGCAACGCTGGACAAAGTTCATGCCCAACTGAAATCTGAAATGCAAAAAGCGGTGGAGTTTGCGATTGCAGCTCGCTATCCGACCGTCGACGAAGCGAGCCAAGACGTCTATGCCTAATACAAACACTCGCGAAATTACTTTCGCCGAAGCCGTCCGCGAAGCCCTAGCCGAAGAGATGCGTCGCGATTCGCGCGTTTTCATTCTCGGAGAAGATGTGGCGGAAGCCGGCACACCATTCAAGGTTCTTTCTGGATTGGTCGAAGAATTCGGCACCAAACGTGTGGTGGATACTCCGATATCGGAAGCCGGCTTCACCGGCCTCGCGGTGGGCGCCGCGATGACGGGCCTGCGTCCCGTGGTGGACATCATGTTCGGCGATTTCATCACGCTCACCATGGACCAGATGGCAAACCAGGCCGCAAAAGTTCACTATATGTCCGGCGGCAAGTGGCGTGTGCCGATGGTGATGCGCACCACGTTGGGCGCCGCGCGCCGGTCGGCGGCGCAACATTCGCAATCTTTGCACGCCTGGTTCAGCCACGTGCCGGGATTAAAAGTGGTTTTGCCGTCGACTCCCTACGACGCCAAAGGCCTTTTAAAGACAGCAATTCGCGACGAAAACCCGGTAATTGTTTTTGAAGATAAGATGATGTTCAAAATGAAAGGCCCGGTCCCGGCGGAGGAGTACACGATCCCGCTCGGCGTCGCTGATGTGAAGCGCGCAGGTGACCAGATCACTCTGGTGGCCACCAGCAGCATGGTTCAAGTCGCGCTTGGCGCCGCAGGCTTGTTGGAAGAAATTGGAGTCAGCGCCGAAGTGATCGATCCGCGCACCACCTGGCCGTTGGACGAAAAGACCTTGATCGATTCGGTAAAGAAAACATCGCGTGCCATCGTGATCGACGAAGGCTATGGCCGCTACGGTGTTACCGCGGAAATTGCGGCGGTGATCGCGGAAGGCGCTTTTCATTACCTGGATGCGCCGGTGAAACGCATGGGAGCCCTGCATGTTCCGATTCCGTTTTCTCCGCCCTTGGAAGATGTCACGGTGCCCACAGAGCGCTCAGTATTCGATGTGGCCCGCGCTTTGTGCAACCGCTCTTAGAGCCGAGAATTAGGTTTTACGAATTGAATAGGAGGCCTGCCGTGGCACTGCCAACTTACGGAACGATGGCCGTGGATTGGGAACAGCGAATCGATTTTGACCGGCTACGTCGTGAACGCCTGCAACGCGCGCAGTCTCTTCTCGCGAAGTCTGAGATGGGCGCGCTTCTCTGCTTCGACATGAACAATGTGCGTTATCTCACCTCCACACACATTGGTTCCTGGGCGCAAGACAAAATCAGCCGCTTCACGCTGTTGCCCCAGAATGACGACCCGATCCTTTGGGATTTCGGCTCTGCCGCACGCCATCATCAGCTTCACTGTCCCTGGTTAGGCGAACGTTCGCGCCCCGGCATTTCTCTGTTGCGCGGCGCCATGTCGCCCGAGATGGGCCGCGCCGAGGACGTCGCAAAAAAAATTCGTATCGAACTCGAAAAACGCGGCCTGCATAAAGAGCCGCTCGGGATTGATATCGTTGAGCCGCCCGTTCTTTTTGCATTGCAGCGCGAAGGGATTACCGTGGTCGATGGACAACAGATCATGTCCGACGCACGCGTAATCAAAACGAAAGACGAAATTGCTTTGTTGAACACCTCGGCGATGATGGTTGACGCCGCATACGACGAGCTATACCGCGCCATGAAGCCCGGTATGAGCGAGAATCAGGCGGTTGGACTCGTCAGCAAGGTGCTTTACGATCTCGGCTCCGAGTACGTCGAAGCGGTGAACGCAATTTCCGGCGAGCGTTGCAATCCGCATCCGCATGTTTTCTCCGACCGCATTCTACGTCCCGGCGATCCCGTGTATTACGACATCCTGCATTCCTACATGGGCTACCGCACGTGCTACTACCGCTGCTTCACGATCGGCTACGCATCACACGCCATGATGGATGCTTACAAACGTTGTCGCGAATATCTCGACGCCGCGATTTCTCTGGTCCGCCCCGGCCGCACAACGGGCGAAATTGCCTCGCTGTGGCCCAAAGCTCAGGAGTTCGGCTTCCCCAACGAGGAAGCCGCGTTCGCCCTGCAATATGGCCACGGCATCGGCCTGGCAATTTGGGAGAAGCCCGTGATTAGCCGGCTCGTCTCGTTGGATCATCCTTATGAAATCAAGCCAGGCATGGTTTTTGCTCTTGAAACGTTTTGGCCCTCCACGGACGGTTGGAGCGCTGCGCGCATCGAAGAAGAAATTGTAGTCACCGAAACAGGACATGAAGTGATCACGCGATTCCCGGCGGAAGAATTGCTGGTCGCCGGCGCGCACTACTTCACAGTGAATGGACCGCTGGCAACTGCGCGCGAAACGGAAGCGGCCCCCAGCCAGCGCGTGGTCGACATGGTTGAAGCCAGCGCGAAAACGGAACGCGTGGGAGTCACTGACTGAGGCCGCCTTTTCACCTCACTCCGCCCAATGGCTATCAGCGTTGTAATGCCCGCCCTGGAGCTGACTCAAGAAACCGGCAAGCTTGTCGCTTGGCGAAAGGAGGAAGGCGAACCAGTCGCCAAAGGCGAAGTTCTGCTGGAAGTGGAAACAGACAAAGCGGTGGTTGAAATTGAGGCCGCTGCTGACGGCATCCTCGCAGGGGTAAAAGCTGTCGCCGGTGACATCATCCCGGTGGGAAAAACGATCGCCTGGATTCTTTCTCCCGGCGAAACTCCTCCGCAAGAAGATGCTCCGCGAGATTCGGCGAAAACTGCGGCAACAGCGCGAAAGCAACCCGCGCAGTCCGCGCCCGCCGCTGCTGAATCCGCTTATCGCGGCGCGAAAATCTCGCCCAAAGCACGACGCCTGGCCCGCGAACACAATATTGATATCGCGCGTGTCCGCGGTACAGGTCCCGAGGGCGAGATTCTTGCCTCCGATATTCTCGCTTTGGCCGAATTTGCTTCGAACGAAGGGCCTTCTTCGGGGGAGCTTAAAAGCTTAAGTTCGGTCGCGCGCTTGATGGCTGAACGAACCACGCAAAGTTGGACCACCGTGCCTCATTTTTTCGTCGTCCGCGAAATCGACGCAGGCCCCCTAATCCAGGCTCTCGAAAAAGCCAGAGCATCTGCGAACAAAACCGCGAGTGTGCGCGTTACATACACCGACTTCCTCGTTGCGCTTATCGCGCGAGTCCTTCTAAAGCATCCACGAATAAATTCCAGTTGGGCCGGGACTGGAATTCGTCCGAACAAAGATGTAAACATCGCGCTCGCAATGGCCGTGGACGACGGCGTGGTTACCGGCATCCTACAAAACGCCGACCGGCTCGAGCTCAGCCAAATTGCCGTTCAGCGCCAGGGACTCGCCGAGCGCGCCAAGGTCGGGCAGTTACGCCAGGCAGACATCGCGGGCGGCACTTTTACCATCAGCAATCTCGGTATGTATCAAGTGGACGCTTTCAGCGCGATCATCGTACCGCCGCAAGCCGCAATCCTCGCCGTAGGGAGCATCTGCGATCGAGTAGTGCCCGTCGCCGGCCAACCGACCATTCGCCCCATCCTAGCTTTCACATTATCTTGCGACCATCGCGTGATCGACGGCGCCCGCGCGGCGCAATTTCTCGCCGACTTAGCCGACGCCGTCCGCGACCCGGCCAAGCACGTCCGCTGATCACCGCCCCGACCTCGGAGAAATTCTTCGCCATTCCCTCCGAAAATCAAAACGCCAAACCAACCTAGAGATGGCTGCTTTTCTCGTTGACCTGACCTTGCCGATTCCTTGAGCGACTCTGCGTTTCGGCGTAGAATCGCCCGCAATGAGGACGTGCGGGAAAGTCCCTGCGCTTTTATTGGACCGATGTTGAGAAGTGGTTGAAGGGTGACGCGGCATAGCTGGGCCCGCAAGGACTTGAACCTTGAACCAATCGATTATGAGCCGATTGCTCTAACCAGTTGAGCTACGGGCCCTCAGCCTTTAATACCATACTTCTTCCCTACTACTTGTCCAAGCTTCTTTAGACCCGCCTCAGTGCGTCCTCGATTAGGCAAAATGTAATACGCTTGCGTCGTGGAAACATCCGCGTGCCCTAGGATACTCTGAATCTCTTTGTCCATCGATGGGTGGGAGGATCTCCCGCCTCGACAGATTATCCAGATCTAACGGTTCAAGAAGTCTTTCACCTTGAAATGTCCGGCCCTCGCCGACCTCCGGAACCTCTTTCTTATATGTCTTCAAAATTTTTACGAAGCAGAGGCATCACATAGATTCCGCCAGGTGGGGAGTTCGCTTGTGGATACCTAGGGCTAGCCTGCACGCATACCGTGATGTCGCATCAGCAGCACCGAGCAGCATCATCACCATCAGCAGCAACAGTACGAGCGAGGACTTATCTGTAATCACGTGACTTATTTCTCGTCCTTCATAATTTGGTCGATCACGTCTTGTGAAAACCGCAGCCATTTCGCTTTTTTCGGATAGACCGTTCGTTTTACGGTCATGTGGTCGACTTTGTCCACGTCATGCTCGTCGTGAGAGCGAACGGCGGGCGAATACCGGCGATTGTAGTAGGATGCCAAGCCAAACGGAAGACTTAGTCAACAGGACACTCGCATGGAATGCGCAAAAATCCCCGGATTTTTCTTCCGAACTTGCGATCTTTTCCGCGGGACTACTGCCTGCTCCAGGTTTGGCCGTCATCGGAAGTGATCCAAACTTCGTCGGAGCTGGTTACGATTCTGCCGTGTTGCGCTTCGGAAAATTCTATGCTGGTAATGTCGCCGGTCAGCGTCGTGCCGGATGAGGACGGCAGCACGCGCGTCCAATGAACTCCCGAATCGGACGAATGGTAAAGCGTAGTCGCCGAACCGCCCGCCCAAACTTCGCTTCCGTTGGCTGCGACGGATCGGAATACCAGATTCGGCTGTGCCTTAACTTTGCTCTTATTATTCTCGTACGTGTTCTGGGAGCTTCTTGCCCCCTTTGAGTGGCTGGTTAGCGGCTCCGAGTTCACGTTTACATAAAACCAGGTTTTGCCTGCGTCGAAAGAGCGCAGCAAAGCTCCATCCGCACCGATGCTCCATCGCGGGGACGCGCGTAACATGCCGGGCGTCTCTGCGGTCGCCGCGTCTTTGGCTGCCACCACGCCCACCGTCGGAGAAGATTGGTACGACAATGGCTGCTGTTTTTTATTTTCAATAAGCTGGTCCGAAACCTGGCTTTCTGTGCTCGCCGAAACTGCCTCGCCCTGCGATTCCACCTCAATTGTCTGCGAAGAAGAAGAGGGAGCCGCACCGGTTTGGCCGCCGCTCAAATTTGGAGCGAGCTTTGCGGTTTCTGCTGGCGTGGCATTCTTTAAGTTTCCACTGCCGGTGAAAGTGTCGGCCGAAGAAGAAGGCGGGGCTGCCTGCGGAACTACGACGGCGCCAGCATTAGCGAAGCCGAGAGCACCACGTGACGCGCTTCCTGCAGCCGCGCCTCGCATTGCCTGAGCCTTAGGCGGGGCCGGATTCACCGGCACAACCAATCTGTCTGCAAACAAATTGTCTGCCCGGCTCGGGGCCGCCTTCTTTGGCATCTCTGTTTGCCTTTGCTTGTCCCTCGGCGAAAGAACCCCTTCCGTTTCAGGCACAGCCGGCGACGGCGACGGCGCTAGGTCAGCAGTCGCGCTCGTTTCCTTGTTCGATGTAAGAGCGGAAACCAAAATTTCACGCTTCTGTCTCTGTCTGTATTGCACAATTCCGACCGAAGCAATCGCGATGATTCCAGCCACCGCCGCCCCCCACCGAATTGCAGGCCAACCGATCCAACTGCGGCGCGTCGGCGCGATGGAAACGCTCACCGCCGCAACTTCCGTAATAGGCAGAGCAACCAACGCGATCACCTCGCGGCAGTCGCTGCAACGCGAAACATGCTCCATCACCCGCGCACGTTCGATTTCACCAAGTGACCGCTCAGCAAACGCCGTAAGCAGGTCGGCGTCCGGATGAGTTCCTGGCGCCGCTGTTTTCCCCAACCGCTTCAGCACGATTTTGGGTAGGTCTTGCATTCCTGGTTCCTGGCCTCTCCTTACAATCTTAAATTTCAGTTTCTTCCAAATCCTTAGCCCGCGGCGCAATCTTTCCCTGAAAATTCAGCGCCTTCTCCTTCTCCGAGAACGCTGCTGCCACAGTTTCTTGCCCCAAACTCCGCCGAATATTCACTTGCAGGTCGCGCACATCCACTTCCAACGCTTCTTCGGCTGCGCGGCGGTCAATGCCTTGCTGCACCATTTTTGCCACAATTTTCTTGCGCAATGATTTAGCTAGTTTGTCCAGCTTGCGGCTGATAGTGGATTCGTGAACGCCGAGCATGCGCGCCACTTCGGCCAGCGTGCGCCGATCGAGATAATACGCGGCCAGCATCAAACGGTCTTCGCTGGAAAGCGCCGCCAAAGCTGCATCGGTTGACGATTCCAGCCGCGAATCCGCAGTCGAGACCATATCCGGTTCTGGCGCTACAAATTGTGCGCCGTCCTCTATCTCTTGATCCAGACTCACGAGCCGTTTGCTCCGGCGATAGCGATTCACAAATTCCTGCATCAGCACCGTCCGCACCCAGCCTTCCAGCGATCCTCGCCCGGTGAACGACTCAAGTTTTGAAACCCGCCGGCCGTCGCGCGTGCTGGTTCCATAAAGCTCGGCGTACAAACTGTCAGCTAGGTCACGGGCCGCAGACTCCTCGCGCGCAATCCGCAGCGCCGTCAGATAAAGTTTTTCGCGGTAGCGCGTTAGGAAAATCTCCCAAGCCGAATTGTGCCCGGCGGCACACGCTCGCGCGAGAGCAAGCTCGTCCAAGCGCAGGGTCCGCAGAAACACGCAAACCTCGGAGGCGCTCGCTCCAGCAGGAATGTACTTCGCGGCCACGCTACACAGAATCGCGGCAAAACTTTCGCAGCTCAGACCGAACTTCTGGCACTCGCTTTTTGCGTACAGCTCCGGCAGCATCTCGGCCACTGCCGATTGCACGGCACCCGAAATCGGTAGCGTCACGCTCATATCGTAGAAATATAGAAACCGCGGGCCCGCTGCTGCTAATGCTCTCAATTTCTTAGATGCCGATAAGGTGAATTTTGTCTGCAAGCTCCCCTTTTCTTTTCGTTCTTCCACCAAGTCGGGTTGAACGGCGAACAGTTCCCGGCGGCAGGAGCACCAGTCCTGGCGCAGCGCACCGGTCCGCCCAAAGAGAGGATCGCTATGCGTCTGAAACCTCGGAAATTATTTGTCACCGTGATTGCACTGTTGGTCGTCCCGGCCACACTTTGTCTGAAGCTGCGCTTGGTCCGTGCCGGACAGGAATTTTCCGATTCCGGCCTCAAAGTTCTGGAGCCCATCCGCAACGGAAGTCTCACCGTGTTTCCGGTTGTTGCTTCGAAGTCCTACCCCACGGGCGAGTTTCTTACACTCGACGAGGGCTTACGTTCCGGAGACGTGGTAGTCACCGAGTACGGAAATGTTCGCGGCCTGATCCGGCGGCACAATACATCCCCCCCTCCGCACGATAGTGCCGAAGTAAACCGCCTGGTCTTGATAAACAACTCGAAGCGTCCGCTGTTGCTTCTCGCTGGTGAGATCGTCGCCGGTGGCAAGCAGGACCGCGTGATTGGCAAGGATCGCATCGTTCCGCCGGAAAGCGATCCCGTTGACCTCAGTGTGTTCTGCGTGGAGCCCGGTCGCTGGGTCGCAACGAGCGCTAATTTCGGAACCTCGGGAGCCACGTATGGCTCGGCGGCCGGCGGAGCGGCAGTCGGCAGCTCCAACGCAAATGCTTCCACACTCATGGCTCAGCCCTCGGTGCGCGCCAAAGCGATGGGCGACAAAGATCAGGCACAAGTCTGGGCCGAAGTAAGAAAGGAGCAACAGGCGATCACTGTGGAAGCGGCGCCCTCACCCGCAGCCGCTGATCGAATAGCCTCCACAAGTTCGTACGCCGTCGTGATGGAGAACAAAGACGTAAAGCAAGAAGTGGACAAAATTGCCAAGCCCATTGAACAGAATTACCAAAGTCTGATCCAGCAACTGCGCGATCGTAAAGCGGTAGGAGTAGTCGTCGCGGTGAACGGACACGTCATCTGGTCCGATGTTTTCGCCAGCACCGAGTTGCTGGAAAAATATTGGCCGAAGCTGGTCCGCTCGTATGCCTCAGAGGCCATCGTGACGCAAACCAAGGGCGGAAATGCCACTATTTCCCAGGCCGAGTCTTTCCTCGACGATATGCAAGGCCGCCGCGAAACCATTGAGAGCGAGCCGGGAGTCTTCCGTCACACCGAAGTCGACGGCAATGGCTTCAAGGCCTTCGCCCTCACTTCCTTGTTGCCGAAAACAGGTTTCGATGTTCACGTCGCAAAAATGTCAGAGTGAATCGGTCGTGGTCCTCGCATGGAGGTTATCATCCTCATGCTTATGCCGTATTATGAGCTGGAGAGTTTTTCCGAAAAAGTGACCAGTTCACAGACTTGTCTAAAGTGCGGTGCCATGCTGGTGCTAAAACCGGTACCGGGAGCAAAGCATTTTCCGCTTAGGTTGGAATGTCCGGAACACGGCTGGCAGCCCGAGGAATTGCGTCCGATCCGCATGCGCTTTCACAAAGATCGCCCGGACTGGTAAGCCAACATTGGTCATCGCCAACGGCCATGCCGGCGGCGTCACTCAGGGCTTCGAATCGCCTGCCGGGGCCTCCCGGTTAGAAGCCCCGGCTCGACACAGTAAATCCCGTTGGTTTAAGCCGGGCTGCTGCCGCGAACGAAATGCATGATGATCATAATGATTCCGATCACCAGAAGTATGTGAATGAATCCCACCGTCACGTGAAAGGCCAGAAACCCCAACAGCCACAGAATGAGCAGTACTACGCCGATTGCGGCCAACATAGAATCCTCCTGGTTGCGAAAATCTTCGCAAGCCTACCCGCATGGCACCCCTTCAGCTATACAAGACTCCCGTTATAATCCCGGTTAATTCAGTGTAAGCAGCGCGGTAAAAAACCGCTCTTTATTGGCTAGGCTCCCTACTTCGCCGCGCCGGTCACATCGAACCCGAATTTCGGATCGTGATATGTGCCGGTCATCTTCACCGGAATGTCCGCCCCCGCCTTCTTTCTCTTGAACAAAGGATTCAGCGGTTTCAGCAGCGCCGATTTAATCCCCGTGGTGTCCTGCGAAAGCTCTGCTTCGGTCTTCAACGTTCCGTGAAAATCGATCTGCTCATTCTCCAGGTTATAAGTTCCATTCATACGCGCCGAGGCTCCCGGAACATCAAAGGTCAGTTCCGAAAACTTAGCCACGCCGTCGCGCAATTCTAAATGTCCGCGCAAATTCATCACGATATTCTCCGGATCCCCTCCCGCAGGATCCGCTTTCGCATTACTGTCGTTCTTGCTCTGATCTTTGTCCTGCTCTTTGCTTTGATCTTTGCCTTTGTCCTCACCTTTTTTTTCGCCACGCGCGCGTTGGCTCAACTCATCCACCTGTTCCTGCCTGCTGGGCTTCCTGAACCCAGCTTGGTTCAGGCCAAAATCCCCGCGCATCACGAGCTCTTTCAGAAACGGGCGTCCCAGCGGCAGTATCATCACGTGCGTTTTGAAACTCGTCGCGCCATTCATCGGCGCATGTTTGGTCGCGGCGAGTAACACCAACAAGTCTTGAATTCGCCCGTTGTTCACCTCTACGTCCAGCGAAGTTGTTTTCCCGTCTTGCCCCGCTTTACTCGCCACGCTTCCGGAAGCCGCAATCGAAGTTTGCAAAAATGAAGTTTCAACCTGCTTCAAAAAGACGTCGCCATTCGTCCCGTTCACACTCGCATTAAATCGCGAAATCACATGCACATTGTGTTTACTTCTCACCACTTCAAAGTCCGGAATATCCAGCGTGCCGTGGACCGCAACTTCTCCCAGCTTCCCCTCGAAATCGCCCGTTGACGATAGCATTCCCGCGATCCCCTCGAACACACTCAGATCCGCCTGTTGAAATCTGTACTTCCCGGAAAGCGGAGTCGTTTCCAAGTCCTCCAGATTCAAAGGTCCGAATTTTCCTTTAGAAATGATTTCGCCCGGCGGTTCAGCATTTTTCATCGAAACCTGGTAGGACCACTCGCTATCGTGCGCGAAAGACCTCACCGTCAACGAGTGCATTTCAAATTTAAGCGGTGGTGTGTCGTCTGATCGCCCAATCTCCAGCACCGCTCCGTCCGCGACGATTTCTCCCACGCGCACATTAGTACTCTCGCTCGGCGGCGAAGTTGGGCTCCCCGGGTTCACGCCCCACGGCGGGATTTGCACGCGCAGGCCATTCAGTTTCACCAGCGCGACATACCCAGGTCTCACGATCATGTCCGCATAATGCGCTTCAATCTCCAATCTCTGGATCGTCACTAACGGCGGAATATTTGCCGGACTGCCCTCGCGCGTGAACGTCACATTTTCGGCCACGCATCCCGGATGCGGAAAATAAGTCATGCGATACTTCCCAAACGAAACTTTCGCCCGAACTGTCTCCTCCAGACCCTGAGCCACCTTTCCCTGCGTAAAAGGAGACTTAATCGCCAGCACAATGACCAATACACAAAAAATCGCCACAACCGCTACAGCGCTCCATACACCCCAGCGAACGCTCCGTCCGCTCTCCGCCTTATTTTCATTTGGTTTGGTTTTTCTGCGCAAGTCAGGGTCCGCTTGATTTCCCAAAGGTTTTTAAAGATCCGAAGCTGCCGGCTACGTCGAACTCAGTCCGCGATAAATAGCGTCGGGCCTGTCAGGGTTACGGAATGGTGTGGCGGATCCGCTAGCTTTGTCCTTGCTTGATTCTCACGTCCTTGCGCGAACTCTAGCGAAACTGCTCTCCATTTCCGCTCCGATTATGGAGCATCATCTTTGACGGTACTGTACAATTCTGCACAGAATAGAGTTGCCCCGTTACCCACTTCTCCTATAGTGGACCGGTCTTAAACGGCGGTAGTACCAGGAGATTCTCATGCGTTGGACACCGGGCGGAATCAGCAACGACGTAGAAGACGACCGCTCCAGCAGCGGCGGCGGAGGATTTCCCGGCGGCATTCACATCGGCATCGGCGGCATCTTGATCCTTCTGGTCCTAAGTTTTATTTTTAAACGAGATCTGCTCACGCCTTTCCTCGGGGGCTCCTCCACCACCGAATCCACGCAGAGCGCGCCAGCCACTCCCCAGCAAAGCGCCGCCGAACAGCGCGAAGTCCAGTTTGTCTCATTCGTCCTGGATGACGTGCAAAACACCTGGACCAAAATCGTTCCAAACTATCGTCACGCTAAACTCGTCCTCTATCGCGGCGGTATCGATTCCGCCTGCGGTCTGGCGCAGACTGCCACCGGCCCTTTCTATTGTCCCGGCGACGAAAAGGTTTACCTGGACCTCGGCTTCTTCAACGAGCTAGAAAATCAGCTCGGCGCAGGCGGCGAATTCGCCCAAGCCTACGTAATCGCTCACGAAATCGGCCATCATGTGCAGAAAATTGTCGGCACCGAAAATAAAGTCCGTCAGGAATTGGAAGAGCATCCCAAAATGGCTAATGCCATCTCCGTCCGCGTCGAGCTCCAGGCCGATTGCTACGCCGGCATTTGGGCTAATTCAACCGAGCAGCGCGACTTGCTGGAAAAGGGCGACGTAGAATCCGCTGTAAACGCCGCAGCCGCCGTAGGCGATGACCACCTGCAAAAAATGGAAACCGGCCGCGTCATGCCCGACAAATTCACCCATGGTACCTCCGCCCAGCGCACTTACTGGTTCAAGCAGGGCCTGACCACAGGCAGCCTAACGGCCTGCGATACCTTCTCCTCATCCCCATAGCACCCGGAATTTCGCGAGTCCCTGGGGCCCTTGGGAAGTATCAGGGTTTGTGTCTTAACTCTTGCTCCAGCGCAATGGCGAGCTCTTGAACTCCGCGCCGGATTTCGCGCGCCTCCACGGCGGCAAAACCCAGTTGCAACCCCTCCCGCGCAATCCTGCCGCGGCTATATCGGCTCAGCGGAATACTTCCAGCACAGGACTCCTTGAATTTCTCAAAACAAAATGCTACCGTTCGGCGTGATTCAACCAAAACAGTTTCGAGCTCTTCAGCAAGCCTCACGGAAGCTATGCCTTACAGACTTTCCCCTGCGTGGCATTGAACTTATCTCGAGGCGCAAACTCGCCAAATTAAATCGCCAAATTCAGGAATTAAGACATCCTGTAACTTGCAGAAAACGAACCATAGTGGCCTACGCCAATCGCCAAAAAATTCAAAAACGCGCATTGCGAGTTCGCCAACCTTTTGGAAGGTGGTCCCATGCCTGTGCGGCGACTCGACCGTTCAAAGAAGCCGCATTTCTAACCGAAACCAGAATCGTACCTCGTGGCTCGCGGAGGATTGGCGGAATTAAGACGAGTAGCGGACGTTCGATCCGCAATCCTGTTTCGCTGATTTTTAGCGCGAAAAGCCGAGGGACCTCCTAACGCCCATGCCCCCTGAGCGCGAACAACTCGAAGCGGACGTCCTGATCATCGGCGCGGGCCCAGCCGGACTGGCATGTGCGCTCCACCTGGCGAATTTGATCGAACAACACAACAAGGCGAACAAATCCCCCGCGCTCTCCGCCGAAAATATTTACGTGCTGGAAAAAGCGCGCGAAGTTGGCGCCCACCAGCTTTCCGGGGCCATCATGGACGCACGCGCCCTCCGCGAACTCGTCCCCGACTTCGAAAAAACCGCACCGCTCGACACGCCTGTAACCGGCGACGCCGTTTACTACTTCTCAGAAAAGACTTCCTGGAAACTCCCCATCACCCCGCCGCCTTTCAAAAATCACGGCAATTACGTCGTCTCGCTCAACAGAATTGTGAAATGGCTCGGCGGCCTAGTGGAAAAGAAAGGCGTCAATCTTTTCACCCAATTTGCCGGCAGAAATCTTCTGTACCAAGCGGAAGGCGGCAAGCGCGGTATCGCCGGCGTCCTCACCGAAGACAAAGGTGTGGACAAAAACGGCAAGCCCAAAGACAACTACACCCCCGGCTACGAGTTGCGCGCGAAAGTCACCGTCCTCGCCGAAGGCCCGCGAGGCTCGCTCACCAAAGAACTCGTCAACGATTTAAAACTCGATGGCCTGAATCCGCAGGTTTACGGCATCGGCATAAAAGAATTGTGGGACGTGCAGCCCGGCCGCATCGAAACAGGATTTGTCGCGCACACACTTGGCTGGCCGCTTCACTCCGACATGTACGGCGGTGGCTGGATTTATGGCATGCGCGACAATCGCGTCTCGGTCGGCATGGTCATCAGTCTGGAGTATCACAACCCGCTTTTTGATCCGCACGAAGCTTTCCAAAGATATAAAACGCATCCGCATATTAAAAAAATCCTGGAGGGCGGCAAGCTCGTTCGCTACGGCGCGAAGACGGTCCCTTACGGCGGCTGGTACTCCATGCCGCGCAGCTACATGGACGGCGGACTCATCATCGGCGATTCGGCGAGCTTGCTCAATTCGCAGCGCCTGAAAGGAATTCACACCGCCATCAAGAGCGGGATGCTCGCTGCCGAAACAATTTACGACGCGCTCTGCTCCGGTGACACATCGGCCAAGTCTTTATCGTCATACCAGACCCAGCTCGACAATAGCTGGGTAAAAAAAGAGCTGTGGGAAGTTCGCAATTTCCATCAGGCATTTCACGGCGGCCTGTGGACCGGCCTGGCAAAATCCGGAATTCAATTCATGACCCGCGGTCGCGGCCTCGTCGATCCCATGCGCACCGAGCCCGGGTACAAGGAATACGAAAAACTAAATCGCGACCGCACGCTGGTCGATCAATCCACGCGCTTCAAAGGTGATGGCAAGCTTACTTTTGACCGTCTTACCGACGTATATCATTCCGGAACACGCCACGAAGAAGATCAGCCGTGCCACCTGATTGTTCTCGAGCCGAATATTTGCGGCGACCGCTGCGTCCGCGAATACGGCAACCCCTGCCAATATTTTTGTCCTGCCGCCGTTTACGAAATGGTGTTGGATAAAGGTGAGCCCAAATTGAAAATCAGCGCCGCAAATTGCGTCCATTGCAAGACCTGCGACATCGCCGACCCCTACCAGATCATCAACTGGGTCCCGCCAGAAGGCGGCGGCGGCCCCAACTACGAAGGCATGTAAATTCCATCCATGGAGAAAGTAAGGAGGGCCGGGGCATCCGAAGCTAGGTTGCAATTTGGCCGACAACAAGTGTTTGCGTCCCGGACGGCGTTGGGGCAACGAACTTGCCGTACGGTCTCGGGCGGGTTTTACTCCGAATAATCGACCCACAAACTAACAACCTATCCTCCCGAGCGCAACGTTGCGCTCTTCTGTTCCTCCGCGAAGCGGAGGCGCGACGCGCAGGGAGGGATCTGCTCTAGTAGTTTCTCGTTCACGAGCAAGACCCACTCCCTCACAAACGCGCCGTGCAACCACGTTCTTCGCTCGGATCATATGCAAGATCATTTGCGGGTTTCGTCGCTGCCAACGAAGATGCTTTTCAACGCGCCCCAAAACCCGCGCCTCTTTTTCGCGGGCTGGTTCGCCTGCACCGGTTGCGGCTGCGGAACCACGGGGGTTTGCCCTAGCGCTCGACGCATGTCGGCCGCAAACTCCGGCGCCGCAACGTGGCCGGTGAATTCGTATTCCGGTTCCACGCGCGCTACACGCACCAATAAGGCGGTGTCCGCAGCAGGCTCCGCAGGCCGCAGTGGTGACGGCGTCACCGAAACCATCAACGGCTGCATGATTACGGTGTACTGGACGGTCACTTCCGGAGGAGCCGACGGTGCAGCGAAATTCGCCGCCGGCGTCTCCGGATGCATTTCGTTTGCGCGGCCGAGCTCGCCCATCTCAACTCTGTACCGCGGCGCGTCCGGTTCAGCCACCGCAACATTCATCGGTGCTACTTGTGGTTGTGCCTGTGATACAACTGGCGGAGCGATGGGAACGAGCGGAACGTTTTGCGCGATTTCTGGACGCGCAGGTTCGAATCGGGCTGGAGCCGTCGCCGGAGGCGGAGGAGTTTCTCGCGCCAGCTGCGCCACGCATTCGCAACTTCCTGGAGCGCCTACTACGGGAACCAAGTTTCCACCCTCCAGAAAAAATTCGCCCGCTTGCGGCACGATCAGACCCTCTCCGCTAAATTGTTGTTCCAGGCGCACGGCGCCGCCAGTGGAAACCACGCACAGCGAATCATTCAAATCTAGACCAACGTTGATGTCGCGAACCGCACCGCCAATGTCGAGCGGTGTCGCAATAATGGTAGGCGTGTAGATCCGCAGAGAAGTCGTCGCGGGAATCTGTACGTGCATACGCCCAAAGTTCAACGCCAAAGTAATCGCGCCGCCGGATTCGAGCACCGTAAATTTCGCCGGCCCGCAAATATCTACTTGCCCGCCGGCCGCCAACGTCATGCGCGCTTGCCCCACGTGCACGGTAACCACATTGCCGTTCGAAACCAAAAAACTTGCCAGCTGTCCGCCCGCGCTCGGCGTTCCGCCATTCCCGGATGCGCCAGCGCCCTCTACCGATATGTCGTTTCCCTCCACCCGACCAATCGCAGCGCCATTTTGTTGCGCGCCTAGGATGTGCGCGTATGAAACGACGAAGATAAAAACAAACAGCGCGCGGGTGAACACAGAAAGAAATTGCGGACCAAAAATATGCGGCCAGACCGTGCTGAAAGCGGCGTCCTGCCTGCGCGCGGATTTTGTGCGGGAATACATCGAGATTGGCTTGAAGTTCTATAATATACCGCAGTGGCAAACGATGCGAATCCGGCCCTCCCGCCGGTCGATCAGCATAGTCATGAGAAATTCGATGCGCGTCCGCTGGAGCTGTCGCGCTGGCGGCAAATGCAAATTCCAATCATCGCCTGGCTGGTGTATGGCGTAGTACGGCTGCTCGGGCCAACGTTGCGCGTGGAATTTGTCGGCGTGCAAAACGCAGTGCAGATTCGCGACGAGGGCGAAGTCGCCATCGGCGCGTTTTGGCACCGCTGCATTTTTACGGCCATTTGGATTTGGCGGAACCGCGGAATCGTCGTGCTGAACACAGTGAATTTCGATGGCCAGTGGACCCGGCGCGTGATAGAGCGTCTGGGATTTGGCACCGCGCAAGGGAGTTCGTCGCGCGGAGCGATCGAAGGGCTGACCATCATGGCCAGCCGGTTGGAAGAGGGAAAACATGTGGCGCTCACCATCGACGGCCCCCGAGGACCACGGTACGTGGCCAAGCCCGGAGCTGTGATTCTGGCGCGCCGAACCGGGAAACCTGTTTCCGCTTTCCACGTGGGCTTGCAAAGAGCGCATACTTTCAAGAAATCGTGGGATTTGTTTCAGATTCCGTATCCGTTTTCGCGCGCGGTAATGTTTGTGGCGCCGCCGATCCGCGTGCCGCTGGACGCTGATAGTGACACCGTCCATCAAAAACAAAAGGAAATTCAAGCCGCTCTGGAACGTGTTCGCGACGTGGCCGAATCCTGGTTCCGCTTGACCGAGACCGAGCGCGATCGCCTCCGCGAAGAATGGAGCGAGCTCGGGGCCGTCGAACAGCCCCGGCATGCACCGAGATCGCAAAAGGATGAGACACGCAGCACGTGATTTTGCGCGTAGGCGAAGTGCCGGTTATATCGCAGTTCGTTTGTGATGGGCAGCCAAACACCATAACGCCCGCGGCGATTAATTTGATTTTGGCGGGATATGTACCACGCGAAAACCAATGTAAGCCGGATCGGCCGCTTGATATGCGGCTTTTGAATCTGCGGGACGGTCCGCGCTGCCGCCGACCGTTTTTCCGGATCCGTTTGCGGCTATCATCCATTCCGCGACGTTGCCACCGAGATCAAAAACCGGCTCTTCTCCTTGCTCGCCATCGGGCGCAAAACTGCCGACTACGCGAAGAAGCGGCGCATCTCCCGGCAATTTCTTAATATCTTCTTCTAGTTTCCGCGCGTCTTCGGGGTTCAACGAATATCCCGCCCAGTAGTCGAGCGTATTCTCGCCCGGACGATCTTTGTACCAAGTGCCCGCTTCATTTTCTTTCGGAAGCCGATACGTTTCCGCAGTCAGATCGCTCAACCATTTGCAGTACGCTTCCGCCTGTTCAAATGTAATTCCATTCGCAGGATAATTGTCCGTACCGGCATCGAATTTATATTCTTTATCGAATGCGGCGAATTGCGCGCGAGTAATCTCGAAGCGGCCGATTTCGATTTCGCCGCGCTTAACCGTTTCCGGAAGCAAAACATCCGGCGCTGGATTTTCCGGGATCGAAGGCGGTCGAAACGCCAGGCCGTAGAGCGCGCCGGCTTTCTGAACGGAACGCCGTTCCAGCGCGACGTCGAGCGGTGAACCTTTTTTCAGCGCTTCGCTTTCTGGCGGATTAATCTGGAACAAATATTTGTCGAACCAAGCGGTCTCTTCGTTCAGTTTGCGAAGTTGATGGGTGAGCTTGTTCGGGCTGTGCGCCTCACCAGGGAAGAGCACGAGTTTCACTGGAGCTTTTCCGATGGAATAGAGCGCGCGGTAATGCGACCAGCCTTGCTCGGTAGGGGTTTGCCGGTCGATGGTGCCGAAGAAAATCAACGTTGGAGTTTTTACGCGGTCCATTTTGAACAGCGGAGATTTCTGGATGTACAGCTCGGGATCTTCGAGCGGCGTCTTGCCGAAATAATAGTGGTCGAAGGATTCGCCGAAGTCCACGTTGGCCCAGTCGCTGATCCACTCCACATCGCCAGCGCCCACCACCGCGGCCTTATAGCGATCGGGATTTGTGATGGTGAGCTCGATTGAGAGAATCGACCCGTTGGACCAGCCCGCCGCGCCAATCTTATCCGGATCGACCAATCCGCGTCCGATTAAATAATCAACGCCGTGCTCAATATCGGGAACCTCCAGGTCGTAATATTTTCCGCAGCAGATGGATTCTCCCCACTTCAATCCGTAATCCGCGCTTCCGTGGTAATTCGTTTTCAGCACGAACGCGCCGCGCTCGGTGAGAAGATTCGGCGCGTAAAACATGCGCTCGCTCCAATTGTCGCGGTCCGCCAGATTGGGGCCGCCGTGCGTGGCGACGATCAGCGGATACGATTGTCCGCGCTGATAATCGTCGGGATAATAGAGCATGCCCTCCACTTCGTCGTCATCGGCGCCTTTCCAATGCACGACTTCCGTTTTGGCGATGGTTTTATTTTTGAACTGCGGGTTCAGATCGGTAAATTGCACCGCCGCAGAAATCTTCGTTCCGTCGAGTCGCGCGCGATACCACTGCGTGGGCAGACTCGCGGTGGAGTACTGATAAACAAGCGTGCGGCCGTCCTCTCCAAGTTCGAAATCAAAATAATTTCTGGGAGTATCGCCGGTAATCGATTTGCGCGACCAGGTAGCTCCATGCCGCGTGTAGCGCACTGGTTTGCTGTAAACGCCATCGGCGAGTAAGGCGATAAAGCCATCCTTGGTGGCGCGCAGCGAACCGTCCAGGGAGCGGTCCCAATCCAGATTTACTTCCCTACTGGTGGCAGAGCCGAGATCGTAGAAATAGATTTTTTTTACCGTGGCGGTCAGAAACTGTTTGTCAGTGGAAAAGGGTGCGACGACGTAAAAGCCTGAGCTGTCGAGTGTCCACTCGAAATCGTCCGGCTGAATCCGGGTCTCTGCGAAGACTTGGGTCGTTTTGCCGCTGGCAAGATCGACGAGGTAAGTTGCCGGAGGAGTTTTCTGATCCCAGGCGAAGCTCAATTCGCGACGAGCGACGGCCACGGCCCTTGTTTTGTCGCGCGAAACTTTGAAATCCAAAATCCAATCGTTGTTTTCGGTCAGGCGCGTGACTTCCTTATCTTTCGCCGAAAGCTTGAATAGTCGCACCGGAGCTTTATGCGCGGCGTCGTCCACCACATCCGAATCATCCTTGCGCTCTTTTGTTTCGCGCTCGAAGAGCGAAGGCTGTTCTTCGGAGCTGAACAGGATGGTGTCGTCATTCAGCCACTCGAAATGTTGCACAGGACGCTCAAAATCGGTGGCCGGCCAGGGTTCGCCGCCCGCGGTATTGAGAAGCCAGATCTGCATGGGGGCCGCGTTCGGCTTGGCTTTTGGAAGCGGACGGTCGCTTAGAAACGCGATGGTCTCACCCGAAGGCGACCAGCGGGGTTGCGAGACCGTGTTTGCTCCGCGCGTTAACTCGATTTCTTTTTTTTCAGTAAGGCTAGATAGATATAGGTTGCTGACTCGCTCGTCTTTTTCTTCGTCCCCTGTGCTTTTCACCCAAACTACCCATTTGTTGTCTGGCGAAATCAGAAATTCCGAAGCCAGCTCCTGAAATATGACGTCTTCCGGCTTCCACGAATATTTCTTGGGAGTCGTGGCGGCTCCTTGCGCTTGCGCATGGGAAGTCTGTTTTCCTGGCAGACCTTTAGCGGCCGATAGAATTGCTAATGTAAGCACAACCGACGTTAGAAAACGGGATGCGCATCTGGTAATCATGAAGCCCCCTAACCTCATCTTCGCGCAGAAAGCTTTCTTTGCGGCTTAGAAAGCTAACACAGAGTGAAAGGCTGCCGATAATCTCGCTAAATGTTTCATGCGGAGATTCAGAGGATCCCAGCCACGGAGTTATTCGTCGCCGGCGTAGAACTGGAAGCAAACTCCGGACGGCACGATCATGTGGAATTCCCGCCGACCCCAGGCCTTTAGCTCGAGCGGGCCGACGCGAGCGCTGCTGCCGCGGAACTCCTCGTAAAGCGCGTCGAGATCCGAGACGCCGATGCTGTAACTAGAATTTTCTATCCACTCCCGATTGTTGTTCTCCACCAGGTTGAAACAAACGGAATCTCGGCTGATGCCCGCCCCGGAGTCCGATTGCCATAAGATAGAAAATCCCAACTCATCTTTGTAGTACTTCAGCGCGTCCGACCGGCTGCCGCCGGTTGGAATCATGGGAGTGACAGCGAGAAAAATGCTTGGTTTATTTGGCATTGCGCCATCTTACGCGCTGCGCCGTAGAAATTCAGGAGCCAGAACAAAATTGTGGCTTCCTAGGCTACACTTGCTGGAACGGATCGCCGTCAAATGTCAAAAAAGAAAAAACAACTGCAGCTCGCACTTCGCAAGAAGTTGCTCGTGAGGTTTGCGAGCGCTTGGGAGCGAGCTCGCCGTAGGCCCGCAGTTTTTTCTTATCGCGCTGGTCTCCGACGGTATTCGGCCTAACGGTTTCCAATGCTATCGTTTCTCAGACATACGAGGATTGCAGGTGCCCGATAAGTACGCTCAGTTCCACGAAGCGGTATTAAAAAAGCGTGGAATACGATTTCCAAAGAGGCCGCCTGTAGTCGTTAGTAGCCTTGTGGAACTGTTGATTACGGCCAATAGAGCATTTCCCTTGGTGACGATTCACCGAGAAAAAGTTGACGCGGGATCGTGCTGAATTGGCCGTATAGTGGACTTGAGTAAGAGCCATGTGACACTTCTGGAAATCGGACCCGGCGCGATTTGGGACAACCAACTGGAAACCTACCGATTGAGCGAAATCACCCGGGTTGATTTTGGGGGTGACCACGAAAGCGCCTTGCAGTTAATGGGAGGCGGCCAATCGCAAAATGCGGTGGACTTAATTGGGGGCCCGCTGGATCGCAGCATAAACAAGTGACCCATCTGTTTTTGCAATTTCGATATTTCATCCAAGCAGCCTGAATTTTGGCTCGTTGACGGAGGCGCTTGAAAGCCCGTATAATTGGGGTTTGTCACTAGCTTCAGGAGGCAGCATGTACGCGGTAATTCGCAGCGGGGGAAAACAGTATCGCGTGGAACCCGGTAAGACCATTCGCGTGGAAACGCTGGAAGGAAAGCTGGGCGGCAAGGTCACCTTTGACGACGTGTTGTCCGTTCACACGGGCGAGAAGAAGTTTGTCTCCGCCGATGATATTTCCAAGGTGAAAGTAGTGGGCAAGATTGTGGAACAAGGCCGCGGCCCGAAGTTGAAGACGCTGAAGTATAAAACGGGCGGGCAATACAATATTCTGCGCGGCCACCGGCAAAACTACACTGCCGTCCAGGTCAGCGACATCCAAATTCCGTAGGGGAAATTCATGGCACATAAAAAAGGCGGCGGGTCATCCACCAATGGACGCGACTCGCACGGACAGCGGCTCGGCATTAAGAGATTTGGCGGCCAGCTCGTAACCGGCGGCAGCATTTTGATTCGCCAACGCGGCACGCACTACAAACCGGGAAAGAATGTTGCGCTGGCGAAAGATGACAGTTTGTTTGCGCTGATTGACGGCATTGTCCTGTTTGAAGACAAGGGCGGGCACGGACGCTACATCAGCGTTCTCACCGTGGATGAAGCGGATGCGCGGCAGGCTGAGAAAAAAGCCGCCGCGGCGCCTGCCAATTAATCTCTACACTATTCGTACGCGTTCCAGGGCACCGGAACGCGTATTTTTGTTTATGGACTCAGCATCGGCGTAAGCTCTCGCAGCATCTCTTCAGCAGGTGATTTGTGTTTGCAGATGAAGCGAAAATTTCGATAAAAGCCGGTGGCGGCGGCAATGGCTGCGTCGCGTTTCGCCGGGAGAAGTATGTCCCGCGTGGCGGCCCTTCCGGCGGCGATGGCGGGCATGGCGGCGATATTTATATCGAAGCAAATCCGCATGACAACACGCTGCTGCGCTATCGCTACAATCGCGAATTTCAGGCGAAACGCGGAGGCCACGGCGAAGGATCGAATTGCCACGGCGCTTCGGGCGAAGAAACGGTGCTGAAAGTCCCCGTGGGCACGGTGGTTTTTGACGCAGACAGCGGTGAGCAGCTTTTTGACTTCACCGAAGCTGGCCAACGCTGGAGAGCGGCGAAGGGAGGGCGTGGAGGCCGAGGAAACGGGAATCCGCATTTTGTGCGCCCATGGCACCAAGCGCCGCGCGAACATGAAGACGGGCAGCCGGGTGAAGAGCGCCATCTGCGCCTGGAGTTGAAATTGCTAGCCGATGTGGGACTTGTCGGATTCCCCAATGCGGGGAAATCCACTTTGATTTCCCGGATTTCGGCGGCGCGTCCAAAAATTGCGGCGTACCCGTTCACTACTCTGGAACCACATCTTGGCGTTGTTTCCGCAGATCCAGACGCCGCGCCGGGGCAGGGGCGCGCATTTGTTGTGGCCGATGTGCCGGGATTGATCGAGGGCGCGCACGAAGGCGCAGGATTAGGTACGCGATTTTTGAAGCATATTGAACGCACGCGATTGATCGCGCATCTGGTGGATACCAGTGATGCAAACGATCGCGATCCTGTGCGCGATTTTGAAGTGATCGAGCACGAACTTATTTCGTTCAGCCCAGCGCTGGCCGATAAACCGATGATTGTGGTGGCTACCAAGCTGGACGCCACCACCAATCGCGAGCATCTCGATGAATTGCGCGCGTTCGCAAAAAGGCGTGGGCTGGAGTTTTATGCGGTTTCGTCTGCCACCGGCGAGGGAATTGTAGAACTCGTGCGCGCCATGGCTGACGCGTTGGATCGAATTCCGAAACCACCGCTGCCTGTGGAACCAGAGGCTCCGATCACACCGTCTCGCGAACGTGATGAGGAAGAGGCACGCGCTGCTGCGGCTATCCACGATGACGATTCAACTTCATCATCCGGAGCGAAAAGTTGAGTCCGCACTCAGTGCACCGGGCACATGGTGCGCCGCATCGGCGCTCAGTCGCGCTTTTTGGTGGCACCTTCGATCCCATTCACTCCGGGCATATTGCCGTAGCGCAGGCAGCACAGAAGCGTTTTCATCTGGACTCCATTTATTTCATTCCGTCGTCGCGGCCGCCACACAAGACGAAGCTCGCGTTGACCCTGTTTCTGCATCGTTACGCCATGGTCGCGCTGGGCTGCACGGATCACGCCGGGTTTCATCCGTCCACGGCCGAAGCGCCCCCCGATGGCGCGGCTACGCATGTGTTTTATACCGTCGATACTGTGCGGCGATTTCACCGCGAGCATCCCGACGATCGCCTGTTTTTTATTTTGGGTGCGGACCAGTTTCTTGAAATTCCTACCTGGAAAAATTACGAGGGGCTGATGGATAGCTGCAATTTTATCATCGCCAGTCGTCCGGGTTTTCGTTTGGACGCGCTGCGACTGGTGATTCCCCCCGAAAAGCTAGGCCGCACTCCGTCCAGCGATCCGAATACGATTGTGCTGCGCAAATCCGTGATTCACCTGCTCACGACCGTGTCGAGTCATATTTCGTCCACCGAAATCCGGCACCGCCTCGAAAGGGGGCAGACCATTCATGGGCTTGTGCCGGCGCGCGTAGAGGAATACATTTTGGAACAGGCCCTGTACCGGTGATAACTAACTCCCTTCGTCCCGAAATTCGCGCGGCCGTGGAAGCGGCTCAAGACAAGCAGGCCGTGGACATCACAGTCCTCAACCTTTCTGGCGCGGGCGCGTTCGCCGAATACTTCTTGCTGTGCTCCGGGCAAAGTCAGCCCCAGATTCAAGCGATTGGCGAAGCCATTGAAGAGAGACTTCACCGTGAAGGGCGCCGCGTGGCGCATCGCGAAGGGAAATCCAGCGCCGAATGGGTTCTTCTGGATTACGGCGACTTTGTCGTGCACATCTTCAGCGAACGCGCTCGCCAGTATTACGATTTGGAAAGGTTGTGGCGTTCCGCCGAGCGCGTCACTTTTCCAGCGCCGACCGCGCATCCTCCATCCCAAAGCAATGCAGAGAGTGATGCAACGCAGCAATGACCGCGCCGAATATCTCCTGGATAGCGGAAGATCCCGTATCGCGGCATGTACTTGAAGTTGCGGAAAAGCTCGCAGACACTTCCACCACGCTTTTGATCACCGGCGAAAGCGGCACAGGAAAAGATCAGCTCGCGCGTTGGATTCACGAGCGCGGGCCACGCCGCGATGCTCCTCTACTTAAAATTGATTGCGCCAGCCTGCCCGCCGAACTTGTGGAATCCGAACTTTTTGGGCATGAACGCGGAGCATTTACAGGCGCGGTCGCGCGTAAGCCGGGACGTCTTGAACTAGCGCAAGAGGGGACCATCGTTCTCGACGAAGTTGCTGCGCTAGCTCCGGGAATGCAAGCGAAGCTGTTGCGCGTTCTGGAAGAACGCACGTTCGAACGGCTGGGCGGCACCGAAACACTGCGCCTGGAAGCGCGATTGATGGCGCTGACAAATACGGACATGGCCAAGGCGGTGGAGAGCGGCCGCTTCCGCAATGACCTTTTTTTTCGTCTGAATGTTTTGGCGATTTATGTTCCACCGCTTCGCGAACGCCGAGCCGATATCGTTCCGCTCGCCAAGCATTTTCTGGAACGTCTGGCGCCCATACACGGCCGAGCGGAAGCTTCCTTCGATGTCGACTCGCTGGTCATGTTACAGGCGTATGCGTGGCCGGGAAATGTGCGAGAACTGAAAAACACGGTGGAACACGCGCTGGTGTTCGGGAAAAAACCTTCACTTTCTCCTAAGGATTTTCCCGAGATTGTGCGCACAGCGGGAAACGAGCGCGGAATTACCGGGATGCTGCGCTCACTCGAAGACCTGGAACGCGAGGCCATTAAGCTGACCTTGGAAGCGACGCACTACAAAATTGGACAAGCGGCGGACATGCTCGGAATCAGTCGTAAAACCCTCCTGGAAAAACGCAAGAAGTACGGCCTCATCTGAAATTTATGTTTCCGCGGCCATCGTTTTCTAAATTTCTCTTCGCTTCGCGCCGATGTTTTCATCGGCCAATTCGTCGTTTCACCTTGGGCGGAGGAATGCGCTTCCCAGCCAACCCGCACCTTTTTTCGATTTCGCGGCGAATAGCAGGTAGCTCGCGATCGATCCAAGCCGCTCTTCGGCCGTCTTGTACTTGAAGCCAAATTCGCCTCTGCGCGGCCGAAAGCGTGATTTCTACGGTCCCTTTCTGCCCGGAGCTTTTGTAATGCCAATGAATGCTGCCCGGATAGGTGGAAAGCGATCCCTTCATGGATAGCTGCAGCCCTCTGCGAGTACATAGATTCTCGATGAATCGCTCAGCGCCGATGAGATTGTCACCTGTTCTTATCCTGCACTCGATTTGTCTCATTTTCTCTAGCGCAGACTAGCGACAAACTCAAATTCTTACAAGAGCGAAGCGGAGTTTCTAAGGCCATTTCAGATAGAATTAGCTCGCCTCATTGTCGAGCGCGGTCATGAAAATTCGTTTAATGGTGCTTGGGAAAACGCGGCGCGGAGAGGCCCAAGCTCTTCTCGATGACTATGTCCGCCGCATAAAACATTATGCGGAAATAGAAGTGGTGGCGCTGCGCGACGGCAGCTCTTCTGTGTTCCGAAAACTGAAAATAGATTCGAGCGCGACTGTGGTATTGCTGGACGCCGCCGGCAAACAATTCACCTCCCGCGAATTCGCGCGGTGGCTCGGCGATCTGCGCGACCGCGGCGCGCGCGAACTCGTTTTTCTTTGCGGCGACGCGGCTGGTTTCCCCGCAGATGTCCGAAATATGACCAAGCAAAAAGTCTCACTTTCCACTCTGACCATGCCGCACGAGTTCGCGCGCGTGGTCTTGGCCGAACAAATCTATCGCGCCTTCGCCATCCTTTCCGGCTACCCCTATCCGAAGTGAGCGTCTTCTGCAACAATACGGTCAGCATGCCGGTAAAAATTTCACATGACGCAAGCGCTCCCGCAGCTTCGGTAGAAATCATGATCGCCGAGCGTTTACCGGATTATGATTTGCTTGAAGTCGAAGCGACGATTCCGCGCGACGTGGACCCCATGCTCGCGTCACAGGGATTCAAGGATTTGCTGGACGAAGCGCGAACATTTCTGGATGCCGAGCTGGCAGGAAGTGGTTTGGAAATAGCGCAGCTTACCGGCGCAATTTGCCACCATAAAGATATCCATCGGCCCGGAATTTGGCTGCTGCTTCGAGAACATGCTGCCGCAAAAAAACAGCCAATGTCCGGTTCAGCGCGCAAGCGTGTAACCGAAATTGCCTCTAAGCTGCTCAATCATTTGCAACTGTCCTGATTTGTCAGCAAGCTGACTTGCTATCGGAAACAATCGAGCGGTCCCGAACCTAGCACGGAAATCTCCGCAAGCTTTAAATGTAGGGCCGCGGCCTCCGCGCGGCAGTACTTTAGAAAAACGATAGAAACATTTACTGCGCCACAACATTTGCGATTAGGCAGGAAGTTTTTGTGAGTTGGGGTAGAGATGTTGCTCTCGGCCAACTTCTCCATCGTATTTCTTGGTAGTTTTGAAAAGTTCATAACGGCCGTCCGCGGCGAAAACTCTTACGCGCTCCCGAAGCGCCTGCATCTCTTCAGGCTTCATGGGCTGAAACCCCTTGGCAATCGCCAGATTCTGTTCCAACACGCCGAGCGAATCCATGCCGCTGATCGTAGTCGCAACCGGCAGGCTCATAGCGTAGCGGAGCGCATCCGAGGGAGTCGCCGCGCCGCGCGAAACAATTTCTCCGGAACCGCCCATACTCTTCATGCCAAGCACAGCGATACCGCGACGGTTTGCTTCCGGCATCACCTGGGTTTCAAAGCTGCGGAAAGTCGCATCCAAACAGTTCAGCGGCATTTGCACCGTGTCAAACGGGAAATCCTGTGTCAGCATCCGTAGATGAATGGCGGGGTCTTTGTGACCGGTAAACCCCACCAAGCGAACTTTCCCTTGCTGTTTCGCGGCTAGCAACGCTTCCGCCGCGCCGCCTGGCGCAAAAATCAAGTCCGGGTCGTTGTAATAAATCACTTCGTGTATCTGCCACAAATCCAGGTAGTCGGTCTGCAGCCTTCGCAGAGATTCTTCCAGTTGTTGCATGGCCACGTCTTTGCCGCGACCGTGCGTGCAGACTTTTGTCATCACCAACGCCTGCTCGCGCTTGCCTTTTAGCGCAACCCCTAGGCGTTCTTCGCTAAGCCCGTCATGATAATCCCAACAATTATCAAAAAAATTGATGCCGGCATCGAGCGCGCGCGCCACAAGCTCATTCGCTTCTTGCTGATCTTTTGTGGAACCCAAGTGGTAACCGCCCACTCCCAGCGCAGACACTTGTACCCCGGTCTGGCCCAGCTGTCGTTGAGGAATCTGATCGGGCCCGCCCGTTTGTGGCGGCTGCCCTGCTAATCCCAAGCTCGGGTTTACTAGAGCCGAAGCGGTCAACACGGCTGCCCCCTTTACGAAAGTTCGGCGAGTGACGCTTTTCTCATCGGACACGCAAAATCCTCCAAGCTTTTTACCTACTTCGGAATTACAGGGAATGGATGTCCCGTGTTCGCCGCCTGGACCATTTCCTTCACTTCTTCTGATTGCATATCCAGAGGATAGTCGTGCGCCAGGCGCGCCTCGGGATTGTCGAATTTGAGGGAAACTTTGTACAACTCGAATCGCCCATCGGCGGAAACCGCTCGAGTACGGTCGCGAAGCGCTTGCATTTCTTGGGAGCTCATGGGCTGAAAGCCCTGCGCAACTCTCAAGTTTTGGTGCAGCACATCCAATTTTTCCATTCCCGTAATCGTAGTGGTTACCGGCAGGCTCATCGCGTAGCGCAGAGCTTCTTCCGCGCTAACCGCCCCTTGCTGGATCGCTTCGCCGTGGCCGTTCAAAGGCTTCATTCCCAGCGGGGCGATGCCGCGGCGAATCAGTTCCGGCAAAACCTGAATTTCGAAACTATGAAAATTCGCGTCGAAAGCATTCAGCGGCATCTGCACCGAATCGAACGGAAAATCCGTTTGTAGCATTTTTAAATGAATGGTGGGATCTTTATGACCGGTGAAGCCGACGAAACGAACTTTGCCTTGCTGCTTTGCTTTTTGCAGTGCTTCGGCAGCGCCTCCCGGACGCGTAAAAAGTTCGGGATCGTTGTCAAAAGCTACGCCGTGAACTTGCCAAAGGTCCAGATGGTCGGTCTGCAGTCTGTTGAGCGATTGTTCGAGCATCTGCATAGCCAGGGATGCGTCCCGTCCGTGCGTGCAGACCTTCGTCATCAGGAAGATCTTGTCGCGACGGCCTTTTAGCGCCTTGCCCATCCAGTCTTCACTTTTGCCGCGATGGTATTCCCAGCAGTTGTCGAAGAAGGTGATCCCGTTATCCACGGCCTGGTGCACGATCCGTATAGCAGTCTGCTCGTCCTCTGCGTCTCCCAGATGGTGCCCGCCCAATCCCAATGCGGATACCTGCACATCGTGTTTGCCGAATTTTCGCAGAGGAATCGAGCCGCTGGCGGCCGTCTGAGGTGAGGTTTCTTGCTCTTGTCGGCGTGGCGCTTTTGGTTGCATAGTCACCGTCTCATGGAGGGCTTTTTGAGGGATATCGGTCTGGCCGTTTAACGTCCTAACCTGCCTCAGGAGTTTCCATTCAGCTATACGGGCTTTACCCGAGTTCCCGCCGGTTCTAACTGTAGCCCTGGGAAAATCCATTAACATCCGCGACTAACACCACGAGGTAATGCTCCGCAACTCTCCGGTATAGGAAATTCACAAAAAATAGTGTGCCAGCCAGCCTCGACCGCGACATAAAATCGAAAGATGGCGAGAGGCTGGGAAAGCAAAGCCGTAGAGGGCCAGGTCCAGGAGTTTGAATCCAAAGAAAGCCGCACCCAGAAACTACAATTAAGCCGCGAACAGCTGGAAATCCGTCGCCAGATCGAAATACTGCTGCTCTCTCGTGCGCGCGTGGAAAAGGAACTGCAATCCAGCGAGAACCCTCGCTACCGCGAACAACTTAACAGCGCTTTGAAAGACCTCGACGCACGACTTGCCAAACTAGAAAGTAAAGAATAGCTCCACAGCTGAATAATTTGCGTTTATTTTCGATTCAGTGGATTCATGCGCGAAGACTAGCTGGGAGCGGGTATATCGACTCGAGCGCTGCAACGCAGGTTGCCTGGCCCATTGCACGTAAGAGTTACGGCGCCGGCTCCGGTCGTTTTGGCAGTTTCTCCCTTTTTCAAAATTCCGTTGAATCCAGGGGCTGAGATACGGCAGGACGGTTCCGGCCGCGCGTTTGGTGTTTCAGAAAATGCCGCCAGGCAAGTGATGGTCACCGCTCCATCGGCGTCAAATTTGTCAGGATGTGCGCCCGAAGCGTCGCTGGTTGCTTGCATCGAATGAACTTTCGCTCTATTTCTTGGTCTTTGCGCGTCGAGCTGCCATGTGGATGCGAAGACCGTAAGAGCCAACATAGCAAATAACGAAATGCGATACCCCAGCTTCATCGCACCCTCCAATTAGGCCGTGAACTGTACACCCGTCAACAAGGCATAGCAATAATTTAGAAAGGCTGAATCTTGCGGGAATCACAGCAAGTCGACAACAGGGGCCAGCTAGGAGAAATTAATCGTGCGGACGCGCGGGATCAGTATCATCGATGAAAACCACTCCCACGCCGTTCTGGGTCTTCTCTCGGCCAGCGTCAAAATGAACTACCGTTCCACGCAACGAAAGAATGCTTGAGGTCGCTGGTTCTCCAGCCGCTTCTATCACTACCCGAACTTCCGACTGCAATTTCGGCCGGTTGTTCAAACACAAATACGCTCCTTGCAAACTTATATCGCGTACGGTGGCTTTCTCTTCGAAATTCTTGCCATCTTCCGACTGTCCGCTCACGACCGCGGTGAAACGCAAGCGCCTTCGCTGTCCCAGGCGTGTCTCGCGCATCTCCACGTTCACGCCGCGCTCGCTCATGGTAATGGACATCCCTTCGGTGGCGGCCCATGTAGCGGGGAATTCCTGCCGTGCCGCAGAAAGAAAACCATCCACAACCTTGTCGAGAGAGTCCGGATCGTGGTGAAAGAGAATCAAGTTTCGCACTTTGGCATCGCGCGCAATCTTCACTCCTTCCAGCCAACTCGAGTGGCCCCAGCCCTTGCGTTCCGACGCGAGCTGCTCGGGAGAATATTGCGAGTCGTATATCAAAACGTCCGCTCCCTGTGCGAGTTGCCGCAGGTTCTGGTCATTTTGCGGAACGCCAGGCTCATTGTCCGTGGCATAAACTACCGACCCGCCAGCAGTTTCGATGCGATAGCCTAGGCACCCCTGCGGATGATTCAGCCAGGCGCAACTAATTTGCGTTCCGTTCACCGACCATTTATCGCCGCCATTGATCTCGTGAAACTCCCGTCCCGCCGTCATCATGTTTACATCGACTGGAAAATAAGGGCTGGCCAGTTGCGCTTCCAGCACCTGACGAAGGCTGTCCGGACCGAGATATTTCGATTGGAAACTGTAAAAGTGAAAGCGGTTCTGGCTCTGGAAAAAAGGATTGAAGAAAGGAATGCCTTGTATGTGGTCCCAGTGATAATGCGTCACCAGAATGTGTGCTTCGATGCCGTTGATGCCGTGTGAGCGCGTCCAGCGATTGCCCAGCATGCGCATACCCGTGCCGCAATCCAAAATAAAGTGGGTGCCATCTGGTGCGGTCAATTCCAGACAAGGCGTGTTGCCGCCGTAGCGCCAGGTATCGCGCTCCAGCGTCGGCGTTGAGCCGCGCACTCCCCAAAAGACCAGCTTGGCAACGTGGTGGGTCATCGCCGGCGCAAATTCATAGCGCCCCGCTTCCGCTCCATTACGATTTCTTAAGCTTGGAAACTGTTGCCATGGTAGGCGGTGGCGGCGAGTGAAGTCAATCCAGTTTCAGAGCAGACGTTCATTCCCCGAGAGTCCACTCCCCAGCGGTGCTGTTGAGTCACAAATGTAAGCGAGGGGCTGTGCGCCAAGACGCGCGGCTAGTAGAATTCAGACGTGCACGTCCATTCCCACAGCCACGATCACACTACCCACGAGCAGGGGCACAGCCACGGCCACGGTTTGGGCGGGCATTCGCATGCTCACTTGCCGGTAGAGGGTATGACTGGAATCTTGGGCGCTGCCGTTGTTGCGACCTTCGTACTTGTGGTGGCTGAACTCATAGCGGGGTACGCGGGCCATTCGATCGCGCTAATCAGCGACGCCGTCCATAACCTTACGGATGTTCCGACGCTGGTCATTTCCTGGCTTGCCATGCGTTGGGCCAAACGTCCTCCCACGGCTGAAAAGACCTACGGTTATCATCGCAGCGGAATTTTGGCGGCGTTTGTGAATGCCATGCTGCTCGCCATTCTCTCGCTATTTTTGATTTATGAATCTGTCGCGCGATTGCGCCACCCTGTTGAAGTTCAAACCGGCATCATGCTGTGGGTTTCTTTATTCGCGTTGGTCATCAACGGCGGTATCACTCTCGCTGTCCATAGCGGCCGACGCGACCTCAACATCCGCGGCGTATGGATCCACAACCTCGGCGACGCTCTTTCCAACGTGGCCATCGTCGCCGGTGCGCTCTGCATCCGCTGGACTGGTGCGGTTTGGATCGACCCAGTAATCGGCATTGGCATAGGCGCGATGGTTCTTTGGTCCGGAAGCGGAATTCTCCGCGAAAGCAGCCATATTCTTTTGGAAGGACTGCCGCGAGAAATGCGTCTCGACACCGTCGCCACTGCCGTGCTGCGCGTCGAAGGCGTTCAGGAAGTCCACGATATCCATATATGGACTTTAGGCACAGATTTGACTGCGTTGTCGTGCCACGTCCGCATACCTGACATGCACATGGAAGACAGCGAAAAAATCCTCGACCAAGTGCGCGAAGTCTTGGCGCACGACTTCAAAATCACGCACACCACCATCCAGTTTGAACGCGCCGGCCTGCCTGCTGAAGCTGGGCCTTACATGCCCGCGCCAGCCAGCCGTTCAGAAACGTAATATTCTTTGCAGTGATTTAGTAGAAGCGGGCCTGGCTTAAAGAGGAGATTGCAGAGGTGTGCCGCGTTCCTGGTTGACCCGCAAGGTGGAATCGGAATCCAGTTCGTTCGCGGCGATGGTGTAACGGCTGCCCGCCGGACTGATGTAAACAATCGTGTCGTTGGAGCGTGTGAACGCTACGGCTTCAATCCATCTTCCATCATTGAGCACCAAAGTGAATTGCCCTTCGTCAGGGACCGAGGCCGAATCTTCCTCGCGCGATTCGGACTGCGATGCAGCGGAATCATTTCTGGCAGATTGTGAACCGTTCGCAGGACTTTGTTGCATGGATGCGTTAAAGCCCTGCGCTGCGGGATCACCCGAATCGGCGGACTGTCCTCCGCTCATTTGATCGGTGCTCGACTGTTCAACCATAGACTGGTCCGCAGCTTGATCGCTCTCGGCTGGAACCCAGTACGTGCCGCCATCGAAAATCCAATAGGAGCCGCTCGTGGGGACCCTATTTACCGGATTTCCGGGTCGGTGCGGTGCTGTGCGCTTGAACTGCGAACTGCCTACGAGACCTAGGGAGCTGTGACTGGCCGAAAGCCGCGACGATTGTCGGCTTACAGTTGCTGCGATATTGGCGCCGTGTGTCGCGTTTGCTTGCGAATATGCCGGGCGAGCCGCTGGTGCCGTGGAGACATTGTCTGACCGCGCTCCGCGCTGAGCGCGCGCAGGGGTGGCGTAAAATCCCAGAAGCACTACCAATACCACCGGAATAACGGACGCGGATGGAAGGCTACGCTTCATAGTCGCTTCGCTCGCTGTACATAAGACGCGCTAGCCAAACGCTTGGTTGCGCCTAAGATTGTACACCTGCGCAAGCGTATGTTTACGAGAGTTAAGGGAACAAACCAGCTTCTTTCGGTGTCCATGGTGGTGATCGCTGTGAATGGAGCCTGCGGCGAGGTTTTCTTTTCCCTTTTCGCTGGATATGCTATAAACATTGGTCCAAAGGACGCCCGGATTATGGCACAGCCGACTGCGGTCAATTTGCCCGCGAAGCCAGCTGAATCGCAGGCTGAAGCCGGCCCGTTTAAAGAACAGCCGGAGATCGCATCTGCGTTTTGCCCAAGCTGTTCGGCGCGGTTGGCGCAGCGAAGTTGCAAGCTGATTTGCCCAACTTGCGGTTATTATATGTCCTGCTCTGATTTTTACTGAAATGGGACTTATTGCTCCAAAGAGGATTTAAGACTTCCAGGAGGCGCGAACGTGGCATTGAGGATGACGGATCAGGAAGTGAATGGAGTTACTGTACTGGAGATTGAAGGACGCATTGTGTTGGGTGAAGAAAGCAACGCGTTTCGCGAGAAGGTGAAGAGCCTGCTAGCCGCGGGGAAGAAGAAGATCGTGTTGAATCTCGCGAACGTCGGCTACATCGATAGCGCCGGCCTGGGCACTCTCGTAGCGACTTTTCACAGCGCCCGCTCACAAGGCGCCACTCTAAAACTGGCCAACCTTGGCTCGAAGTTCAAGGAAGTGTTGCAGGTCACCAAGCTTATGACTGTGTTCGATACCTACGATAGCGAGGCGCTTGCGGTCCAGAGTTTCGCCAAGTAAATTCGCTTCTAAGTTTTCAGGCTGCGGCTGGGCTCAAATCGTTGGGCTGCGGTTTTGTTTTGCGCTTCATTTGCGCTTCAGAGTCAACGCTCGCCATTAAACAAGTGAATTACTGTTCGATCTGACCCTCTACCTGATAAATCGCCAGGCCGCTCAGAAGCTTGGGGTAAAAGTCCGTGGATTTTTGTGGCAGAACATGCTCGCCCAGGGCAATTTCCACAACCTGCTGCACTCGCACCGGATTTAGCAAACATGCCAACTGCGCTTCGCCTCGATCTACCGCGGCAATTGCATTATCTATGTCACGCTCGTAAACGACGTTGGTTTCCGCGGTAACCGCTTCCGCCGTTATGCCCAATCCTTTTTCCATAATCAATCGATGGAGCAACACTACATCCAGCCCACGCTGCGCTTCGATCAAATCCGGCAATAACGTTTCCAGATTCGCGTCGCGGCGCAGCAAGAATAAAAAGAAGGCTCCCGCTTGCCCTTCAATCTTGCCCGGGTAAACCCCGATCGCTCTGCGTCCGTGGTTCTGCCTCCCCAAGTCCTTGCGAAAATCCGCGTAACTTGTTTCGCGCTCTTCTGCGTTGAGGAAAGGATACGAATACCAATCAAAGAATGGCGCCAATGCCTTCCGGAACCGCTCGAAATCAAAATTAGCCACATTCCGGATCAACCGGTGCGTAGGGAGAATAGTCAATCCCCGGGAGTGCCAATTTATGAACGTCATCATCGCGAATTCAAAGGCGGCCTGTCGATCGGTTTTCCCCAACTTCGCGCGGCATTCGTTGCGAAAATTTAGAGCTGTTTCATAGCGGTGATGGCCGTCCGCGATGATGATCTTTTTATCCGCCATGGTGCTCTGAATCCGGCGAATGAACGCCGCATCAACGACCGGCCACAGCCGGTGGGTCACACCGAATTCATCGTGTAACTCAAGCTGCGTCGGCGTGCGCGCAATTTCTTCCAGGTATGTGTCGATCGTTCTCGCGCGATCGTCGTACAGCATAAAGAGCTGGCCTGTCTGGACCTGCAGATGCCGCAGCAATTCCATGCGATCGGCCTTGGGTGCGGTCAACGTGCGCTCGTGCGGGAAAACAATCTTTGCGCTGTAATCTTCCAGCCGGCCCAGCGCGAGGAAGCCAATTCGCACTTTGCGGCTATTCGTGCCGGGAACCATATACTCCTGCGAGTACACATAGATAGCGGGAGTTTGGTCCGCTACCAGAATCTTTTGCCTGATCCATTCCTGCAATTTCCTCTCCCCACGGGTGTAAACGTTGTTTTCGGGGGTGTCATCGGGAAAGGGCTTGCCTTTTTCTATCGCAATCAAGTTGTACGGACTCGCGCCGTAATAGCGCTCCTGCATCGCCGGAGTGATTTTGTCGTAGGGCTGGGTCAGCACGTCATCCAGCTTCACTTTGTTTGTGTCGTAGCGTAGCGCGCGAAAGGGATGGATTTCGGCCATGTGTACTCTGCTAGCGGAGCCAGCGCCGCGGAAACGAAACATTGTAGCAGCCGCCGCCGTCGAGTTATAGCCCTGCTTGCCTGCGCTCGATCAGGTTCAGAGGGACAGGGAAGTGACAATTCTCCTAACCCAACATAAAATCCAAGCGACTGGCAAACAGAACTTTCCAGGGAGCTGAGCGCAATGCCCCACGCGGACAACCGGTTTGCCGCTGTGCGCGCTCTGATCTTTGATCTCGACGGCACTTTGATCGATTCGAAACTTGACCTGGCTCTCTCGATCAACGCCACGCTCCAGAATATCGGTCGCTCGCCATTGCCGCATGAGGCGATTTTTGGAATGGTCGGAAACGGCGCGTCCGTGCTCGTTCAGCGTGCCTTAGGATTGAAAGACGTAACGGATGCGGACGTCGAAACAGGTCTCGCCTATTTTCTGAGCTATTACCGCAGCCATATGCTCGACAACACGGTGGCGTACCCGGGTGTTCGAGAAGGCCTTGCGCTCCTGGCGAATTATCCCATGGCGGTTCTGACCAACAAGCCAGTCAACTTCAGCCGCGCAATCCTCGATGGCTTGGGCCTTTCGCGATATTTTCGTTTTGTTTACGGCGGGAACAGCTTCGAAAAAAAGAAGCCGCATCCTATGGGCGTGCAGACTCTACTGCGTGAACTTGGCGTGCAGCCCCAGGGAGCTATGATTGTGGGGGATTCGGAAATCGATATTCAAACCGCGCGAAACTCCGGCCTCTGGGCTTGCGGCGTTACCTACGGCCTCGGAAGGGAGAGCTTGAAAAAATTCCCGCCGGATCTGATGCTAGATAGCCTCATCGAGCTTCCGGCTTATCTCGATCGTCACGCGGACTGAGTAAAGCCCTTTGTCGTCAGCCCTGTTTTTTTCCGTAGGCGCTTTTGTACCATTCCCAGGTGCGCTGCAAGCCTTCCTCGAAGTGTACCAATGCCTTGTAGCCCAACACTTTTTGCGCCAGCGACATGTCTGCTTGCGAATCACGTATGTCCCCTGTGCGCGGCGGTTCATATTTTGCCTGCATTTTCTTTCCGCTGATCTTCTCCAGCAATTTTAGAACTTGATTCAGGGTTATACGCGCTCCCGTTCCGCCGTTGAAAACCATTCCGGACGCACCTTGCGCTTCGCACGCGCGCAACGTTTCATCCACGATATTTTCAATAAAGGTAAAATCGCGAGACTGCTCTCCGTCGCCGAACACCACAGGTTGCTGCCCCTCGATTAAGGCCAGCATAAAACGCGACAGCACTCCGGAATATTGCGAGCTGGGATCCTGCCGCGGCCCGAACACGTTAAAATAGCGAACGCACGCATTCTCCAGCCCGTAAACTCGCCCGAACACTCGGGCGTAAAGTTCGCCAACATATTTCGTAATCCCGTAGGGAGAAATAGGATCCGCCGGCATCGTTTCAGCTTTGGGAAGAGTGGGCGTCTCTCCATAGGCAGAGGAAGACGCGGCGAAAACAATCCGGCGCACCTTGGCATCTCGCGCGGCTACCAAGACCTTGAGCGTGCCATCGATATTCACGAAGTTTGTCCCCATAGGATCCTGCACCGACCGCGGAACAGAAGTTCGCGCAGCCAAATGGATTACGTAATCAGCGCCGTTGCATGCCGACTGTATCGCCGCCAAGTCCGTGATGCTGCCGACGCGAAGATCAATCTTGCTGCGAACATCCGCTAGATTGGATTCCTTCCCCGCAGAAAGGTCGTCCAACACCACCACCTTGTGGCCGCGACGGACCAGCTCGTCCACGATATTGGAGCCTATGAATCCCGCACCGCCCGTAACCAGATAACGCATTCAGAAAATCTCCTTAGGGGATGACAATCGGCTATAAAATGATATTCCTGCAACGCTTTACTATAGCCTGGCACTTAGCGCCCGGGCATAATTATTCGTCTTATTTTTGCGACTCGGCAACTTCAAACCGGACACCTCGGTCTGAAGTTACAAAGAATATGCGTAAGCGTTTCGCGCGAGATTTGTTCCTAATGGCGCTTACGACGGTCATAGCGGCCGCCCTGTCGTTGCAAAGATACGCCCTCGGCTCCCGGTTTCCTCAGTCCGTAGAAGCCGCCAGTAAAATTGCACTGGCTAACCCGGCCGCCGAAACGCCCATGCCTTTCGGCATCGGCGAAACGTTGAATTACGATGTGTCTTGGTCCGCCTTCTCAGCCGCGGCAAAGATACAATTGTGCGTCACTGAGCATCGCGAAATTCTCGGCTCCAGAACCTGGCATTTCCGTGCCTCCGCCCATACCTTGAGCCCGCTTAGATCCTTTCTCACCGTCGACGATCAAATCGATTCTTACACCGACACCGCCACGTTCGAGAGCCGCCAATATGAAATGTATCTCTACGAAATGGGAAAGAAGGACAACCAAATATTACATTTTTCCGTGGCAGGCCGACCGCAGAAAGCAGATGTTCCCGTGGTCGTAGTATCGCCAGGCACACTGGATCCGCTCGGAGCCTTGTATGTGCTTCGTCAGGTCCATTGGCAGCACACGCCGGAATTCCGCGCGCCGGTGTTTGACGGCGATGACCTGGTCGAAATGCGCGCACACCTCGAAGCCGCAAAAGAACTCGTGGCCGTGAATGCCGGGAACTATTCCGCTACGCGCATTCTCGTTCGCGAGTACCAACACGGGGTAGAAGTAAAAGGGGAAAGCCTTTCCATATGTTTCGCAAACGACGCAGCTCGCACGCCCATTTTGCTCGAGGCTGAGATTCCTTTCGGCAGCGTGCGCATCGAACTTAGTTCCCTGCCACACTAGAGGAAAATTTCGAGGTTACTGCAAACGATTAGTTTTCGGGGACGACCCAATCTTCCGGCGGAAAATCAATCTGCCAAAACGACGGCGAAGGGTTCAGGAACTCAACTCCCATCTGCGCTTTCCCAGCCTGCATGTTCCCGAAATAAACCACACGGCATTCCTGCGCTTGATGCGTTGCGTTATTTGAAACAATCACTTTCTGATTCACCACCACTTGTGCTGACAACGAAATCAGCGCCCCATGCGCATTCACCACCAGCGTCCGCGTCTCTTCGCTGAAGTCCTGATTCTTTGCGTCCGCCCCCCGCACCAGAATCGGGACGCTCAACAACACGCGCATACTGCGACGTCGGCCAGGATCGGTGGCCCAAGTTTGACGCTCTTTTTGAGAAATCAGCGTAGAACCCATAATGAGCCAGCTTAGCCTGCGCCGGCGTTGCGAGCAATGGGACTATGGGACAGGTGCGTAAATTCAGTAAACAAGACACGGTGCGCGAACAAAAGTTCAATGAACCCCTAATCGCGTCGAGTTAAGCCACAGAAAACAATGTAGTTGTGATCAGCAGTTGACGATCTTTTCGCGGTGTTCCTTCACGTGCCTGGTGGCATTGCGCGTATCCACCACCAGCTTTGCGTTTTTCACGATTTCGTCAACCTTATAGCTGGAGTGGTCGGTCGCAATTAGCACGCAATCATATTTCGCTATTTGCTCCGGTGTTAAATCCACTGACCGCATATGCGAAAAATCGTAGTGTCGCATTTTATGCAGCGCCGGAAAATACGGGTCGTTGTAGTCCAGTTTGGCGCCGCTGGCCGTCAGCAGTTCCAGCAGCTTCAGCGAAGGAGATTCGCGCAGGTCGTCCACATCCTTCTTGTAAGCCACGCCCAGCAGCAGAACTTTCGAGCCTTTCAAACTTTTCTCACGTTCATTCAGCGCTCTTACCAGCGCGTCCACCACGTGATACGGCATCGCCGTATTGATCTCTCCGGCCAGCTCGATAAAACGCGTGGCGAAATCGTACTCCCGCGCTTTCCACGAGAGATAGTATGGATCGACCGGGATGCAATGGCCTCCCAATCCCGGTCCGGGATAAAAAGGCATAAAACCAAACGGCTTCGTCGCCGCGCTGTCGATTACTTCCCATATATCCAGATTCATGCGCAAGGAAAGCTGCTTCAGCTCGTTCACCAACGCAATATTTACACAGCGAAAAATATTTTCCAGCAGCTTGACCATTTCAGCGGCGCGCGTGGAGCTTACCGGAACTACCTTCGATACGATTTGCGCGTAAAGACCCGCAGCCGCGCGACCGCTGGGAGGATTGATGCCTCCCACAATTTTGGGAATCTGCGCCAGCCCATACTGCTTGTTTCCCGGATCTTCGCGCTCCGGAGAAAACGCCAAATAAAAATCCGTGGCAATGTTCTCCGTTCCTTCGCCCCTCGCAATCGAGCAGCGCAATCCGCCCTTTTCGAGAATCGGCAGCACCAGCTCTTCGGTTGTCCCCGGGTAAGTGGTGCTTTCCAGAACGATCAGTTGATTGCGCTGCAGATTGGGCGCGATGGACTGTGCGGTTTTTTCCACGTAACTCAAGTCCGGCTCGCGGCGCTCATCGAGCGGTGTGGGAACGCAAATCAGCACCGCATCCATGTCGCGCAGGCGCGTAAAATCCGTGGTTGCATCAAAACGCTTGCCCTGTACGTGATGATTGATCTTGTCCGCTGGTATGTGCTGGATATAGGACTGCCCGGCGTTAAGCTTCGTTATTTTTTCCCGGTCGGTATCAAATCCCGTAACTTTATGGCCCACATCCGCAAAGCGTAGCGCCAAGGGAAGGCCTACATAGCCGCACCCAATAATCCCGATTTTCAGCTCCTTCCCCGCAAAAAACTCCGGCTTACGCTCTACGGCCATTCTGTTTCCTCTCTTGGGAAGCGATTGCGACGCGGCTGCAGCGTCCAGGAACCGCAATTTGAGTGCAAAACACTATAGCAAGAATCCGAATCGGCACAAAGATTACGCCCGCAGTGGCGTGCAAAGACTGCAATCGCCTCGAACCTTCGCGCGCAGCTCCGCCGCAAAAGCACTCTTGCTGAATAAGCGGGATTCAATCGAGGATCATCGGTGAGAAGGCAGGTTAATAAGCGTGCCAACCATTGCGCAAAGAATCGTCAACATGATCATGCGAGGATCGGAAAAGAAACTCCAATTTTGCAAGTAGTACAAATCTGTTTGCAAGCTCTGGGCCAATGTCATTTTCACTCGTTAAGTTATTCGCGTCGCTTTCTTCCTACCTCGTTGTCATCCTTTCCCCCCTGCGTTATTCTCGTTTTCAATGGTTGACATCCACACCCACATACTTTTCGGCCTTGATGACGGCGCCGAATCGCTCGATATGTCCGTAGCCATGGCTGAAATGGCAATTGAAGACGGCATTACTCATATCGTCGGCACACCGCACGCGCATCCCAATCACGATTTCATTCCCGAATTGATAAAAGAGCGCCGCGATGAACTTCAATCTCGCTTCGAAGGCCGTCTCACCTTCGCCACCGGCTGCGACTTCCATCTCAGCTTTGAAAATTTGCGGGACATACGCCTCTACCCCGAGCGCTACACGGTGAACCAGAAAAACTACTTGCTGGTTGAGTTCGCGGACTTCTCTATCCCGCCCTCCATGGACCAGGCGCTTCACGATCTGCAGCTGGCTGGGCTGCAGCCGATCATCACCCATCCGGAAAGAAACCCGTTGATACGCGTGAAAGCCGATCGTTTATTTCGCTGGGTACGTCAAGGTTGCTACGTGCAAGTAACAGCGCAGTCGTTGCTGGGAAAATTTGGCAGGTCGGCGAAAGAATCCGCCGAGGAATGGCTCGATGCCGGTGCCGTCCACTTTCTTGCGAGTGACGCGCACAACGTCACGACCCGCCCCCCAATCCTAAGCGCCGCTTTCGCCTATTTGCAAAAGGCTCACGGCGATGAAGTGGCGCAAGCGCTGCTGGTAGAAAATCCGCTGGCTGCGTTCGAGGGCCGCCCGCTTCCGTTTGTGCCGCAACTGGCCGAAGATACAGGCTTAAGCCCCGGCGCCACCCCCGTCCGCAAGAAAAAGCGTTTCTGGATCTTCTGACCTGCCACTGATTCCTCGATGGCCCCCTACCCCGCGCGCCACAGGAATGGGGGGGTATGCGCACATCCGGCCTGCCCGGACAAAGGAAGGAAGCGAGGCACAAGCACTTGCCATCACGCAGGGTCGGAGCAGTTGCCGCTCGATGATATACTCGGCGGTTTACAACCATGACAAAAACTAAGGTAGCTAGGGCCCATGAAAATTGAAGCGTTCAACGAACGCCTGCGCGACGCAATTCTGGTCGTTGACGGCGCCATGGGCTCACTCCTGTACGAATCCATCGGCCCACAGCGCTGCGTGGACGAGCTGAACACACTTGTGCCGGACGCCGTCTTCAACGTCCACCAGCGCTACCTTGACGCCGGCGCCCACATCATCGAGACCAATACTTTCGGCGCCAACCGCCACAAGCTCGGCCTCTTTGGCATGGCCGAACGTGTCGCGGAACTGAATCATCGCGGAGTAAAGATCGCTCGCGAAGCCCGCGAAGCCGCCAAGCACGAAGCTTTGATCGCCGGCTCCATTGGCCCGCTCGGAATTATCCAGCACGTTCGCGAACTTCCCCACCAGGAAATCTTCGCCATCTTCAAAGAGCAGGCCGGCGCCCTCGAAGAGCGTGGCGTGGACCTCTTCATGCTGGAAACTTTCAGCGATGTGGAAGAATTACTCGCCGCCATTGACGCCATTCGCTCCTTCTCGCGCCTGCCCATCGTCGCGCAGATGACCTACTCCGACGAAGGCACCACCTTCGGCGGCACTCGCCCGCAAGACTCCTGGGCAAAACTGAAAGAGAAAAATATTCAGGCCATTGGCGCGAATTGCACTATCGGCCCGCAGCTTTTGCTCCCTGTTTTGCGCGAACTCGCTTCCTGCGCCGCCTTGCCACTGTGCGTTATGCCTAACGCAGGTTTTCCCAAGCGTGTCGGCGACCGCATTGTTTATCCGCGCTCGTCGCCGGAATATTTCGCTCTCTTCGCTCAGGAAGCTGCCGAACTCGGCGCCCGCCTGATTGGCGGTTGCTGCGGAACAACTCCCGAACACATTCACGCCGTGGCCCAAGCAGTGAAGAAAATTCATCTCGATAAAGCAAGCGGCGTGAAACCAGTGAAGACGCGTTCCATCGAAATTTTCGAGCCCGCTGAAAGGTTTCGCCGCGTGGCAACCCGCGAGCCGGATAGCAAACTCTGGAAAAAAATCCAGGCCGAAAAGTTTGTTGTCTCCGTCGAAATTGACCCGCCGAAGGGCGTCACCGTAGAGCGCATCGTGGAACAAACTGGCCGCGTGATGGCCTCCGGCGAAGTGGATTCAATCGACATCAACAGCGGAACTCTAGCGCGAGTCGGCATGGACGCCATGGTCCTCGCTGGCGCTCTAGAAGCCCACGGTTTCGAAACCATCCCACACCTCACCACCCGCGACTCGAACATTATTGGTCTGCAAGCAATGTTGCTCGGCGCATGGGCCGTGGGAGGCGTGCGCAACGTCCTGGCCATCACCGGAGACCCGCCATCGCTCGGCGATCACCCCGAAACCAGCGGCGTCTATGAAGTGGACTCCATCGGCCTGGTGAAAGTTCTCGCGCGGCTGAATCAAGGAACCGACTGGGCCGGAAAGAGTTTGGGTGGCGCCACAAATTACACCATCGGTGTCGCCGTGAACCCGGTCGCCGAAGACATCGACGAAGAGCTCCGCCGCTTCCAGGAAAAAATCGAAGCTGGCGCGCACTTCGCCATGACCCAGCCAATCTTCGACCCCCAGCACTGGAGCAGTTTCCTAAAGCGCCTAGGCGGCAAATCGCCCGTGCCGGTAATCGTGGGACTGTGGCCGCTCACCAGTTACAAGCAAGCCTTGCGCCTGAATAACGAAGTTCCCGGAATCGTGATCCCCGAGCCCACTCTGCGCGAAATGGAAAAAGCCGGAGACGCCGCCCGCGATCGCGGTTTCGTTCTCGCTCGCAGAATGCTCGACTGGGCCCGCACCGCCAGAAATGAAGGCATCGCCGGCGCCTACCTGATTCCCCCCTTCAAGCGCTACGAAGAAATCCTGGAAATCTTCTGATGCTCACTAAATTTTCGGAGCCAGCCATGATGCGACAGAATCTCCTAGCATTTTCCGCTGTGGCAATTCTTATCTTCTCATTCGCTGCGTTCGCCAGGGGACAGAGTCAGAAACCGATTCTGATCACCGCCGACCTCTCAGACGCTCCACGCAAACTTTTTCACGCCGAGGTGGATCTGCCGGTGACCGCCGGCCCGCTCACCCTGATTACTCCCAAATGGATTCCCGGCGACCATCGGCCTACTGGTCCGGTAGATGGCATTACCGGCGTGGTGTTTACCGCTGACGGCCAAACGCTCACCTGGCGCCGCGACGATGTGGATCTATACGAGTTTCACCTGACGATTCCAGCGGGCGTGACTACGCTGCATGCGCATCTCGATGCCATCGTTCTCACGAATGTTTCACCGAAGTTGGCATACCTGGAATGGGACAAGCTAATGCTCTACCCGGCTAATGTGCCTGTGCGCGACATTCCCATACAGCCTTCGGTGATCGTCCCGGCGGGCTGGGGCATCGGCACCGCGCTTACTCCCTCCGGCGGCGGCGCATATCCTGTGCCCGCTTCGGGCAGCACCACGCATTTTGCCGTGACCAATGTTGAACAGCTGGAAGATTCTCCAATCCTCACGGGCCAATACTTTCACGAATTTGCTTTGGCTCCGGAAATTTCTCCCAAGCATTACATCGATGTGGCGTCCGACATTGCCGAGGATTCCGACCTTCGTCCAGAGGCGCTAGCTGAAATTGCGAACCTCGTACGTGAAGCGGATGCGTTGTATCGTTCGCACCATTACAACCAATACCATTTCCTGTTGAGTCTATCCGACACCGCAGGCGGCCTGGGCCTCGAGCATGGCCAGTCATCGGAAAACGGCATCGGCGAGAAAGCCTTCTCAGATGAAGAGCATCAGTTGGGTGACGCCGATCTGCTTCCGCACGAGTTCACTCATTCATGGAACGGCAAGTATCGCCGGCCGATTGGGCTGTACCAAACTGATTTCGCCACGGCGCAGCAAGGCGCGCTGCTTTGGGTTTATGAAGGCATGACCCAATACCTGGGCAACGTGCTGGCTGCGCGCTCCGGACTCAGGTCTCAGCCGGAGTACCGCGACGTTTTGGCGTTGTCCGCTGCGAATCTTGACTACACGCCCGGCCGTGAATGGCGCTCGACCGAAGATACCGCGGTTGCCGCCAGTATCCTTCGGGATGGAAATCCGGCCTGGTCCAATTGGAAACGTGGACAGGACTATTACGACGAAGGCGAGCTGGTCTGGCTTGACGCCGATACACTGATTCGCAAGATGACCAACAATCGGAAATCGCTCGATGACTTCCAGAGGATTTTTCTCGGCAAAGGCGGGAATTCCGGGCCGCTTATCGTTACTTATACTTTTGACGAGCTCGTTCGCGACCTGAATGAAGTCGTGGCGTACGACTGGGCCACTTTTCTCCATGACCGCCTGGATAAAATTAATCCCCATGCCGATCTCGCCGGCATCGAGCGCGGCGGCTACAAATTAGTGTACGCGAACAAACCAAATGCTTCTGAGCTTGTTATTACTGCCAACGCCGGCCCGGACGCTATGGTCGTCAACGCTTGGTACTCGATTGGGCTGCGGGTCGGCGCGGAAAATACTATTACAGATGTTCGCTGGAACGGTCCCGCTGATAAGGCAAAAATCGTTCCTGGATCGAAGATCATCGCGGTCAACGGGCAGGTCTTTTCCCCCGATGTCCTACGAGCCGCGATTCGCGACGCGAAAGGCAAGTCCGAGCCGATCCGCCTGATCGTCCAGCTGGATAATTTTGTTTCCATCGCCGACATCGATTACCGCGATGGCGAACGCTATCCCGTCCTCCAGCGGGTCGAAGGGGCGCCCGCATTTCTAGATGACCTCAGCAAGCCCCTAGCTTCGCCCCCGCCAGCGCAACCCAAGTCGCCCGGCGACAACCAGCCAACTGCGAAGTAAACAAGGCACGCTATTTAGGTGGAAAGACCCTCAGCCAAAGAGTGTGGCGGGAATCGTCGGAGAAGCAGACGTGGACGTTGGAGACCTCTAAAACACCTTCGGTGTGATCTGAATACTGGACGGTGGCGACGATGTCGGCAAAGAACATCTCCGCCCAGGGCTGGTAGCGAGAGAATTCCATGGTTTGAGTTTTCAGCAATTTGGTTATGAGGTTGCGGACGTCGTCGGGATTTTTCCAGGTAGGACCGTAACGGCGGATTTTTATCACCTCGATTGGCGCGCCGGCGAGTTCCAACATGGAGGCGGACTTGTTCCAGGGCTGATGGTCGACGTGCGGGCCGGATTTTAGATCAAACGGAGTGCAGGTTTTGCCGAAGAGGTTCGGCACAAAAGGGGAAGAGTTATCGTGCGCAGCTGGTTTTTCGAGGTCGAAGACGATTTTGGGGTCTTCGGGTTTTTCTTGGGCCCGAGGGGGGGAAACTAGGGCGGTCAGAGCGAGTAACGGAGCATTTGATAAAGGTTGTGAGCTTGCGGTTCGGAGTGTGACGGCGACCAAGCGCACCTCACTCGAGAAAGGGGCGGGCGTGGCGCGCGAATAGGAGACGTAGATGGTCTGGCCGCCGTTGGCGTCGTATTCGGCATGGCCGAGCGCGTCGTAAACGTTGCCATTGCCCGGCGCCGGCTGCTTGGCAACGAAAGCAACGGTCTCGTTGGACCAAGGGCCTTCGGGATTCGCGGAGGTTCGCATCACGACGTTTTGCGAGAAGGGCGGGCTGTAAAGCGCGACATAGCACTGCAGGAATGCGTTCCAGGAAATGCTCAGGATGTTCGCGTCGTTGAAGACGGTGACGGCGTCGTTAATTTGCGTGGACCAATTGCCGCTGCCGGCGTAAAAGCTCCATGCGCTGCGAACCTGCGCGTTTGCAGGGGCTACTTTTCCGAGCTGGCAGCCGGAGTTGTAGCCGCAACCGTAGGCGTACAGCATTCCATTGCTAATGAAAGCGGCGGAGCCGAAGCCGGGCTCGTTCTGAGCGAAGAGCAAGTCCGGATGGTCGGAGACGATAGGCGGATTTAGGGTAGGGCGCTGAGGCTGCTGCTGGATGTTTCGCCAAGTAGCGACGGAAGTGCCGATGCCTTGAAAATCAAAATTTCCGGGCCGGGCGCTGACCACCATATAAAAGATCAAAGCGGTGTAGTCGGCAGGGTTGACGACAATGGCGGAGGGCCACAGCGCCCAGCGATCTCCGCAAGGCGGCGTTTGGCAGTTAGTGCCGTTGTGGGCCTGGTTGAACGCTTGTTCAGCGGGAGTCTCCGGCAAAATCATGGTGGGCGCGCCTACCGAATCCAGGCGCTCCTGGAAACCGGTGATGCCACCTTGCGCGTTGAGGTCTGTGGTAAATGACCAAGTGTCACTGAGCAGCGTGCGATCTTCGTAATTTGGCTTGGTAAGGAATGTGTCGCCGTAGAGCCAAACAGAATAGCCCTGAAATAGAGCGCTGTAGCCGCCATCTCGTCCAAGGATGTCTACATTGGTGGGGATCGGTCCGAGGTCGTTGGCTTGGACTATGGACAGGGCAGGCGGAGGTCCGGAAGACGGCGAGGAGGAGAAAAGCCCGCAGCCTTGCATGGCGATGACAACGAATGATACGAGGAAAATGCCGGAGCTGGATAGCCTCATGAGCCGCTCCTTACTTCTCGACCTTACCCGGCCCCCCTGGTTTGCTATGGAGAGAGACCTATTGTAAGCGAAGGGTTGCCCGGGGCGTACGTGGAATAAAAAGCGATGCGTGTTTAACGCGGCGGCGTGGGTTGAGCGCTCGCGTGGGTCGGTGAGGGCGAAGACTTCTGCTGCGGCGAGGGCTGGGGTAATGCGTTGGGAGACCTGGAGGTGATAGGCTGCGCGGGTTTGGGCGGCTTTGCAGGCGGCGCGGCGCCGCGGGTTTCGGTCAGGCCTTGCTCGGCGGCGTCGGCGGGGGGCGCGGTGTCGGCGACATCCACTTGAACTTGTTTGCCGGCGGCGAGTTTTTCCAGCGGAACGACATTTGGGAATTCTTCCGCGGGCGATCCTTGCACGGCTTGTTGCATGAATTCCAGCCAGATGGGAAGCGCGGCTCGTGCGCCCGTTTCTTTTTTGCCGAGCGAGATGCGCTTGTCGTCATTGCCGACCCACACGCCCGCGGTAATTTGCGGAGTGAAGCCGATGTACCAGGCGTCCGTGAAGTCGTTTGTGGTGCCGGTCTTTCCGGCAGAGGGGCGGCCCAGCTCTTTGGCGCGCACGCCGGTGCCGAACTGCACCACTTCTTCGAGCATGGCGACCATGGTGCGGGCGACTTCAGGGGGAACCACGTCGGTAACTTTTGGGCGCGGCTCTTCGAGGACGGCACCATCGTAAGAAGTGACGCGGCGAATGTAATGCGGCTCAATGTGGATTCCGTCGTCAGGAAAAACGGTGAAAGCGGAAGTGTGTTCCATCAAGGTGAGATCGGAAGCGCCTAGCGCGAGCGGAAGATAGGGCGGCAGCGGACTGGTGATTCCGAATTTGCGCGCAAGCGCGATCACGCTTTGCACTCCGACGTGGTCCAGAAGACGCACGGCGGGAACGTTGCGTGAATCGGCGAGCGCGCGGCGATAGGTGATGCGGCCTTCGAACTTATTGTCGTAATTGTGCGGCGAATAATTCTGGCCGCCGCTACGGAAGGTGACGGGCTCGTCAACAACGGTGTCGAAAGGCGTGATGCCCTGCTCGAGCGCGTCGGCGTAAACGTAAACTTTAAATGAGCTCCCGGTCTGTCGCAGAGCTTGCGTGGCTCGATTGAATTTCGATTCGTCGAAACTGTAGCCGCCGACCATAGCTTTGATTTCGCCGGTGGGATTATCGATGGCGAGTAAAGCGCCTTGGGCCGCCGGTTGCTGTTCGAGTTGGACGCGCACGGTGGTGCCGGAGACTTCTTTAATGGAAACGCAGACGAGATCGCCTAGTTTCAGGAGTTGTGCCGGAGATTTGCGGCCGGTCCAGGAAAAGTCGGCCGGCGTGAGCATAGCGTGATATTGGCCGAGCTTTATGGAAGCGAAAGTGGGCTGGACGTTGGTGACCAAGCCGGTAACGTAATCGCCTTTTTGAAGCGAGCCACGCCAATCTTCATTTTGATATTTGTCGAGCGAGCCAAGTTTATTCTGCAAAATATTCGGCAAGTTGCCGCGCCAACCGTGGCGTCGATCGTAGGAATGCAGACCGTCACGCACGGCTTGATCAGCGGCTTTCTGCATGGCGGCGTTTAGCGAAGTGTAAACGCGCAGGCCTTGTTCGTGGACAGCGGCGGTGCCGTAAGTGTGCTCGAGATATTCCCGGACGTCTTCGACGAAGTAAGGGGCGAGATCGTTGTGCCCGGTGAAAATGTGCAGGCCGAGAGGCTCTTTCGACGCGGCGGCAGCTTGCGCGGCGGTGATTTTGCGGTCATGCGCCATCAGAGAAAGAACGAGATTGCGTCGCGCGAGGGCGCGCTCAGGATGGCTCACCGGAGAATAGATTGGGCCGCGGATGATCGCGGCGAGCGTGGCGGCTTCGGAAAGGGTTAACTGTCCAACCGGACGATTGAAATAATATTCGGAGGCGGCTTCGAAGCCGTAATTCCCGGCGCCAAGATAGATCTGATTGCAGTACATGGTGAAGATTTGATCTTTGGTGTAGTGGCGCTCGATCTGAATGGCCAGAATGGTTTCCTGAATTTTTCGGCGCAGGCTGCGATCGGAGCGATTCAGGAACAGGCCGCCGCCGAGTTGCATGGTCAGTGTGCTGGCGCCTTCGGCCATGCGATGGCTGGAAACGTCACGGTAGGCGGCTTCCAGCACGCGCGGAATGTCCACGCCCCAGTGCTCGTCAAAGTGCTGATCTTCGGTGCTGAGGATGGCGTCTTTCAGAAGCTTTGGAATTTGTGCATACGTGAGCAGGATGCGGCGCTGCAGGGCGAAGGTGCCGATGGATTGGCCGTCGTCGGCGTAAAGTTCGGTGACGACGTTGGGGCGGTAATCTTCCAGCGCGTGAATTTCAGGTAAGTCGCTGGTGTAAACGAATAGCAGTCCGATCGCAGCGCCGAAGGCAATGGAGCACAGCAAAAGGAATGTGAAGGCGAGGCGGCCGAACAGCGTGTCCCCGGTGATCTTCATGGTTGCGCGATAGAACCTTTCCATGTTTCTCCATTCTAGCGCATCCGCGCGGAGGCTGCGGCGGGCGGAGTTGACGGAATGTTCTCAATTGGATGGGGTCGGGCCAGCGTTGAAAAATATTTGCAATATCTGCTATTCGATGAATTAAGCGCAGGAATCTTAGGGTAGTATTGCGGCGTGGAAGCGAATCCCATACTTTTTCGGGACTTGACCTACATATTTCTGGCCGCCGTGGCTGGGGGCTTAATTGCCTGGCGGCTGAAATTGCCTTTGATCCTCGGTTTCGTGGTAGGCGGGATTGTCATCAGCCCTTTCACGCCCGGGCCTCAGCTTTCCGACCTGCATACCTTCGAAGTATTCGCCGAAGTCGGTGTCGTACTGCTGATGTTTTCGATTGGCGTGGAATTTTCGATTCCGGACCTAATGCGTGTGAAATGGATTGCGCTGGGAGGCGGAACGCTGGGCATTTTGCTTTCGATCGCTCTGGCGCTAGGAACTGCGAAGCTGATGGGATGGAACATCATGCAAGGTTTGGTGGTGGGCGCCACGATCTCGGTGGCTAGCACAATGGTGCTCGCGCGAATGCTGGCCGATCATCATGCTATGGGAAAAACTTACGGGCAGGTAATGATTGGAATCACCCTGGTGGAAGACATGGCCGTGGTTTTCATGACCGTAATCATTCCGATTTTCAGCGGTCCTGGCGAAGGGCGTTTCGCGCGGGCGGCCTGGACGCTAGGGAAGGCTGTCCTGCTGCTGATTCCATTGATATTTTTAGCTATGACGGTGGTGCCTAGAATTCTTCGCGCGGCGGCGCGCACCAAAGACCAGGAGCTTTTCCTGCTGTTTGCGATTGCGATTTGCCTGGTTTCCGCCGGAATCGCGCAGGCTCTGGGATTCTCCGTAGCGCTGGGAGCGTTCCTGGCGGGCCTTTCCATTAGCGGCGCCAAAGATCTGCAGGAGGCGCACACAGTTTTGATCCCACTGCGAGACGCGTTTGTGGCGCTATTTTTTGTATCGCTAGGAACGTTGGTAGTGCCACAAGTAATCGTGCACCACTTGCAATTGTTAGGAGAGATGCTGGTTCTGGTCGTATTTGGGAAATTCATTATTTGGACCGGAGTAATGCGGCTGTTTCGTTACTCGATTTGGACATCTATAGCGGTAGCGGCCGGGCTGACGCAGATCGGGGAGCTCTCCTTCATTCTGGTGGAAGTGGCCAGGAAAGCAGGGCTAGTGGGCGACGAAGTGTTTACAGCAACTCTTGCGGCGTCATTGATCTCAATATTTTTGAACGTATTTATCGTGCGCGGAGTTATGAAATGGGTGGATCCAAAGTTACCAGTTGAAAAGCTGGCGACGGCCTAGTTCTTAGGCCAGCGTCAAGCGAAGCACCGGCGGTACGATTTCTCGTGGACCCTAAAGCAATTCTTCCGCTTCCCCTACGGTGTCGTAGGATTTAATAAGTTGAGAGACCTTGGTCATTTCGATTAAGGCTTTTACCTGCGTGTTCATCCCCACCACAGCCATTCGTTGAGGTTTTTTCTGAGCGGCCACGTAGGCGCCGACCAAAGCTCCCAGGCCAGCCGAATCAATGAAGGGGACACCGCTGAAATCGAGAATGACCACTGGGGAATTTTCCGCACGTACCGCGGATTGAAACCCGAAGATAGTCTGGATGTTCAGAGACCCTTTCAGGCGGACAATTTTCTGGCCTTCACGGTTGCCGGGCGACACCACAATTTGCAGATTTTCGTTTGGCATGGCGTGTCATCTTAGCGAAACACTCGGTGGGGATTGTTAACGTTGTGTTACAAACTGCTGGCGAAGCCCGGATAGCTCGCAAAACTTGCTTAGCTAACCCGTTCGCTTCCCTCTCTGCCGGCATTTCTGACAATTCCAGGACCGTTCGGGAAGCTCTCAGTACATGGTTACGGATCGAAACGCGCACGCCAAGCCGGCGGCACGACTGGGCACAGATCATCTTGACGGCGGAACACGCGGTAGCGGACCCGCGCGACGAAATCGTACACCACGTCGCGCAACGCGCGAGGGATCAGACCCAAAACATTGGCCAGGGGTCGCCAAGCGCCGCCCAGCCGCCGCATGACGTGGAGCGAGGCATTCGAGCGCGCGAGCAGCGTTCCACCGCGGGTGAGGACAACGAAGGAGTCGGGCAGGCTGGCGCGCTGCTCTGGCGCCAGGAGAGACTTTATTGTTTCGCCTTGCAGCGGCGCGAACCGGAAGGCAGTTCCTGAGTGGTCATGTTTTAGAACGAATTTTACGGCGCGATGACACAAGCCGCAGTGGCCATCGTAGAAAATATATTCGGTTTCTGGCGCTACGGGGAGCACAGAAAAGCATAGCACGCCGTCAGGAAATCTTTAGGCTATCGCTGTAGCAGAGAAATGGTTTTGTGCTGGGCGGGGATGGGTGTAATTTTCGCGCGGGGGGAGACTAGCTATGTGCTTTTCGGCGGTGGCGAATTTTGTGGGCAGCGGGGCCTTGGCTGCGATCGGGGTGGTTACATTGACGAAGGTGAAGCACCGGCGCGAATTGCTTTTTGCGTCGCTGCCCACACTGTTTGCGATTCATCAATTCATCGAGGGGTTCGTCTGGCTCGGGCTGGACGGGATACTTCCGCCTACGGTGACGCACGATATGGGTGCGGCGTTCATGCTGTATGCGCAGGGACTGCTTCCTTTTCTCTTGCCGCTGAGCGTGCTGCTATTTGAGCCTGACGGCGCAGGGCGCAGGCGCATGTTGCCATTTCTGGTAATCGGCACGGGTACCACGCTGTATATATTGTGGGCCTTGACGGCTTTTCCGACGCAGGTGTATGAGAAGGGAAACAGCATCGTATACATCAACCAGGCCACGAACAACATGGCGGTTGCGCTGCTTTACATAATCGCGACGTGCGGCTCGCTGTTTTTCTCGAAGGTCAGAGCCATGGTGCTTTTTGGCGTGGCCAACCTTGCGATTCTGTTGGCCGTGATGGCTTTTAAGCGCTACGCGTTTACGTCGTTGTGGTGCGCGTACGCCGCGATTGCAAGCGTCATCATTCTCACTTATTTCTGGAGGAGCAGCAAAATCCGTCCGCTTATTTACGTGAAGCCTTTGTGGGCCGGGGCCTAGGGACTTGACGGGCGGCGATCGGAAGCGACTGAGAATTGCGAAGGGCTTCTGGGCTGTAACTTCAGCAAGCCGGACGAACTGAACTACGTTTGGGTTTCGCTTTCAGTTCGCCGAGTAAATAATAGTTATCTGCGATCTTTTTTGGTTTTTCCGGCATTTTTTGTAAGATGCCACGCATCACACCACGCACAAAGATAGGCACGCAGGTCTTTTGGTGCGTTCGTGGTAGAGATTTGGTGCGCGGCTGTGGCCAAAGCTTCGCCTTCGGTTGCGTACATGCGCTTGCCGCTGACGGGACATTTTGATTCGTTGTCGAACACGAGTTTTCCTAACCTCTTCTTTGCCGCGATCCAGCAATTAAACTGTACAACTTTCCTTTCTATACCAGGAACGACATTTCTGGGATTGCCAGCAAATTAGAGAAATGCGTAGTAAAGGCATGAGACACGCTCCGAATCAGAGCCGCTTTGCGGCACTTTCTAGGTGACCTCCGAATCCGCTTTTGTGCTTTAATTGTCGGCATGGAACAGGTTGGAATCAGTCCGCGGCCGGTAGTGGGCGCGATTATTGTGGTGAGCGGCCTGGCGGTATCGTTCCTACTGTGGCTGCTTTACGTGCATCACGCCTCGGCTGATTTTGCGGGGCGCTGGATGTTTTTGCCGGCCCTCAACGCTCTTCTGAACGGGTTGTGCGCGATTACGCTGTGTGTGGGATTGTATTTCATCAAACATCACAAGATCGAAGCGCATCGACGGAGCATGCTGCTTGCGTTCGCCTTCTCTTCCGTTTTTCTGGTCAGTTATATTGTGAATCACGCCTTGCACGGCGACACGATTTTTCCGGGCCACGGCCCTGTGCGCACCCTGTACCTTTCGATCTTAGCCAGCCACGTGAGCCTTTCCATCGTCGCGCTGCCGATGGTACTGACGACATTCTTTTTCTCGCTGACGGGCCGGTTCGCGATGCATCGTCGAATCGCTCGGGTGACTTTTCCGATTTGGCTCTTCGTTTCACTCACCGGCGTGGTCGTTTTCGTGTTCCTCAAGGCCGCCGCGTACTAGAAACTGTTTGATCTTCTAGGTTCATGTCCCCCACTACGGATTCCTCGGAAACTGCCGTGTACTTAAGCCGTGATGCTGCTGGACAGGATTTACAGAAGTCACTAAGCTTGAGATTCATTTCGCAGCAGCGTCACGCACTAGGAGAAGCGCGCACATGAAGTGCAACAATATTTTAGAGGCGATGTGCAACACGCCGCTGATCCGGTTGAACCGGGTCGGAAAAGATTCTCCCGCCGAAATTTACGTAAAAGCGGATTACCTGAACCCGGGCGGGTCGGTAAAAGACCGCATCGGGCTCTCGATGATCGATGAAGCAGAGGGCACCGGAAAACTGAAGCCTGGCGGAACGATTATCGAAGGCACGTCTGGAAATACGGGCATGGGACTTGCTCTGGTGGCTTGCGTTCGCGGTTACAAAGTAGTGTTCACTATTAACGATAAGCAATCGCGCGAAAAGATCGATTTGCTGAAAGCGTTTGGGGCAGAAGTGATTGTATGTCCTACGGCCGTAGAGCCGGAAGATCCGCGCAGCTACTATTCCGTGGCGCAAAAACTGGCGCGCGAGATTCCCAATTCTTATTACCCCAACCAGTATGAAAATCCGATGAATCCGGAAGCGCACTATAAGACCACGGGTCCGGAAATCTGGAAGGACACGGAAGGGAAAATTACGCATTTCGTTTGCGGCATGGGCACCGGCGGCACGATCAGCGGGGTGGGCAAATATCTGAAAGAGAAGAATCCAAACATTAAAATTATCGGCGTGGATCCCATTGGGTCGCTCTATTACGAGTTTGTGAAAACGGGCCAGGTGGGCAAGGCTAAAACGTACGTGGTGGAAGGAATCGGCGAAGATTTCTTCCCCGGCACCATGAACTTGACAATTTTGGACGATGTGGTGCAGGTCAACGACGAAGAATGTTTTGTGTGGGCTCGGCGTCTGGCGAAACAGGAAGGCATTTTCACCGGGGGTTCGGGCGGGGGATGTATCGCGGGCGCGTTGCGCATAGCGAAGGATTTGAAGAAAGGCGATCTGCTGGTGGCCTTTCTGCCCGATTCGGGGTCGCGCTATTTGAGCAAGGTTTACAACGACGGCTGGATGCGCGAGCACGGTTACGTGGAGGCGGAGGTGACCTTGACCGCGGCGGATGTGATTCGCGGCAAGCGGCAGAACGGCAAAACGCGCGACTTGATCGTGGCGCGCCCGGACCAGACCGTTTTCCACGCGCTGCATACCATGCAGAAGCAGGACATCTCCCAGCTCCCCGTGTTCGAAGAAGAGCATTCGATTGGAACGGTGTTTGAGGACCAAATTCTGAACCTCGCCTTGCAGGGCAAAGATCTGCGCAAGCTGGTGATTCGCGAAGTGATGACGAATCCGCTGCCGCAGGTTCCCTCAGACTCACCGGTTGAGCGCGTCACGCACATTTTGAGCCACGATAGTCCGGCCGTTTTCGTGCAGATGCCGGATAAGAAGCTGGAAGTGCTCACCAAATTCGATCTAATGGACACCATCGCGGGGCTGGTTGGACAGAAGCGCTAGACGTTCGCGCTGGCGGCGAAAGGGGTCCCAGCCTTGAGCCTTCCAAGGCTTCTTCGCGCCGTTCGGACCGACAAGGATTAGAGTTTTGGTGCGGGTTGCTTCCCCGATGGGGGTTAACTGAGAGAACCCGGGAGCTGCGCGCAGGTGCTTCACTTTTCTTGGTGCAATCGTGAACAGGAGCTCGTAGTCTTCGCCGCCGTTCAAGGCCATCTGTAGAGAATCTAGCTTCAACCTTCTTTTGTACTTTGACAGACCTGCCGGGAGTGCCAATACGGGAATCTCCGCCGCGTGGATCTCTGCGCCTACTCCGCTGGCTTGGCACAGGCGGGTGAGATCGGTAGAAAGGCCGTCTGAGAGATCAATCATCGCGGAGGCCAAGCGGTGTTTTGCCAGCCAAGCCCCAAGTGCTAGTCTGATTTCGGGATAAAGATGAGGTTGCAGGAGAGCTCGCAGCGCCTGGCCTGTGCGCCCAGCGGGCTTGCCGGGGAAGCTTTTCGCTTGAATGTTCCCCTGGAGCAGGAGTTCCAGGCCGAGCTGGGCGCGGCCGAGGCGCCCGCTAACATACATGATGTCCCCCGGTTGCGTGCCCGAGCGAGTGACGCCCTGGCCCGGTGCAATTTCTCCGATTACGGTAACGCTGATTGAGACTGTGTCGTTCTTGGTCGTATCGCCACCGACGAGGACCATGTTCATCGAGCGGGCGGCTCGCGCCATCCCTTTTAGGAACTGGCTTAGCCAGGCCCCGGTACGGGTTGAGGGGATGGCGAGCGTCAAGAGAAAATATCGCGGGGTCGCGCCCATGGCCGCCAGATCGCTGGTTGCGCGGACCAGCGACTTATAGCCGACCGCATCGGGCGGGTGCGTTTTCGCGAGGAAGTGAACGCCTTCGAGGAAGGCATCGCAGCTAAAGACCCAGTCGTTTTTGCCGTTCGAAGAAACGATGGCGGCGTCGTCGCCGATGCCAAGACCTAGCCTGGCGAGATGGTTGGCATGCTTCTTCGCAGCATCGTAGCGAAACGCCCGCGCAATCCTTTCGACCAGTTTACTTTCCCTGTCCATACTGAACTCTCGTACAGTTGTTTCGCGCTTCCTTAATAAGGTAAGGTGTTCCAAGGTGAAAGCAAGTTTAAAAGCGGGTCAGGGGAGAGATCGGTTTGCTTGCGCATCTCGGGCTCCTATGCAAAATGGAAGATTGGGGTTGACGTCGACTGGACAGGTCACTACAATGCACGCGCCTTCGAACATATGTGTCCAATTCATTAACAGCGTTGGTGGACCGCGAACGGGGACTCGCGATCTGGATCCAGCGAAAACAACTAACTAGGAAAGTTAAATCGTGAAAGGTAAGTACTACACGTTCTTTATTGCATCGAGCGCTTCCGGTGGAATGCGCCGGGCACGCGTTCCTTTCTACGTCCTTCATTTCCTTGCCATTTTGGCTGCCGTGGGTGGCATTACCGTGATTGCTGGGATGAGCTCTTACTCCCGAATGCTGTGGAAAGCGACAAATTACAACGCCCTTCGCCGTAACCAGGATGCTTTGAAGCAACAATATCTTCAATTGCAGACGCAGGTGAAAGATACCAATCAACGGCTAGACTCCCTGCAATCGCTGGCTAGCGAAGTGGCCATGGCTTACGGAATTACCCGCTTCCGGCAGACGCCTTTCGGCTTCGCCGAAGGCCCTCAGGAGCCTGAAGAAGAATTCGAGCAATCCGTGGATGAGTTTAGCTACCTGCAGAAGAACGCTACCGCGGTAGCAATGTCGGGCAATGGCCTGCGATTACTGCCAGCGGCGCAGTTAAGCAGCCTGGGAGTTATCCCTACTCTTTGGCCGGTGAAGGGTGAAATTACGGGACACTTTGGTGAGCGGCTTGACCCGTTCAGTGGTGAGGGTGCGTTTCACGCGGGAATGGACATCGCCTCGCACTATGGCGATGACGTCCGCGCCACCGCTGATGGAATCATCAGCGTAGTGGACCGGCGCGCGGGATACGGTCGCCTGGTTGTGATTGACCACGGCTTTGGCGTGACAACGTGGTACGGGCATCTGTCCGCTTTTAACACGCAGATCGGCATGCACGTGAAGCGTGGAGATGTGATTGGCTACGAAGGGGCGAGCGGGCGATCGACCGGGCCGCACCTCCACTACGAAGTACGGATTTACAATACGCCGGTTAATCCCTGGCGCTACCTCAGTACGGCTTCTACCGTCGCTTCCGGCGATTAACTTCTGGCACCCAGGAAGACCGTCCAAGGCTAGAGCAGATTCCTCACTGCGCGGTCCGACATTCCCCCCAGACGGCGGATGAACCCAGACAAACCTCAGAACTCTCCGTTTGCCAGGGCAGGTTTTCAGCAGCAGTCTAGATACCTCGGCAGGTCATCGTACGCCCACTCCTGTGCGAGCCGGCCCGGGAGCGCCCAGCATTTCAGGAGTGATACGCAGAGAGAGGCGCACAAATTTGTCCTGGTGGGTGATTTTGGCTTGGCTTAGTACTGCTGCGAGGAAGGCGGCTTGTTGCCGAGTCATCTGATCGCGCATCTTGGGGTCGTGCAGCGCCATGGACCCGACCATGCGGAAGGTATCCAGCAAGGTCGAAATCTTGATGGCGTTTGTCATGGAGTCGCATTCCGCGTCGAGCGCCACATTCACGTCGTCGCCGGAGGGTTGGCCGGCGAGAGTTAACCCGCGGATACTGCGCGCTAATTGATCCAACTGCGGCGAATTTTTGAAGCTTGCGTAAAAGCTGGCTGGCAGGCGATCGGTGCGTGCGACAGCAAAAATTGCCGCGCCCGCGATACTCTTGACGCGGGCCTGCATTGCGGGATCCCGCGCAGGAACTCCGCTGGATGATATGGTGTCGAGCAAATCTGTGGCATTTTTCCCGCCGGCGAGAGCGAGGCGCGTGGAAGAAAGAAATTCCAGTGCTATGGGCGGATTGCCGGGAATTTCGTATATCGATTGAGTTCCGTGGGCCGTGAGTTTTCCCGTGCGCAGCGCGTAGACCTTAATTTTCTGTTCCTCGAAGCGGCCTTCGGCGATAGCGACAACGCGATTTTCGCTGAGCGAATCGTCGGGACCCAAGTTAGCGGGCCAGAAAGCAATGGCGGCGTGGTCCAAATCGCGCGTGTAATCAAAGCCAGTATCAGCGACGAATTGCTGGTATTCGCGATCCGCTTCTGGCCCAGGCGAGGTGAGACCGAGGACCGCGGCGAGCGGTGAATTTTGCAACTTTCGCAGCGCGGATGCGTCTACATAACCGACTACCGGAGCATCCAGCGGAAGCTGCGTGAGTATATCGGGCGGAGGGCCGGGATTGTTGGTAAGGCCCGGCAGAGCCGGAAGCGGTCCGCGCTGGCGGTAATAAAGGATTCCCAGCACGCACACGATGAGCAAAAGTAGTATTGCAACGACAATCCAGGCGCGTTTTGCGGAAGAAGTTGGCACGTTAAAATTATGTCCGTTTCGCGAGATTTTGTGTAATGTTTGTTCCCTTCCAGCGTAATACAATTAGAGGATGTATTGTGCGACCTTTGAGATGCGCGTAATTTGCTTTCTTCTACCCGATCGCCCCGCGAATCATTCTCGCGAAGGAAGGTCTCTAAAATGAAGACAAATTGGAAGAAGATATTTGCGGTCACGGTGGCCAGCGCGGCATTGAACTTCGCTGCGTTGGCACAAGCGCCTGCCAGCACGGATCAAAAACCGGCGGCATCGGCTTCCGCGGCGACTCCAAGCGCGGATCAAATTCTAGACAAGTATGTGAACGCGATCGGAGGAGCGGCTGCCTGGCATAAAATAACCTCGCGCGTCGCGAAGGGCACGATCGACATTCCGGCCATGAATATTTCAGGCACGCTGGAATCTCACGAAAAGGCTCCGAGTTCGATGCTGGTGGTGGTAAATATTGCCGGCGCGACCTTTGAGCGAGGTTGCGACGGTACCACGGCGTGGTCGGACGATCCTCAAAATGGCCTCCGGACCGAGACTGGCGCAGAAGCAGAAGACTCGTTGCGGCAAGCCGATTTCTATCATCAAGTGAATATGCGCAAGTACTATTCGAAATGGAACGTCACCGGCACGGAAAAAATCGGCGATCAAGATACGTATGCAGTGGAAGCAACGTCCACGGCAGGCGATCTGGACAAGATGTACTTCGATACCAAGAGCGGTTTAATGGCCAGAGCGATTACAACGGTGCACACTCCGCAAGGGGCTGCGGTGATTCAGACGGACCTGTCCGATTACCATGACATTGATGGAATTAAGCTGCCGTTTACGGTGCACCAAAGCAGCGCGCAGTCGGATTACACCATCAAATTCACCGACGTTCAGCAGAACGTGCAATTGGCGGACAGCCAATTTGCAAAGCCGGTGCCTGAGCCCGCACCTGCGCCAGCGGCAAAGGCTCCTGCTCAATAGGGCAACTGATGCGTTTTGATGGTACTGTAACTATAGCAATGGCATTGGATTTGCCGGGGTTAGGAACCTGCTTGCAATCTGATTGCCGGTATGATATTTTTGTTCGGTTTGAGCGATGCTGGCGTAGCTCAGTTGGTAGAGCATCTGATTTGTAATCAGAGGGTCGGGGGTTCAACTCCCTCCGCCAGCTGACTTTGACGGCACGGCGAGATTTTTGCAAGGTTGCGGACGATATTCCTCGCGACATAAGCGCTAGGGCTGGTGTCTTCGGACACGAGCCTTTTCTGCATTGCGGAGTGCCCCATATAGTAGTCCGGTGAGGTTGCAGTCCGGTAAAGTTCTGAAAGAAGCGCGGGAGAGAAAAGTTGTGTCCCGAGCGTTTGCGGGAGCGCACTAGCGGGCGGCTTAGATGTTCTGCGGGACGGGTGGGTGAGTGGCTAAAACCAGCAGACTGTAAATCTGCCGCTCCTTGCGGGCTACGGAGGTTCGAATCCTCCCCCGTCCACCAGTTTTTTACTGGCGCGGCAGCAGAAGATTTCCAGAACTGAATTGGCGGTCAGCGGTACGCGGGACAACCGGAAAGTGCCTGGGTAGCTCAGCTGGTAGAGCGCGTCCTTGGTAAGGACGAGGTCACCGGTTCAATCCCGGTCCCAGGCTCCAGAAATCCAGCGCTTTTTGCTAGCGCTGGTTGCTGTGAATGAGCGGGGGTAACTCAGTGGTAGAGTCTCTGCCTTCCAAGCAGATGGTCGCGGGTTCAAGTCCCGTCCCCCGCTCCATTTTGTAGCAGAGATCGGGAATTATAACTCGGGCATAACGAAGTGATTTAGCGCGGCGTCTCGGGATAAGAGAAAAGTCGCGAAGTCCTTATAAAGAGCGAGGCACGATGGCGAAGGAGAAATTCGAACGAAATAAGCCGCATGTGAATATTGGGACCATCGGTCACATCGATCACGGCAAGACCACCTTGACGGCGGCAATTACGAAGGTGTTGTCGAAGAACAATCCGAAGGTATCGTTTCGCGCC
>DATNLR010000033.1:0-17767 GCA_035602755.1 Binatus sp. (SeqCode) | reverse complement strand
CCGCTGATGGCGATTACCAGTGAAAACCAGTATCCATAACGCGAAATGAAGCCCGCCCAGCGGTTCAGGTACTTATCGGCGTAGACTCCAAACGAGCCGGCGGCTGGATGCAGGCTCGACATCTCGCCCAGCGCCGTCGTCACGGTGAAAGCAATCAGCGCGCCCAGAATGTAGGAGAGGATGACTCCCGGCCCGGCAATCTGGACCGCCGCGCCCGATCCCAGCAGAAGACCGGTGCCGATCGAGCCGCCGATCGCGACCATGGCCATTTGTCCTGCGCGGAGCTCGTGGCGAAGTTGGGGAGGTTTTTGCTCCATGAAGTTGACGAGAGAAGGGTAGCCCGCCATCGCGCTTCGGTCGCCGCTGATGTTTCCTTGGATTGATCTCCTTTTCGCTTCAAAAACAGGCGCCATTCTATACCGGTCTTGAAAGTTCGCAACGCCCGATCGGATTAGCGACATCCTCGACAGTTCGAAATATTTGAGCATCTTTGGAGCAACAAGAGGGGTGGCGCTCAGGCGGATTCGTCGTGTTAAGCGCAGCCCGGACCTTTACCTTGTCGACTGCGCGAAAAAACGCAAGAGACTGAGAATGACGTGGGTGGCGTAGACCCTATGCGGCAACTCGGACCCTAGCAGATTCATCTCGCCTTCAATCACGTACCTTTGGGTGATACACAAGAATGTGGTATCCTTACACATAAGAGGTGTAAAAGGGATGCGTACCAACATCGATATCGACGATCGCTTGATGCGACAGGCCATGAGGAGCAGTCGGTCACGGACAAAGCGGGCGGCAGTCGAGGAAGGATTGCGCCTTCTGATTCAGACTCGGGCACAGGCCACCATTCGGCGGCTTCGAGGCAAAGTCCATTGGAGTGGAGATCTCCACAAGTCTCGTCGCGCGCGACTTGCAGAGTAGAGATCTATGGTCATCGTTGACACCACGGTTTGGATCGACTATCTGCGCGGTCTGCGGAACAAAGAAACCGAATACTTTGATCGCGAGGTCGGTCGGCAACGCTTTGGACTGACGGACTTGATTCTCTGCGAGACTCTTCAAGGTGTCGGAGATGAGAATACATTTACACGAGTGCTGCGCGAACTTCGTAAGTTCGAGGTTTTCGAAACTGGCAGCCAGGAGCTGGCCATCGAAGCCGCCAGAAATTTCGGGAACCTCCGCCGGCGGGGACGTACCGTCCGCAAGACGATCGACTGTTTGATTGCCACGTTTTGCCTCCGTCACGGGCATTCGCTGTTACACCGGGATCGCGACTACGATCATTTCGAAGATTTTCTGGGTCTAACGGTAATTCACCCCTGAAGCTGATCAGAGCAGCACCGGTTCGACAGCTCTTCTCCGAAATCACCTGATGGATCTCTGTATCAATCGCGTCTTGCTCCACAAACGCCAATGGTTTCGGTTTTCACTTTCATAGGCGACTGTGCACGAACTGTGCACGAATAGAACGTCTTCATGCCATTGGGGATAGCCTCGAGCGAAAAGCAGGTTCCCCGATTTGTTGTAAACGCTAGTAGTTGGCTGTAATGGATGGAGCGGATGGAATCAAGTCCGATGCTTTGCAAGTAGGGGGTCGCAGGTTCGAACCCTGTCACGTCCACCAATTCTTACAAGTTGTTTGCATCAGTTGATTCGTTCCACTGTAGTGTGTGGCAATTGTGATTGGACGGCCAGAAACTGCACAAAGCTTGACACATCACGCAGTCGGTAATAGTTGTAAAATGTGAAATCGCCGGAGAACATGGCGCACGGGCGTCTTGAACTTGTTGTCCACTTACCTTCCGCTTTTTCCATCACAAGAGTTGCCCCACTAACGCAGTGCTGTCCACATACAAGCAGATGTTTCAGCACAGCGAATTGATGTTTTGCGTCGAATGCAATTTCTGAAAGCACGAGATAGTTCGCTTCTGAATTGTCTTCTTGACCGTCCCCAGACTATCGCGTCGGATAACCGGACATCTCTCCTCTCGATTCAAATGAGATTAGCAGCAGACGCGTTCCGACTTACGCACACGCCGGGCGGTACATCAAATGTTTCGTAACCTATTGGGGTCTACTTCGCCGCCACCAGTGTGGGCTGAGTGCCAGTCACTTGCGCCTGCACCTTTTGCAGAGTCTGGCGTGTAGTCCGAAGCTCAGACTTCAAATCACGAATCTCTCGCTGTTGCTGCTTGACCGCCTCGATCAGCAGCGCCGTCAAACGGCTGTAATCCACTCCGGCTGCATCTTTGCCGTTCTGTTCATAGCTGACCACTTCCGGCACTACCTGTCCTACTTCCTCGGCAATAACGCCGATCTCGTGCTTGCCCGAGCCCTTCAGGTCGTAGGAAACACCACGCAATTGCTCGACCTTGCTCAATGCGTTCTCCACCGGATGAATGTTTGTTTTCCAACGGCGGGAGCTGTAGGTATTCCAACCGTCAGCAATTGCAGGACCACCGCCATTTTGCAGCGTTAGGAGGTTGGTGGGCGTTCCGACGTCGCCGATGCCAACCCTTCCACCGGTGTAATTTAGCAACGTGTTCTGGCCGGCATAATTGATGTATAGGGGCACACCAAAAGAGCGGATGTCTACCCCCGCTCCGCTGTCGAAAAATTCCAACCCCTTGGAGCTAGTGTTGCCGATCAGCAAGTAGTCGAAAGCGCCATTGTTTCGATCGAGCAGATCGAGATGAAGGGTGGCCGCAGGGGCGGTCGTGCCGATGCCGACATTGGTGTTGGCCGTTGCGCCGTTCACGCCGTTGATACTGCCGAGGACCAGCGCATTGCTGGCCGCTACCAGTGCGTTTGCACCGATGGCCGTGGCATTGCTCAGACTTCCCGTCGACATGGCGCTGGTGACGCCAAGGAAGGTGTTGTTAGATCCTGTCACCAGTGAAGCGTCAGCCGTGCCACCGGCACCATCGCCGCTGGCGGTGTTGTAGTTCCCAGTCCTGTTGGAGACGAGCGCCCCGTCGCCGCTGGCGGTGTTGCCGCTCCCGGTGGTGTTGTCGAAGAGCGCTGAGTTGCCGTTGGCGGTGTTGTAGTTCCCCGTGCTGTTGTCGAAGAGCGCGACGGCGCCGCTGGCGGTGTTGCCGCCCCCGCTGGTGTTGAAGTAGAGCGCGCTGGGGCCGCTGGCGGTGTTGCCTGTGCCTGTCATCGTGGTATTCCCGGCGAAGCCAAGGAACGCATTTACATTGACTGACGAGCCGAAGGCGAACAGGTTGCTTCCAATCTCAAAGCTGCTGCCTGACACTGTCCCGATGGCGCTGAGGTTCCCGTTCACTGTTTGATTCCCGGTAAACGTGTTCGCGGCAGCTAACTGGGCAAATGCGCTGGCCGCTTTGCCACCCAGTAGACTCGCGTTCAGGTTTGCCACTTCGGTAGTCGATGTAACCTTGAGCGGGGCTGTTCCGGTGGCGACGGTCGAGATCAGTTCACTGGCCGTAAGGTCGCCGGTCACCGTCTCATTCCCGCTTACGCTCGGAAGGGTTTGGCCAGAGGCAAACGTAATCAGCCCATTGCTGGCGATGTGAAGGCCGGTTTCGGCGGGGGTGGCCGTGCCTGAGGCATAGAGCAGGTTCAGCGTGCCCGTGGCGGTTGACTTGTCGTTGTTCAACGCTTCGGCCTGCCATTGGAAGGTCTGCGGCACCGCCTTTGCGGTGCTGCTGTCAAACACCGACGCCACGAAATCCTGCGGCCATGACTTGAAGCCCGCGCTGGCCGTAGCCGTACCCAAGGCAGGGAAATTCAGCTTCCCGAGCACATTGATCGCCGTCGTGCTGGTCTGCGTCAAAATCGAGTTCTGAATGTTGGTCGCGGCGGTAAATAAAGTAAAGGTGTTCACCGTGCCGCCTGTCGTGGTCACATCGGAGGTCCCCGCAGCCAGTGGTGCGGTTGATTGCGCGCCAGCAACTGAGGGAAGGACGAGCGAGGGCTCGCCGCTCGGGCTGGGGTTGCTTCCGGCGAGCGCAAAGGCGCTGGCGGGCAGACCGCCGAGGGTGGTGGCATCTGCCGCTTTCAATGCATAGGGCACACTGACCAGCACCACGCGGGCTAGCTCCGGTCGTTGTTCCACTTGGATGCCCAGCCAACGCGCTTCGCCCGTGGCAAACAGCTCTGCCGGAACGCCGCCCTTACTGGCCGCGCCCAGCAGAACCGTGTAATTTCCATTGGCGTCGGGCTTAACATTTTGCGTCTCCATCCACAACGATGCGCCTCCGGTTTGCTCGGAGTAAAGAGCGAACGTCACCCCTGTCATCCCGGTCGTCGGACGTTCATCTGCATCAAGAAGCGTCCCATTAAACTTGATGAGCTGTGGAACCAGGGCCGTCGAAACCGATGGAGCGGCAGCTGAATTGGTTTGGATTGGTAACCCTGCCTCTTGTTGAGCCGACACTACCGGGGCAAGCAAAAAACAGACCACGAGCATCGCAACCCAAATGTTGCTGGATTTCATTTCAAACCTCCGCTGCGAACGACCATGGTGCGTTCGCAGCCACAAGAGTCCCGCGCAGGTGTACAGGCCGCGTTTGGTCGCCTCAGGAGACTCAGCCTTACCTACTACGAGCAGAATTCTGGCCAACGAGTTCGATTTCATGACACGCCTCCTAAACAAAAGCCCTTTGCGAATCGTGCGCGACATCACACTTCGCGGCTTCTATTCATGAAATCGGAAACGGCTGGCAAAAGACGACAGAAGGCCGAGAAATAAATGGGGAAGCCCCTGGCAAATCCGCCGGTCCACGACTGAGATGAAGCCATCGTCGAGAGACCGTTGCAGAGGTTCGAACAACTATCCGTTAGCGAACTACACAGCCAGTTTCTGGTACCCAAGCGAAGCTTACGACGGGCATGGCACGGTCTTCGTTCCGAGCAACCAGAGTACGTCGGCGGTCATAGTCAACATGACCGATGCGCGATGCCTCCTAGTGATGTTTTGCCAGTTCGGGATCATGCTTGTCCACGCAGTCTGCTTGGAATCCAGCCATCCCAAGATACTCGCCTGTTTTCTGGAACGGTGTGCCGCAATCCGGACAGGTGGGAACGGCATCCCCAGGCTTCACCCAAACGTGCGGAAGGTAAACTTGCTGACCGAACGGATTGTCGTCCCATTTCTGCAATTCGCCGAAGTAGACACGCGAACTGTCCACTCCAGGCCAAGGAATGCTCGAAATCATTCTTATGAGTTTTCGGTTCTCCTTTAAATGCGCAAGCCGCATTCGTGCCGCCGCACGCGATTCGACCGAGCCAACCGGAAAGCCTCTCACTAGGCATTCTCGGGAAAAACCACGCGCGTGGCCTCTGCTACGCTCATTCCGAGCGGAACCCAGAGAATACAAACCAGCTTTCCGCTCCCGTCCATAGACTCGAACCAATCCGATCTATGCGGCTTGTTATGCTCCGGTGACCGAGGTCTAAGAATCCTAAGAACAAACGCCTGTTTTTCGCGGGCAAGCCACGCGCGCTTACGCTCGTATTCCTGGTGTTGCGCAAACAGACGTGCTACAGCGCCATTCCAGGGAGCCGATGGGGAAACCTTTCATCTGATGCCTTCTGGGAAGACGATCCGCGCTGGTGATGAGGGTGGAGGCGGGCTGCGACGATTTAGCCGTAAGCGCTCGACCCCATGGTTAATTTCCTTTCTATAGAGATCGGTTGAGTTCATACTCTGGAATTTTCAGGAGTCGCAACGCAAATCTCGAGTGAAACCGGGGCGAGTAAGAAATTTCCCGGTACAAATTAATTTTGCGGAAGGTGTCCCATGCGAAAAAGAACTCTAGCCACATTCGCTTTTGTCCTCTTGCTCTTTCCCTCTAGCAAGGGGTCAACTCGTGCCACGGACAAGGCAGCTGAGCCCAATAAATTTTTTCGCGAATACATTGGTCTGAGTGACGATCAGATCGAACAGGTTCATAGTGGAAAGGCCATTGCGAAGATCCTGGAGTCGCGGACTCCCGATGAGATCTTCGTGTTCGGCTCCGTATACATAAAAGCATCACCCAAGCAATACCTGAAATTCGCCTTGGACCTCGATGCTCTGCGCAAGCTTCCAGACTATCTCGCGATTCAAAAGTTCAGTGACCCGCCGAAACTTTCCGACCTCGATGGCTTCACTTTGGACGAAGAAGACGTGAAGAAATTGAAGGATTGCAAGCCAGACCACTGTGAGATTCAGCTCCCGGCTGAAACGATGGAAGCGTTCCAACAGTCGGTGAATTGGTCGGCGCCGGACGCCGCCGATCAGGTGAACCACCTCGCGCAAGAAATGGCGCTCGAAGCCCTTCAACAATATAAACAAGGAGGGAACGCTGCGCTGGGTACCTATCGCGACAAGAAGCACCCGGCAGCGGTTGCCGAAACGTTTCAGTCCCTGTTGAGCCGCTCGAAGGCCCTTCCTGCATACCTTCCCGATTTGGACCACTATCTCCTCGATTACCCGCATGTGAGTCTGGATAACATCGAGACCCAATTTTATTGGGAGAAAGTGAATTTCGGATTGAAGCCGACCCTGCGGATCGTCCAAACCATCGTTTATCACGGTAAGAGTTCGAGTGAACCGGCATATGCGGTTGCCGAGAAGCAGCTCTACGCGAGCCACTACTTCGAAACTGCCTTGGATCTGTCTGTCTGCGTTAAGGACACCGAACAGCCGGCCAAACCGGGCTTTTATTTGATCACTCTGAAGGGTTCGCAACAAGCAGGCTTGACGGGATTCAAAGGCGGCATCGTGCGGAAAGTCGCAGTAGACAAAACACGTTCGTCGCTGGAACGAGCCCTTGCGTCCATAAAACAAAAGTTGGAAACACAAAGCGAATAGTTGGGCTTCTGCATGCGCAGGTGGGAAATGTCACTTTTCGATCGCCGCACGGCCAACGTACTGCTGACGATCCTTCTGTTTGCAGTTGTGCTCGCCATCGTCTACATCGCTCGAGGGGTCATTGTAATTTTTTCCTTCGCTATACTGTTTGCCTATTTAATCGACCCAATCGTCCGGTTCCTGCAGCGCCATTCGCTTTTTTTCAAGAACCTCAGAGGACCCCACGTTCTGGAAGCGTATCTTTCGCTTTTAATTGTCATCGTGCTTATCGTCCACGGCCTGGGACTCCTCGGCAAGACCGGCAAGCTGCTCAAAGAAGTACCCGCCTTGGCGGACGGGCTCGCAACGGGCGAAATCGCTACAGAGCTGGGCGTCAAATACGGATGGAACGACACGCAGGTGCTTCGCCTGAAGACTCTTCTGGTGCAGCATCGCACGGATATTCGGGGTTTCGTGCGAGCCCTCGAGCGCGCCATACCCACGGCCATCGGCGGACTTGTTGTGATTCCCATACTCGCGATCTTCTTTCTGAGTGACGGCTCGAACCTCGCGAATTCATTGATCCGACTTGTCTCGACGAAAGACAACCTCGAGACTGTCCAGTCTTTGGCCGACGATTTGAATGTCATGCTCCGGCACTATATCAGAGCCAAGATTACCCTCGTCGGACTGTCTTTCATCTTTTACTCCGTCGCCATGCTCGTCTTGGGCTTCCCGCATCCGATTGCATTGGCTCTAATTGGTGGAATCCTAGAGTTTATACCTGTGGCAGGTTGGACGATTACGGCGACAACGATAATCACCGTGGGGGCTCTCACTCACTCCCACTGGATTTGGATGGCCGCCCTAATCGGCGTCTGGCGAATGCTGATCGACTACTGGATTGCGCCAGCCGTTTTGGGACACGAGTTGGAGCTCCACCCCCTGCTGGCGATTTTTACGGTGATGGTTGGTGGCGCGGTCGGCGGAATCGTCGGTATCTACCTCTCAGTGCCGTTGGTTGCAGCGTTGCGTGTCGTCTGGCGCAGATTTACAACCCATGCTCCAGACTTTGGCTCGATGAGTGCGCCCTAATTTGCGGAGGGGCGACCGGGCGTGTCGGTTCAATGAGAGCGAGGCAAACCGCTTGCCCTGAAGATGCGTGGTTGGGCTCAACAAAACGCGGCACCACAGCTCTCGCATAACCGGAACGGCACTGACAGCGAATTGGCAAGAACGTCAAAAACTCGACATTCATCATCGTAGGAAAACCACCGAATCCCCATATTCTCCTTTGCTTTCAGCTACTTACGGTCCGCCTCTTTTGGACTTTCCCGTGCTTTCAGTGTAGCGAGGGTGGATAAGAGCTCATGAAAGAACGTTGGGCACAGATTCAAACGCTTGCTACTTCAGTCGTTGAAAAAGCGAATATGCCAAAAGCATGATGACTGTCGTCGCCGTGGCTGTCCTCACAGTATTCTTCGTTCTGCAGTTCTATTTCCTCCGTGAGTTGGTCGCGGCTCACCGACCTCGGCCAGCGTTTGGACTTGCCAGCCAGCCTGAAGTAAGGGATAATCGCCATGTAAGGAAACAATGACTAAGTAAGGATGCCATGATGCAGCATTCCACTGTAACGAGAAAGGGGCAGACGACTATTCCAGGAAAGATTCGCAAGGCTTTGCGAATCAACCCGGGCGACACCCTGGAGTATGTAGTGGAGGGAGACCATGCGACTATTCGCGTGCATCCGGGTGCGCGGTCACTTAAGGGTGTGCTAGCCAGTAAGAAGGGAAAGGGGATGTCCTTCACCCAAATCCGCGAGGCCGCAGCCTCGGCTGCCCGCAATCGCGAGGGCATCCGGTGAGCAAGCGGAGGCTTGTCGATACCAATCTGATCGTTCGCCATTTAGTACAAGACCATGAAAGACATGCGAAGGTCGCTGGAAGGCTTTTCGATGCCTGCGACCGCGGCGAGGTAGTGGTCGTGGTGTTGCCTGCTGTTCTGGCCGAGTGCGTGTTTGTACTGGATTCTTTTTACCAGCATTCACGTGCAAATATCGCTTCGGCGCTAGGCACCCTCATCTCTAGCCCTGGTGTTGAGATCAAAGAGGAGGCAATTCATCTTGACGCCCTGGAGCGCTATCGAAAATCGAAGGTTCATTTCGTGGACTGCCTGATAGCGGCTACCGCTTCGGCCGAAAATACGCCAGTGGCCACCTTCGATCAGGACTTTCGAAAATTCGCCGACGTGCGCGTAGGAATCCAATAGCTTCTCATCGAGTACCATTCTCATCTCAATCCTCGCATGGTCAGACGCCTGGTCACTGTGCACGAACTGTGTACGAATCCAACGCTTTCATGCCATGGGGTATATCTTTGAGCGAAAAGCAGGTTCTCCGATTTGCTGGAAACGTTAGTAGTTGGAAGTAATGGATGGAGCGGATGGAATCAAGTCGACTGCTTTGCAAGCAGGGGGTCGCTCACTGATTGCAAAAGAGTTAGAAAAATCACCTCGGTCCGAACCTTCCATTATTCGTGCGCACTGTGCACGAATGCATCATTGGACCACCTCTGTGCACAATGGCGCTGCCGAAAAAGCATCGGTCTCCCCCACCGGCGTGCAGTCAACATCTTACTCGACGATTCGAGTTCCACCAGGTCAAGCTGGTTAGTCTAAATAAACGCCAGTTTGCTCCTATCTCGTAGACGCTATTTGCGCAATTTAACCAGCTCACCCTTCGCGTGCTCATTGTCAGGATTCAACTCGACAGACCGCGCATATGCCATACGCGCATCTTGGATATCGTTCGTCGCCTCGTAACCATCTCCAAGGCTGTCCCAGGCATTAGCGGAATCGGGATAGGCCCTCGTGTTCAATTTGAACAGCACGACGGCTGACGAAGGCTCTTTTTCCTGAAGGAAGGCATAGCCAAGCCTATTTATCGTCCTCTCTTCTCCAGTCATGTAACGGTGCATGGGATTGGCAGCGAAACTCTGGAACGCTTTCCACGCGCTCTCTTCTCCCGTTCGAGCTGCCGATCGCATTATCTCGGCAAACGACTTCGGGTTGAATCTGATTTCCATGATGTGGCTGGGGACGCCGTTTTCAGCCGAAGTTCTCCCCAGAAACGCCATCGCCGGAGCGTCATGTTCGACGTAGGCATCCAGAAACTGAAGCATGTAAAGTGCAACCCATGAATAACTTGTATTCGCGTCTTCCCGCCCATAATCTGCGACCTGATCTTCCGCGAATGTTTCGGCGTTCTTCATGCGCTGAAACATGGAACAGAATTCAGGATGGGACATGCCCACCATGTTTACAGTTGTGACATCTCCGTGTGTCCATGCGTTAAGAACGCTGCGTCCTATTCTTTCATTGGGCGGGCCATGGTACGCATCAAGATCCTCAATGTAACTCATATCGTTCGCGGTAAAAAACAGAAGCGGCATCTTCAACTGCTCTGGATGAATGTCTCCAGCGCTTGCGACAAGTCCTGGATAGTAGCGCATGCTGCCGTCCATCTCAGCCAAGACCTGAATGTGGGGGTCCCGCGCAGCAGCGAACAAACTCGATATTCCTCCCCAACTAAAGTTCACCACGGCGACCTTCGATGAATCCGTATCAGGCAGCCTAGCTGCATAAGAAATAAGAAATGAGATGTCGAGAGCTTGCGTATCGATCCCCGCCAAGTCGTCAGTCATATCGCGCGTTGACGCTCCCATTGACGGGCTGGCAAGAACGACGTAGCCATGGCTGGCAAGGTATTCGCACAGATCCGCATTCTCCCATGCAACGGATGAATCGCTGGGAGCGTAAATGAGAACTGGATAATGTCCCTCTGCCGATTTTGCGTCGCGCACTGCCCACAGCGGGACATCGAAGGAGCTCTTCAATCGTGTACGCCATTTGTTGTGCTCTTGATCAGGCGTGTCGAAGTGAACCTCTGTATCTACTAATTCTACGTAGTCGCCAACCGTCATTGGCTTGCTCCCGCTTCGCAGCGCCGGATACCAGATGAGCGTCTGCAGAGGACGGCTTTCTTGCCGCGCAAGTGCTTCGGGACGATCAGGTGTGGCGGGAAACTTTCGTGAGGGATCGTATTGATTCACCACCTTCAGGCCTACGGGATAAGGCCCGGGCTTTTGCAGAAATTGGAACGGAGGAAACTGGGAGAGCGCTGTTCCCGAGCCGATGAGTAAAAAGAGTATGAGAGCTGTCAGCGTGTTCGCTCTACAAGTCATAGACTCTCCTGTTTATCTTTTTGTTGTCTTCAACTTAAGCCATGCCAGGGAGGAGCGAGCTCCTCTAGCCAATGACGCAACGCAGCCGGAAGTGATCCGTGACGCCCTTTGTGTAGTCAGCGAGTTTCGCAACAGCCTCGATAGGGTCCTTGCCGTTGGGACGAATGCGAAGAAGGTGGCGAGCCAGGCACCCGGGAGTATATTCTCTCGTGACGGGACAAGCAAAATGGAAATTCCGGCTAATGGTCGCCGTTAGAAAACAATGGAGTGAACCCCTGAAGTGAAGTGGGGGAAATAAATTGCTCGCAGGCTGTCATGATTCAGCTTTGGTAAGCTCCTCAATCTGAAGAAAAGGATCTAGCGCGCTGTGGGGTATTTGCGAAGATTCTGAGGTGGGAACTGCCCTTCCAAGCGTGGCCGCTGGAGTTGTCAGAGGTCTAGCCTCTGCCGAACCAGTTGGGCAAACTGCGTACACTTGCACACCTCGGTGCGCCCCAGCTTGTCTCGAAGAGTACGGACAGTCTCGTCGATGATTTCGTCTGTCCACCGTGCTAAAAACAGCCGCCGTTCGAACAGCCTTAAGAGAGTGTCACGGACGCCCAATCATCAGCAGTCGCACGCGAGTAGAGAAATTATGGATCAGAGGAATGAATTCTCGCTGGTAACAAAGCGACTTGTTATCGGGCACGTCACGGTGTGCCAAGGATGCTGCTGCGGGAATGTCGACAATGGCAGACCTCCCGTTCCGGTGGACTGGCTCAAGAAGGAATGGCGCGAGAGAGGCTTGCTGAAGCGGGTTCAGCTAACAATCAGCGGTTGCCTAGGACCGTGCGATCTTCCAAATGTGGTTACGATTTCGGACGACAGAGGGACGCAATGGCTCGGGGAAATAACAGAATTCGACCAGTACAGAGCCATCGTGGATTGGGCGAGCCGCTCCAGAGATGCGGGTGAACTCCTCCCTCTTCCCAAAAAATTCCAGCAGCACACCCTACATCCGTTTCGTTAGCCTAGCTGGTCTACACAACCGCAGGAGTCAGTAGAGAGTAAAAGCCGGAGGAGATCTGGTTCTCCTCCGGCTGCTGTGATGCCACGACTCCCAACTTCTGTTTTAGTCGCCGGCAACCACATTCTGTTTTGTATCTCGCGCGAGTTCCTGCCGCTCTACTTTCGGATACAAGAATTCATGTCCTTCCGTGCGGTTCGGATAGAACCAAGCAACAATCGCTTGCGCCTTCCCGTCGCCCGGATTTGCTAGCACGAACGCGGATGGCTCAGTCGGTTTTGATCTCTCAAGTGTAATTGTGAAAAGCGTCGCGATGAGCTCGTGCTGTTCAGTGAAGATTTGAACGATATCTGGGTCACCGTTTCGAGCCATTTGGATCCAATAGCTCCCAGCCGGAAGAACCTTCCCGGGAATTTGCACCCGCTGACTAAAGGTAACTTTGGTGGCCTGATTTGCTTGGTCTGCGTGCAGAACGGGCACCAGGATTGCTGTTGCAAGAGCTAAACAAAAAATTGAAAGCATCTTTCTAATAAGCATTTGGTATTTCCTCCTCGTATAGAAGACTGCTGTCTGCTAACTTTTATTCCGATGAACTTTGCTTTTACTGAATGGGTTTTGCGGAGTGCGCAAAGTCGGCGGGTCTGACTGTTTATTTATTTCTATCAATGCCGAGAGCTGTCGGTTTAGCGGTATCGAAAGCCTCAACCTAACAAACGAAGCTGCGGCCCGATGTCGGGGCGGACCGCAGCTCCACGCGGGAACTAAAACGTGAGAGATGTTTTGATCTGAATAATTCGCACAGAAGCATCTCCGCCGAGTCCCGAGCCGAGAATGCTCGTCGGTTCACTGACCGCTGAGGAGATTGATCCCAGCGCGCCAGTAAGATCGTTATTCGGGAGATTGAAATTCGGATGGTTGAACAGATTGAAGAACTGGAAGGCAACACCGAACTCACCTTTTTCCCAGCGAGGAATTTTTGTTAGCTTTTGAGCCGTAAAATCGGTGTTCCAGTAGTTTGGCCCACGGAAGATATTGCGTAATCCCCCAACGAAATTCTTTTCAGTTGTTGAAGGAACGAACTGAGCAACTGTAAGACAGGGAGTCACACCTGTTGCAGCACCCTCTCCGCAATTGGAGGTCGGTCCACCGAGAAACTGCGGGAGGACAACACCACCGAAATTTTGCGCAGATAGAATTCCATCAAGGCCGCCGTCTACCACAGAGTAAGGAAGACCGCTGCGCGCAAAAATCGTCCCGGAAACTTGCCAGCCGTCTACCAGAGGTGCCCAACCGTGCCCCAGCAACGCACGACGAAGCGGCAGTTCCCAAACGTAGCTTGCGTTGAAGTAATTGCGGACATCGTAATCTGAAGGTCCGTAGTTATCTTGGATGTTGAACGGGTTTACGGCAGAGGTGACAGAAGTCCCCGAAAAGAAGACATTTGGATCGCCACCATTGGATACGTCGTCGAAGGCGTGGCTATACGTGTAGTTAGCCATCACGACGCCTTTTCCCCAGCCGCCATTGATGTTGTGTTTGAAGGAAAAGGTCACGCCCTCGTAATTCGATATGCCGCTGGTATCAAGAAGGCTCACCGTGCCGAATCGAGGATCGAATGGAGTAGCCGGCAGACCGATGAATGCCGGAACGGTGGCGCATGCCCCGACGCCCGGAGTGCAAAATGCGTTTACGCCATTGCGATCCACCAGGTCGTGAATGCTGTGGTTTCCGTTGTAACTAACATCGAAGGAACTGTTCTTGCCAAGAGCCTGTTGGATCTCCAAACTCCATTTCTGGAATTGGGCAATCTTAGTTTGTTTATTAGCACTGAACAGACTCGGTGGCGCGAAGTTTGGAACATTCGCCTGAATTTGAGCCAATGTTTCATTGTTCTTGAATCCATTGATCAGTCCTGTATTGCTGGCCGTCGCCTGGGCGAACAAGTTGCCGCCATTGAGCGTTTCACCCGGAGCGATATTACTTCCTGCGACTACGAAGGTGTTAACTCCCGGCGCGTTGGAGGCGAAGTTGTCCGTGAACACTGCAGGGAAAGCATCGTTGAAGAGTCCAATTCCACCGCGGATCACTGTGCTGCGCGATCCGCGAGGCGACCACGCGAATCCGAACCGGGGCTGCCAGAGAATCGAGCTCAGGCCTTGTAGCTCCTGGTGCAATCCCTGCAAGACATCCGTGCTGTAAGGAACGTTTACGTTATTGTCGGCCTGGAGGAACGGAGCGTTTAAGCGGTTGAAGCAATCTGTCTGACAGACGGGGTTGGACTCGTGTTCCACCCGAAGAGCAAATGTGAGCGTGAGGTTCGACTTTATTTTCCAGTCGTCTTCTCCGTAAAAGGCCAGGGTATAGAGAGCGATGGGCTGTGACAAAGCGCTGGGAAAGCTCTGTTGCAGAACCGAACTCGTGCTGGTTGCCGGGTCTACACCACCATTAAAAAAAGCCGCGACCGAATTGGGGGTTATTAAACCGCTCGTGAATACGCCGAAGTCTTTGTCGCTGACATCATAACGCAGAAATTTGGTGCCGAATTTAAGCGTATGATTGCCCAACGTTTTCGAGAGATCATCGCCAATCTGATACTGCGTGACGTTTCGTCCTTGAGGGAAGAAGGCATCCCCAGCACCGCCGGCAGCAGCTCCACCGATGTTGAACCACGGAATGTTGGCATTGCCGAAAGCGATGGTTGTGGGAAACGCCGCAAGGGTGGCCGCGCGGTTCGTATTGTCGAAGATCGCGCTGTACCACTGTCCTGACAGGATGAACTGATTCACCATGGTCGAACCGAATGTGTGTGTTTCATTCAACTGCCCCTGCCACTGCGGTTGAGTACTGGTGATATTGAACAGAGGGCTGATCGGGTCCGTATCAGAGGCTTGCACACCCTTGTCGTAAAGAATACGCAGAAATAGTCGATCGTTACTCGTAGCGTTGTAATCGACGCGACCTGCAAATTGCTGTTCGTGAGTGAGATTGTTGTCGGCTGCCTGGAAGAAGGAGGAACAAGCGACACCGGGTCCCAAGCCAGTGAAGCCGTTGCATCCTAGGGGGTCGGTAGACAAAGGTCCCGCGCCTGGCACGGCATTAGCCGCTCCCTTGGCATTATTGTAGAGATTGAAAATATTCTGGTAGAAGGCAACTGTTGCTGAGTTCGCAGGAAAACCATCTTTGTTTTCTAAATTGGCGATGGTTGCGGTCTGAAACGGCTGGCTGGGAAATGCTACTGCAGTGCTTACCGGAACTACCACCCGCAAACCTTCGGTGTTGAAAAAGAAGAACGCTTTGTCCTTCTTGATCGGCCCCCCGAAAGAACCGGCCCACTGGTTAGCGTTGCTGAAGTTCTTTGGATCGCCCGCATGATTCAAGAACCAATCGTTCGCGTTGAAAGCACTGCCGTTCCAATAGTAGATCGCATTGCCGTGGAAATCGTTGCTGCCGGACTTTGTGACGTAGTTGACGTTGGCGCCCGCCAGACTGCCGTACTCGGCTGAGTACCCGGTGCTTACAATGGTGCTTTCTTGAACCTCGTTCGCTCCAAGAAGCAAGTTCGTGGCGCCAGAGTTATTTAAATTGAGGAACGGATCGTTGTCATCCATTCCGTTGAGAGTAAATAAGTTCGACGCAGCGCCGACTCCGTGATCAGAGAAGTTTCCCAATCCACCTGCTGTGTTCATCACTACACCGGGGGCTGACTGAATAAAAGCGGTAAGATCGTTCCCAGGGTTCGGCACCGCAGCTAGTTGCTGCTGGCTAAAGGTGGTCGCGACATTTCCGTTTTCTGTTTGAATTAACGGCTCCGATTCTCCGGCGACGGTTACCGTCTGTGTAGCTGATCCGATCGTTAGATGTATATCTGCGCTGGTAACCTGTCCAAGGGCGACGTCCACTACCGTCGCCGCCTCCTGGAAACCGGAAGAGCTCACGGTGATCGTATAGTTGCTGGGGTTTAAAAGTTGGAAGTGATACACACCCTCTTTGTTGGTCTCAGCGCTCTGAGTGGATCCTTTTGAGTTATCCTTCAGCGTAACTTTCGCATTCGCGACGACTGCGCCTGATGGATCGATAACAACTCCGGTAATTTCACCCGTGGTCTGTGTTTGCGCGGGAAGTCGCAGCGCGGAAAACAAGACCACAAATAACAGCAGCACGCTCAGTAAGGACAATCTTTTGGGATTCATTGATTTTTTGGTCTCCACTTAAATTTGAGTTTCTTCCGAGATAGTCCGCTTACAAGACAAGGTCCCCACGAATCGAAACTTTCTGGACGACGTCGGTTCGAGCGCGCCAAGAGACCGACCGCCGGCCCTTCGTCCTCTGCTCTTTCTCGTTACTCTTGCTAGTGTCCAGACTGCGGATTGGCGAAAAAATTCCCGGCCTACATAAAATCCTCGTGGAATATTTACTTGCTGGCCCGGAAGGCCGTCTGTCGAATGCGTGTAGCCCGAGAGAAACCACAACTGTGTTCGGAAGCCTGCGTTAGCTCGCAGGCGGCGGGCAATCTAACCGCCGGCGAGCTGACTAACAAGCGGACAGGGTTATTTCCCGGCCACGATGGTGAATTGCTTGTCTTTCGCTAGTTCACTCTGCACCTGCTTCGAGTACAGGAATTCATGGCCTGTCGTTCTGCCGGGATAGAACCAAGTCACGATTGCCTGATTCTGCGAGGAGCCGCGTTCCGCAAAAGTGAACGCGGTGTTGTCGGTTGGCTGCCGGCGCTCGGCATCAATTGTGAGAAGGGTCGCATACAGCATTGTTCGATCGGCGTTGAAGATACTGACGACATGATGTTCGTTAATGTCATCAGGCAGAATAAACCAGTAGGTCCCCGCAGGCAGGACACGTCCTGGGATTTGAACGGGCCGGTCAAATGTGGCTTTGATGGCCTGATTCGCCTCATCCGCTCGTGCAGCAGGCAGGACAATCAAAAACGCAAGCAATAACGCGATAGTGACAAAATTCCTCACAATAGTAAGTTCCTTCATGACAGCTCCTTTTTTCGTATTGCGGCTCGGCTGATGCACCGATTGTTTCTGCTACTTCTTTTTGTGCTTTCAACTTGTGCCGTCACGTATAAGACGATCGAGCGCGGCGGGAGAATGTAAACGGTTTGTCAAACGATTGTCAGAGAATGTCAACTGATCCGCGCTGTGTCCCAACGGACTGAAAACCATCGATAAAAAATGTCTGCTTGTTTTCTCGCGAAGGCTTTATGCGAAATGCAGGAGAGATCTGGAGGAGCACTGCGACCGCTAACAATTATTAAAAATCGTCTTTAGTAAATTGGTGAAGGATGAATCTTCATTTTTCTATAAGCTGCACGAACTGCTGAAGCTCGCCGGTACTTAGATCAGAAACCGCGCATAGATACATGCCGTCGCGCTCCCAGACCACCATGTTGTAACCCTGGCTAGATCCCGAATGGAAATTATTGTCGGTCTGTTTGTCCGCAGGCCATATAAAGACGTTAATAAGATGCTGGCGCCGCTGATACACCAACGCTGCTACGGCTCGGTGATCAATGTAATCGAGACGACCACCGATCAGAGGGAATCCTTCTTCCGTTAAGTCGCGAACAGGCGGCGAGAAATCGAGCTTGCCGTTGAACCACGGTTTCACGGTGTGCTGGTCGGTGGATTGGACGTCGAACAGATGACCGGGCTGCAGCGAACGAATGTGGCTGGCGACGATCTCCCGAGCGACCAAGTCGGA
>DATNLR010000055.1:0-3562 GCA_035602755.1 Binatus sp. (SeqCode) | reverse complement strand
CATCCTGACGACCAAAAAGCGGTGAAGTTGGCGGCGGAAGAAGCGAAAACAACCGGCCTTGGGCGCCGAGTTGAGTACCGCATTCGGCATAAAAACGGCGAGTGGCGAATGCTCGAGTCTACTGCCAGCGCAGTAAGAGACTCAAAGGGCGACGTCGAAAAGCTCGTCATCGTTAATCGCGACATCACCGAACGTAGGCACCTGGAGCAACAACTGCTTCTGTCGCAACGCCTGGAGGCGGTGGGGAAACTATCGGGAGGAATCGCTCATGATTTTAACAACATTCTGGGCGTGATCATCGGATACAGCGAAGCGTTGCAGCAGAAAATCGGGGTGAACGATCCGATGAGAGAAGCGATCGATGAGATCGAAAAGGCCGGGCAACGCGCGGCAGCACTGACGCAACAACTCCTGGCCTTCAGCCGCAAACAAGTTCTGGAACCGAAAATCCTGAATCTCAATTCGATTGTGGCCGATGTGGAGAAGATGTTGCGGCGCTTGATCGGTGAAGATATAGAGCTGGAAATTATTCCGGACTCAGCGCTGGGAACGGTAAAAGCAGACCGGGGACAAATCGAGCAGGTGATCTTGAACTTGGCCGTGAATGCGCGCGATGCGATGCCTCGCGGCGGAAAACTAAAAATCGAGACGATGAATGCCGATTTGGATGAAAGCCATGCTCGCCGCACGAGATACGTCGTGCCTGGGCATTACGTGATGTTACAAGTAAGCGATTCAGGTATGGGCATGAGCGCAGAAGTGCAGTCGCACATATTTGAGCCTTTCTACACAACCAAAGAACAAGGAAAAGGAACGGGACTGGGACTGGCAACGGTTTACGGAGTAATTAAACAAAGTGGCGGATATATCTGGGTTGCCAGCGAAATTGGAAAAGGCTCCAAGTTTCAGGTTTACCTTCCTCGCGCGGAGGGCGTCGCGATAGAGATTATCAAGAAGGAGCCAATCCTCACGACGCACGGACAAGGAACGATACTCGTCGTCGAAGATGAACCGTCTCTTCGAAAACTGGCTTGCACAATTTTGAGAGATGGGGGCTACAAGATTATCGAAGCTGAAGACGGAGCCAAAGCACTGGAAGTCGCGAAGCAGTTTCATGACAACATCGATCTGCTTTTGACCGACGTTGTGATGCCCGGAATGAACGGTCCCGAACTCGCCGAAAAGCTTTCCATCGAACGCTCTCAAATGAAAATTTTGTATATGTCGGGATACACCGACGGAGCGGTTGCTGCGCACGGAGTACTCAAGCCAGGGTTCGTGATACTGCGAAAGCCTTTTTCGCAATCGCAACTGTTGCAGAACGTCGGGGAAATGGTGGCGGAACCTCTCGCTAAGGGAAAAAGAGAAGAAAATGTTGAATACGCCAAAAATCGAGAATAACGGCGGTACAGTGAAGAAACGTGACACGACTACGCCTACGTTGCTGATCATAGATGATGACGAATCCATTCGTAAAGTGATGGGATTTCGGCTGAAAGACTCCTACACCATCATCGACAGCGGCTCACCGGAAGAAGCGCTTGCGCTGGCCCTGCAACACAAGCCCGCTGCGGTATTGCTCGATTTGATGATGCCGAAATATTCCGGGTTTGAAGTTTGCCAGACTCTTTCCTCACTGAGCTTCACAGCGCACATCCCGATACTGATTGTTTCAGGAGAGTCCAGCGATCGGTACAAAGCCCTGTGCAAAAGCATTGGAGCGAAGGGCTTCTTCCAAAAACCTGTGGATATCGACGCACTGAAAGAAAAACTGGCAAGCTTGATTGTCCTCAGCCACGATCAAGCCCCGCTCATGCCGCGCGTTCGGCTCAGGGTGATGCTGAAGCTTCGAGGCGTTGACTCCACGGAAACAGAATTTGAAATCGTCACGGCTACTGAAAATGTAGGCGCGACCGGTTTTTTGTGCGGATGTACGGCGCTCGTCGGGCTGAACACAATCGTGGAAGTTTTTCTTGCAACCGGGAGCGCGCTATTCACTGGGAAAGCGAGAGTGACACAAGTGGACAGTCCCGGCACAGTAGGCCAAAGATGCGATTTCGAATTCGTCGACAAGCCCACTGATTGGATTTTGCAATGAGAAAGATATTCTGTAGCTCGCGGCGTGACATTCGGGCGCTGAAAAAGTTGAAGTCTCCAATGCCATCTGCCGCTCTTCGTGAATGCGTTCCGCTGTCTGATTTGACCGAGTTGCTTCTTTGCGCTTACGACAGAGTCGCTCGTTTGGCCTACGAGAAATTCTGGGATCACGGTGCCCAAACAGGCAGTGAGCTCGCAGCTTGGCTGTCGGCCGACCGTGAGATTCTGGGCCAAATGCAAGTGGATGTCGCTGAATCCGACGGTGTTGTAACCGCGCTGGCGTCGCTTCCCGGATACCGCAGCGCAGAGGTCGCTCTGGGCATCGAGCCGCGCTATCTTCTGATTTTCGGTTGCCACGAATTTGAAGATCGCGCAGACGAGGCCGCCCTGGCTCGCTCGCTAGACCCGTTGCGCAGCCCGCGGCGCATAGATGAGGACTCTCCCGCCATTATGTGCGCCCATGCGTCCCGTGAATCATTTCCCGCGCGGTCCTCAAATATAAACTGTCCAGCATCGCACGTGTTTTGCATGCTGGACTTACCGGCGGAAGTAGACCCTAAGCGGTGCGCTGCTATCCTTTCGAATGGACTGCTCGGGATACATATGTCCAAGGTCGTCGCCAAATCCGAAGTGGAATTCTCAGCGAGAACCGAGTAGAGGATTGCTCGGTCGTCGATTCCATAATTTTGCGGAGCGCCATAAGAACAGGTAAAGCGCGCTGCCAAGATGAACGTAGCGGAATCAAAGGATCGAAAATGACAAGAGACGAGGCAATCAAAGCCTTACAGCATGCAGCGTTTGATGCAAGGGACATCGGGCTTAACGAAGACCAAATAATCGAAGCAGTGAAACCACCGAGGTCGGAATATCAAGTCGGGCTGGACGCGCTCTCCCGCCAGCCGCTCAAACTTCGCAGGTAAAAAAGCACATCAATGGCTAGCTCCGAGATTCCGGTACCAGCGCGCGGACGCAACAGAGTTAGCATCGCTACACCTTTCTCCAGGGGAATATGCCGGTGAGAACCGATCGACGTCACGCACCCAGGTATCCGTTTTCTGCCTTGGCCGAAATCGTCGACGAAAATGAAAATGCTCGTCCGTCCTCACGAGTCAGCGATCTCAGTCTGCACGACTGCTACGTGGACATGAAGGATCCATTTCCTCAAGGAACAAATGTGATGATCGAAATCTCCACCGAGACGGAATCTCTGGAGACTCATGCGACAGTGGCCTATTTTGAGCCGAAACGAGGAATGAGACTTATACGTCACTTGCATCAAAAGCCGCATGCTGTAAGGCTTCAATTGCTTTGTCTTTTGTTATTTTTGATCCGGTGAATTCAGCTTCTTTTCTTTGGCAATGCGTTCCGCTAGATTCAGCTTTTTAGAGTTCCGGCGAAGGCCTCAGGCCCCGTTGCGCCGGGGCAAAGCACGCGTACTCGTGCTGGTGGGGCGTTTACGTTCGGA
>DATNLR010000034.1:0-10412 GCA_035602755.1 Binatus sp. (SeqCode) | reverse complement strand
TGTCCAACCTCGGCTTTGACCTCGGGAGGGAAGGATTTGAGATCTTTCAGCGGCGAACCGACCCACCTGACAGGGCTCAGCTTCTCACTGTCCGTTATACTAATATACGTATGTCTGTATATCTGTCAAGACCAGGGGCGGCCAGATTTGCCTTATTGTTACTTTCGCAAGTCCTTGAAACTCCTCCAGTTGATGTTTCGATCCCAACTGCCTTTCCAGCGTTTTTATTTCACTCACCGCGCGGTTTCGACGGTTTAGGGAGTTTTGGACGTAATTTGACGCAAAAAGCGAAACGGCTCAGAGGGAGCATCCTCTAAGCCGTTTCAATCTAGCAAATTGGTTGCGGGGGTCAGATTTGAACTGACGACCTTCGGGTTATGAGCCCGACGAGCTACCAGGCTGCTCCACCCCGCAGAAGCATCATAACACACAACTTAGATTTTTCTGCAAACGCCCATTTGCGGGGCTGTCGTTATCCTTGCCCGACGATCTACTAGGCCGCTCCGCGCGGCGCGTTAACGCCACGCGACTTGGCGCTCTTCTGCGCTTTTCAGGTGCCCCCTTAGTGCCCAAAATTGGTCAGCGCGCCTGCCTGGTGAGCAGGTGATCTCCCATTTCTAAACGTTAGTGAAATGGCTAGTGCCAAGGTCCACTCGGTTCCCATCGTTTGGTGAACGGACTGCCGTCGAGCAAAGCCGCGGCGACCGGCGTCAGGAAACGCTTTATGTTTTCGATTACTTCCTTGAGTTCGATCTTTGTGACGTAGGTCGCGTTTTTGGTACAGAATGCCGTCCACTGCTTCTTTTTGTCCGTATCGTTGTAGAACTCTAGTGTAAAAGCGACTGGCGTGCCGCCGGCTGGCAGCTCACTTCCGCGTCGCTCGAACGTTTTTCCGATCGCTTCGCGAAGCGTTTTGCCGTCGAAGTCGAGAATGCGAGAAAGGGCTTCGAGATCATAGAAGTCCTTCATTCGGCTGTTGGCGATCCCGAGCTTGACCATGGCCTCGAATTTTTCCGCGACAACGGTTTCTTTGGGATAGGTGAGAAGACGGGGATTCGGAGCCTGGAGCAGCGTGGGGTATTCGGTTTCGACGGGCGCGGGAGTGACGGCATCTCCGAATCCGAGATCGATCTGAATCGCAATACGCGCGCGCTCGAGGTATGCCGTGAACGTGACGCGCACTCCTTCGTAGGCGGCATCCTCGGCAATGCGCTCGGCTTTGACGGAGTCAGCGTCGAAGGTTAAGCCATCAGGTTCTACTTTCATGACGCAGAGTTCCTTGAAGATACCTACGAAGCGTTCGGGGGCATTGTCGCCCCGTGCGAGGAAATCGGCATCTCTCGTGGCGCGATAGGTGCGTCGCGTCCAGAGTTCGAAGAGCAATGCGCCTTTTAAGACGAACGCGTCGCGGTGCTTGGAGCGGCTGAGACGATACAGAATTCTCTCAAGACCGTATTTCACAAGCATCAACCCAAAGTCTTCGTTGCGTGAACGAGCCAAATCAAACAATTTCTGGCGCACGGAGGCCGTGAGGTTTTTGGGTTCAGGATGCCGCACTAGAGCGACTCCAGGTACGGGCGGATCACATTGGCAACGCGGCAAACTTTCGCGGCGGTCCATAGTTCGTCAATGGAAGCCTTCTTGAGCCGTCGGGATTCTTTCAGCGCCTCGATGGCAACGTCGAGTCCGATCTTGTATCGGAACTTGAAGCAGTCGGCGACGGTCTTGGCAGGAGTAAAGACACGGATGACCCGGCCGGAGACCTGATGTTCGGACGCTCCGAACTGAAGCGCCGGGCCGGACATACGCACGAATCGGACTGGCGGAGACGACAAGAAACTCGGCAGATTCTGTTTCGCGAACAGGATTTATTTCTGACTCAGAAGGTACAGGTCGGCGTGGCCGCCGGGGCGAGCATAGACGATGGTAGAGAGGTCTTTCGAGAAATCGTAGGCATTACCGCCATAGGACAGAGGAAAGGCGAAGGGGACTTTCAACGCGACTTGCGGCGTCCCCTTGAGTTTGCCGTCTTTCCAAGACTGACGGTAAATCGTGACTTCCGCCCGAGAAGCAACTGCATACAGGAACGATTTACCGTCGCCCGCGAAAGTCGCACCGTGAGTTACAATTCCGGGCAGCAATGGAATGCATTTCCTTTCCAGGATGGACACCTCGTAGATTCCCGTTTTTTCTCCGTAGAATATCGCACCAATTAGATACTTCCCGCCGGGGTCCACATCGGTAACCAAGCCGCAGTTGTCCACGAACTTCTCCGAATTTGAGTCATCCGCGTTCCATTTCCAGGTCACATTAAATGCCGGCCCCGTTTCCGCGTCGGTCAAATAAACGGATTTCTGGTCAGGGCTCCATACCGCATCTACGATCCTGTGTCCCACCCCAGTAAGCTGAAGCGGACGAAGACCGCTGCCATCGGCTCCGACGAGGTAGACTTTGGACCCTGTGCCTGCCTCGGTGTCGAAGAAAGACAGATGAAAATCATCCGATGCCCAAGTCCCCGTTTCCAGGTGTTCTCCAGTGGCGATTCTCACTCTGCTGCCACCGTCGATGTCCGACACCCATAGTTCGTTTCTCTGGGGTCTGGGGAGCGTGACGTACATCACGCGCTTCCCATCCGGCGAGACGGTGGGTTGAGTCGAATCCTCGGCAATATCGTTCGACTGCTTCGATTGGACGTGATACGCCGTCAGGAAACCCGAGGATTTGCCGTTTACATAGTAGAGTCCTTTTCCTCCGAGGTCTGGCATCGGGAAGTAATCTGGTCCTGGTCCGAAAGTGATCTGCGTTAGACTCCGGTCCTGCAAGCCATACTGCCAGATGTTCGTCAGCCCATTTACGGTCCGGCTGAGTAACACGGAATTGCCTGGTTCGGCCCAGGCGATATCAGGATGGACTGGGTTGACGGATACTTCCCCTAAATCAACTGCTTGATGGCTAGTCAGATTGATCTTGAAAAGATGCACGTCCGGCCAGTCTACACGCCGACCAGCAGCGAGCAAATCGTTGCCATCGGGGAATAGCAAACGCGGCGTCAAACGTAGCCTCGGATCATCGGACTTGTATACCAATTCCTCGTTCAGTCCGGATTTTCCAGCACGAAAAATTCCGGAATTCTCTGACTTCAGATAAAAGATGGAAGTCCCATCGAGCGAGGAAATCGCAAAGGCGGCCGATGCTACGTGCCGCGGACTGCCTCCCAGCGTCGGAACGGCCCAAACCTCATCGCGGCCGAGAGTCCTGACATAATAGACTTCCTTGCCGTCGGCGGAGAACCCGTCTACAAATTTGTCGCCTTCATCGTTCGTGAGCTGAAGGGGCTCGCCACCAGAAGTGAGCATTAGGAACACTTGTGTGATGCCGCCGACCGGCGAGTCAAACGCCACTGTGTGGCCATCGGGAGAAAGCCGCGCGCCATACATGGGCCTATTCCACTGGCTGATTTGAGTGATCTTAGCGGGCCCGCTCGGGGCCTTCGAGCGGGGCCAAAAGTGATACGCCGCAAACGCCACTGCCAAAAATACGCCGCTAGCGGCCAAAATGGCATACTTCCCGCGCCCGGATTTCGCGAGAGTCTGCACAGCAACCGCCGAGGCCGAGCCACCGCTGGTTTCCGCAGCAAGAGCGCGAAGCGCCACGCTGCCCGATGACGTGCTGCGGCCCGAATCCGTATCCCGCTTCAGACGCTTCAAGTCCGAGCGCATTTCGGACGCGGACTGGCAGCGGAGGTCGCGGTCCTTCTCCAGAGCTTTGTTGATGATTCGCTCCAACTCCGCCGGAACATCCGGGTTCAGCCGCACTGGCACGACTGGCTCTCGATTCAAGATTGCGTCAAAGATCACGCCGCTCGTGCTGCCTCCGAACGCTATCCGCCCTGTCGCCATCTCATACAGCACCGCGCCGAAGGAAAACAGGTCCGTGCGGAAATCCAGAACTTCTCCCCGCACTTGCTCCGGAGACATGTACGCAACGGTGCCCAATGCAGATCCTGGAGTGGTGAGCAACTCCTCGGCGGTTGCCGTCGGCATGGTCGTTGCGCCTACACCTTCCGCCATGGGAGGCGATGGAGCTAGCTTTGCGAGTCCGAAGTCGAGAATTTTTGCATGCCCGCTCTTAGTGACGAAAATGTTGGCAGGCTTGATGTCGCGGTGAATGATGCCCTTGGAATGTGCTGCATCCAGGCCATCGGCGATCTGAATCGCCAGTTCTAAGAGCTCTTCAATCTTAATGACCTCAGCGCCAATGCGGTGTTTGAGGGTTTGGCCGTCCAAGAATTGCATGGCGATGAACGGCTGGCCTTCGTGCTCGCCGATTTCGTATATGGTGCAAATGTTCGGATGGTCTAGCGCCGACGCCGCTTGCGCTTCGCGCTCGAAGCGTTCCAGGGTCGCGCGATCATGGGCCGTTTGCTCGGGCAGAAACTTCAACGCCACGAAACGGTGGAGCCTGGTGTCCTCGGCTTTGTAGACCACACCCATGCCCCCGCCGCCCAACTTCTCGAGGATTCGGTAGTGCGAGATGGTTTGGTCAATCATCGGGCAAAGACTTCGCAATCTTAGGTTCCATCGCCAACCAAGTCAACGTGAGGAGGAAGCTTGTCGCCGCAAAATGAGAATGTCCGGTTTGTGCAAAGTAGAAATGTCCGCTTTCATGGATGGCCGAGGCCCCCATGGAAACGGAGCGAATCACTTTGAGCCAACGAGAACGGGATCGATTGAAAGTGTTCGACGAGGTACAGCAGAAGCAGTTGACGCAGGTAGCAGCGGCCGAGCGGTTGAGAGTAAGCGACCGCCACGTGCGGCGCATGCTGCTGCGCCTGCGCGAGTGCGGAGATCGCTCCTTGGTTCATAAGGAGGAAGCTACGCGAGGAGGAAGCTAATGGGTCAACCGCAGCTGATTCAGCGGTAATCGTGCGTCAGCGGCCCGAATAAGACACACGTCGGGCGTTAGGCGGTTAGTTGGTGGTCCGCGGCAGTTAGCCTTGGAGTTAGCGACCACTCGTTCAGAAATCTTTGGATTCCGATGCGAGCCGCGGGTATGGGAAAATGATGTCGCTGCACAACCCATGTTCGACGGCGAGCACTTCAGGAAACCCAAGCCAGAGGAACAGATGAGCAACGTGAGGGTACTGGTGGGAACACGGAAGGGTGCATTCATCCTGACGTCGGATGGCAAACGCGAACAGTGGGACGTCAGCGGCCCGCATTTTGCCGGCTGGGAAATTTACCACCTCAAGGGCTCGCCTGTTGACCCACATCGCCTGTATGCGTCGCAGTCGAGCGGCTGGTTTGGACAAGTGATCCAGCGCTCAAGCGACGGCGGCAAGACTTGGGAAACTCCTGGAGGGGAGGTGATGCCGAAGCCGGACGCCCCGCCTGCTGGGAAGAGCAATAAATTCGTCTACGACACTTCTCCTGCCACCGGTAAGCCACTCACCACTCACCAGTGGTACGACGGCACGCAGCATCCTTGGGAGTTCAATCGCGTCTGGCACCTGGAACCGTCGCTCACCGATCCGGACGAGGTCTATGCAGGAGTAGAAGACGCCGCGTTGTTCCGCACCACGGATGGCGCTCATACCTGGCAGGAGGTTGCCGGACTCCGCGGCCACGGCACAGGGCCTTTGTGGCAACCCGGCGCCGGCGGTTTGTGTTTGCATACGATTATTTTGGATCCCAAGGACCCGAAGCGGATGTTCATCGCCATCTCCGCGGCGGGCGCGTTCCGTACGGACGATGGCGGCGCGACATGGCGGCCGATCAACCGTGGCCTGCACTCTCCATACATTCCCGACCCAAATGCCGAGATCGGCCACTGCGTTCATCATGTCGCCATGCACCCCGCTCGTCCAGGCGTCTTGTTCATGCAGAAACATTGGGATGTCATGCGCAGCGATAACGCGGGGGACTCCTGGCAGGAAGTCAGCGGAAATCTTCCCAGCGACTTTGGCTTCGTGATCGATGTTCACGCGCACGAGCCGGAAACCATTTACGTGGTGCCCATTAAGAGCGACGGGGAGCACTTCGTTCCGGATGGCAAGTTGCGCGTCTACCGCAGTCAGAGTGGCGGAAACGAGTGGGAGCCGCTCAGCAAAGGTCTTCCGCAAGCGAACTGCTACGTCAACGTACTCCGCGATGCCATGGCCGTGGACTCACTCGATAAATGTGGCGTCTATTTCGGCACCACCGGTGGTCAAGTGTACGCATCCGCCGACGCCGGGGATAGGTGGTCGCCGATTGTGCGTGATCTTCCAGCCGTGCTTTCAGTTGAGGTCCAGACGCTGCCATGATTCGCGTTGTTCTACCGCCGCACCTCCGCGGGCTCGCGCGCATCAGCGGCGAAGTCGAACTCGACCTTCAGGCGCCCGTCACGCAGCGCACCGTCGTTGACGCGCTCGAGAGCCGGTACCCGATGCTGAGCGGTACGATCCGCGACCACGTCACGCAAACCCGTCGGCCTTTCCTGCGTTTCTTCGCCTGTGGCGAGGACCTTTCCCATGAGCAGCCGGACACCCCACTGCCTGAGGCGGTTGTCTCAGGAACGGAACCCCTCCTAATCGTCGGTGCCATCGCCGGTGGCTGATGGCGTGTGAAATGAGTGCAGCGGGAGCCTACCTCTTTTTCAATGTTGATTAACTCCATATTTCTGCAATAATAGAAATATGCCGCTCCTATCGTCGAAGAAAAACGCAGAGCAGATAGCCAAATTTGCCGACATGTTTTCCGCGATGGGCGCAGAACCACGCCTCCGCATCATGCAGTTGCTGCTCTCGGCGCATCCCGAAGGCCTGGTCGTCGGTGAAATCCAATCCGAGCTTGATATTCCGAATTCCACGCTGTCGCATCACCTGGACAAATTAAGGAACGAAGGCCTGGTGATCGTCAGTCGCGAGAGCACCTTCCTCCGTTACTGCGCCAATACCGAGGCGCTCCAGGAAGTCTTGCAATTTCTCTATGCCGAATGTTGCACGCGAAATAAAGCCGTCGCACCGCGTGACGTAATTCAAATCTGCAAGTAGGGAGGGACGCATGGCCGAAGCAAACATCAAAGATGCCGTGAAGGAAAAATATGGCGAGGCCGCGCTCCGGGCCACGACCGGCGGCAGCTCCTGCTGCGGCGCAACAGCCGCTTCCACAAGCTGCGGATGCGATCCAATCACCTCGAATCTGTATGATGCAGCGCAAGCCGGTGAAATTCCTGCCGAAGCGATGCTCGCTTCGCTTGGCTGCGGAAATCCGACGGCACTCGCCAAGCTCAACGCCGGGGAAACCGTTCTCGACCTCGGTTCAGGCGGCGGCATAGACGTGCTGCTCTCCGCGCGCCGCGTAGGTCCCACCGGAAAAGCCTACGGCCTCGATATGACCGACGAAATGCTCACGCTCGCTAACCAGAATAAGGAAAAGGCCGGAGTCGAGAACGTCGAATTTCTGAAAGGCGAGATTGAGCACATCCCGCTGCCCGATAATTCCGTAGATGTCGTCATCTCGAATTGCGTGATCAATCTTTCCTCCGACAAAGACGCGGTGCTCCGCGAAGCCTTTCGCGTATTGAAGCCCGGTGGCCGCTTCGCTGTCTCTGACGTTGTCACCCGCGGCGAAATGCTTCCCGAAATTCGCAAGAGCGTTCTGCTCTGGGTCGGATGTATCGCAGGGGCGCTCGAAGAAAACGACTATCTCAACAAACTCAAAGGCGCTGGATTTGCGGAAGCCGAAATCGAGCCCATGCGCATCTATCGCGTTGAAGATGCTCGCGAATTTCTCTCCGACCGGGGCTTCAATGTGGACGCGATCGCGCCGCAGATGGACGGGAAATTCTTCAGCGCCTTCATCCGCGCCACAAAACCAGCGTTCAAAAGCTAAAGCTCGGAGCTCCCATGTCCCAACACTTCAACGTGCTATTTCTCTGCACCGGGAATTCCGCGCGTTCTATCATGGCCGAAGCCATCCTTAACGGTAAACGCGATCCACATTTCAGCGCCTACAGCGCGGGGAGCATGCCTTCCGGCTCCGTGCGTCGGGAGGCTCTCAAGCAGCTCCACACCGCGAATCTGCCGACAGAAAATGCCCGCAGCAAGAGCTGGGAAGAATTTTCCAAGCCCGACGCGCCGGAAATGAATTTCGTGTTCACGGTCTGCGATAACGCCGCGAAAGAAGTCTGCCCCATCTGGCCGGGCCAGCCCATGACGGCCCACTGGGGAATTCCCGATCCAGCCGCAGTCACCGGCACGCCGGAGGAAATCGACCGCGCGTTTAAGGACGCTTTCGTCACGCTCGGCCGCAGAATTAATTTGTTTCTCAGTCTGCCGCTCGCGAGTCTCGATTCTCTCGCCATCAAGAAAGAAATCGACCGCATCGGCCATCAATGACGCCCACTCTTCCGCGCAGAATCGTTTCCGAGTTCGTCGGCACCGGGTTCCTGGTCGCCGCTGTCATCGGCTCGGGAATCATGGGCGAGCGTCTCGCGGGTGGAAACGTCGCGATTGCGCTTCTCGCCAACACCATAGCCACCGGCGCGGCGCTAGCCGCTTTAATTCTTACCTTCGGGCCAATCTCTGGCGCACATTTGAATCCCGCCGTCACTTTCGTAGACGCCATCGAACGCGGCGTCTCGTGGACCGTGGCCGCGTGCTACGTGCCCGCACAGTGCGCCGGAGCGATCTGCGGTGCAATCGTCGCGCATCTGATGTTCGGTCTGCCCGCGATAGCGCTGTCGCATCATGCGCGGGGCGGCTCGGCTCAGGTGTTCAGTGAATTCATAGCAACTTTCGGATTGCTGTGCGTCATCTGGGGTTGCTCGCGCCAGCACTCGGGCATCGTTCCGTTCGCCGTCGCAGCCTACATCACCTCCGCCTACTGGTTCACTTCCTCAACTTCGTTCGCAAATCCGGCGGTCACCCTCGCCCGCTCGCTTTCCGACACGTTCGCGGGAATTCGCCCCACTGACGTGCCGCGGTTCGTGGTGGCGCAACTCATCGGAGCACTCGCAGCAACGCTCCTTTTCCGCTGGCTCGCCCCGCGGCTCGACACCGCGGCCAAATCAATTCTCGTCTCGCATTGAAATCGCCGCACGCAAAGCGCGAAGAAACAGAAGGCGCGAACCAACGTTCGCGCCTTCTCTCGCCCGCGCCGGTAAGGATACGACCAGCTTTCACTCCGCCCGGACACCGTCATTTCAGCGACCCCTTACTCAGCGAGCAGGTGGTCCGTCGGAATTAACGACGTCGTTAGTTCAAATCCAGCCGCCGCAACCAAAGTTTCTTGTCTTTCACTCGGCGCTGATACTTTCGATGCGATTGGTTGTTAAGTGATATCGAATCGAATTTTCGGTCTAGCAAAATCACAAAACGAGCTACTTTGGGACCGCACGCGCTGCACTCTCAATCACATCTGCAACCTCCTTGGGATGCGAGACGTAGACTGAGTGGCTGGCGCCTGCCACTTCGACCGTGTGGCTGTTTGCACGTTTGGCATACCAACGTTCCAAGTCCGGGCTGATCGTTCGATCGCTTCCGGCCACCACCATCCAGCTCGGTTTGGTTCTCCAGGCAGCCGTGGTGATCGTCGCCGAGAAATTGTCCGCAAAGTTGAGCACCTGCGATCTCGCCATGAAAGCGGCCTGCTCGGCCGGCAGTTCCGCAGCGAACAATTCATGAAATTGCGCCGGGTCGATATAGGTGAAACCGTCCGGAGTTTTCTTTATGGCGCCCGATTTGGCCAGGTCGCTTGGGAAACGCTTTCCGTCGTCAGCCTCATTCTCTCCAGTATCTGGCATGTGCGCCGCGACGTACACCAGTCCGACCACCGATGGATCCGCGCCCGCTTCCGTAATTACGGCTCCCCCATAGCTGTGCGCGACAAGAATGCACGGTCCATCCTGCAGGGCGAGCACACGCTTCGTCGCAGCCACATCATCCTTGAACGACGTCTCCGGCTCCTGAACGACGCTGACGTTGTAGCCATCCTTTACAAGAATTTCGTAAACGCCTTTCCACCCAGAGCCATCTGCCCAGGCTCCGTGCACCAGAACAATATTCCGAACGCGATGCTCTTGGTTCTGCGCTGAGAGCACGCCGCAGGTCAACAGCAACAAAACGATACACAAGGACCGAGAGATTCTTACTACCACTTGCAAAGGCTTCATAGAATTACTCATTTTGATTCTCCTTTCGTTGCGCTCTGATCAAAGGTTGCCACGCGTTTTCCCATAGCTGCGTGTGAAAGGCTTGTCATCCCGGCCTGGCGAACTTCGGCAGCCGTCTGGTTTCTGCAATTTCCCAGGCCGCTTTCAACCAAACGTGGAATTCTTAGGGCGCTTTCAGCGCTTGGCCGCGGCGGCGCGCGTCTTTTTGAGCGCTTCGCCGAGAAGTCGCGCAATCTCCAATGTCGACTCCAGGCAGC
>DATNLR010000146.1:0-9263 GCA_035602755.1 Binatus sp. (SeqCode) | reverse complement strand
CCCGCCAAAAGCAGCAGTGTCGCCGCAAGCAAACCCGTGAACCAGCTAGGCAACATTGGCCCTCGATGAATCGGATGCAGCTTATAAAAATGTCAAAAAATTCGACTACACAATATGCCACGCGGGACGAGCGTGCAAGCGACGAATGCGAGCAGGAAAGCCGTGCCTACCTCGCGCTACACGCGCTGACCGATGGTTGACGCCTTTGCGATCACCGACTAGACTAAAATGTAAGGACGGGTTGCAGGCAAAAGCCGCCGCGCCCAACGCTAGTCTGCTTTAACCATGAGCCCAACGATCCTGCAGCAAAAACGCTATCAGCAGATCCTTACCGACGTAGTGCGGGCCTACATCGAGACGGGCGAGCCTGTGTCTTCTCGAAGCATTTCGCGACGCCATCTTGAGCCGCTCAGCCCGGCGACAGTTCGCAACGTGATGGCGGATCTGGAAGATGAGGGTTTGCTGTACCAGCCGCATACATCGGCGGGACGCGTACCGACGGCGGCAGCGTATCGTTTTTTCGTGGAGCAAGTTGCGGCGCAGGCGACCGCCAGCCCCGAAGATCGGCAGTGGATTCGCCGCGAGTTGGAAGCGGCACAGACACCCGAAGCAGTGATGGAGCGAGCGAGCCACGTGCTTGCGGCGGTTTCGCGCGGCTTGGGAATTTTTATTTCGCCGCCGCTGGCGCGCAGCGTAGTGGAGCATTTGCGATTTTTGCTGCTGCCGGATAGCCGCGTGCTGGTGGTGCTGATCTCCGGCGGAGGCGTGGCGCGAGACAAACTGATTCGTCCGGAGCGCGCGTTTCGGCAGGAGGATCTGGACCACATCGCAGATTATTTGAATCACCATTACACGGGTTGGACGCTGGAGGCCATGCGAGTTGATCTTCGCAAGCAACTGGACCGCGAACGCGAGCAATACAGCCGCATGGCTGGCGACGCGTTGATGCTGTGCGACCCCAGCATTCTGGGCGACAATGCGGACCGCAAGATTTACGTGGAAGGAGCAGCGCTGATTGCGTCATCGCCGGATTTCACCGACCAGGCGCAGCTGCGCGAGTTGCTGGAAGCGATTGAAGAGAAGGACCGGCTGATCGCGCTATTGAGCGGTTGCATCGAAGCGCCGGAGCCTGTGCACGTAGAGCTGGGACTTGATAAAATTTCAAATGGCGGAAAACACCTTGCGCTCGTTTCGGCGTCCTATTCATCTAACGATCAGGTGCAGGGAACACTTGGCATTCTCGCGCCCATGCGCATGCATTACGAACGCGTAATTACGGCCGTAGCTTTCATGGCGCAGTTTTTTTCGGAAGGCCAAGAGGGAGGGTAAAGTCTTGGCATCGAATAAGAATCAGGACGAAATGGAAAATCCAAAACCGTTTGTGGCCACGAGTGGCGGGAAGCGTCTGGACGCGGAGCAGGCTGCCAGCGATGCGGCGGCAGCGGCGGCGCGCGCGTTGGAGGCCGATGGAATCCCGCCCTCGGAAGAAATCCAGAAACTGCTGAATGAAAAAGAGGAGTTGAAGAACACGCTCGTTAGGCGGCAGGCGGATTTCGACAATTACCGCAAGCGTATGGAGAAAGAAGGGCGCCAGGAGCGCCATCGTGGCGTGGAACTGGTTGTGGAGGGGCTTTTGCCGGTGCTGGATGCGTTTGACCGGGCTTTGGCCGCGCATGATGACCCGGCTTATTCGGAATATATAAAGGGTTTCGAGTTGATCCGGAAGCAACTTTGGGATTTGCTTACGAAACAGGGCGTGAAGCGCATTGAAGCCAGCGGAGAACAGTTCAACCCGCACCTGCATCATGCTATTGAAAGCGTGGAAGGCACAAATCAAGCGGAAGGCACCGTCATCGACGAAATGCAGCCGGGTTACATGTTTCACGATCGCGTGCTGCGGCCTGCCATGGTGCGCGTAGCGTCGGCTAAAGAATCTTAGACGCGGTGGCAGCATCGAATCACTAGTGTTCGAATTAATTTTCTGTAGGTGTAAGTTGTTAACTTCCAAGAAATAGAAAAGGAAATGATGGCGGCTACGAATTCGAAAGATTTTTACGAAGTTTTGGGCCTAACGCGCGAAGCTTCGGCGGAACAAATCAAATCCGCATACCGCAAAGCGGCATTGCAGCACCATCCTGATCGCAATCCTGAAAATAAAGAAGAAGCGGAGTCGAGTTTTCGCGCTGCTAGCGAAGCCTACGCGGTTCTTTCCGATCCGCAAAAGCGATCGATTTACGACCGCTATGGCGTGGCCGGGCTGGGAAACCGCGGTTTTGATACCGGATTTAACTCCAGCATCTTTGAAGAATTTCAGGACATTCTCGGCGATCTTTTCGGCTTCGAGGATGTGTTGGGCGGAGGGCGCCGCCGTGGTGGGCGCGCTCGCGGACAGCGGGGCGCCGATTTGCGTTACGACATGTCCATGACGTTTGAAGAAGCGGCCACCGGAGTCAGCACGAAGATTCGCGTTTTGCGGCACGAGTACTGCGAAACCTGCAAAGGCACGGGAGCGAAGCCGGGAACTACCATGTCCACTTGCACGACGTGTAAGGGACACGGCCAGTTGGCGTATCAGCAGGGATTTTTCTCGATCACGCGGACTTGTCCGGCGTGCCAGGGCGCGGGAAAAGTGATTCGCGATACCTGCGTTACTTGCCGAGGCCAGGGGCGCATCGAGCGCGAACGAACTTTGGAAGTTGGAATTCCGGCAGGTGTAGACTCGGGAACGCGTCTGCGAATGGCCGGACAAGGCGAGCCGGGGACGAATGGCGGTCCGGCCGGCGATCTATATATTTTCCTGGAAGTGAAGGACCACGCGTTTTTCGAGAGGCGCGGAGCCGACCTTTATTGCACGATTCCAGTAAGCGTAACGCAAGCTGCGCTGGGAGCGACGATTCGCGTACCCACGGTGCAGGGCGAAGAAGATTTGGAAATTCCAGAAGGAACGCAATCGGGGCAGGTGTTTCGGAAGAGGTCGAAGGGAATGCCGAATCCGAATGGCGGGCGGGGCGATCTCTACATCAGCATACGGGTGGTGATCCCGGGCAAGGTGTCGCGCGAGCAGCGGAGGTTGTTGGAGCAGCTCGGCGTGTTGTCGAAGGTGGAGAATAAACCTGCGGAGCGGTCTTCGAGCTTCTTTGAGAAAGTGAAGGATATTTTCGGGTAGTCGATTTTTGCTGCGAGCGGGTTAATCGACGACCGGAAAGCACCCGATCACTAAATGTTTTATCTTCCCGCAATTTCTATCCTTCAAGTGAAGTGACTTCACGTAGCTTACGTCTCAAAAATCGCTAAACCGCTAACGGCGCGCAACTTAAAGCGGAAATATGACAGAAAAAGAGTCTCAAAACGCCCTATCGTTTGGGCGTTATAGGGCGCCAGAATTCCTGGCTCTTAAACTGAAAATAAACGGAAAATGGAAAACGAATTGGAGACAGCGGATGAAGCGAGATAGGCCTCAGAATTTGCCTGGTCCGAGCTGCGTCGTGAAGGTGGGCAGCGGGCGGGGTTTTGTACTCAAGTGTCGCCAAACGCTCGTCGGTCGCAAGGGATCGCCGACTGTGTTCGTGGAACGTAGTTCGATAGTCACTGCGGCGCACTGCCTGCCGAAATTCGACTAAAAGGTCTTCCAGTACCGATGGAAATGATGATGGAAGTGAATTTTCACCTGCGCTAGCGGCCTCTCTCAAGTCCGAAGCTCCGGCCAAGTCGAAGCGAAAGAAGGCCGACCCCTAATGAACGCGTTATCGGGACTTCTCCGGTAATCCGACTAACCAATCAAGTGGAATTCAATCGATAAACACAAGCGCTTTGATCAGGCATTCGGGATGACTTGCGGGCCTACTGGGGGTGGCAAGCTCGTTGTATCGGGAGCAGGGGAAGCGTACGATGCGCGAGTCAGAGATCCCAATCAGAAATTCCGAAAGAGACGGGCATTAGCCTCTGATGATGCCGTGGTTGCGGCGGCTACGAAATAGCTCAGAGTTGCAGTTCTCACCCCATGTGGAGGCCGAACTCATGGTCACGCATTCAAAGACGACGATTTCGGCTCTATTCGCGCGATATACGTTTCTCGGAATCCCGGCCGCGCTCCTTGCCCTCGCTGCGCCAGGTCCGGCAAAGGCGCAAACTCGAAAGATCGAGCTGGACGACCTTCAGAAAATCGTGAACGTCTCCAACCCGGCAATTTCACCTGATGGAAAATCCATCGTCATTATTGTGTCGCGCGTGAATTGGGACCAGGACCGTTACGACAGCCAGCTCGTGCTCGTGGACATAGCCACCGGCGCGCAGCGGCCACTCGCCAACATTCGCAAAGGATTGGACTCGCCAAAATGGTCGCCCTCCGGCGACCGGCTCGCCTTCGTTGCTGAAGCTGGGGAAGACAAGAAAGCTGCCGCGCAAATCTTCGTGCTGCCCATGAACGGCGGCGAGCCGCAGCAGATCACCAGCGTGCCTCTGGGCGTCAAGGAGTTCGCCTGGCGTCCGGATGGCTCTTCCTTCGCCTTCGTCTCGCCAGACGAACCAGCCAACAAAGTGGACATCGAAAAGCACCACGACCTCTTTGAAGTGGGCGACAACAGCTTCCTGGATAGATCCGCACCAACTCCTTCACACCTGTGGATCGTCTCCTCCTCAGGCGGCGCGGCGAAGCGGCTCACCTCCGGCGCCTGGAGCCTGTCGAAGGGCCAGGACAATATTCCATCGTCGCTTTCTTGGTCGCCAGACGGCAAGCAGATCTGCTTCACTCGCCAAGCCGATCCGCACGTCGCCGATGCCGATCAAACCGTCCTCGAGATCCTGGACATTGACGGCGGTCAAATCCGGCAACTTACGAAGCGTACTGCATTAGAAGGCTTCGGCCTCTTCTCGCCTGACGGCTCAAAGATTGCCTATTGGTTCCCACGTAATGGGGACTTCAACAATGAGAACGAAATCTTTATTACCTCCTCCAATGGTGGCGATGGAACCGATCTCACGCGTGCGCTCGATCGCAATGTCCAGCGCGCCATCTGGATGCCCGACGGCAAATCGCTGTTGGTTAGCGGGCACGACGGCACACGGACGGTCATCTGGATTCAGCCGCTCGATGGTGCCGCCAGAAAAGTCGATCTCGACGAAGTCAATCCCATCTGGGCTTACTGGGTGGACGCGGACGTAGGCAAGGATGGCTCGATCGCTTTCGCCGGTAGCACGCCGACTCAGCCGACAGAGCTCTACTACCTTGCGTCATCGGACGCAAAACCGAAACGCCTCACCGACTTCAATCATGAGATCGCTACCCTTGACCTCGGCCATATCGACACCTTCGAATGGAAAGGGCCGGACGGCTTCGCCGAAGATGGCGTCGTCGTGTATCCTCCAAACTTCTCGCGCGACAAGAAATACCCGCTCGTTCTCCGGATTCACGGCGGCCCAAGGGATGCTTCAACAACCGACTTCGACGGCGTTGCGCCCCTCGCGCAGCTCATGGCGTCACACGGCTATGTGGTGTTCAGGCCGACCAGCGATAACCTCGGTAATAAATACCGGCTCGCCATCGTGAACGATGCCGGTGACGGCCCCGGCCGCGACATCATGGCCGGAATCGCCGCGCTCGAAAAGCAGGGCTTCATTGACGAATCGCGCATCGGTGTTTCTGGATGGTCCTATGGCGGCTACATGACGTCCTGGCTTATCAGCCACTACCACATTTGGAAGGCGGCCGTTTCCGGCGCCGCCGGGAACAGCAGGGCCGACGCGTACAATCTCTCGGATCACGGCGTCAAATGGCGTTTCAAGTTCGGCGGCTCGCCGTGGAAAAAGGAGAACGCGAAAGCATACGAGGAACAATCGCCCATCACCTACGCAGGCGCCATCACTACACCCACGTTGATCCTGCACGACACAGGCGACCGCAGCGTCCCAATTGCCGACGCTTACGCGTTGTATCACGCGCTCAAGGACAATGGTGTCACCGTAAAGTTCATCGCCGTTCCCGTGGCTGAACACTTTCCCGACGATCCCGTGCGCGAGTCCGACATATACCGAGTCTGGCTCGAGTGGCTGGACCAATATTTGAAGTAGTCTTGCTACCTCGGTGCGCGTTCGCCGGCCCCGCGGCAACAGGTAGTGATTACGGGACAAACACGGCCTCACTCCGCGGTGTTAATGAAGACGTTCCCCGATGGAAGCGCGCCAACTCCTGATAAACGTTAGTGCTCTATCGGAGGCGCGTTTTCGGAAAAGCGTGAAGTCGGGCGAGGTGCTCTTCGCGCGTTCGATAGAGCCGTTTGAAGCAAGCCGCTGGCGGTTGCGGTGGATGCGGGCTAATGGCTGGAGCTGATCTAACGGCTATGGGAATTGAATCCTTTTTCCTCTGTAGTCTATTGATTTTGCATGGCTTAGGAAAACTAGAGAAAAACGAAAATCGCAGTTAAAAGCGCTACATTGCAGCATGACGCAAGGAGCATAGCACGCGAAGCGTCCGCCGCGCCCTATCGCAGATCTGCCGTCATTGCTCCGCCGATTGCCCGGCAATTTCGGGCGAGCCCCAGCTCTCGCTTTGTCGTAAACACTACCGCCGGCGCAAGTCCCGTTATCGACGTCGAAGAACAAGCCGATATAGGTGTTGCTGCCAGTGAATCCGGCCGGGGCATCCCCATATCCATCAAACGAATCCATGATAGTGTTCGAATGCATCAGGCTGGAACTTATATTGTTGCAGTGGAGCTCGATTCCTATCCCATTACTGTCGTCTGAGGCGGAAGATTTCACGGTCCTGATTGTGTTGTTCTCGACTGTCGACTTTTTCAGAGCAGTTGCACTCACGTCTATACCGTACGTCATGGCGCCGCAGATATGGTTTGATGTCACCGATGCGCCATCGGCAGCTAACTCAATTCCAGTTTGACTGCCGAGGAACGTGTTGCCCGTAATCGATCCCGTCCCCGCAAGAATAATGATTCCATAATTGCCGACGCCGCTCACGATATTGCCGCTGACCGTGGGGTCGGTACCCTCCTCCACCACGACGTTATTTGTGCCTTCGGCGTCCGAAGAAACGACATTGTTCTTTATCGTCACGGTGAGATCCGGAGCCGCTGTCTCTCCGACGGCCAAGATGCCTCCCCCACTAAAATCGTGCACGCTGGAGTTCTCCACCGTGACCGCTGGCTTGGAACTGCCACCCTGGATCCACATTCCCCAGCCATCGACGTTGGTTGCCCCGCCGCTGGTATTCTGCGCCGATGTGGTCACCTGATTGATCGTTCCCGAGGACTGATTGTAGAGAACCCCGATAAAAATACTGTCATTTGACGCGAAGCCCACGCCGTTCACATTCAGGTTTGTCAGATTTACGGAGCCGCCGCTGACGTCATTGACGTAAACCTGAGCGATTGCGGGTTCGGTGCCGCCACCCACGTCAACGCGTGCGTTTACCGTGTAATCGGATGGAAGTTCGATTTGCGCCAGGGATCCATTGCCACCCACGATGCCTTCGAGCGTGACCGGATGGCTAATCGTGACCTGCTCTGAGTAGGTCCCGGGACAGACCTCGACCGTGTCGGGGGCCGGAGAGGCGTCTAGGGCTTTCTGGATGGTTGAGAACTGTGTGCCACTCTTGCAGGTTCCTACGATATAGGTGACAGTGGCGGCGCTCACTTTGAAGAAATTTAATTGGTGATTACTTCTTCTTTGTCGGTCTTGGGTTTCTTTCCAAGCATCTTCTTTTTTTTCCTTGCCTCTGCCAACTTCTGCTCAGCTTCGCGGCTCTCAATTAGGTAAAGAGAAGTAGTGGCTCGGCGACGGCTGCCTTTCAGTGCCATGTTCAATTATTCTCGTAAACGGTTAACTGGTTGCCGGGGCGGGATACCACATGGCTAAACGGGGAGGCCAGTTAAGTATCACAGTCTCGAAGGCTAGTAAATTCTCACTCGCTATCGCGATCTCGATTAGCTCTTTGTGACCGTCCGCACATTGCGCTAGTTCCTGTGCACGAAGAAACATCGCTAGCTCTGTGACGTAGAGCAACCCGGTCAATTTCTCTTTATCCGTTTCCTTTAGCGCAGCAAGGTAAGGTTTTTTCCAACATGAAGAATACGATTGGGGCATAGCTATGGTTTGAACTTTTTTAGGGACGCCTGTCAACTTCCCACCGTACCTAATTCCGTGAAATCTGTGGAAATCTCGCCCACCCGTGGAAATGTGGTCAGGCTAACGGAAATGGAGGACAACCACCGCGTAAATGATGGCGATTGCCCAAAGCCAAAAGAATATTCCTGCGCAACGAATGTATGCGGGATACTGAGGCTTCATGGGTATGCTTGAAAACGGAGACCATGCGAATTTCGTTTTCGCGTTCTTCCTTCCCCACGTCACCAGCATGTCCGTCCTAAATACGCACAGCCAACCACAAACCGCAAATCCGAGAATCATTACCACAAACCAGATGGCTTTGAATGTTGTCATGCACCTATCCTTTCGCCGAGTGCTTTCAGGATAGGCCCCTTGTCAATTCGCTTCTCATGGATGCGGGAAGTCCTGTGGAAATCAAACTGACCCACCACCGGAAATGCTCAAATGTTGGCTTTGGTCCAGTCGCGCTTCAACCGGCGCAGCGCGTAGGTGGGCAGATTGTTTGGAATGGCTATTTTTAACATGTACGGTTATCCGACTTATCTGGAGTTAGGGGCGTGAACGGTTTGCATTCACCGGTGATAAGAATTTGCCGACAGGGTCTAACGAGGAATTGGATGATACACTGCGCGCAAGCGGCACTTCAGCGAGAGGACCTAATCATTGGAATCTTCTGCTCTAGTCGAATCTTCGTCGGACCGCTATCCGCAAATCGCTAGCCCAATCCACACGATTTTAGTGCTCGCCGCGATGTGCGCTTGGTCGATCTGCCATAAGTTTTTTGTAGATCAACTGAGCGCGACGGCTAATCCGAGCCGCGTGAGCTTTTACATAGCCACCATCTTCTATGAATGGCTATTGTTCGTCCTGGTGCTGGCGGGCGTGCGTCGTAGGGGCGCGTCTGCCCTCATCGTTCTGGGAGATCATTGGCATTCTGTCCGCCAGGTGCTGCGGGATATTGGAATTGCCGCTGGGTTCTGGATGGTTGCATGGGTCCTCCTCTGGGTACTCGGTTGGCTCCTACGCACCGCCGCGCTGGGTCGCAATGTTTCCATGCTCCCGCATCGAGGTATCGAACTGACATTATGGATAGTGCTCTCAATTACCGCCGGTATTTGCGAGGAGACGATCTTTCGAGGTTACCT
>DATNLR010000120.1:0-42558 GCA_035602755.1 Binatus sp. (SeqCode) | reverse complement strand
AAGAGATGTGTGGGTCGGGCTGAAACCGACCGAAAGATTACAGGCGAGCCGTGGTCGTCGACACTGGGCCAAAGAAATACGACGAAAGCAATCATTCTTCGGAGTGAATGGGGAAGTGCGTTCAAAAAAAGATTGACAGAGCCGGCGTTGTTAGAGATGTCCGGTTTGCGCGTTAATCAGGACCCAACCGGCATTGAGGGCTAAGCGCACGCAATGGTATGTTGAAATCGTGAAACCATGCCTAAGAAGCCAGACACAAAGTGGACAGTCGCCATCCGGCCCGCCGCTGGAAAGCCACTGTACAAGATTACGAAGATTATCAGCTTGAACGGTGTGGGTTTTTCAGTTCTTACTCCTTACCACAAAGCACATAGCGGATTATCTGTGGACGGAGACTTCTCGCCAAGCCGATTAGAGGCAGATTCACCCCCCGACTCGAAGTTCAGTTCGTTAAGCAAAAGGAGAAACACATGAGCAAGCTCTTGAAAGTGACTTTGCTACTTGCTTTGGCAGTTGGATCGTTCGGCGCTTACCGTTATGTCGCGGCGCGGGGAACACAGTCGACCAAGCGGCAAGTTCAGGTCCCTCCCCCGTCGTTTAATGTGAAGATCTCGGACGTCCTCTCCACCAGGCACGTACTCGAAGGAACGTATAACAATACGAGTTCTTACGAAAGTTCTGTCAGTGCCGGCACCTGGACCTCTCTTGACACTCCGCTTACAGTTGCGTGCCCTGGCACAACTGGGACCTGCACGATCCAGCTCGACGGGTGGGTTGAGAGCGGCGATGGGACCTCTACCAACAATCAAAACAAACTGTGTCTTTACGTGGATGGTGTGGCGGATACGTCCAATTGCGAATGGTATAACGGTGAAACGCCATCGGACGAATCATGGAACATTACTTCAGTTCAACAAACTGTGTCGGAGGTGGCTCATGGCAACCACACAGTTCAGACGTACTACTGGTCGGCGGATGGCGCATATCTGGACTACTACAGCACGACCTACCGAGTGTACAAGCCGTAGCCTGGCAGCGCGCTTCGATGGGGGGCAGTCAACCGCCCCTTTCTTATTTTCCTCGCTGCGCACCCAACTCGCGCTCCAACTTTGTTCTTCGGAGGATTTCTTGGAGCGCGTGCCGAAAATTAAGCAGTGGGAATGGTTTGCTGATTGGCTTGGAAGTTGTGTTGCCGTTGCGGTTTCGAACCTTTCGACCTTTGCGGTATCTACTCTCGCGCTGCAAACACCCGCAAGATTTCGCGTATCCGTTGCGGCTTGCGAGATGTGCACGTAATTACCGCTTTGCGCAACTCTCTGGCATACCTATTTCCTCGACTGATTCAGCCACTGTCACGGCCCAAAGACGCTGGCAATTGTGCATGCTCACGGACGCTTCTGGATCGCCAGCCTCATCTTTGATGATGAGCGACCAGGCGTGACGCTGCCCGCGAAGTACCTGAAAACGCCCGAATAACGAGAGCGCTTACAAGAGTCCCACACCAGCGACCGTTATCTGCACCGAGGCCAGCCTCCCCGACATTCGTGCATGGCGCAGGCAGCTATGACGGGGAGGCGAGCTTCAACGCTTTGGAGTACCGCGACGCAGGAAAGACCGAACGCTTCGAAGGTGAGTGCAGCGTCACTACGAAGGCAGGGAGCCCTTCTCCGATCCAACGTGTTGGGGTGAACCAAAACTCCACTGTAGCCAGGTATGCCGGGGATGCTGATGAACTCACCCCACAGCGAGTTCCAGAGGATTAGTCCCCCAAAACGCGCTTGTGTCCATTGATGGAGTAGTTCCGGATTGTCGGCAACCCGGAAGCTATCCAGAAACGGCGTTCGAGGAGATTGGAGCGCGAACAGCACTCCGCGCGACCACATGTCCTCCAAGCGGACTTCTGGGGAGGGAGCCCATGTTCTGCTGTTTAATTGAGTGGTGCTTTATAATGTAGCGGCATGCTCATTAGAGAAGGAACCGAAGACGACATTGAAAGCATCGCAAATCTGCATGCCCAAAGCTGGCGCGCTTCGTACAGTGGAATTCTGTCAGACGATTACCTGGACCGCCGGGCCCGTAGGGATCGCTTAGCTATCTGGCAAAATAGATTCTCAAGCACACGTATCAAGCCTATGTTCGTCTTGGTTGCGGAACTGGATGTTCGGCTGGCAGGTTTTATTTGTGTGTTCCCTGACGAAGATGCCGTTTTTGGATCGTTCCTCGACAACCTGCACGTAGCCCCGGACCTTACCGGACAGGGGATCGGGAGACAACTTCTCTCAGAAGCCGCAAGGCGACTCCTAAGAGACGGGTCACCGGTTGGGCTTTATTTCTGGGTATTTGAGCAAAACCATAGAGCGCGCCAATTTTATGAAAGAGCAGGAGCGATTGCTGTCGGTTCAGCTGAGAATCCCATGCCTGACGGAAAACGCGTGCTCTCCGTGCGCTATTACTGGCCTGATCCTGCAACCGTTATGCTTTAGAGCGTAGATGAGAATACCTACCACAGCAGGTCGGCGCCAGCCAAGCGACGAAGTGCCGATCACTATCCAGAAACGGGCTTGTGGGAAGTCAAAGATGGGGTTTGGGACGAATTGTCACTTACTCGGAAGTTGCGCGGGACCGTTCCTAGTTTAATCCGCGGCGTTCACGTGAGCGCCCGGAAACAGTTGTTTTTGGACACTCCAAGCCATCAGTTTATGGCACACAAAATCAAAGGCTTGCGACGAGCCCAAGAATAAGGTTTTTGGGCAACCCCTTTCGTTTCGCGAAAGGGAACTGCCTGATTCGTCTGGGAGAATATCGCAGCCAATTTAGGCGATTTGCGGAACAGGCGTAGAGGCAGAATGAATCGCTCTCGTCAATTCGTGCCAATTGGGCCGTAAAATACCGGTTTCTGCCAAGCTGAAAGGAATAGAGAGAAATATCTAGACTGGCTGGCGGAGGGGGTGGGATTCGAACCCACGAGACCCTTTCAGGCCTAACGGTTTTCAAGACCGCCGGAGTCAACCGCTTTCCTACCCCTCCGAATTAAGCTCTTGAAACATTGTAACTAGCGCGCAACACGCCGAAATTGTACAAGACGCCCGCGAGTTAGACCCACAGCAAAGGTTAGGTCACGAAATCGGAACGCGCTTCACGCCCGCAAAAATTTTGTCGAGGACTTGCGTATGTCCGCTCTCGTCGAGCATTAGAACCAGTTTGAGGCTCTCCACGTAAACCGCTTCGAGCGTATAGTTTCCTGGCCCCTGTCCGTGCCTTACCAAAACGGCGCTGTGTCCCTGGTCGGGAACCGGGGTTGGCGGGATAGGTCGAGACTCGACCACGACCTCACTTCCCTCCCGCCGGAACATCACCAATTTCATGCCGTCTTCGAGTGTCTTCACCACCACCGTGTAATCGCCAGGCTCCAATTTGTGCATGTGGCACTGCACTTTATACGGCAATGAGAAATGTCCCTCGAACTCCGTCTTCGCGGATAGAGCCTCTATCCGCGCCATATTGTCAGCCTTGTATTCATTCGGCGCGGTGTCTGCCTGTGCACGAGTGGTGATCGGGAAAAGAACTGCAAACACCAGACCCAGGGTCGTCCACGTAATTTTCGTCATTCTCTTTTTCATCGGAATCTCCATTCGCCGATTCGGTCGAGGGTCGATCCCACGTGTGCTGAGTCGGCGGTTTCGCTGTCGCGATTTTTCTTTCCCGGTGGCCTGTCACTCTTGGCCGTAAATATTACTCCCGATCGCGAGAATCATCAACGAACGGAGGTCTCAGTTTGAAATGTTCTTCCCCCTGCTAAAGACCGAACACGAAAAGCAGCGCTATCTGACGTGGATCGAGTTATAAAGTACGCGCCAAATAGCAATCCCGATAAGCCGGAGCGAATCAGTCCGCCTCCGGCGTCGGAGAGTTTATAGATCTCGTCCTTGCGAATCTTCCATCTTCGGTATTTCGAAGGTGGTCAGAATTCTTGCCTTGGAGATGGAGCACGTGAACTCGACGCCTTTTTCGTCAGTTTCGATAGTAGGTTCTCCAGTGTCGGTCTTCTTCGGAAAAACAAACAAGACGCCGGTGATTTTGCCGTCCTGACCATGCAAAACCTGAGCCTTCACCGGAGCGATTTTTTGCTTTGTCTTTTTCGCCGACAGAAACGCCGAGGCTTGCAATGTCTTCTCATCTGCCGAAGCAAATGGCGTCAAATCGCGGCCGCCCACGAATATCTGATACCCGTCGGGGACCTTTGCCACCTCCGTTTCCGCATCTTCCGGCTTCATCTGGCCTTCCAGAACCGAGTTTCTGACTCCCGCTTCACGGATCGTTCGCGCCGATACCCAGCGCACCACAAAAATAGCCTTACCGGTTGGGGCGTTCCCAGCTCCCGCGCTGCCCTGGCCGGTCTTCAGTGCCATTCCGCCATCGTCCGTCATTTCGTACTTCGACCCACCGCCTTTCCATGTGGCGTCAATCTCTACGGTTTTGCACCAAGGTGATTCCGCAAAAATTCTCTTGATGTCGTTCGCATCCCACTGTTGATAGGGCTTGGCCTTCCAAGGATCGGAGCTGGCCCACGCCAAAGTGCCCAGCACTAACAGAAACAACGAGGCCAGCATAAATTTCATCGAATCATTGCCCATCCCAGAAGCACCCTTTCGAGATTCCATAAGTCCTCCGATAACGCCTGTTATTTCGTCGCGAGTCCTTCAATAACTCTCCACAAGTCATTACCTTCTTAGTCGATAATAACAAAAACCAGTAGTTCACCGAAACCGCCGCTGTACACCTTCCTGTAGTTTCGTGTAAGTTGAATTTGGGCTAACAAGTCGTGGTAAGAGTACTGCACTTCTTTTTCAAACGTACTGCGCCGGAAATCGATGTCTGCTGGAACTGCCTCTACATTTCGGGATGCTAGGCCGCCCATCCACTCTGGGATTGATGCTTTAGAAATTCTCCGTCACTTATCTTACAAACATCTTGTGGCTGCGTTGTCGTTGGGTTTCGCCCTACGATTGTTTTTTGTCATCCGTTTTCCCTTCTATGCCGGCGACACGAAGTTCTACGACGAACTTGCGCGCAATTTGCTGGATCACCGAGTTTACGGACTCTTTGTTCGCGGCCAATTAACCCCGGTCGATATGCGCATGCCTGGATATCCCGTGTTTCTATCCGGGTTGTACTCGGTATTCGGACGTTCAAGTAAAGCGGTTATGTTTTTTCAGGCATTCATCGATTTGTTGACATGCGTCTTGACCGCCGTGATCGCGGGGTTGCTTACGCCCGCTGCCAGTAAGATTCGTGTATCCACCATAGCTTTGTGGACGGCCGCACTTTGTCCGTTCACAGCAAATTACAGTGCCGCACTCCTTACCGAAGTCCTCACAACCTTTCTCACGACTTTGGCAGTATTAGCTTTCTTGACCGCCTTTAGCCGGTCATCCACAATCTCTTCCAGTAAACCATGCGACCGCCGCCTCTTGTATTCCCAAGTCGCGTCGTGGCTCGCAACCGGAATAATTGTCGGCCTGGGGTCCTTGGTGCGACCGGAAACCCCTCTTTTCTTGTTAGCAGCCGGGCTGGTCCTCGCAATTTGCTGGCGCCAGCGCGCCAACTGGCCAAAACTGTTGTTAGCCGTGTCTTGGATTTCAGTCGGCTTAATTCTCCCTTTGCTTCCCTGGGCTGCACGCAATGCAAGAATAATGGGACGTATCGAATTTCTCGCTCCACGTTACGCGCAAACATATGGCGATTTCATTCCTCGCGGTTTTTATTCCTGGACCGGCACCTGGATGGTTCGCTTCAAAGACGCTTATCTCGTGACTTGGAAGCTAGGAAAAGAACCAATTCGCGTGGAAGATTTGCCCAGCTCGGCATTCGATTCAAACGCTGAACGAGCTCGCGTGAAGCTACTGCTTGACCATTACAACAGCGATTTACAGATGTCCCCTCTTCTCGATCGCGAATTCGCGACGCTCGCCCGCGAGAGAAAAACACGCCGGCCAATTAGGGCCTACGTTGAAATTCCGCTCGAGAGAATGTGTACGATTTGGTTTACCTCGCGGATAGCGTTACTTCCCTACTCCGGAAAGTTATGGCCGCCGAAAGAAATGTGGCGAAACGACAAAACGGACTTCGCCACAACAATCGGATTCGGGATCTTAAACTTCATGTATCTCGTCCTTGCGACGATCGGGGCCTGGCGTTTTCGCAAGCAGCCCATGGTTGCATTTCTCATAGCTCTGGTTTTGATTCGCACGATTTTTCTAACGCAGTTACAGACAGTCGAGCCCCGCTACGTGATCGTCTGTTATCCCGTGATTTTGGCTCTCGGCGCGTTGGTATGGTCCCAACCTAGCAGGAGATCGTCGGCACTAGCCGATTAGTGTCAGCGCTTCCTGTGATACGATTTATGAGGTGCTCGCAAGCCTCGGGTTGTAATGATGGTTGGAGGTCGACGATGCGAAAATCAAGCTCGGTCGCGGTGATATTTATTTTTGCGATAGCCGGATTCGGTTTTGGCCTGCTGCACGCCCAAGACGTGTCGCAACCTTCCACCCAGCAGCCTGCTCAGGAAAAAAGCCCGGCGCCTGAGGTGCCCGCTTACCACGCGACTCGTTCAAAAGAGCCATTGCCCGAAACGCTCGACCCTTCTCAATTCGCCGATCAGCAAACCAAGAATGTTTATGCGCTGGCGGCGAAAGTTAAAAACGTGCTTTATCAGCAACCCTGCTATTGCCATTGTGACAAGGAAATGGGACATACCAGTTTGCTGAGCTGTTACACCGACCGACACGCCTCCGTCTGCTCGCTATGCCAGAAAGAAGCGGTTCTCGCGTATACGGAAACTCAAAAGGGAAAAACTCCGGCGCAGATTCGCAAAGAGATTATCGATGGGAAATGGAAAGATGTGGATTTGTCCCTATATGAAACGGCGCCTTCGAACTAAGAACAGTCTCGCATCGGACGAGCGGCGAGTCAGTTCCCCACCACTCCTGACCAATCTGTTGTCGGAAGGAATCAGTGGACCGGATGGGAAGATGGGCCCGGCGGCCAATCTTGCGGTGTGAAATCAACGCCCCAAAAATGTGGGCTAGGTGACAGAAATTCAATGCCCACGCGCGTGCCTTTTTCAGATGTATCGCCGAGATATACCACGCGGCACTCTTGCTCTTCCTCAGTAACGGGATTGATCAGCACCAGATCCGCGCCCAGCGCAATTTCTTCCTGCAGATAAAGCAATCCGCCGTGGGCATTGATCACAATCGTCTGGCTGTTCTCTCGGAACTTTCGGCCTTGAACGCTCTTTCCCGTGGCGCGCACGGGTATCCGCGTGAAAACGCGTGAACTCCGGCGTTGAGCACTAGTTTGCCCGCTTACCTGTGTTTCACTCATATCTGTTGATATCGTGCATGCCATGCGACTCAGAGTCAACCTTGCTCGCTGCACCAAGTGCCTAATAACACAGTCAGGCTAAAAAGCTTGCTGAAATATAGGAAGGTTCCGTAGAATTACGGGTTCACACGCTAAATTGCGGCCAATTGCAGTGAGCGGTGGTTCGCGGCGTCAGGAGCATGAATGAATTTGATTGATTATATTGACTCGCATCGCGAGGGGAATCTGACGGAACTAAAAGAATTCCTTCGGATTCCTAGCGTTAGCACCAAAAGTGAACACAAGCCCGACATCGAGCGGGCCGCGCATTGGGTAGCAGAGAAGTTGCGCGCCGCGGGCTTGGAAAATATTGAAATCGCGCAAACCAAGATGCATCCGCTGGTGTACGGAGAATCACTGCATGCGTCCGGAAAGCCCACCATCCTTTTCTATGGACACTACGATGTGCAGCCCGCGGAACCTTTGGATTTGTGGACCAGTCCGGCTTTCGAACCCGCTGTCCGGGACGGAAAGCTCTTCGGTCGTGGCACCGCTGACGACAAGGGTCAGGTTCACATCCATTTGAAGGCGCTCGAAGCGCTCAAAAATACGACCGGAAAACTCCCCGTTAACGTGAAAGTAATGATCGAAGGGGAAGAAGAAGTCGGAAGCGTGAGCCTATGGGATTTCGTGCAGAAAAATCGCGAGCGTTTGAAAGCCGATGCTTTGGTGGTCTCGGATACTTCCATGCTGGGCAAAGGCGTGCCGTCGATCACTTATGGTTTGCGCGGGCTAAACTACTATCAGATCGAGCTCACTGGGCCTGCGCAGGATTTACATTCAGGAGTGTTTGGCGGCGCGGTGCCAAATCCCATCACCATCCTGGCCCAGATGATTGCGAAACTTCACGATAAGAATTTCCGCGTAACGGTTCCCGGCTTCTACGATGACGTTGCTACTGTCTCGCGCCAGGAACGAAAAGCGCTGAATTCTCTGCCCTGGAGAGAAAAAGATTTTCGAAAAACGGTGGGCGCCCCGGGATTATGCGGTGAAAAAGGATACTCCATCGTGGAGCAGCTCTGGATCAGGCCGACGCTCGAGCTAAATGGAATTTGGGGCGGGTATATGGGTGAAGGCGCGAAAACGGTGATTCCTTCCAAAGTTTGGGCGAAGATATCCACGCGGCTCGTACCGAATCAGAATCCAGCTAAAATCGCGAAATTAGTCGAAAAACATATTCGCAAATTGTTGCCCAAGGAAGTTACCTGCAAATTCGAGGTCCTTAGCACTGGAAAACCATGGGTCGCGCCGTATTCGCACCCAATTTTCCAGAAAGCCATCCACTCGCTGGAGACCGGCTTCGGCAAGAAAGCCGTGTTTATTCGTGAAGGTGGCTCCATTCCGTTTGTCACTCAAATGCACGATACTTTCAAGGTCCCTTGCGTACTCCTGGGCTTTGGATTGCCGGACGAAAACGCACACGCGCCCGACGAACACATCGCGCTTGAAAATTATTTTGGCGGAATCAAAGCTGTCGCGCTTTTTTATAACGAACTCGGCGCGTAATAAAAAACTTATGCGTATAACACCTATGGAGGAAAGGCCCATTTTTCGGGCTTTTTTCAAGGATTTCCTTGCGTTCCACGAACAGTGCAGCTATAGTCCGCAAGGCATCCCGAACCCCGGGGCCACGCAGAAATTACAATGAGGAGGAAAACGTAACTCGATGGCAAATCCGCTGAGCAAATCTAAAATCATTGCACACATGGCTGAGAAGGTTAGCACTCCTGAAAAGCCGGTGTCCAAGAAGCAAGTCGCGTCTTTCTTTGACGAATTTTTCAAGCTGGCTGTAAAGGAAACAAAGGGAGCGGGCAAATTCGTAATTCCAGGGCTCGGCCGCTCGGTAAAGGCACATCGTAAGGCGCGCATGGGTCGCAACCCGGCAACCGGCGAGGCTATCAAGATCAAGGCCAAGACCGTCGTACGTTTGCGCGCTGCGAAAGCTTTTAAAGACGCCGTACTGAAGTAGTTTCCTTCGGCGCAGAGATTCGCGGCAAAACCCCCAGGCATCCCCGTCCATGACATTCGACGGAGGTTTGGGGGTTTTGTCTTTTCATCCGCGCTCCGTCAACAATCACAAGTTGGATGCAGGAAAGGTAATAACCATTTCCTTTCAACAGCGCAACGGCTAGATGACCTATGGCTGAATATTCAGGCCTGTTAACCGATCTCTATGAATTGACGATGGCGGCGGGATATTTGCAAACCCGCTTTGACGCCAAGGCCACGTTCGAGCTTTTTGTCCGCCACCTTCCTCCCAAGAGAAATTTTCTGGTAGCCGCTGGACTCGAACAAGCATTGGACTTTCTGGAACACGTTCATTTTACGACCGAAGAGATTTCCTTCCTCCGCAAGCACCCCGTGTTTTGCAATATCCGTGACGAATTCTTCGATTACCTCGCGACATTTCGTTTCACCGGAGATGTCTGGGCCATGCCCGAAGGAAGCTTGGCGTTCCCCGGCGAACCGCTCTTGCGAGTCGTCGCTCCCATCATTGAAGGCCAGATCATGGAAACTTATCTGCTGGCCACCTTGAGTTATCAAACCATGATCGCGAGTAAGGCCGCGCGAGTTGTAACGGCGGCGCAGGGCCGCCAAGTCGTCGAATTTGGAGCCAGACGCGCGCATGGCAGCCAAGCAAGCCTCCTCGCAGCTCGTGCGGCGGCTATTGGAGGATGTGAAGGTACATCCAATGTTCTCGCCGGACAGCAATTCGGCATGAACACATATGGAACTCAGGCGCATTCCTGGGTCATGGCCCACGAAAACGAAAGAGAAGCTTTTGCTCATTTCCTTGACGCCTTTCCGGATCACTCCGTTCTTCTCCTGGACACATACGATGTGCGCACGGCCCTGAAAACCATCCTCAAAATGGGACGCAAGCCCGCCGGTGTTCGATTGGACAGTGGTGACCTGGCAAAAGACAGCCGTTGGTTGCGCCGTGAACTCGATCGTGTGGGATGGAAGGACGTCAAGATATTTGCATCCGGCGATTTGGATGAATACAGAATTAAGGAGTTGTTAGCCCAAGGCGCGGCAATCGACGCTTTCGGTGTTGGCACTTCGCTGGCCACTCCAGGCGACGCCCCGCATTTGAACTTAATCTACAAACTCGTGGAAGTAGAGCGCGCGGGAGAAGTTTACGAAGCCGCAAAATTGAGCGCTGCAAAAGTGACCTACCCCGGGTGCAAACAGGTGCTGCGGTATGCAAATAGCAAAGGGCAATACATCGGCGATAAAATTACATTGGACGGCGAACCATCCAATGGCAGTGAGCCCATGCTAATCGAAGTAATGCGAGGCGGCCGGCGATCGGTACCTGGAGAATCGATTAGTGTCTTGCGCGGCCGCTGTATAAACAGTTTGGCCCGGCTTCCGCAAAACTTTCTGCAAATTAATCGGTCCGCCGTCTATCCCGTGCGCTACAGCCAGCGCCTGAAAAAGATGCTGGAACAAGTGCGGCGCCGAGTTCGTGGCTCCGCGTTAAAATAGGTTTGTTGCTCGGATGGAAAGCCTATGCAGGAAAACAGAATCGTCTTATGGGAAGTAGACACTCAGCAGGATTTCATGCTGCCGGGCGGAAAGCTCTACGTCCCTGGCGCGGAAAAAATCATTCCAAACATTGACCGCTTGGTCGGTTTGGCTCGCGCCGGGCAAGCCCTGCTTGTTTCCGACACTTGCGAACATTCCCCGGACGATCCGGAGTTTAAGGCCTTTCCTCCGCATTGCATTCGTGACACGCCCGGGGCGCGTGTCGTTCGCGAAGGCCTTGCGCAAACGGTTTACACCGTTCCGAATGATCCGGACGCGAAATTGCCCGACTCTATTTTCGAGAACCAGCAAATCAATCTGGAGAAACAAACTCTGGATGTTTTCGATAATCCACATGCCGAAACCATCGTGAATCGCCTGGGCAAAGATTCCGAATATATGGTTTTCGGCGTGGTCACCGAATACTGTGTCCGCCTGGCCGCCAAGGGATTGCTCAAGCGAGGCCGCAAAGTATCGGTCATCAAAGATGCGATCAAACCATTGAACGAAGCGGAAGGACAGCGCAGTCTCGACGAACTTAAGTCTCTGGGCGCAAAGTTTATTTCTACCAACGAAGCTATTGCAGCCGTCGCTGGAAAGTCCGCACATTGAATTTCAGCCGCGAGCTATAAAAATGACACGCGATCGATTGCAACATGCCTGGGAACTTCTTCAACAAGCTTATCAGTCACAGATGCAAGGTGACTATGACCAGGCCATTGAACTCTATACAGAATCCTTGAATATTTTCCCCACCGCGGAAGCTCACACTTTCCTTGGCTGGACCTATCACTTCCAGGGAAAAGCACAGGAGGCCATCGCAGAGTGCAAACGCGCCATCGAAGTGGATCCGGAATTTGGCAATCCGTACAACGACATCGGCTCTTACTTGATCGAGCTAGGACGCTTCGATGAAGCGATCCCGTGGTTGGAGCAAGCCATCGCCGCCCCCCGTTACGACCCCCGCCACTACCCGTATTTCAATCTCGGACGCGCCTACTACGCCAAAGGCATGATCACAAAGGCTCGCGAATACTTTCAGGAAGCGCTGCGCATCGAGCCGGAGTACACGCTCGCGCGGCAAGCCATCGAAAATATCCGCCGTATGGTCAACTAGGCCGGCTGAGCCGGAGCCTTGCTGGGTTTAAAAATTCTGTCGTACAGCCAGGTTAGACTTGCGGTAAGAACTCCCACCGCGGATATGATCCACCACATTTCCTGCGGCCGGTGTATCACTTCACCGTAATAGTGCACCAGGTATCCGCCCAGCGGCCCGGCGATAAAATACCCAATGGCAATCGGCAGAAATGCGTAACCCATATACAGCCCTTGTTGTCCCGATGGCGCCAGACGCGAAACATACTCGTAGTATCGAGACGCCTGCGTAATCTCGCCGAGGGCTACTCCCACCAATGTCGCCACCAACATGGGGATAGTCGGGTGAATCGCCAATAGCGTCCAAGAAAGCCCTGTCATCAGGAAGCCCAACGCCATGGCTTTGACCGCCGGCATTTTGCGCGTCAGATATGCCGCCAGAATTTGAAAGCAAATTACGATGATCGGATCCACCGACAAAATCAAATCCACATTCGCTTTCGGATCCACATACCCGCGAATGAAAAGCGGAACAGAAACATATTGCTGCCAGAACACGATGTAAAAACCGGATGAGATTAGAAGAAAAAGCACGAATCTGAAGTTGCCCAGTACAACGAACATGTTCCCGAGGGCTGTGAAGACGCTGCCGACTTTCGCTTCTCCCGAACGTCCTGGCTCACGATAAAAAAACAACGTAGTCCAAAACATCAGGAAAACGCTCAGAGCGGCCACGCGAAACACACTTTCGATTCCCCATCCCAACTGTTTCCGGACCAGCCACGCGATGATGGGCCCCAGCGCGCCGCCGATGTTCACTAGCGTGTAGTAAATGGAATAACCTAACGACCGGACATTTTCGCTGGAGGCCCGCGCCGTGGTCCCAGCTACGCACGGCTTCACCACTCCGGGCCCCAAAGCTGGAATCATAAGTATCGCGAGCACCAGCCATTTATCTCCCATGGCATGACGCAAAGATTCCATCCAGGTAGCCGAGAGAGAACCCAGGAGAAAATATCCAACGGTCATCACCAGGTAAGCAAACATCAACGCCCGGCGAAAACCGAAACGGTCCGCCAAGGTTCCGCCAAGAATCGGCAGAAACCATACGACCAGGCCGAATGTTCCCACCAGCCACCCGGTAAGCTCACTCGAAAAATGCAACTGCTCGCTGAGGTAGATTGCCAGTACAGCGGTCGTCGCGTAGTAGGCAACGCGTTCGAATATTTCCGTGAAGTTTGCAATCCAGAATGCCGGTTCGAACCCCGACCGGATTTCGCGCACCCGTTGTGTAAAGCTCAACTTTCCTCCGAAGCCGTGCATTTAACCCGCGGCGCATTCCGCAACTTGGGGCCGGCGGCGATTGTAGCGGAACGACCACCCATCCGCTCTCGATTTTTGCCTCACATGATATGTTAAGATTGGTTGTTTGGTCTGAATCGATTTACGCAAACGATGCCCACCGCAACGATGAAAGCCTTACGCAAGACGCGCCCCGAGCGGGGCGCACAGCTCGAATCAATCCCTATTCCCACTCCTGGCCCTACAGAAGTACTCGTCCGCGTCAACGCAGCCTCTATCTGTGGCACTGACCTGCACATCTATGGCTGGGACCGCTGGTCCGCCTCGCGGATTCACCCGCCTATGACGTTCGGTCATGAATTCTGCGGCACGGTAGAGAACGTGGGATCGGAAGTAACCTCGGTCCACCCTGGCGATTTTGTCAGCGCCGAAATGCATGTGAATTGTGGACATTGCCGCCCCTGCCGTATGGGCCAGCCGCATGTCTGCCAAAATGTGAAGATCATCGGAATCGATGCGGACGGCTGCTTCGCTGAATTCGTACTAATTCCCATACGCAATATCTGGAAAGTCGATCCCGCGATTCCGAAACACTACGCCGCGATCCTCGATCCGCTCGGTAACGCTGTGCATACCGTGCTCGCCGGAGACATCGCGGCTCTCAATGTACTGGTCACCGGCGCCGGACCTATCGGTTTGATGGCCATCGCCGTGGCGCGGGCGTGTGGCAGCGCCATGATTTTTGCCACCGAGGTGAACGCGCATCGTCGCGAGCTCGCCAAGAAAATGGGTGCCGACGAAGCCCTCGATCCCAGCCAAGGCGACGTGGTCGCGCGCGTTCTCGAAGCCACGGATGGAGCGGGCGTCGATGTCCTGCTCGAAATGAGCGGCAACCCAACCGCAATTCATCAAGGATTTCAAATGCTGAGGCCCGGCGGACGCGCCTCGCTTTTGGGAATTCCCAAGGATCCGGTCACCTTCGATCTCGTAAACGACGTCATCTTCAAAGGCGCAACGGTCCAAGGAATTTACGGGCGCAAAATGTTCGAAACTTGGGTGCAAATGACGGAACTTCTGAAGCATGGAAGGCTCAATCTCGAGCCTCTGTTCAGCGAACAATTACCTCTCGAAAAATTCACCGATGCGTTCTCACTGCTTGAATCCGGTCAAGCCGGCAAAATTTTGTTCTATCCCAACGGTTCGCCGAAGTAGCCCAGTCGTCCGGTTGAAACAGTTCGTCCCAGCACATTTATTTCCAATGACTTTTTCACCCGCGCCAATCTGTGAATTGCGCTTACAATAAGTTCTCGTCGTCACGACCATCCATTATCGGAGAACTCATGAGCACCACCACCACACGTCCTCAACTTCAATATTTACACGATGCGCTAGAAGATCTGAAAGCCAAGCATCTCTATTTCCATCTCAAAGTTCTAACAGGCGAGCAGAAACCGGTCGCGAATTTCGACGGCAAAGAAGTAATCAACCTCAGCTCGAATAACTACCTGGGGTTGACTACCCATCGGAAGCTAAAGCGCGCAGCCATCGAAGCGGTCCGGAAATTCGGCGTGGGTTCCGGAGCGGTTCGCACCATTGCCGGAACCATGGAAATGCACATGCGTCTGGAAGAACAGATAGCGCACTTCAAACAAGTGGAGGCCTGCGTTGTTTTTCAATCCGGATTCGCGGCAAACGCAGGGACCGTCTCAGCCATTCTCGGCAAAGAGGACCTAATCATCTCCGACGAACTGAACCATGCCTCCATCATCGATGGCGCGCGACTGTCAAAAGCCACCATAAAAGTCTTCAAGCACAAAGACCCCGCCGATTGCGAGCGCATCTGCAAAGAAACGGAAAATTGGAATGGTAAGAAGCTGCTTATTACCGACGGCGTTTTCTCCATGGATGGTGACATCGCAGACCTGCCGGCTCTTTGCGACCTCGCCGAAAAATACAACTGCATCATGATGGTAGACGACGCGCACTCCTCAGGAGTGCTAGGGAGCCGCGGACGCGGAACAATTGATCATCTGGGATGCCACGGGCGCGTCGATATTCAGGTGGGCACTCTAAGCAAAGCCATCGGTTCCATCGGAGGATATGTCTGTGGCTCGCGCGACCTGATTGATTTTCTGTATCAGCGCGCCAGACCGTTTCTTTTTTCCACTTCACATCCACCATCGGTTACTGCCACATGCCAGGCGGCATTCACGCTGCTCGATTCGGAGATAGGCGAGCGTCTGATTAAAAAACTCTGGTCCAACACTAAATTTTTCAAACGCAGCCTTAAGAAGTCGGGATTCAACATCGGCACAAGCGAAACCCCGATTACGCCCATCATGGTCGGAGATGCGGAAAAGGCCTTTCAATTTTCGCGAGAACTTTTTGCGGAGGGCGTCTTCTGCGTTGCGCTAGGGTTTCCAACTGTGCCCATCGGCAAGGCACGCTTGCGCACAATCGTCACTGCAACTCACAAGCGAAGTGATCTGGAACGGGCGCTTGAAACGATCGAACGTGTCGGCAAGAAACTAGCAATCAACTAATTTAAAACTACAAAATAGCTGCGTGCTTTTTGACCAACCGGCTAGACACCCGTTCTTAAATAGCCGCCGCCAGCTGTGGGCGCATATATCGATACAGTGCCAGCACCATAGCTCCCAATCCCCAAGCCACCACAAGAAACGAAATCCAATGCCCGACGTAGGGCAGCATCCCGACAGCTCTCAGCAGCAAAAGCCCTAACGCCAATCTTCCGAGACCAGCTCCCACTCCGACGCCGCTGCCCAGGATTCTTTCCCCTAGCCAGGACCCGACAAAAACCTGCGCAGAATAGATGGCGATAAGGTAAAGAAACAAAGTTGAAATGCCGACTCCCAGACCCACTATCGTGACGCAAAGTATAATTGCGGCGATCGGCGTCGCACACAAAAATAGCAAACCAAAACCAACTGCTTGGGCAGTCTTGCCGCACGCGCGCTCCGCATCGAAGAAAAATCCGGGCGCGAGCAACAGCACAACAAGTCCAAAGACAAAGCTCGCTCCCCAAAGCAGAACTTGGTGCCAGTAGAACCTTGGCGAAGAATAATTCCGCTCGTTGCCGTGTTTCTTCAATATAAATACGATAGGGCTTGCAAGTTTCGCCGACGGAGAAACTTCCGCCTCGCGGCCTCCTGTGAATTTTGTGTGACCCCTGATCTCGGCGTCAGGGCCGATATGAAGCGTCCCAGCCTGAAATGACGCGTCACGACCCAAGGAGCCATTCACGTCAAAACTTTCGGCGAAACCCAACACGTCCCCGGCTATATGGCCACTGAGCTCAGCATTGCCGGCTCCCACGGTTACCGTGCCGCCAACGGTAGCAGTTTCCGTCAGTTCCAATTCCTGCGCCCATGCCATCACGTTTTTTCCGACTTTGTTATTCAACGTTGCATTCTGCGCAAGAGTTCGGACGTTCCCATCAACGGGGCCGTTCACAGTGAGTTGTTCTGCAAAGCAAAGAACGTCACCGGTTATGTGGCCGGTCACAATCACGCTGCGCGACCACACAATCAAGTCACCATCCACCGTGCCGTTAATCTGCGTCCGATCCGCAAAAACGATGAGATCGGTCTTCACTTCCTCGCCGGCGGGCAACGTGTAATTGGGGTCGCCCTGTTTTGTCTCCGCAGCGGACGCGGCCGGAGGTGTCGCCAGTGAGCAAATCATCGCTCCCAAGACGACCGCGATGGTGCTCAGACTTCGCCAACGCCGGCGTAGCAACCACATTACAACCAGACCAAGAGTCGCCACTGCCAGAAATTCCATTAAGCTTCGCATCGCGTCCCATCCTTTCCAGAATGCACCGCTGAAAAAAAGCATGGTGAACAGATTTCCCTGAGTAAAACCCGCTTGTGCCGCTTGCGCACGCCACGGCTCAACAAAACCACTCCAAAGCGTGTAAGCCCCGCCTGCACTCAGGCCCAGCGCTGAAATCCATCCCCACGGAGCCGCGTTCCGTTCTCGCCCCTCGGTCAAGCGTGCCGGAACCACTTCGTCTTCTCCCGCCAGCGATTCGCGCAGCCAAATCCCTTCGGTTTGCAGCGCGTGTAGTAGCTCGCGGCAGTCGGGACAGGAAGCGGCGTGCGCTGCAATCTCACGCGCGTGGTCGGCATCAAGCTGCGACTCCAGATAAAGGAGCGCGGTCATCTCATCGAAATGGCTCATCTCTTTGCTCCTGCTGCACCGACGGCCAGCGAAGGGTCGGCACCTGCCAGCACATCGCGCAATTGGTGGCGCGCGCGCAAAAGTAAAACACCCACAAACGCTCGGCGCACCCCCAGCGTGTCGGCGATTTCTTCATAACTCATTTCCGCGAAGTAACGTAAAACCAGCGCCATGCGCGCTCGGTCCGGCAATTTCTGCAACCCATTGCGTACTTCTTTGCTGCCGTGTTCCGCCTGCAAACGCTCAAGCTGGCTCGGATCGGGATGCTCTAGCGGCAACGTCTCCAAGTCGCCGGTCTCCAGGTCCTGTCGAATGCGGCGACGCCGCAGCATATCCCAGCAATGATTGCTGGCGACCTTGTAGAGCCAAGCAGTAAACGGCCGTGTCGAGTCGTAGGTTCCGAGTTTCTGTCGTACCTTCATGAATACTTCCGTCGTTGCATCCTCGGCGTCTTCCCGCGTGGGAAGCGCCCTGCGACAAAACCGAAAAATCGCCGGTGCGTACATCCTATAGAGCTCGCCCCAGGCGTCTGCATCGCCGGCCCGGACTTGGGTAAGCACTTCCGCTATTTCGGCGGCGCTCATCTCTCCGGTAGTCTTTCGTCGCTCCATATATCAATACGCAGAGACCCTTGAGAATATTTCACTTAGGTTACAAACAGCCGCGTTTCCATGGCGGCCACAATTCGATCAGCCTAGCAAATAGCTCCAGAATTTCGGAGATATTCCGCAAAATAAAAGCGGCCCGGAGCTCCTTTTACGGGAATCCGAGCCGCTAAACTGCGTTCGTTAGGTATTTGCTCAGACTAGAACAAGAGCTTTACAGCGAACTGGATGCTCCTAGGCCCGCCACCACCTAGTATCGGATTCCCCAAACCCACGTCGGAGGTTTCCGTGAGAGGATAGAACCCCTGGCTCCGGCCTATGGGAAGAACATCGGGCGAAACGCCTGTGCTGATGCCATTCGGGGCAGCGTCGGCAAAGAACGCCGGCAACAGCGGGCTGGCGAAGTTAGGATGGTTCGCAAGGTTGTAGAAATCTGCTCGGAACTGTAGTTTGAATCGCTCATTGATAGAGGTCATTTTGCTGATGGCGAAGTCCAGATTTCTATAGTCTGGTCCCAACAGCGAGTTACGGCCTTCACTGCCGAAATGGCGAGTCCCCGGAACGCAATTCGAGGTGCTTGTACCTCCCACCAGCGTGCAGGGCACTGAAAAAGACGCCAAATTCAGAAACTCAGTGGGATCACTATAATTGTATTGGATTGGTGCCACAACGTCAGGTCGTCCGAATCCTTCTCCGCTTCCATCGTAGTCACCTTCGTAGAAATAGTTCAAGCTGAACGGGTGGCCACTCATAACAGTCAAGATGCCGCTGAACGACCAACCCTCCCCAAATTTCTTAAGCTTGTCTATTTTCGGGAAGTCATACACCGAGGACATTACGAATCTATTTCGTACATCGAAGTTCGACGGCCCTTTATTGCTTTCCGGATCCGTACTGTCGTTCGGCTGCGAAGCATTTGGAACATAGTCTTGACCATCGCTCGCCGTATCAATCGAATGCGACCAGGTATAGGAGATCTGATTATTGAAACGGTGCCAATTGCGTTGTGTGAGTGAAACTTGAAGTGAGTTGTAGTTTGAGTTTGCGCCCGTCTCAATCTCATTAACAAAAAACGGCGGATTGGGCGCCAAAGGACTCAGTGGTGTGGTAAAACCGACGACCGGAGCGCCTGGACATTGCGGCATCCCCCGCGCGATCGTAGCCGTAAATCCGCAGAATTCATCGATCGTAGTGATCTCCGCATGCGTCGGCTGATTGATATCGCGGAAATAGAAGAGTTTCCGGCCCGCCGATCCGACATACCCAACCTGAAGTACCGTGTTCGGAAGCAACTGCTGTTGAATATTAAGATTGTAATTGTAAACGTACGGCGTGCGGAGGTTTTGAGACACCGTGAACGCATCTGTACTAGTCGCGGTCCCCGGCGTGACCGAAGCCGGGTCGAACACTGCTAGGTGTGGCTGGATAATCGTATCGCCCACCAATGGATTCAGAGGGTTGTTAATAACCGGAAGAGCCGGATTGAGGACGGAAGTGATAAAAACAGGATTCGGCCCAATTGGGTTGTACGCCGGCCCTGTGTTGTCTGTGTTATAGGCGAGTTGACCGGTGAAAAAATCCTGAGAGAAACCGTCATAAAAAATTCCCACGCCCGCTCGGACAATCGTTTTGCCTTTTCCGAATGGGTCGTAGGCTGCACTCAGTCGAGGAGCAAAATTGTTAAAATCCTTGGGATAGAGTTGGCTCGGCCGAACCAGCCCAACACTCGGGTTATAAATACTAAACTGATTACCATCCGTGCCAATCACCCCGTCATAATCCCAGCGTAGTCCCACATTCACGGTCAATCTGGTGTTCACGTGTATTCCATCTTGAACGTAGAATCCCCACGAATTTTGGTGAGTGTTTCGCGAGGTGTTTCCGAAGTTCTCCGTCCCACCGCTGAGCCCGCCGGCTAGGAAGTCTGCCAGACCATTGAAATCAAGTTCGCTGCGCGCAACAAGGTCGTTAAATGAATCCACCGTCGTGCGGCGGAATTCGCCACCAAACTTTATGTCGTGGCGACCCAATTTCCACGAAAAATTGTCGAAAAACTGCCAGTTGGAATCCACACGATTGCGCGGGTTGGAAAAACCGGAGGAACCGAGAGAAGCGAGGCCGCCTACTGAAATCGTTGGCAGACCGTAATCACGGGGATTAGCTGGACCCAGAAGATCGATTGTGTTTAATCCTAGTGAAGCGTTGGGATCGCCAAAGATCGCCGCGTCTTGAGGGAAAAATCCATTGCGATAGCGATTCCAGCCAAATCGCGCTTCGTTCACTTTTTCTGGCGAAACTGTATGGACCCAGCTCACGGATACGAGCTGCGTGCGAATCGGAGCATTCGTGTTCGTATTGGGCAGATTGTTTCCGCCGCCCACGCCCAGCGGAAAACTCTGGTGGCTATTACCGAAAAAATAGCGTCCGGAAATTTGGTTGTTAGGGTTCAAGACTTGATCGATCTTGATAAGCGCGCTGTCAAGATTATTCGTTGCCGGGCCGCCCACTGCCGAGGTCGTAGGCCACACGTTTGTTCCACCGGAGCAATGCCCATTGCCGTTGCACAAATTGTACAGATTCAGAATCACGGGATTGACCACATTCGCATTAGCATTGACACAGGCGATCACCGTTGTAGTGCAAGGCACCGCCGTGCCCCCTAGCGAGGTAATCGCTTGGGTGTAATCGGTGCCATTTGTATTCGCAGGATCATTCAATGTAGGCACATCGTTAATAGAAGTAATGGCCATGCCTTCACGTTGGCCTTCGTACGAAACATAGAAGAATGTCTTGTCTCTGACGATCGGCCCGCCGAGTGATCCCCCAAACTGATTATTGCGAAACGCATCTTTGGGCTGGCCAATATCATTAAAATAATTTCTCGCATTCAACACGGCATTCCTAAAATCTTCGAATACGCTGCCGTGAAGCTGATTCGTTCCACTCCGCGTAACGATGCTCACCACCGCGCCGGAATTTCTTCCATACTCCGCCTCGAAATTCGTCAGCACATTCAATTCCTGTATTGAATCCTCCGGAAGAATTGTCCCCGGAACGCCAAACACTCCGCCCTGGTTAATCGCAGGGAGGTTTCGATAACCGTCATTCATATCCGTGCCATCAAGCAAATAGTTGTTCGATCGCCCTCGGCTCCCGTCCGCGCTGAATAGCCCATAAGACCCGGGTGAGTCACCACCGCCATTCGGCTCACCCGCCGTCCCCGGGACCATAATCAGCAGCTTGGTATAATCGCGCCCATTGATCGGCAGGTCTTCCACTTGCTGGCTTTCAAAGGTGCCGCCGAGAGTGTCACTCGCCGTTTCTACCGTCGGCAGCGTCTCGCCTGAAACGGTAATGGACTGCGAAGTCGCTCCCGGCTTCAGCGAAGCGTCCACACGCCGCTCCCCGGCCACTGTCACCATTACGCTGGTGGTGGTCGCTTTCTGAAATCCCTTCATTGAGATTGTCACGTCGTAAGTCCCCACCGGGAGCTCGGGCATCAGGTAGCCGCCGTCCGAGGTGGTCTCCGTAATGCGGTCCGTGCCGGTATCGACGTTATGTACTGTCACAGTAGCGCCCACCAGCGCTGCACCTGTGCTATCGGTCACCGTACCCAATATCGTTCCGCGAAACGTTTGGGCCTGGGTCGTCGTCGGGCCCAAAAACGCGATGAAAAGAGTTGCGCAAATGAACGCGAAATAAAGACTCCGCCTGTGGAAAGAAGTCATAGCACTCCCCTGAATTTTCAATTCGAATGGACCAAATTTGTGCAGAAGACTGATCGGAACGGGTGTCCCCAGCCGTCCGGCCACGAGCAGTGCAAAAAAGATGTAATACCTATAAGCCTCAGCGGCTTAGGAGTCAAGATACATTCTCGAATTCGTTTAACGCGTTTCCGCCCTAGATCGCTCTGGAATGCAGAAATTTGCCGTTTTGATATACTGAATGTTCGCTCTTCACCGCGCGAACCACCTGGTTAAATGCCTTCCAAAGAGACAAAACGGCTGTTCCTTGTCGACGCCATGGGCTACATCTTCCGCGCCTATTTCGCGCCCATGGAACGTCTGCAGAGCGGTGGCATCCCCACAAAGGTTCCTTACCTTTTTGCGACTATGATGCGCCGTCTACTCAACAATAAAGAGCGCCGCCCCGATTATCTTGCGGTTGTTTATGACCACAGCGCTCCCACCTTCCGCGACAAAATTTTCGCCGCTTACAAAGCGCAGCGCCCACCCATGCCCGATGAACTCTCCCTACAGATGCCTTTCGTTCGCCGCTATTGCGAAGCCATGCGCCTGCCCATTCTCGAATATCCCGGCTACGAAGCCGATGACGTGATCGGTTCCCTGGCGCGCCAAGCAAGAGAAGAAAATCTGGAAGTTTTCATCGTCACCAGCGACAAAGACCTGATGCAGCTAGTCGGCGGCCCTGTCCGCCTTCTGAACCCAACAAAAGGCGACTTGATCGTCGACGAAAAGATGGTCGAAGAACTAATGGGCGTACCTCCCCACAAAGTTCCTGACGTCATGGCCTTGATGGGCGACTCCATTGACAATATTCCCGGGGCACGCGATCCGAACGACAAGCCCGCACCCGGCGAACGCCGCAAAGCCGGTATCGGTGAAGTTGGCGCGCGCCAATTGATCCAGCAATTTGGCAGCGCAGAGGAGGCTCTGAAACGCGCCAGCGAAGTAAAACGCTCCAGCTACCGTGAAGCGCTCGAAAAATGCGGCGAGTTTGTAAAACTGAGCAAACAGCTTTCCACCATCCCCACCGACGCACCTGTGCCACTCGATCTTGAAGCGCTAAAGATTCAGCAGCCGCATCTTTCTACACTCCGCGATCTCTATGCCGAGCTTGGCTTCACCTCCTTACTTCGTGAGCTCGCTCCCGTCATGGACGAACAGAAAAGCGTCTACTCAGCGCTCACCTCGCCCGACGAATTGCGAAAATTCTTCAAGGAGACACCTCGCGGCACCGAAATAGCAGCCTGGCTAACTCTCGATGCCGAAGAACCGGACGACGAAGGCTACGGTACATACGTCCGCAGCCTGGAAGTTTCCTCAAACTCGGGAACAGCCCACATACTCCCAAACGATGCCGAGAATAAGAATCTGGCGGCCTGGAAAGAATGGCTCGGCGATTCCAAGCGTCCGAAAATAGTGCACGACCCCAAATTGTTTAATCTTCTGGCTATGCCCGACGCCTCCGAGCATCGCGATGCAGTGTCTGGAATTCGCCACGCCACCATGCTTTATTCTTACCTCCTCCGTCCCACCACCGCGAATCATGAATTCGCCGAAGTTGTTCTGCGCCACCTGAATCGGACTCTGTCCGGAGCTCCGGGCGAGCGAGCCGATTTTCTCATTCGTGTAGCGCCAATCCTCCGAGCGGAAGTAGAAAAGCTAGGCCTCCTGGACGTTTACGAGGAGATCGATCTCCCGCTCGCACCCGTGCTTGCCCGCATGGAGGCCGCCGGGGTTCGCGTGGACAAAAAAGAATTGGACATTATTTCAAAGAAAGCTGAAGACGAAATCACTCGCTTGGAAAAGAGCATCTATGATCTCGCTGGTTTTGAATTCACCATCAATTCCCCCCAGCAACTAGCCGAAGTCCTCTTCGACAAGTTGAATCTACAACCACCGCGAAAAAGCCGAGTCAAGACGCGTTCCACCGCCGCGGAAGTGTTGAACGAACTCGCCCTGGTTCACGAATTGCCCAAGAAAATCCTGGAATATCGCGAGCTTGCAAAGCTTAAATCAACTTACTCGGATAGTTTGCCGCGCTTGATCCATCCAGTCTCCGGACGGTTGCATACGCGCTTCTGCCAAACCGGCACCGCCACCGGTCGCCTAAGTTCTTCAAATCCAAACTTGCAAAATATCCCCATACGTACTGAATTAGGACGCGAAATCCGAGCCGCCTTCGTTGCCGCGCCCGGTTGCAAACTTCTCTCCGCGGATTATTCGCAAATCGAGCTGCGCATCCTCGCGCACCTCTCAGAAGATCCTGTACTGGTTGAAGCGTTTCGTCGCGGCGAGGACATCCACTCTCGTACAGCGCAGGAAGTTTTCGGCGTGGCGCCTTTCGCTCAAACACACGATCACCGGCGCGTAGCAAAGGTCATCAACTTCGGTGTAATTTACGGTCTTTCGGCTTTCGGTCTAGCCCAGAATCTAAGCATCGATACGCGCGAAGCTGCAAAATTTATCGCCGCTTATTTTGAACGCTACAGCGGCGTAAAGAAATTTCTGGACCGTCAAATTGCCGAGACTCGCAAATCCGGCTATACGAAAACGCTCTTCGGTCGTATCCGCCCTATTTCCGAAATCAATTCCCCTCAGCCGAACATGCGAAATTTCGCTGAGCGCACCGCCATGAACACGCCCATGCAAGGAGCGGCCGCCGATCTGATCAAGCTCGCCATGATCGAAATGGACCAACGTCTTCAGAAAGATTTTAAGTCCAAGATGATCCTCCAAGTTCACGACGAATTGCTTTTCGAAGGTCCGGAAGACGAAATCCCGCGCCTCACTAAAGTTGTTAAACAAGTGATGGAAAATGTGTATAAGCTCAGCGTCCCTTTGCTCGTCGATACCAAGATAGGCTGCAACTGGCGCGACATGAAGTAATCAGAATAACCTTCTAAAAATAAATTCGGTGCGCAACGTTCCAACTTTTATTACGATCGGATACCGATCTAAGGAGTGAAATCGATGGACCATCCGCAAGGTTTTCTGAATCTCGTCAGGGACGCAAAGAAAAGAATTAAAGAAGAAGACTACCACGAAATAAAAAAGAAAATGGATTCCGGCCAACCCCTGATTCTGGTGGACGTTCGCGAAGAAAGCGAATGGTCGCGCGGACATATCCCTGCCGCCATTCACCTAGGCAAAGGGGTCATCGAGCGCGACATCGAAAAGACCGTCCCCGACAAAGATGCTGAAATTGTGCTTTATTGCGGAGGCGGATATCGCTCCGCCCTGGCTGCTGACAATCTTCAGAAAATGGGCTACCGCAACGTTATTTCGATGGATGGCGGTTGGCGCGGCTGGACTGAATCAGGTTACCCAGTCATCAAAGACTAATTTCCAGCAACCTTTCAAACACATGCGGCCCGCGTAGAAAGTCCTGAGAATTCTTCTCTACCCAATTTGAAATGGCTGGCCTTGGAGAACGATTTCAGAACTCCCGAGACTAGCCAAGCCGTCATAGAACTTTCCCAGTTAATCAATTTTTGGCTCCGTGAGACGTGGGACCTGTGGCGGACAGCAAGATTAGTTCGCTAGGCCGACGCGACGCAGGAAATCCTGAAAGCGCGGGTCGCTGCGCAGCGGATCATACATCGGGTCGACCTTGAGAGTGGTGAGAGGCGAGCGCGCGTCATAGGCTCTTTGTAACCAGGTGAAGGTCTCCTCTTTGTTGTCCAGACCCACGTGGGCCATCAACATCGCTGCCGGATCCAGATACTGCGGCTGGCGGTCCATCTGCTCTAATTTTTTCAGACTGCGCCGGGCTTGAGCCATTTGGCCGGATCGTGCGTAGACGTAGACCTGCACCGCCAGGGGCCAAGGCGAATCGCCCAGCCGGCTCCAGTTGTCCACGTCGGCTAGCGCCTCCGCGAATAATCCCTTTTCAACGAGCGGATAGATCACTATGTAAGCCCGCGGAAAGTTCGGTTCCATTTCCAATACTCTTCGGAATTCGTCGATAGCGCGGTCGTATTGCCTTGAATAGTAAAGAAGCGCTGCGTTATCGGCGGCAATAATCAACGACAAGGGATCCAACTTGCGGGCGCGCTCGCTCTCGGCAAACGCCTCGTCTAAGCGCCCCTGAAAACCGAGACACTCGGCGTACCATTGATGTGCGGTAGCGTAGTCGGGGTCCAGCTGAAGGGCTCGCCGGTATTCTTTCTCCGCGGTTAGCCAGTCCCAATCGTAATTCTGTGCAATTACGGCAAGCGAGGTATGTGCCTCCGCGAGTGTTTCCTCGATTTGCAACGCTTTCAAGGCCGCAGCGCGCGCTTTGGGTATGAACTCCCCTTGCGGAGCGAAACCGTAGCTGCTCATCAGAGCGAACGTGTCCGCCAGACCAGCGTAGGCAGGAGCGTACTTTGGGTCTTTGTCGATCGCTTGCTGAAAATACTCGGCGGCCTGTTGAAATCCTTGGCCGGTGCGCTTGTTCCAAGAATAACGGCCTTTGAGATACAAGTCGTAGGCTTCGTAAGACGTGGTTGGAGAGGCCATCGCGGGCCGGCCGCTCGCTGGCTTGCGGCCATCGCCGAGGGAGAGCTGAATCTCGTCGCCAACGTCTTGAGCGATCTCGGCCTGAAGAACCAGAAGGTGGCTGAGCTCGCGGTCGTACTGTCGCGACCAGAGCGGAACCTGGTCTTTCACTTGTACTAGCTGGGCGTTGATTCGTACTTTGTTCGAGTCGCGCCGAACGCTGCCTTCGAGCACGTATTGAACGCCAAGTTGTTGAGCGATTTGAGGCAATTGTAACTGTGCGTGTTTGTAGTGCATTACCGAGGTACGTGCAATCACACCGATATGCGTGGGGTCGAGGTGACCGAGTTGGGCGATCATTTCTTCGGTCAGGCCATCGCTGAAATAATCCTGGCTGGCATCCCCGGTGAGGTTCTCAAACGGCAGTACTGCCAACATGATCTTTCCAGTCGCTATCGTACGCCGGGCTCGGGCGCGAGAAATGTGAAAATAAGCGATGGCCGCAACGGCCACGATCACGGCTCCCAGGACGAATCCCCATCGCCGTAGAGATTTTCGGGGCGCGCTATTCAAGGTGGAAACGGATTCCGGCAAAACTTCCTTATGGGGTGACACGCGGGGCTGCAATTCGAGCGGCGGCAAAGCAGCTGGCGCAGAACGCTCGATGACCTCTACCGGGGCAATGAAACGGTACCCCAGCCGAACCAGTGTTTCGATATATTGACCGTCTGCGGCGGAATCCCCCAGAGCGGCTCGTAGCTCCTTTACGGAGCCGTTTAGGCCGCGCTCGAAATCGACGAATGTGTCGGAGGACCAAAGCTTCTCGCGGAGCTCGTCGCGGGTCACAACGTCCCCGGCCCGGCTTAACAAGACGTTCAGGACCTCCAAAGGCTGAGGGCGAATCTTCAATCTTGAGCCGTGCTTCAGCAGTTCCCGAGTCCGAGGACGGGATTCGAAGGGACCAAACCGGAAAATGGTCTTAGACGTTTCCATTCGAGGGCTAGAGGAATGAGGTATGGTGCGCCGTCCTGCCCGTCTTGCGCAAGTTAAAATTAGCGCAATGAGCGAGTTAGCACTTCATCTAAAATCCATTTAATCCTCACATCGCCTCCATTGCCTTTGAACCTCAAACCTGAGAATTGTTGGCCACGGATTTCAAGCAAACGGAGGTTCTGCTCATGTCGCGACTCAAGTTCGTGCTCCTGGTGGTTTCCGCATGCCTATTGACTGTGGAGGCTCCGGTACTGCACGCCACCACGTATGTCGTAGGCACCTGCAAGGTAGGCACGCAATTCACTAAGATCCAAGACGCACTCAACGCGACGCCGGCACCGACTATTGTTGAGGTATGCCCAGGCAAGTATCCCGAGCAGGTGACTATTACCAGACCGGTCACTTTGCAAGGTGTCCCGTCCGGCAATTCGTCCTACGCCACGCTCGTGGTTCCATCGAGTGGTTTGGTGAACAACGCGACCCTTTTGGACGGTGGAGCAGCAGCGGTCCAAATTCTCGTCAAGAACGTCGACGGGACCGTGGTTCTGACGAATTTGGTAGTGGACGCCACGAACAACAGCGTGTCAGGCGCGCAGGTGGTGGGCATTCTTTATATGAATACGCCTGGAACGATCAATCACACGGTGACGTTTAACGACGAGAATGGCGAGGGCGGCATTGGAATGTATCTAGAAGGGGGCAGCGCGAATCCGAAAGTAACGGTAGAGAATTCGACCCTCGATCATGACAACGTAGGCATTTGGGTGCAGAGCAGCTCAACCAGCTCCGAGCTGACTGCAACCATACAAAACAATTTGTTTAACCTTAACCCTTATGGCATTCAGGTGTTTGCCGGCGCAACCGTTACGATTTCCGGGAATACGTTCAACAACAATGTAACAGGAATCTACCTCGACGGGTCTTCAGGTTCGGCCGTGAATAATACGTTCGTGTACGGGGATTTTGGCTTCGAGTTAAAGGGTGACGGAATTTCCATCAAATCCAACAAGATTTACAACGCAGCCGCCACCGGAATCGACGTGGAAACGAATATCACAAAGTCAGTGGTAACCGGCAACGTAGTCACTACCGCTCCCACAGGGATCGAGGCTTGCCACACCACGGGCTCTCCCAACATGGTGCATTCCAACACGTTTGTGGACACAGCGACCGCGTATGAGGCTGAGTCCGGATTCCCAACCACCGGCAGCACTTATTTAGGCGTGACTACCATATTGCAAGCCTGTCCCTAAATTGCGTTTTGGTTCAAAGGCGGTTTTTTCTCAAAAGGAGGCTTAAGCCCATGCTGCGAATCCTGTTCAAACTGATGCCAGCGCTGTTGATTTCGGCTTTTGTGTTTGCTTTCGGGGCCCAGGAACTGCATGCGACTACGCTCACCTACATCGTGGGAACGTGCAAAGCCGGCACGCAATTCACCACGATTCAAGCCGCGCTGAATAAATCGCCGTCGGCAAATGTGATCGAGGTGTGCCCGGGGACTTATCCGGAACAACTGACCATCATCAACGCGGTGACGCTGGAGGGAATAGCGTCGGGGAATTCCGCGCAGGTCCGAATCACATCTCCGGCGGGTGGTCTAGTGACCAATGCAACGATCAACGGTTCGGACCCTGCTGCCGTTCATGTGTTTGTGAAAAACGCGACTGGGGCCGTGAACCTGACAAACCTTACGGTTGACAGCAGCAACAACAAAGTGATGTCTTTCGTATTCCTTGTGGGTGTTTTGTATCAACACTCCCCAGGAACGGTGAATCATGTGATCGCGGTTCACCAGCAGGCCAACGAACTTGGGTATGGGATCTATATGGAAGGCGGCAGCTCGAATCCATCGGTTACGGTGGAAAATTGCAGCGTTCATGATTTCGATTTCGGGGGAATTTATGTGACGGGCCCTCTAGGTCCGACTGATATTGCAGGTAGCTCCGGCTTTACGAGCGACATTCCAACGGGACAGATCACTGCGAAAGTTGAGAACAACTTTGTTAACTCGGCAAACGAAGACACCATCAACATGCTTTTTGGTTCGAGCACGGTAGATACGGTGACAGGCAATATATCCCTCAATAGCGGCTTGCTTGGCACTTTTGGAATGACCGTGGACGCGAACACCGGAACAGTCATTTCGGGCAACACGATTATCGGAACGCAAACGGGGATTTCGTTAGAAGACGATGGGCCGTCGCTGAAATCCAACAAAATGTATGCTCTTACCGGTGATGGAATATTTCTGAACGTGAATCTGAAGACTTCGCAAATTACCGGAAACACAATTCAAGATACCTCATTTGATGGAATCGACCTGAACTGCAAGACGGTGGGAACGTTAGTTAACTCCAACACATTCGATTATCTGGTTTTCGGCTATATCTTAGCGCCCACGGGATTCGCCGGCAGCAACACGTATATCGCAACGCAGATTGATTTTTCGGCTTGTCCTTGATGGCGATCCTTCCGCGAAGTATTGCGATGTTCAGGCTGAACATCGAGGACTGAGTCGTGCCGATGCAGATTGAAAACTAACCTGTGAACTCTCGTGCCGGAATAACTTCTGTCGACGCAATTCGGAAAGAAGGGAGAGCTCATGTCACCCAAGACGATTTTGTTGTTGGTTGCGCTGGCCGTCTGCGATTACCCGCTCGCTGCACAGACGTACTACGTAGGGACCTGCAAGTCTGGCAGCTTTCCCACCATCAGGGCGGCCGTAAACTCGTCAAGCGTCACGCCGGGATCGACAATCAAGATTTGTGCCGGTGTTTATCAAGAACAGGTGATTATCTCGAAGAATTTGACCCTCCAAGGGATCGATGGCCCGAGCCCATTTTTTCGTGGTTTAGTCGGAAGTGGCCCAGAAATTGAATCTCCTAGTTCGATTGAGGCGACGAACAGCGCAGTATTTGGTAATCGAGAGGCGCTACGCGAGGTTCTATGTCGAAACGAATGCGGCAGTTGATCGTTTTCCTGGCGCTAATCTTAACGGTGGCGCCCGGCCACGTAATGGCCCAGTCGTCAGGACCGACTGTATTCGCCGGCGGCGGCAAGGCTCCCGACCCAGTGAAGAACAAAAGAGCGCAACTGCTCAACCATGTGGACCCCGAGCAAAAGCTGAGGCTGATTCTTGGATTGCAGCACCCGAACCCCGACGCCGAGGAGAAGTTTGTAAGCGATTTGCAGGATAGGCAATCTGCGGATTTCCACCATTTTTTGACAGCCGAACAATGGAATGCCCGCTTCTCGACTTCCGAATCCGACGAGCAGGCGTTTGTAGACTGGGCATGCGCGTGGAAAATCTGAAACCGAGAGACTGCAGAACCGATTGACGCAGGTACGCCGCCGCAACGAGCAAGCTTACCTCGACAAATTGGATGGCAAAATCACCGAATTGTTCTGGGAAGCGAAGTCTTCGGAATGGAACGAGGAGGAACAACAGATTCTTAGAGCGCTCGACGGGTCGGCGCAACAGAACCCGGAGAGAATCTTGGACGGTATCAGGATTTTAGAACTGGCGAATAAGGCCTATTTTCTTTACGTTAAGCAACAACCGGTCGAAAAAGCAAAATTGCTCCGAATTGTACTTTCGAATTGCAAAATTGACGCCGCAAGTGTTGATCCCACATATAGAAAGCCTTTCGACCTGATCTTCCAACGTGTGCAAAATGGAGAATGGCTGGGGCGGGTGGATTCGAACCACCACCGTCTGCATTAACAGTGCAGCGTCCTACCAATTGGACCACGCCCCAGTAGAAGGCTCCTATCAACTTGCGTGGAAGGGCAGTATTGTACATCAGCGGATTCTGATTCCCGTGGAGTGGCGAGGGAGCCCTAAGGGTAATGTCAGCCCAAGCTCCTCAGCTTTGTCCTGACAATGGATTTTCTAGCAATGTCGAACCATGGTTGAGTTTACTTCCAGGGAGTTCTGGGAATAGCGTAACGGAATTCGATGGGGACAGCGAAACGTAGGCCGAGGGAAGGAAGCCGGCCCAGCCCTCAATCCCCGAAGGGATCCTCGGCTTTCCTTCCCTCTGACACTGTATATGTTCGCACGCCATGAACCAAAGCTATCTAGTTGAAAACAATGGGCCTTGATATCGGAAGACGGGTAAAAAATCCTAGGAGCCCGTAAATTTTCCGGCGTGCCCTCTGCCCAAATCCGCCGATTCCTCCGCCTGTCGTCTCATCTTGACCACTACGAGGTCCTCTTGCTATGTTGGGAGATTACCCTGTGGGCGTCAGACCCCATGTGCGGTGCGCGCCGCGTTAGAGCGCGGTTTAGATTCTCAAAATGAGCCTGAAGAAAATCGTTATCCGGGGCGCCCGGCAGCACAACCTGAAAAATATTCATCTGGAAATCCCTCGCAACACCCTCACCGTGGTTACCGGGCTTTCAGGTTCGGGTAAATCCTCGCTCGCGTTTGACACTCTTTACGCCGAGGGTCAGCGGCGCTATGTCGAATCCCTATCGTCGTATGCGCGACAATTTCTTGACCAGATGGAACGGCCCGATGTGGATTCTATCGAAGGCCTTTCACCATCCATCGCCATCGAACAGAAAACTACCACGCGCTCTCCTCGCTCGACGGTGGGAACCATTACGGAAATCTATGACTACCTTCGCGTTGTTTATTGCGCGATCGGTACGCCGCACTGTCCAAATTGCGGCAAGCCTATAACGCGTCAATCTACCGAACAAATTGTACAGGCCGTGTCGGCCCTGAAACCGGAAGAACGCATCATGGTGCTGGCGCCGGTGGTGCGCGGCCGCAAGGGCGAATACAAAAAAGAACTCGAAAAATATGCCAAAGAAGGCTACGTCCGCGCGCGCGTGGACGGCGAATTGGTGAATCTCGATGAGCCGATTCCGCTGGACCGCAGGAAAAATCACACAATCGAAATCGTCGTTGACCGTCTGCTGCTGAAAAACGGTATCGCACAGCGGCTCGAGCAATCGGTAGAAACGGCCTTGAAACTTACCGGCGGCCTGGTGACGATTGCGGTCGTTGGCGGCGAAGAGCGCGTTTACTCGGAAAAACTTGCCTGTCCAGATTGCGGTATTTCGGTACCGCAACTGGAACCAAGATCGTTCAGTTTTAATTCTCCCTACGGTGCATGTGCGGAATGTCACGGTCTCGGCTCCAAGTTTGACTTCGACCCTGCCAAAGTCATCGTGGATTGGAGCAAGCCGCTTTTCGAAGGCGGACTCGGTCCTGGTTCGGGCTCGTCCTTCTTGCAGCGAACAATGTCCATCGCCGCTGCCGCGCACGCATTCGATCTCGATACTCCGTTCGAGAAATTTCCCAGAAAAATACAAAACCTGATTTTGCACGGTAATCCCGCCAATGGCGGCTCCAGCAAGGGTCTGAACTTTCAAGGCGTTCTCGGGCATCTTGAGACCAGTTTGGAAGAATCGAAATCCGATACCTATCGCGAATGGATCGCGCAATACATGTCGGCCGTTCCTTGCGCCGCGTGCAATGAGCGCCGTCTGCGCCCGGAAAGTTTGGCCGTAAAAATTGCGGGTTTGTCCATCGCCGACTTTACATCGCTGCCGCTATCTCAAGCGCGTGCGGCAGTCGATAAGATTCGAGGTAGCCTCACTTTGCGGCAAAGAAAAATCGCAGGACGTCCTCTCAGCGAAATCGCCGAACGACTCGAGTTCCTCCTCAACGTCGGTCTCGGCTACCTCACTCTGGATCGTTCGGCCGCCACTCTCTCCGGTGGCGAAGCGCAGCGCATTCGCCTGGCTACCCAAATCGGCTCGCGATTGCGTGGAGTTCTTTATGTGCTCGACGAACCATCCATCGGTTTGCACGCGCGTGACAACGGCCGCCTGCTCGCGACTCTGGAAACCTTGCGCGATCTTGGCAACACCGTCCTGGTTGTTGAGCATGACGAGGAAACCATCCGCCGCGCAGACTATGTGGTGGACCTGGGGCCCGGAGCAGGGAAAGCCGGCGGACACCTTGTAGCCGCCGGTTCACCAAGCGAGATCGCCGCAAATCCCGATTCCCTCACCGGACAATATCTCTCGGGGAAAACTGCAATCTCTATTCCCGAACATCGCCGCAGTCCGAACGGAAAATCTCTCACTGTTATCGGTGCTCACGGTCATAACCTGAAAAACATCGATGTCACTTTCCCATTGGGCTTGCTCACGGTTGTAACCGGAATTTCAGGCTCAGGGAAATCAACGCTGGTGAACGACATTCTCTACCGCGCCCTGGCTGCCAAACTTTATCGCTCGATGGAAAAACCTGGCGCGCACACCGCCATCGAAGGGATCGAACACATCGACAAAGTAGTCCAAATCGACCAGGCCCCTATCGGCCGCACGCCGCGCTCGAATCCGGCCACGTACACCGGAGTCTTCTCGCCCATCCGCGATCTTTTCGCCATGCTGCCGGAATCGCGCGAGCGTGGGTACCGCCCGGGCCGCTTCAGTTTCAACGTGAAAGGCGGCCGCTGCGAAGCCTGCCAGGGAGACGGCCAGCGCCGCATCGAAATGAATTTTCTTCCTGATGTTTACGTCACCTGCGAAGTTTGCCGCGGCAAACGCTACAACGCCGAGACGCTTGCAGTCCGATACAAAGGTTATTCCATTTCCGATTTGCTGGATATGCCCATTGAAGAAGCTCTCAAAGTAATGGAAAACATTCCTGCCATTCAGCAAAAGTTGCAGACGTTAGTAGACGTAGGCCTCGGTTACGTTCAACTCGGCCAATCGGCTACCTCGCTTTCCGGCGGCGAAGCCCAACGCACAAAACTTTCCAAAGAACTTTCGAAGCGGCAGACGGGTCGCACCTTCTACATTCTCGACGAGCCCACCACCGGCCTTCACTTCGATGACGTAAAAAAACTGATGGGGGTGTTAAATCGCCTGGTGTCGTTGGGTAACACGGTCCTAATCATCGAACATCATCTCGACGTCATCAAACAAGCCGACTGGATCATCGATCTTGGTCCAGAAGGCGGCGAGGAAGGCGGACGCATCGTCGCCCAAGGAACTCCCGAACAGGTCGCTCGAGTAAAGAAATCCTACACCGGCCAAATTCTTGCTCGTGCACTGAACAGCAACAACGGTTCCCAAACGAATCCCTCAAACGGGAAGATCGCGAATTAAATCAAAATTTATGAACTATCCTCGGTGCGCGCGAGCCAAAGTGAGCTGCAACTTTCGATGAATCCCAACGAAAACAATTTGCTGCCCCCGGATCCAGCGCCATCGCTAGATTCTTCCGCATACCTCAATCCGACGCCTTCCTCTTCACCCGCCGCCCCTTCCACTCCGGATATGTCTCATCCGATGGCCGCATCGGTCGCCGCAGAAGATCCTCCGCCCACGAATAATTCCGTCACCGAGGACATCCGCGTGCCCTGGGGCTGGACTGACTTAGTCTTATTCGTGGTACTTGCCGTCGCCGGTTTTATTCTAATTAGTTTATTCGTGGGTCTGGCTCTGGCAGTGTCCGGTGCCAATTTCCATCGCATTCAAAACAATCCACATGACATCAATTTGTTGAGCATCTTCATTCAAGTGCTCGTCGATTTAGGTTTGGTGGCCTATCTCGCAGCCCAGATGCGCCTGCGCTTCCATTCTCCTTTCTGGCACACGATCGGTTGGTGCAAACCTGATACCGGCCGGGTTCCCCCGGTTGCATTTTATTCCGGCCTGATTCTCAGCGGTTTTTTCCTCTCCATTATCGTTTCGCTGGGCTCCTCGGTATTTCCTCCCCAGAAGAACCTCCCCATTGAAACCCTTTTCCAGGATCGCTACGCCACTGTCCTGTTCATGTCTGTCGCGGTGTTGCTGGCGCCTCTAGTTGAAGAAACAATTTTTCGCGGCTATATTTATCCCGTGGTGGCCCGCTCGTTCGGAAAAGTCTGGGGAATCCTTGTGACTGGAACGCTTTTCGGTTTGCTGCATGCCTCGCAGTTGTGGGGCGGATGGAGCCAAATCGCTTTGCTCGTGTTCGTCGGAGTCGTTCTCACTTTTGCTCGCGCGGTATCGCGAACGGTGGTCACTAGTTTCGTAATCCATACAAGCTATAATTCTGTTCAGGTTATCGGCCTGCTCGTAGCGACGCATGGTCTGCGGCACCTTCCCGGCGCGCTCTAATCGGCAGCAGCCGCAGTCGGCCAGCACATGTTTTGAAATACTTCCTTGGAGAAAACAATTGCACACGGTTGAGCCCATCCGCTGGACAGCAGACGGCGTCGTCCTTCTCGATCAACGCAGATTGCCCAGCGAAGTAATCCATCACACCTACACCGACTATCGCGACCTCGCGAAAGCCATCAAAGACATGGTCATTCGCGGAGCGCCCGCCATTGGCGTGGCCGCCGCAATGGGTATTGCTCTCGCTGTGCAAAGATCAAAAGCCAAATCGCTCGACGAATTGCGCGCGGAATTTCCCGTCATTTGCGACACCTTCGCGCGAACGCGTCCCACCGCAGTCGATTTATTCTGGGCCATTGAGCGTTTTAAGCTGCGCTTCCAGGAACTCGCGCTGCAAGGTTCGAAAGATGGCTCGGCTGGCCTGGACCAGATCCGCGTAGCCCTCGTGGAGGAAGCCCTGAAAGTCCACGAAGAGCGCCGCGAAGGTGACAAAAATATCGGACGCTTCGGTGCCGAACTGCTCCCTAAAACTGGCCGCGTAATGACCCAATGCAACGCCGGCGCTCTTGCCACCGCGGGAATTGGCACCGCCCTGGGAGTTATTCGCATGGCCATCGAAGGCGGCTACCGAATCGAAGTCATCGTCCCCGAAACGCGCCCGTACCTGCAAGGCTCGCGCCTCACCGCTTGGGAACTTCACCAGGACCGCATCCCGCTTACTCTGATTACTGACAACATGGTCGGACATTTCCTCAAAACAGGCGGCGTTGGAGCCGTGGTGGTAGGCGCCGACCGCATCGCGCGCAACGGTGATACTGCGAACAAAATCGGCACCTACGGAATCGCCGTCATCGCAAAAGAAAACGAAGTTCCTTTCTACGTGGCCGCCCCTATCTCTACCATCGATTATTCCATCGCGTCCGGCGATCAAATTCCTATCGAAGAACGCACGCAAGAAGAAGTCACGCATCTCGCCGGAGTACGCATCGCAGCCGACGTGCGTGCAGCGCATCCCGCTTTCGACGTAACGCCCGCCCGTTACATCTCTGCCATCATCACCGAACACGGCGTAGCCCGCGCGCCCTTTGAAGAATCCCTACGAAAACTCGCGGCTCCCCGCTCAGCCAACTAGCCAACTAGCAACAAGTATTCTCTTCTATTGTCGTGGTGGTATAATGTTGGGCAATTCGGCCGGACGGAGGTGTCCCATGACCCGGCTTTGCGTCGCACTTTTCTTACTGATCGCGATTCTCGTTGTTCCTCAGAATATCTTCGCCCAAAGCATGGGCTCAAGTGACACCGTCAGTCTGACCGGAACGATTTTCTCCGAAAAATCAAAACGCCCAGTACAGCAGGCATCCGTTCGCCTGTGTGACACCGGCGGTAATTTGTTGGCACAGACGATTACTACGGACTCTGGCGAATTCGATTTCCGTCAGATTAAGCGTTACAACTACATACTGACTGTCGACGCGTCTGGTTTTCAACCGCACACTGAACATATTGAGTTGAGTTATACCTCCGATCGCGGCATTTCCATTTATCTGATCCCTATCCCCGGCGATCCCGCAAACTCTTCTGCTGCCGCGAACGTTTCAGCGCATGAAATGTCCATGCCACAGAAGGCGCGCGATTTAATGGCATCTGGCGAAAAAAAATTGTATTCCGACAAAAAGCCCCAGGAGGCCCTGACGGATCTTCAGCAAGCGGTCTCCGTTGCGCCCACCTATTACGAAGCCTATTACCAGATTGGAATGGCTTATTTGACTCTGGGAACTAAGGCGGAAGCAGAGAAGAGCTTCCGGAAATCCGTCGAAGTCAGCAACGATAAATATGGCGAGCCTGTTATCGGACTTGCGTCGTTCTTGATCGATACAGGAGATCTAGTTCGGAGCGAAACGATGACTCGCCACGGTCTTGAGCTAAGTCCGAACTCTTGGTACGGTCATTATCAACTGGGCCGAATCCTGTTTACCGAGACTAAGGTTGCGGATGCCGAAAAATCAGCACAGCAAGCTCGTTCTTTGGCGCCTAACGCCGCCATCGTCTATCGCCTGCTTTCCAATATTCATTTAAGCCAAAAGAACTATCCTGCGCTAGTTCAAGATCTCGACGCTTATATAAAACTTGACCCTGACAGCCCGGCAGGCGTGCGCGCTAAAGAAATCCGCAAACAAGTTCAGGAAAATATCTCCAAGGGTACGCTAACCCCCGCAGCGAGCCCCGCACCATAAAGGAGTCATAGTGGGGCTACCATTAGCCGCAGCGCTTCCGGTTTCGTTTGCTCACCAGCCCCCGTACACGCCTCCGCACGCGCAGCAGTTCCCGGCAGATTCCGCGTCCGCCTTTGCCTGCGCTGGCCGCACCCGCGTGCGCTTCTGCTTCATGGGCTCGCATCGAGGTCTGTTGCCCTACTCCCGTGTTTCCATAATTTAGAGAATTAATGGCCCGTCTTTTCAGGAGCGGTACATAAGGCTTTGCACATGGGTATAGGGTGCGTGGTCGCCCGCGCTCCCCTGCCACACCACCCGGCATGCGGGTCCGCACCGGGCGGTTCCGTAAGATTGAGCCCTTGCGGGCCGGAGGTTCGAGTCGTCTTTCGCCACAAGGGCTTCGCCGCTCGACAGGTTGTCGTTTCGGCTTCACCGTCTTCTGAACCTGCAAAGCTCAGCTATGGCTGATTGGCTGGCGCCATGCCACTCGTGAGTCTAACGTTCTACTGCTTGCGCATACGGTTTGGGCCTTCCTCACTTCCGCGAGTACTACTCCCGCTGCTGACTTCTGTTGCAGGATCAAGGTGAATTGCTTCACCCTCAGTCACGAATCCGAGACGTGCAACACGCGCAACCGTCGGATTTACCACCAGTGTCCTTGATGGATATGGGCTTCGCGATCATTGGCCCGCTCGCCCGACACCGTAGGCCTCCTATCCGCTTCTTGTTCATCGGCTCGCGTGTTTGCTCCACGCTTCCTTCAGACCCCACCTCACGATGACGCCCTCCATGCTCGGCGTACCAAAAAAAAGAGGCGACCTTTGCAGGCCGCCTCTCTTCGATACTAAGTTGCAGTTTAGGTTAGAACGTGAACTTAGCCATTACCTGAAGAATACGCGCACTGGCCAAGGAACCCGCGAACGCACCGTACGGTGTGGTCGGTGGGCTGGTCGTCTGCACGATCTCACCGAACGTTCCGTTGGCTGTTCCGTTAACCGGGTTCTGGAAGTTCGGGTGATTCAGCACGTTGTACGCATTGGCTCCGAGCTGAAGGCCCAAGCGCTCTGTTACACGGAAATTCTTCCGAAGGCTGAAGTCGGTGTTGAAGTAGTTCGGCCCACGGTAGGTATTCCGTACTGCGTTCCCGAACCCAGTCGGTGCCGGATTTAGGCAAGGGTTGCATGGACCGGTCAGCGCTGGATTCGGCTGGCCCGCGAACTGAGCCGCCGAGTAGCACTGCACCCCGGGGTTCTGGCAGGAGTTCTGAACCGCCGTGATCGGCTGAGCCAATAGCCCCCCTCCGGCTCCGTTAGTGCCAAACAACTGGCTATCGAAGTCACCATTATCCAGGAGGCTGAATGGGAATCCGGTATGGAAATATATTGTTCCGGACATGATCCAGCCGCCTAGTGCTGTATCCACCAAGCGATTTTCACTGTGGAACGGCATTTCATACAGGTAGTTCGCTGTGATGTTGTGGCGCAAGTCATAGTCTGCGTTTGAATAATTGTTGCATCGCAGGCAATTTGGGTTGATTTGGAATTCAATGCTCTCCTGAGAGAAGGTGTCCTGATACGGCAGCACGCCTCCGTTGGATACCAGGTCGAGAGCATGACTGTAACTGTAATTAAATCGTCCCATGAACCCGTGCCACATGTTCTCCTGGACCGACAACGTAATGCCGTTGTAGTTGGAGTAACCATTGTTGGTAAGGGTGGTTACGTTCGCCACGCGCTGATCCAGAGGAGCCGTCGGGAGTCCCGCGAAGCCCGAGGGACTGTATGCGTTCGAGTAAGGATCGAAAAGCAGACCATCATATCCGCGGTTGCCTACGTAGTTAGCGGATACCACTGTCCGTGACCCAATCGTTCGCTGGACTTCCACGTTCCACTCAGTGTACTTCGGATTGAGCAATTTGCCGACGTCCTTCAATCCGGGAACCTGTCCCGCGCAGCCCGGAGTCGCGTTGAAATCGGCCAGGTTTCCGCCGGAGTGATAGGCAGATTGGAAAGCCGCATTGCAGCTCACAACTCCAGTGGCTGCGGAGTTCGGATCGGTGAACGCAAATGCGCTCCCTGACTCATTAAAGTTAAAAGCGGTTACCTGTGGGAAGTTGGTGGTGTAAGCGTCTAAGATCGTTCCCGGATATAGGTCAGAGAATTGACCTATGCCCGCGCGAATGACCGTCTTGTCTCCAAATGGCGTCCATGCAAGTCCAAAACGCGGCTGGAACACGACCTTTTCAACTCCCGGCAAAATACTGTGTGATCCGGGGTTGGTGAGCGTGTCAAACGGCAGCGCTGCGTTGTGGCTCTGGTCCAAGAACGGAATAGGTGGCGCAGACCCGCAATCTGATTGGCAAACGCCGCCCGAGTTCCGGTCTGCGCGAAGAGCTAGCGTGAGTTTCAGTCTTGAACTGACGCGATACTCATCCTGGAAGTACAGACCGACGCTGTAAATAGCAATCGGCTGGCGAGTCACGCCGTTCGCCGAGAACTGCTGACCGAGGTTGTCGCCAACGTCCCCGCTCGGATTTAGGACGTCATGGGCAAAGTCTATGGCATTGATACCGATTGCTGGTAGCAGGCCCTCGCTCGCCGTATAGTCGCTCACATCATCGCGGCGGAAGTTCACGCCCATCTTGAAGCTGTGATTTCCGCGCGTGATCGATAGGTCATCCACCACTCCCCACTGGGTGACGTTGCGGCCCTGTGGAAAGAGTGAAAATGCAGGATCAAATCCCGAACCTTCTCCAATCGGAGCTATACCGGTAATGTCGGTGAGGAAGAATAATCCCGGGAAAGCTGCTTCTGCCGCGGGCAAGTTCGGGCTCTGGAAAATTGCTGAATACCAGAGAACCGATCCGACGAGGTTGTTAACCACGTTCGGGCTGAACACGTGTGTATAGTTCAACTGTCCCTCATCCTGCGGCTGGATGCTGTGGATATTAAATACCGGGTCGATGGGATCGGTATAGGTCGGTTGCGTTCCACGGTCGAATTTCGTGCGGCCGAAGATCTTGTTGTTCTCGTCAATGTCGAAGTCAACACGTCCTGAAACTAGCCACTCCTGGTTTCCATTCGGACTGCTTTGGAAAACAGTTCCTTCGCAAGCGTTGTTTGGGATCGTGCCACCGTTCTGGCCGTTAAGAGATCCGCAACTGTTTGCTACGGGTGTGGTTTGGGCGGCGCCAAAATGCGGCGAGCCATTATACAAGCCGAACAAATTGCTGTAGAAAGCTTGAGTCGACGCAACATTCGGAATCGTGCTCATCACGTAGTTCTCAAAAGCGGTCGTGGGATAACCTATGTCTCCGCCGGCCCCTAATTTATATCGAAGCCCTTCGGTGTTCGCAAAAAAGAATATTTTGTCCTTGATGACTGGTCCGCCCAATGCTGCCGCCCATTGGTTGTTCGTTTCAGGGGTGTAGCCGTCGAAGTAGTCGGTGCCGTTCATGCCGCCCGCGTTGTAGTAGTAAACCGCGTCGCCATGGAAAGCGTTGCCGCCAGACTTCGTTGCGTAGTCGATCTGCGCGCCTGCTTGCCGTCCGTACTGGCCGGTGTAGGCGTTGCTGATTACTGCGACTTCCTGAACTTCGTTTGAGCCAAGAAGAAGGTTGCTGGCGCCCGAGTTGTTCAGGTTCAGGAAGGGATCGTTGTAGTCGTTTCCGTTAATGGTGAAGAGGTTCGCGGTTCCCGGCAATCCGAACGCGCTGAAGTTGCCATATCCGCTGCCGGCGGTATTCATGGTAACGCCCGGAGCGGTCTGCGCGATGTTGCTCAGGTCGCCGCCGGGATTGGGAAGATTTTCAATCTCAGCGGTCTCGATGCTGGTCGAAATGTTGGCGTTCTCGGTCTGCAGCAGTGCGCCCTGACCGGTCACCTCGACCGTGATCGAGCCGCTGCCGAGTTCCAATCTCGCATTGAACACTAAGGTGTTGCCAAGGTCCACTTGTACGGATTCAGTAGTTGTTTTAAAACCGCTCTTCGAGATCGTTAATGTGTAGGTCCCCGGCTTTACTAGCCCGAAAGAGTAGCCGCCGCTCGCGGTCGTTTGAGCGGTCAGCGGTTCCCCAGTAGCAGGGTTCGTCAATGTGACGGTAGCACCCGCGATCACCGCGCCAGATGGATCAGTTACTGTGCCATTGATAGCCCCGGTAACTATGCTCTGCGCCATAATTACGCTCGGCAGCAGAAGCAGCGCCGCAAACATTGCGACGAAAAAACGCTTCCAGTTCATACACCCTCCTAGAGATTTAACTAAGAATATCGGCGGAACCTTTATAGACACTCGATGCCCCCATGCGAAGATACCCCGCGCTGGTGGCCTTATCGCACGTTAATGTCCATGTGTAATACAAAATAAGATTCGCGTAATCATACTGTTGCGAGAATTCGAAAATACATATTTGCCCCTATATACGCTTTTTCATATTCATCAATACGAAACAGGATGTTTTTTGGTATACCACAACCCCCGTAAGTCTCGCAGGCGGTCAGTTCCAATAATAAGGCCAGATTCGGCCGGGAACGCTTCGAACGACCGTTGAGGGGCCCTCTCTCGGTTACTTCTTGACTTAAATGTTTACTACTATGCGTTTGGTGACAATACAAACGCACGGACGAGGAGTAGTTGGAGCTGTTTACGAGGCCCTCGCGATCGGCTGGTCATTTTCGCTGGAAAACGGTTGGACGTGTCGCCGCAAAATGAGAATGTCCGGTTTGTGCAAAGTAGAAATGTCCGCTTTCATGGATGGCCGAGGCCCCCATGGAAACGGAGCGAATCACTTTGAGCCAACGAGAACGGGATCGATTGAAAGTGTTGCACGAGGTACA
>DATNLR010000117.1:0-50216 GCA_035602755.1 Binatus sp. (SeqCode) | reverse complement strand
CACTCTCGCCAGCACTTCCACCCTACGCAATTCCTCCTGACTCATCTCCGTCCGCCCCAATCTGACCTCCTTTCGGAGGTCTACTTTAAGGGGACATTTCTATTTTGGAGAAAAGGGGACATTACTATCGTGGCGCAACAGAGCGAGTTGTGTGAGCGCACTGGAACGCTGGCTTCGCAGCAGAGCCCGGGCTGGGAATGCCGTCGCGCGGCCCTGACCCATTGGACAGGTGGTAATTCCCTCGCGGCATCGCGAATCATAGCTATAGACAGCCGCTTAGCTCATTGCTCAAATTGAAGATTGCTACATCGGGGATGGCTGTCTGCGGGGGTAACAAGCCTATGCGATACATATCTGCATTAGTTGGAGTTATCTTGCTTGCGGCCTTAAGTGTGGCTGCTCAGCAAGGTCTTGCTGGGTCAGCATCGCTCACGCCTGAACCTGCTGCTGCCGTGGCCTCCCCCGCTCCCGTAGCGCAGAATGCCTCGCTCTTCGCCTTAACATCGCCAATCCTGGACACGGCTGTCAAAATGCCTGCACCGCCCACGCAAAACATGTTTATGCCGGCGGTTTTTGCCGACCCCGTGATCGTGGCGCCGTCTTCGGCTTCTGAGCCGCAAGCGATCCCAGGCGTATTTGAGAACTACAGCTGGCAAGCCTACCTGGGATACACATTCGTACGCTTCTATGAGCTGCCCGCGGTGGCGGAGAATCAAAACGGTGTGAACGGCGGCATCACCTGGTTTTACAACGACTGGCTCGGTGTCGATGTCGAAGCGTTGGGCGTGCATGGAACGCTCGGCGGCGCGAGCTCCTGGACTGTGTTCGTCGGTGTTGGTCCGCGCGTGCGCATGTGGGCGGGACGAAATCTCGAGGTGTTTGGTCACACTTTGATCGGCGGTGCAGCCTTCTGGCCCGACACTCCTTACGGCTCACAAGGCGCGTTTGGCTACGAGCTTGGCGGAGGAGTTGATCTCAGGCCACATCGTTCGAAGTTTTCACTGCGCCTGGAAGGCGATCTGCTCGGCACACGTTTCTTCCAAACCAACCAGTGGAATCCCAAAGTTTCCGCCGGAATCGTCTATAAGTTTTAGCTGCTTACTACCCCTTTCCCGCCGATAAAACATCAGCAGCTGCGATCCTTCCTGTTTGATTCTTTAATATTGTCCTGTCGCCAGATTTCACCCTTCCGAAGCTAGGGAGGTTGTGGTTTGATCGTTAGTTGCTATCGAGGGTGGAGGATGGTGTGGCACAAAATGCGCTGAAAGCTTGGGTCGGGAAATGGGCGTTGATTACTGGAGCGAGCGCAGGGATTGGATTTGAGTTCGCTAAGCTGCTGGCAGCCGGAGGCGCCAACCTGGTACTGACTGCACGCCGCGTCGACCGGCTACAAAAACTTGCCTCGGAGCTTTGCACCCAACATCGCGTGCAAGTCGAAGTGTTCTCTGCGGATTTGGTGCGCGCTGAAGCGCCGGTTGAAATTCATAACTTCACGTCAACGAAGAATATCGAAGTGGAACTGCTGATCAACAATGCGGGATTCGGCGCCTTCGGTTATGCGCATGAAATCCCCATTGAGAAAATGCTCGAGATGATTCAGGTGAATTGCTCGGCGGTAATGCATCTTACTCGGCTCTATTTGCCGGCGATGGTGTCGCGCAAGCATGGCGACGTTTTGATCGTGGCTTCGCTCGCAGCATTTCAAGCCGTGCCGTTCAATTCCGTTTATGCCGCTACCAAGGCCTTCGACCTTCTGTTCGCGGAAGGCGTGGCGGAAGAGGTGCGCGATTTCGGCGTGCGCGTCTGTGCGCTCTGTCCCGGATCGACCAACACCGAGTTTCAGCAGGTCGCTGAACAGCCGAATCGGGTTTTCAGATCGGCCGAGACAGCGGAAAAAGTAGCGCGCGTCGGGCTCGAGGCGCTCGCGGCGGGAAAAAGTTACGTCATTTCCGGCTTTAGGAACAAATTGATGCAAGAAGGACAGCGGCTGGCGCCTCGCCGCTTGGTCACCAAGACCGCCGCGAAAATGATGCGACCCACGGAGTAACTTGCGAGATGGCGATTCTCGGGCCCAACCGCAACACGGGAACTTCAGCGGCTAAAGTGGTCTTGGGCTCAAAAACATTATGTCCTGGCTAAAGCCGCGACCCACGAAACTGCTTCCGAGTGGATGTGTGACGAAAGCGACTTGCCATCAGGCTTCCAGTTAGCGCAGAAACCAATAATGCTGCTCACGGCACAACCACCGAGTCAAAGACGCCCGTTTCGATGCGGCCTGCGCGCTTGATTTGAACGAACATCCGATACTCGCCCGCCTTTGGGAACCCGTAGGGAAATGAAACTTCCGGTAAAATTTTGCCCATCGGCATTTGCATATCCATCGTCGCGGCGCCGTTTCCGTTGGCAGATGCGGACTCGGCAGAATTTTTCTGCGCTAGCTCTAACGCGGCCATCGCTACCGATCCGTCGGGATGTATGTGCGCGAAGACGGAACGGTCCGAGCGGATAATTTCTGCGTGTCCGGCCATGCCCATGTACGGTTCCACATCGTTGGCGGGCTTGCCCTGCGGATCTTCGAGGCGGAAGCGCAGCCATACGAAATGATTCGCTGAGAGCGGAATCGGGCCGCGCTCCCAGACCATGCGGCTGCCGTCCGGAAGAACGTCAACGACGCCTTTTTCAGTTACCGGAGCATTCAGCTTCGAATCGCTTGAGTCGTTCGGTATGGGCGGGGCGGTCGCCTCGGAATTATCGCCGGACAGCGGCACGCCGGAAATATCTGGCAGATCAATCTCGGTGACCATGGTGTCGGGGAAGCCGGACTCCCGAACAATGTCCGCATAGACCTGGTAATGACCGCTGGGGACATGCGGCAAGTCCACGGTGAAAGTGTTGGGCGAACCCGGCACTAAATCCGGATGCAGGTGGTAGAAACGGTCCATCTGTGGCACGCGAATCAAGAAGAGATGCATCAAGTGGCCGTGGTCGGGGATGAGTTTGGTCATCACGGTCTCCGGACGACTGACGTGCCATGAAGAATCGCTCATGCGCAATACCATCTTTCCCCCCGGCCCAAGGGAGACATTCAGCTGTGGCGCTTTGTAGATCATTTGCAGGGCTTTCGCGCGCGCCTCCGAGTTCCACCACATGTTGCCGAAGAACAAGATTCCGAGGACGATGACGGCCGTTCCAGCCATGACCCACCGGCCTCTGCGTTTTTGATTGGCCCCGAGATCTTGGCCAGGCTCCAGCGTTCCTTCGCGGCGCGCGGCGCCCAGAATAGAAACGATGGCCAGGAACAGAAGCGTCATCAGCGCGAACAGTAAGGCGCCCAAAGATTTCTGCATCGGCAAGGTGTTGCGTGCGGCGGCCGGAACCGGTACGGCAACCTCCCCAGCGCCTTGCGAGCCGTTTACCTGCACACGCACTTGCCAGGAGCCAGATTCCATCAGCCAAATTTTCCCGGAGAAAAATTGCGGGTCTTCTTTGGACTGCGCGAGCGGGTCGGGTGGTGGAGGATATTTTGCGCCCGGTCCAACGATGTAGAGCGGAACTACGCGAATGCTGGAGACCCCGGGGTCGGAGCTGCGAATTTCGACGGAGGCTACTCCGGGGATCATGGCTGGAGTGCGTATGGTTACGCTGAGGTGGTAGGGGCCGGCCAGGCCCTGGAAATAAACGTCCGGGCTGCCCACATGGGCCCCGCAGGGCGCCAGTGCGAAAAAAATGATCGATAGCGCTGAAATCCAACGGCGCATTTACACTCCAATTTTTGAACTTGCGGCGCGCCTACCGACGGAGACGGCGCAAAGCGTCACCACCGGCCAGGCCTATGCGCGACGAAAGGATGGCAATGCATAGTGCGATTGCAAGTCCGCGGCAGAAAAGGGCGAAGGTGGCTTCGCGGTCAATAAATTCAAACTGAAAGTGATACTCCGACGGCGGAACGGCATAGGCGAAATAGTTCTGGCCAAAAACCCAATTACGCGCTGCCGGAGAAATCAAGAAATTGCCTAACGGCCAGTGCACCGCGAGCATACCTGCGACATAAGCGACGCCCAGCATAACAGCCAGCAGCCATTTATTTTTCTGGCCAAATCGATGCAACAAGAGATCGATGATGATGGCGGGAATTATAATCAGCACAGGAAATTCCAACGGGATCATATGGGTCACGTTGGTGAACACCGGGCCGAGTTTGGGCGTGGCCGGAAATAACGGCAGGCCCCAGAGCTGCGCGAGTTGGATAACCGTGTAGATCGAAGCGGTCACGGTAGCGCCCCAGCGGTATCCGCTGCCGCGCGCGAAAGCGACCAAAATCAGCGGCACACCCAAAGAGAGAGCGCGATAGAAAGTGGCGCCGTGCATTTGATCGCCATTGCTGTATTCGGAGAGAAAGAGCAAATGCAGCGAGAGCAACACGCCGCAGAGATAGAAATATAAGCGCAGAAGATTTTTTCTTTCCTGGCCTTGCGCGCGATTCATTTGGCTCACCAGCAAGAGCAGCGCACCGATTCCCACTCCCAAAATCCCGATACCGAGAACCATATGAGGCGGGCTCACAATTTCAACGTCGAGGCCGAACGAGTTGTGCCACCAGTTGTCGAAGGGCGCAGAGGTGACCATAACCACGCCGCCCCAACAGGCCAGGAAAGCACCGAGCGGGCCGCGGAATCCCCAAACTTTTACGGAGGCTGCTTTCGCTCCCGGGTCATGTCCCCAGGTGGTGGAAAAAATCAGGTAGGCGCTGGTAAGGCACATCAGTATTCCGCCAAATTGGATGAGCAGGTGAGCGGGAGTCCAGAAAGTGTCGCGGCCGATGCTCATGTGCCAGGAGATGTCCCAGTAGAGCCCATAGACGATTGAGCTGGCGCCGACGAGTCCGCACCAGATGTACCAAGGAGCGACGCGCGAACTGGTTTTGGCCCTAGTTGGGTAGCCCACTGCTGAAGGCGCGCTCACCGTGGCCTCGCCAGAGGTGAGTAGATTGACGAACGAGATAGCGGGTCGGCATGCTCGAGATGGGGATTTTGTTGTTGGATTTTTGCTACCCGGATTAAGTGCTTGAGGCCCTGGGTAGGAAATGAATCGACGACTGTTTTCAGTGCGTTACGTCGCATTCTGCTCGTAGCGCATTTCCGGGTAGAAGTTCCGTCTTGGGGATGCAAATCGGGGCGGAATTGGCAGCCCTCGGGGGCTGCTGGTTGAAGGGCGACTGCGTTTGTTCGCTTAGGCGCGCGAGATTTAGGGCTCATGCAAAGCGGTTTTTTTTGGTGCCATCGGAAGGGAAGGCTCCGTGCCATTTGATTCGTCCTAACCGCCGCGAATTGGCCAAAAAAAATCACGGTTCACGCTAGCATGAAGGTGGACCGTTTGGAAGAACCTGTGTGCTGTGGATGCAGACCGAGATTCCGATTTTGTGGGCAAGACTCACATGCGAAAATGCGACCAATGACCAAGCGATCACAACCAAGGGTGCAGGTGGTCTTTTTCGACTTCGGATTCACGCTTTGGAACGAGGAGCGTGCGTGGACCGAATGGGCGCAATGGTTGGGAGTATCGACGCTTGATTTCTTTACCGTGTTGGGCAGCGTGATCGAGCGCGGAAAACATCACCATCGCGCGTTTGAACTATTTCGTCCGGGCATTGACCTTGCTCGCGAGCGTGAATGGAGGAGAAAAGCTGGCCAGGGCGACGAATTTCGTCCCGAAGAACTCTATTCCGACGTGATGCCATGCCTGGAAAAGCTACATGCGGCTGGTTATCGCATCGGAGTGGCGGGCAACCATTTTGCCGATTTTGCGCAAACGCTGCGCAAGATGAATGCACCGATCGATTTCATCGGCTCTTCGGAAGAATGGGGAGTGGAAAAGCCGTCAGCGGAGTTCTTCGTTCGCATAGCGGAAGTCGCCGGCGTCAAGCCTCGGGAGATCGCCTACGTGGGTGACCGCGTGGACAACGATGTACTGCCAGCCAAAGCTGCCGGAATGGTAAGCGTGTTTCTGCGGCGCGGACCTTGGGGATTGATCCACGCGCAGCGCCGGGTGGTTGCGCAGGCCGACATGCGGATCGATTCGCTCGCCGAATTGCTCGAGGCTTTAGCGGAGTGGTCAGCGCGTTAGAAGACAAAATATTCAGAATTTATCTACGGGAAGAAATCCCTGTTGTCGATTGGAGCGCCGTTCGTTCGACAAACATATAGAAGCAGAGCTGCTGGAGGTTGTCACGGCGTATTAGCCGGAAAAGGGGATGTCATGACACAGGAACGATCATCGAGTGGAGAGCGCAAGGGACTCAACCTTACCTTGTCTGTGATTCAGGTTCTTCTGGCACTGCTATTTCTGTTCTCGGGCTGCATGAAATTTATAATTCCGATGGAAGAGATGACCAAACAGGTGGCGCTGCCGGGAGCATTTCTTCGGTTTATCGGGGTGGCTGAGATTCTTGGCGCACTGGGACTGATTTTGCCGGGGGCTCTGCACATTCGCACGGCGCTGACGCCGCTGGCTGCGTCAGGCCTGACGGTGATCGTGATCGGTGCCACAGTATTGATGTTCGAGAAAGGCGGCGTTGCGCAAGCGGCGTTCCCGTTCGTGACCGCTCTTCTTTCGGCCTTCGTGGCCTATGGGCGCTGGCGGTTCGTGCCGCTTCGTGACCGCTCTGGCGTGGCGGCATCCTAACCCTAGGAACCGTGAAAAATATTTGGCGGAACTGTCGATTTCGCAGCCCGGTGATCGATATAAGAGGGAAAGACGGCGCGGTGAGTATCAGGGCGTCCGCGAGAACAAATTAGGAGACATAACATGCGAGTGATGGTGATCGTGAAAGCAAACCAGGCGTCGGAGGCGGGAATTCTGCCGAGTACGGAAATTCTGGCGGCCATGGGGAAGTACAACGAAGAATTAGTGAAGGCGGGAGTGATGCTGGCGGGTGAGGGGCTGCATGCAAGTTCCAAGGGCAAACGGGTGAAGTTCTCCGGAGGCAAACACACCATCACGGATGGGCCTTTTGCCGAAACCAAGGAACTGATCGCCGGATTTTGGCTGTGGCAGGTGCAGTCGGTGGAAGACGCGATCGAGTGGCTAAAGCGGAGTCCGTTTGATGGCGGAACGGAAATCGAAATTCGTCAAGTGTTTGAGGCCGCGGATTTCGGAGAAAACTTGACGCCGGAGCTTAAGGAGAATGACGAGCGCTTGCGGAAACAGGCGAGCAATCTCGCGGCAAGAGCGAACAGCTGATGCGTTCCGAGCCCAGGCGGAATTAAGTAGTGGCACAGAAATCGGAAGAGGCCGGGCTAACGTCCCCGGCGCTACATGCAAACCTCAGACTGCCAAGGCACGCCAGTCAAGCGAGACGGCGCCAGTGCTTCGCAGGAATTGGCGGGATATAATCGGGCGACTATGGCTGTGGTGATCTGCATGTTGCGCGGCGTGAATCTGGGCAAGCGTAGGATGAAGATGGAGGCCCTGCGGGCGTTGTATGAGTCGCTGGGGCTGCGCGACGTGCAAACTCTGGTGCAGAGCGGGAATGTAGTTTTCCGAAGCAAGCAGAAGAATCTGGCGGCCTTGACTAAGAAAATTGAAACGGCGATCGAGCGGGAGTTTGGATTTTATTCTGATGTCATTTTGCGAAGCGCGGCCGAACTCCGAGACACGACTCGAAGAAATCCGTTTGCGAAACGGGCGGGTATGGAGCCCGGCAAGTTTTTGGTTTGGTTTTTGCTGAGCGATCCGGGCGAGGAAATCCGAAAGCAGGTTCGCGCGGTGAAGACCGAGCCGGAAGAGTTGCGCATCGATGGGCGCGAGGTTTACATTTATTTTCCGAATGGCATGGCGCGGCCAAAAATGAAGTGGGCGGCGATTGAGAAGATTCTGGCGGTGCGCGGAACCGGGAGAAACTGGAACACGGTGACGAAATTGTTAGAGATGGCGGAGAAACTGGAAGCTTCGTGTTGAAATTTCGAATTGAGTCATGACTGGTCAGGCACGCAGCTTTTTGTGCGACCCAAACATTTGATGGGGCATCAAAACCAGGGAGAGCAGTTGTCTTAGAATACTTTCATTTTCCCGGGACAGCGAAATTTACAAATTTAATGAGGAGGCGGACGATGGCGAAGACGGATGCAACACAGATTAAGGGACGAGAGAAGGAAGCGCTACAGACTCCAACCGATCTTGCTCGCAAAGGCGTGGAGGAAATTACAATTGAGCTGAGGAAGCTGCTTGCGGACACCTTCGCGCTGTACCTCAAGACCAAGAATTTCCACTGGCACATGAGCGGGCAGCATTTCCGCGACTACCATTTGCTGTTGGACGAGCATGGCGACCAGATTTTCGCGATGACAGACGACATTGCCGAGCGGGCGCGCAAGATTGGCGGAACGACCATTCATTCCATCGGCGAAATTTCGAAGAATCAGCGGATCAAGGACAACAATGAGGAATTCGTCGCTCCCCAAGATATGCTCGCGGAGCTTGGTGGGGACAATCAGCAGCTGACGCGCTCGTTGCGCGCGACGCACGAAGTTTGCGAGAAGTACAACGATGTGGCTACTGCGAGTTTGATTGAGGTTTGGATCGATCAGACCGAGCGGCGGACGTGGTTCCTGAACGAAATCGTGAATGCTCCGGAGGGCGAGAATGTGCCGCTGCGAAAGGCTGCCTCGGGGGATTAGTTTCTAAGGCCAAGGCGAGATGGTCGTGATGATCTGAGCCAAAGGGAAGATGCCGCGCGGAAAGCCTCGGCCTGCCGCCAGGCGGGTGCTAGATTTAGACCTAAGGCGCATGCCGCGGCTCGGCTATCGGCGGGCGCGACATTTACATCTGAAAAACCTTGCAGAGCGCTGGCTCCGCGAATTCGTCTAGTCCGAACATTTGCGGAGCAGCTCCTTGTTAAATGATTGAATCTGCTTTCGGACGAAAATATTCCACACCTAGGCCCAGCAAATCATCAGCGGGGTCAAAGACAGCGCGAAGCGGAAGCTGCCAGCCGCCGAGTTTACTCTTCGTCTTCGGCCGCAGCTTGAGCTTTTGCCAGGCGATCGATTACCGTTAGGTCTTCCAGTGTGGTGGTGTCTCCGGAGATGCCGCCATTTTGCGCGAGTTCGCGAAGGAGGCGGCGCATGATTTTTCCGCTGCGCGTTTTAGGCAAGCCATCGGCGAAACGAACGTCTGCCGGGCGCGCGATGGAGCCAATGTTTGACGCTACGTGATCCATCAGGGAATGTTTTAGCTGCGGGCTGGGAGATTGTCCCGTGCGGAGCGCGACGAAACAGATGATGGCTTCGCCTTTAATTTCATCCGGACGCGCGACAACCGCTGCTTCCGCCACGGACGGGTGGCTCACCAACACGCTTTCAATTTCCATGGAACTTAGACGGTGGCCGGCAACTTTGATGACGTCATCGACGCGGCCGAGAACCCATATGTAGCCGTCTTTGTCGCACTGAGCGGCGTCACCGGCAAAATAGACGCCCGGGATTTTCTTCCAGTATTCGCGCTCGTAACGTTCGTCGTCACCATAGATGGTGCGCAGCATGGACGGCCACGGCTTTTGGATCGTGAGGTAGCCCGTTTCGCCGGGTTTCACCGGCTGGTTTTGCATATTCACAACGCGCGCGGCGATTCCAGGAAGCGGCAAAGTGGCGGAGCCGGGCTTGGTGGGCGTTGCGCCAGGCAGCGGAGAAATCATGATCGAACCGGTTTCGGTTTGCCACCAGGTGTCCACGATGGGGCAGCGATTTTTTCCGATGGCTTCGAAATACCATTTCCAAGCGGCGGGATTGATGGGTTCTCCAACGGTGCCGAGAACGCGAAGGCTCGAAAGATCGTGAGACTTGATCCAGTCCAGGCCCCAGGCCATGAAGGCGCGCACGGCAGTGGCAGAACTGTAAAAAATCGAAACTTTATAACGATCGACGATTTCCCAGAAACGGTCGCGGCGCGGGAAATCGGGCGCACCTTCATACATGACGATGCTGGCGCCGTTGGCGAGCGGGCCGTAGACGATGTAACTGTGTCCGGTGACCCAGCCGATGTCGGCAGTACACCAATAAATGTCTTCGTCGTGCAAATCGAAAACTAGCCGCGTGCTCCACATACATTGCAGCAGGTAGCCGGCCGAAGTGTGCAGAACCCCTTTGGGCTTGCCAGTGGTGCCGCTGGTGTAAAGGATGTACAGCGGATGCTCGGAGTCGAGCTCGACAGCGGGGAAATCCTTCTCAGCTTTTTCTTCCAGCTCGTGCCACCATAAGTCGCGTCCTTCTTTCCAGGCAACTTCCTCCTTGGTGCGTTGAACGACGATAGATTTTTCAATGGTGTGGCATTTTTTCAACGCTTCGTCGGCGGTTTCTTTCAGCGGAACGATTTTTCCGCGACGGTAGCCACCGTCCGCAGTGATCAAAATTTTTGCTTTGCAGTCGGCGATGCGGTCAGCCAGAGCGTTGGCGCTGAATCCGCCGAAGACTACGGAATGAACGGCGCCTACTCGCGCGCATCCCAGCATGGCGATGGGAAGTTCGGGAATCATGGGCATGTAGATCGTCACGCAATCGCCCGGCTTTACGTTGAGAGAGGTGAGAACATTGGCGAACTTGCACACGCGTTCGTGCAGTTCCGCGTAAGTGTACTGAAGGGTGGAACCGTCTTCCGCTTCCCACATCAGTGCAGGTTTGTTCCCGTTACGTTCCAGATGGCGGTCCAGGCAATTGGTTGAGACGTTGAGCTTTCCGCCGGTAAACCATTTCGCGTGCGGCAGATTCCATTCCAGGACTTTCTTCGGCGGCTGGAACCAATCGAGCCTTTTCGATTGCTCGCCCCAGAATTCTTCGGGGTTGTCCACGGCCTTCTGGTACATCTCCTGATAGTCTTTGAGCGACTTGACGTGGGCTTTCTTGCTGAAATCCTCTGGCGGAGGGATGGGTTTTTCTTCCAGGACGTGGGGATCGAATTCTTGCATGGCTCCTCCGGGTGGCCGGGCGCGCGCCGAAATCCCCGCCGCGGCCGTGGCAGGAGTCTCGAAAAGGCCGCTCGCCCATCCCTACGTTATTGAAGAGCGGCGGTTTGGTCAAGAACGGGGATTAGTGTAGGCGGGAAGAAGCTAGATAGGGCGTCGCCTTATGAGGCGGCTGGACTAGCCGATGGGGTTGGCTCGCGGGGGCCATCCCAGCTATCATCCGCAAGATTCGGGAACTTTTGAGCCTGGCTGGGGGAATATGTAACGTGAGTCGGGCCAGGCCGTCCAATAAGTAAGAGATGAAAACAGAGACAGAGTTGATAGACGACGGTCTGTTACTTCGCCGAATGATGGCTGGGGATGAGGACTCTTTTACATTCCTCTACCGGCGCAGGCATCCGGCTATTTACCGGTTTGCTTTGCATATGAGCGGCAACGTAGCCCTGGCCGAGGACGTGACGCAAGAGGTTTTCATGACCTTGCTACGCGATGCAAAAAAATTCGATCCGGCACGCGGCACGTTGAGCGGTTTTCTTTTTGGGATCGCGCGGAACCATCTGCGCAGGCGGTGGGAACAGGACCGGCATTCGACAGCCCTGCCCAACGATGCGGACGAGCTCGACACGCTCCTGGCCGCCTGCGCAGGGGCCGGAAAAGGGTCGCACTCGAATGGAAATGGAAACGGAAATGGGCGCGGGCCGTTTTTGGTGAGCCGGGACGAATTTGCGTCGCTGGAAACTGTGGCACGCGTTCGCCAAGCGATCGGAACGCTGCCGCAGAATTATCGCGAAGCGGTGATTCTGTGCGAGCTGGAAGAGATGAGTTATGAAGAGGCGGCGGCGGCGCTGAGTTGTCCGGTCGGTACGGTACGGTCGAGGCTGCATCGCGCACGCGCTTTGCTGGCCGAAAAATTACATGACGAACAACCGTTGCGGCGGGCGTCGGCGGTGGGCGATTGAGAGATGAGGGAAAACTGATGGATTGCGTTCAATTCAAGGAAATTTATCACGAGCTGGACCGGCCGGGGACGTCGGGATTCAGATTCCGCGAACGCGCTCTGGCGCATGCGGAATCCTGCGCTGGCTGTGGTGCGTTGTTGACCGATGGCGAGGCCTTGGATTTTGCTTTGCAGAATTTAGCCCAACAGAGCGGTGCTTCAGGGGCTTCGCCGCGAGTGGAAGCCGCACTGCTTCGTGAGTTTCAACGAGTGAAACAGGTTGGACAGCAACAGAGAATTTACCGGCAGCTTGCCATCCTTAGTACCGCGGCCGCGATTTTGCTGGCGCTGGGACTTGGCGTGCATTACCGAATTGTTTCACAGGCGCGGAACACACCGCCGCAGGTTGCGAGCACAGCCGTAACGCCTGCGGCGGAGAGGCCGGTGACTTCTACGACTCCTGCGTTGCCGAATTCAGCTAAGGCTGCTTCCGCTGCGAACACGCAAAGTAAGACGGCGAGCGTGAATTCGCCCGACGATAACGAATATGCCGAGGAATTTGTCCCGCTTCCGTATGCGGACGATCCGGCGGCGCTGGAAGGCGGTGCCATCGTGCGAGTAACTTTGCCGCGCTCGGCGCTGGCTTCTTTTGGTTTGCCGATTACGGAGAGCGATGGCACGGATCGGGTCGCGGCGGACCTGGTGGTGAGTCAGGACGGGACTCCACAAGCGATACGGCTGGTGTCGCAGGCAACCCCGAATTCGGAATTTTGAGTTTCGAAACATTTGGAGGAAGTGCAGATGAAGATCAGCAGGGTTCTCAATGTTTTTGCGATGGCAGTTTTGTTTTTGATGGCCAGCAGCGGCGCTGGGGCGCAGTCGTCGGATCCGGCGGCGCAAGCTCCTCCCCCGCCTGCGCATGGCGACGGCCCGATGTTCGAGCGAATGGGGCCCATGGGCGAAGGGATGGGGTTTGTTGGGTTCGAAGCCGGGCTGGATGGCAAAACAGTGGCGGGCGCCCCGTTCACAGCGAGCTTCTCCTCACAGACGACCGAAACGCTGACGGACGGCAATAAGATTCAGCGCAGCGCAACCGGCACGGTTGCACGCGACTCGCAGGGACGTACACGGCGCGACATGACGCTTCCGGCAATCGGGCCATGGGCCGCGGCGGGAAAAACTCCTCCGCAGGTATCGTTTATCAACGATCCGGTAGCGGGAACGCGGTACGTGCTGGAAGCTGATAAAAAGATCGCACGGCAGATGCGCGCGCGTGAGGGCCATCCCAGAGTTGCATCGCAGAAGTCTGATGCGTCTCAGAGTCAGGTAACCACCACCTCGCTAGGGACGCAAACCATCAACGGAATTTCGGCGCAGGGCACCAAGTACACGCGCACGATCCCAGCCGGCGAAATCGGAAACCAGAACGCAATCGTGATCGTGACCGAAAGTTGGTATTCACCGGACCTGCAGACTGTGATTATGACCAAGCGCACCGATCCGCGCATGGGCGAGACAGTTTTTCAGATGACGAATATTCAGCGAGCGGAACCGGCAGCGACGTTGTTTCAAGTGCCGGCAGGTTACACGGTGGAGCAAGGGCGTCGTGGAGGGCCTGCTCCTTCGGAAGCGGGATCGGACCAGTAAGTTTTCCTAGCGTGTAGTTTTTGGGTGAGAAAAAGTTTACCCCGATGCACTCCCTACTTGCGGGCGGAACCCCACCACGCTCCGCCCGCAAGCCCCCTTTTTCATAATCTTCATCCACCTTTAAGTTGAGACGGAAAGAGCCCGGTCAAGATTTGACGAGCGCGCGGTCGAGAAGCTCCACTAGGTGCAAAACTTCCTGGCCCGTTTTGTGGATTGCTGCGCCCGCGCGTAATTGAAGGATGCATCCCGGATTTGCGGTGAGGATGGCTTGCGCTTTGGTCTGCTGGGCGTGTTGCATTTTGTCCGACAACAGATCGAGCGCAGCTTTAGGTTCCGTAACGTTGTAAACGCCGGCCGAACCGCAGCATAAATCGGAGAGCGCCATTTCTACAAGTTCGACAGATGGAATCGCGCGGATCAGTTTCCGCGGGGCTTCGCGAATTTTCTGTCCATGCACCAGGTGGCAGGAATCCTGGTAGGTCACGCGCATCGGAAGCGGGCGCAACGGGGCCACCAGGCCGAGGTCGGCAAGAAATTCGGAAATGTCGCGAACCTTCCCTGAAAAGTTGCGCGCGCTTTCCAGGTCGGCTTGGCTTTCCGTGAACAAATGCGAATATTCCTTCAGCGTGGACCCGCAGCCCGCGGCGTTGGTGATGAGGGCGTCGAAATCATCGGCGTGAAATGCAGGGAAGTTTGCGCGGGCCTGATTTCGGGCCACGTCCCGGACCCCGGCGTGCGCGGCCAGCGCGCCGCAGCAAACTTGTTCGGCGGGGACCACGACTTTGCAGCCGTTCGCTTGCAGCACGCGGATGGTGGCGCGATTGAGTTCGCTGAAAGTAACTTGCGCCACGCAGCCGGCAAAGAACGCAACTCGGGCGCGTTGCTTTCCTTGAGCGGGGAAAGTTTTTCCCAGCTCGCTGAAGAAGAAATTCGAGTCGATCCTTGGCAGCAAGCTCTCGCGTTCTTGCAAGCCCAGCAATCGCAGGATTCCTGCGTTGCGAGCGAGAGATGCGAGTCCCGAGCGTTGATAAAACCGCAGGGTTTGCGCAGCGGCGGCAATTCTTTTTGGATAGGGCAGCAGGCGGCGATAGATGAAATTTCGCAAAACGCGCGAAGGGAAAGGACGTTTGTACTTTTGTTCGATTTGAGCGCGTGCGAGCTCGAGGATTTTGCCGTACTCAACCCCGGAAGGACAGACGCTTTCGCAATTGCGGCAATTCAAGCAGCGATCGATATGCGTAACGAATGTGTCGCCGATTTCCAGGCGTCCCTGATCGACCAGAGCCATTTGGCGTATGCGCCCGCGCGGTGAATCTGCTTCACGGCCCCACAAGCGATAGGTGGGGCAATTGTTGGAACACAGGCCGCAATGGACGCAGCGCGAGTAGTCTTCGTACTCCGGTTTATCGGTGGCGGAAAAACCGCTGAGCGTGAGAGCGAATTCGCGTTGGGCGTCTTCGTGAGATTGAGGAGGAGTCGCGGGCATGATTTAAATTCCTCCCACGAAACGGCCGGGGCTGAAAAGGCCGTGGGGATCGAAGGCTTTTTTTAATTTAAGCATTTGCGCGAAATCGGCGCGCGGCAGGCCCCAGACTTTCAGCGTATCTTTCCACCCCGTGGGGCACCAAGGAATTGTGACGTGGCCGCCGAGGGCGGCGCAGGCTGAGAGAATGTTGTCGGCAGCCTGATGCGTTAGCTGTTTTGATGTCTCGCCCGATTCAGCCGGGAGCATGGCGAAATAAATTACGCCGACGCCGCGGGCAATCGCAACCCACGGAAGGTGGCGGCTTTCGGCTTCGCGTGTAGCGGCGGTCAAGGCTTCTGCGATCTGTCGAGGCAGAACGCTAATTTTAAGTATGGTAACGGCAGGCGAAGACGAGAGTGCGAGGGGGATGAATTCACGTTTGAGCGCGAAAGCGGACGCGAGCTGAGGCCCTTGCAGAACGGCGGCGTCAACGGCGCCACATTCTTCGGCCATTTTGCGCAGATCATTTTCGTAACGCTCGAGAGCGTTTTGGTTTCCGGCGAAGCCGGAAGTGAATATCCAGCGCGATCCGGAAAATATATTTTCAGGCATCGAAGTTGGCGCAATTCTTCTTGCCGCGTCGCTGGCAAAAAGATTCGTGACACCCGGACTGAAGATTTCCATGGTGACCGGCGCGAGGTGCGATTGGGAAACGCGATTGCGCATGCCGCAAGCGCGTTCCAAGGTTTGAAACGTAGCAACGAAGGCGCGGCTCGACGACAGCATGGGAAAAGTTTTGAAATTTATACGGGTGATTACGCCCAGCGTGCCGAGCGCGCCAATCATTACTTTATGAATATCGTAACCGGTGACGTTTTTAACCACGCGGCCACCGCTCTTTGCTAGGACTCCTTCGCCGGTCACAAATTCCATGCCCAGCAGATAATCCCGCGCTGTGCCGTAAAGTTGGCGAAGAGGGCCATCCACGCCAGACGCGACGGTCCCGCCGATTGTCGTTCGATCCCAATAAGGCGCCGCGAGCGGAAGGAATTGACCATGCTCGGTAAGAATCGCGCCAAGTTTGTGCAGCGAAATTCCAGCTTCGACGCTTAAGGTGAGGTCGCCGGGGTCGTAGGAAACCAGGCGCTCGAGGCGCGTCATGTCCAACGCGATATCGTACTGGCGCGGCGGCAGGCCAATTCCCAATTTTGTGCGTGCGCCCGTGGCCACGATCGCGAGCCTTTCTTTGCGCGCAAATTTTACAATTTCGACGATTTCGGCCGCCGATTGCGGACGCACCACCGAAGACGGATTTTTGTCATCGATTGCGAAGGCGGCGAGCTGAGCGGGATCGGTGCCCACGTTCAAGGGCCCAACGATATCCGCTAATCGTGACGAGACGGTGGCGCCGGCCGTGCTCATGCGCGCGAAGCACCTGCTACCGACCCTGGACGGACGTGAATTTCTCCGCAGCCTTTTGTGCTGGGAAAAATCTTGCCGGGATTCAACAGGCCGGTGGGGTTATAACCGTCGCGAACCCGACGCATCAAATTCATATCGTCTTCGGTGAAAAGCAGCGGCATCAGGCGGTCTTTTTCCATGCCCACGCCGTGCTCGCCGGTAATCGACCCGCCCATTTCGATGCAAAAGCCGATGATTTCGTCGGCGCTAGCGACGGCACGCTGAAATTGTTTTTCTTCGCGCGCGTCGAACAAAATGATGGGATGCAGGTTGCCATCTCCGGCATGAAAAATATTGCCGATTTCAAAACCATATTTTTCGCCGATCTCGTTAATTCGGCGGAGGGTCTGCGGCAATTTTGTGCGCGGGATCACGCCATCTTGGACGTAATAGGTGGGCGAAAGGCGTCCCACCGCGCCAAAGGCGTTCTTGCGGCCTTTCCAGAGCAGATCCCGTTCGCGAGCGTCGCGGGCCACGCGCACTTCGCGCGCATGATGAAGGCGGCAAACATCCGCCACATCTTCGGCGTGTTGTTCGGCCGCCTCGCGCAGGCCGTCCACTTCAAGAAGAAGCACCGCGGCGCAATCGACGGGGAATCCGGCGTGCACGTAGGCTTCGACGGCGCGGATGGTCCAACCATCGAGCATCTCGCACGCTGCCGGAGTAATACCGCGCGCGGTGATATCGACGACGGTTTCGGTGGCGTCGTCCACAGTGTCGAAAATCGCGAGAAGTGTTTTTACCGTTTCGGGCAGACGCGTTAGCTTCACCGTGATTTCGGTGATCAGCGCGAGGGTTCCTTCGGAGCCGACGAAAAGTCCGGGGAGATCATAACCAGGTGAATCGAGTGCAGGACTTCCCAAGCGCACGAGTTCGCCGGTGGGAAGCACAGCCTCGAGGGAATGCACATGATTCGTTGTAACGCCGTAAGCCAAGGTGTGTGGACCGCCGGAATTTTCCGATACGTTGCCGCCGATGGTGCTGGCCTTCTGACTCGAAGGATCGGGGGCGAAATGAAGGTCGTTGTGCGCGACGGCCACGCTGAGGTCCGCGTTCACTACTCCGGGCTGCACCACGGCGCGCTGATTTTCGACGTCAATTTCCAAAATGCGATTCATGCGCGAAAAAACCACCAGGATGCCGCCCTGGCGCGCGAGTGCTCCACCGGAAAGGCCGGTGCCGGCGCCGCGTCCTATAATGGGGATTTGATAGCGATTCGCGATTTGGACGATGCCGACGACATCTTTGGTGTTGCGAGGGAAGACAACGCAATTTGGGCGAGCGATTTCGACCGAGCCATCGTATTCGTACAGCAACAATTCTTCCGGGCGGTACAGCACGGCGTCGGCACCGAGAAGTTTTTTCAGATCATTGATGGCGTGAGAATCCATGAGTATGCCGACTGCAAAATGTGTGGCGTGCTCTTCAAAACCACTATAGACGCGTGCGTCGGTGAACGTCAACGTGAGCGCGTGCAAGCCAGTGGGGTGAAACTATGCGCTCGGGCTAGGCATCCAAACGGTTACAGGAGAGCCCCATGGCAAATTCAGCGGCACCAGCACCAGGAACTACAACTGCAAAGATCGTTCGCTTCCACGAATGCGGCGGGCCGGAGGTTTTGAAGCTAGAGGAAATTCCGATACCGGAGCCGGGGGAAGGTGAAGTTCGGCTGCGCGTGGAGGCCATCGGCTTGAACCGCGCTGAAATAGTTTTTCGACAGGGCAAGTACATGGTTCGTCCGACTCCGCCTTGCACGCTGGGCTATGAGGCCGCGGGTGTGGTGGAGGCGGTCGGAAAAGGTGTCGACAAAGGATTGCTGGGCAAGCGATTCAGCACGGTGCCGTCTTTCGCCGCGGACAAATACGGCGTCTACGGCGAAATAGCTATCGTGCCGGCGTATGCGTTGGCTTCTTATCCGGCGAAGTTTTCGCCAGAAGAAGGTACCGCGATATGGATGCAGTACCTCACTGCCTATGGCGCGTTGGTCCAAATCGCGAAAATAACGCGAGGCGATTTTGTGGTGATTACGGCGGCGAGCAGCAGCGTGGGAATCGCGGCGATTGAGATCGCAAAGGTTGAGGGAGCGGTTAGCATCGCGACTACGCGGACGTCGAAGAAGAAAGCCGAATTATTGTCGCTGGGCGCGGACCATGTGATTGCCACTCAGGAAGAGGACTTGGTCAAATGTACTGGAGAAATTACGGGCGGCAAGGGACCGCGAGTGATTTTCGACGCGATCGCTGGTAAAGGCGTCGAGTTACTGGCGAAAGCCGCCGCACCGGGTGGAACGATCTTCGAGTACGGGAGCTTGTCCATGGAGCCAACCCCATTTCCGCTTTTGATTGCGCTTCGGAAAGGACTGTCGCTGCGCGGGTATTCGATATTTGAAGTTGTCTCGGTGCCCGAAAGTAGGACTAAGGCAGAGAAATACGTGGTCGAGCATCTGGAGCGGGGCGATTTCAAGCCGCGCATCGCCAAGAAATTCCCGTTGGACCAGATAGTGGAAGCGCATCGCTATATGGAATCCAACGAGCACATCGGAAAGATCGTGGTGACGGTCTAAAGAAAACCGGCGGTCCTTTACTACTTCTTACTGAACCGCGCTCAGGCCCGGTGTCGGTGTATGCTACTCTTCGTGCGCAAAACATTTTCGCGAGGTGCGCAGTGAGCAAGCCGGCAATTTTCTCCACGCGTCCACTATTCCCAGCCGCGCGTGCGATTCTTGATCAGCATTTCGCCATGGATTATTGGACTGCGCCTGAACGCATTTCGCGCGAAGAACTGTTGAAGCGCGTGGCCGACAAGGAAGGCTTGATCTGCCTGTTGACGGAAAAAGTGGACGAGGAATTGCTCTCTGCGGCGCCGAAGCTGCGCATCGCGTCCACTGTTTCAGTCGGCCACGACAATATCGACGTGGCGGCGTGCACCAAGCGCAAAGTAGTGGCGACAAATACTCCCGGCGTGTTGGACGACACTACGGCGGATTTTGCGTGGACTCTGCTGATGGCTATCGCGCGCCGGCTGATCGAAGGCGACGCATGGATGCGGTCGGGCACCTGGTCCGGATGGGATTTGGATCAACTGCTTGGCGGAGACGTGTGGGGCAAGACGATTGGCATTCTGGGCTTTGGACGAATTGGCCGCGGAGTGGCGCGACGCGCGCAAGGTTTTCAGATGCGGATTCTTTATAGTGACGCCGTTCGCGCATCGCCCGAGGTAGAAAAAGAATTGAATGCGGAGTTTGTCGATCGCGACAAACTTTTTCGCGAATCCGATTTTATTAGCCTGCACGTTCCGCTGCTGCCGGATACGCGCCACCTGATTTCGAAAGACAATTTGGAGAAAATGAGACGTACTGCGTTCCTGGTGAATACTTCACGCGGGCCGGTGGTTGACGAAGCGGCCCTTGCCGAGGCTTTGGAGAATAAGAAAATTGCGGGCGCGGCGCTGGACGTGTTTGAACATGAGCCGAAAGTTCATCCAGCGCTACTGATGCGCAAGGACGTGATCTTGACGCCGCATATTGCCAGCGCTTCTGTGGATACGCGAACAAAAATGGCGGTGATGGCCGCCAATAATGTGGTGGCGTTATTCGAAGGACGGCGTCCTCCGAATGCGCTCAATGCGGATGCTCTCGGTATGAAATAACGCTTCGTGTTTGATTAAGTGTTTTAGTATCTTCCGCGAATAACGGCGGTCCAGAAAACCTTGAAAAAAGTAGCGCAGCATTTATTTCTTCAAACGCTCTCCGGAATTCAGATTCCCACCGTTCTTGCGCGAAAACTGAATCGCGAAGGGTCCTCGATTCAGGCCGCGGGCTCCACGATTGACCTTCAGGATTTTCGCGAGATCGTCGCGATTTCATTTGGGAAGGCTTCCTACGCAATGGCCGAAGCTTTGAACGATATTCTCGCGCCGGAATTCCAGGTTGAAGGAATCTTGGTTGGGCCGAGTTCGTCGCCGCATGCGCTTGCGGGATGGAAAACGTTTGTGGGCGGGCATCCGTTGCCCACGGAGGAAAGTTTTGCCGCGGGCCGAGCGATTCTGGATCGCTTGACGCGTTGCGGCGAGCGCTCGCTCGTATTCTTTCTGATTTCGGGCGGCGGCTCGGCAATGGTGGAACAACCGCTGCATGATGGGATCACCTTGGAAGATTTTCAGAAGTTGCATTTTGCGCTGGTTACCTGTGGCGCGCCGATCGAAGAGATCAATGTGATCCGAAAACATTTGTCCGCCACCAAGGGCGGACGTCTGGCGGCGGCGGCTCCACGCGCCACGAAAATCACATTTGCGATCAGCGACGTTCCTGAAGGGCAAGAATCAGCTCTGGCTTCGGGACCGACATTGCCGGACCCCACGACCGCTCAGGACGCCGAGGAAATCGTGCGTCGATATGATTTGCTGCGAAAGTTGCCGCCGTCCATTTGCACTTTGTTAGAGCGACGAGCGTTGAGCGAAACGCCCAAGCCCGGTGAACCTGCTTTTGCGCGCTCCCACTTCGAGTTGTTGCTACGGACCCACGATTTGACGCATGCCTGCCATCACGCCTGCGAAGGGGAAGGTTTTATTTGCCTGGCCGACAATTCCACGGACAACTGGCCCATCGAAAAAGCGGGCGACTATTTACTCGCGCAGCTCGAAGAGCTGAAAAAGGACAATCCTGGCAGACGGGTGGCGCTGATGGCCGGCGGGGAAGTGAGCAGTCCTGTGACGGGGGAAGGAATTGGCGGGCGTAATTTGGCTTTCGTGCTGGCATGCGTTCCAAAAATTGCTGGGAAGAAAATCACGGTGCTCAGCGGGGGCACGGATGGAATTGACGGAAACAGCCCGGCGGCTGGTGCGGTTGCGGATGGAGAGACGCTCGAACGCGCGCGTGCCGCAGGTCTGGTACCCGGAGAATTTCTTCGCCGTAGCGACGCTTACAACTTTTTCAAACTTCTGGATGACCTGATTATCACCGGACCAACCGGCAATAATCTTCGCGATTTGCGGATTCTTCTGGCCTACTGATCTCTCGCGGCAACGAAATTAGAGCAGGCCTTTCACTAGGCCGCCATCCACTTGGATGGTAGTGCCGTTGATGTAGCTGGCGCGCTCAGAGGCGAGAAATGTGACCAGCGCGGCCAATTCGTCAGGACGGCCCAGGCGGCCGGCGGGAACTTGAGCGCTCATGTTTTTGATCATCTGCTCGCGGCCAACGCCCGCATCTTTCGCACGTTTATCGACCAGCTCTTCCAGGCGATCGGTCAACGTGAAGCCGGGGCCAACGTTGTTCACCGTGATGCCGTCGGCGCCAAATTCATTGGCGAGCGTTTTGGCCAAGCCGGTGACCCCTGCGCGTAGGGAGTTGGAAAGGAGCAGGCCATCAATAGGCTGCTTCACCGAGACAGAAGTGAGCGTGATGAGGCGTCCCCAACGATTGCGCTGCATGCGCGGGAGAACTTCGCGCGCGAAATAAACATTGCTGAGCAAAGTAAGCTCCACGGCGGCTCGCCAATCCTCCAAACTAATTTCGAGAAACGTTTTGGCGGGTGGACCGCCGGCGTTTGTGACGCATATATCGACGCGGCCGTATTTTTTGTCCACCTCTTCGACAAAAGTGTGGACGGCATCCGGTTTTGTTACGTCCAGCGCTCGCCAAAAAATGGTGCGCCCAGTGGCCTTGCCGATTTCGCCAGCGGCGAGTTCGAGATCGGCGGCAGTTCGCGCGCAGATGGCCACTTCGCAGCCTTCTTTCGCAAATTCTTCCGCCACCGCACGACCTAATCCCTTGCTGGCCGCCGCCACGATGGCCACGCGCCCTTTCAATCCGAGGTCCATTGGCTACTCCTTATCCGCGCCTTGGCGCAGGTACGCATCGTCTTTGCGAATCCAATCCTCGCGTCGGGGAGCGAAGAAATCGATATCCACGGTGTCTTCCAGCGCTTCAGCTCGATGCGGCACGTTTGCGGGAATCAGCACGATTTCGCCAGCGCGCAACACGAACTCAGCGTCATCAAATATAAATTTCAGAGCACCCGACAAGATGAACGAAAATTGTTCGCTACGATGCGAATGACGCGGCACAACAGCTCCGCGTGCCAAGGAGATTCGCGCGAGCGTGGCGTCTTCGCCACTCAACATCTGGCGGGAGATGCGCTCGTTCAATTTCTCGTTCTCCATTTTCTCGAATGATGTAGCTGCCGGCATCTGTCCTCCTTGGATTTTATGTCGCAGAGAATGGTCCACTGAAACAGGAAAATCGTCAATGCTTGTCCGCAGCCGGACGCATGGCTGGAGGCAGCCAAGTTGTCTTCGAGGCTCAGCCGCAGCGGGTGTCTTCGGTTCGCGACAAAAAACATTGTTCTCTGAATTGGCGGCTTCGACTAAACTGCGCGCGTGGGCCTCTTCGGCTGGATTGCGGCGATGGTACTCTTCCTGCAACTGCCTATACCGCTTTATTGGTTTGTGATGCACCCCCCAGTGAATTACTGGTGCAAGCACCAGAAGGCCGGTTACATCACCGGGCTGCTATTATCCTGGCTTCCGGTAACCGTGCTTCTCGTAACTTTCCATGCCAAATTATTGCGCGCAACGCGTCCGGCATGGTGGGAAATTGCGGCCGGACTCTCGCTGGTGATTGTTGAAACGTGGATATTCTGGCGTGTTAAAAAAGATTTAGGCGCACGGCGTCTGGTTGGCCAGACAGAACTTTCCGGTGGCGGAGAAATTGTGCATCGAGGAATTTATTCGCGGATACGCCATCCAAGGTATATTGGCTCGTTTTTGGCGATACTCGGCGCTTGTTTTTTGGCGGGGACGCGTGCGATGTGGATCGTGGCCGCAAGTTGGCTGGTGCTCACGCGGTTTGCGATTCTGTTGGAGGAGCGCGAATTGCGTAATCGGTTTGGCGTTCCTTACTCCCAATATTGCCGTCGGGTGCCGCGCTTTGTTCCCACGTTTGCAAAAATCAGGGAAACCGCTGATGGTGAAGTTCGAATGGAATGAGCTAAGAGGAGGCAACCATGCAACGATGGATGGTTCTGATGGGGATCTTGCTGAGTGTGTCCATCACAGCGTCGGCTCAGATCGGCAAGAGCATTACGGTGTCCGCCGGAACTCCGGAAGATAAAGCGCTGACGGAGATTTATGCCGCGCCCGACGGGCCGGAGAAAGTGGCACTGCTCGATAAATTCATGGCCGATTTCGGCAAGGACGATATGGAGCTGTTGGCGGACCAACTCTATGTGCAGACGTATTTGGCACAGAAGAATTACGCCAAAGTTTACGAGTTCGCGGGGAAAGAGTTGGCGGTGGATCCCACGAATCTTTCCGCTGCCGTTGCCATGGTCCACGCCGCGGAAGAACAAAGCGAGGTGAAAAAATTGTACGACGCGGGCGACAAAGTCGCGGAGATCATCGCGCAATACAAAAACGCTCCGCCACCGGAAGGCACCGTGCCGGATCAATGGACGCAGCAGAAAACAGCAAATCTAGCCAATGTGCAGGGCGACGTCGGCTATGTGCAGTACGCGCTGGTGAATGCTGCGTATAAAACAACGGATCCGGCAGCTCGCGCCGCGCTCTTCGAGCGTTACGTGACCGCTTTTCCCGATTCTCAGTACACTCCCGCGGTTCGCGAGCAGACCGCCATCGCCTACCAGCAGGCCCAGCAAATTCCGAAAATGCTGGATACGGCGCAACGAATTTTGGTTACCGATCCCAATAATATTTCCATGCTGCTGCTACTTTCCGACTACTGGACCGAAAACGGCCAGCAGTTGGATAAAGCCGCGGCCGACGCGCAACAGGCTCTGGACCTGCTGGCGCAGGCCAAAAAGCCAGACAATTTGAGCGACGAGCAGTGGCAACTGCAAGTCTCGGTGGAGAAGGGCTTGGCCTACTCCGCGATTGGCGAAGCCAACGTGAATAAGGGGCGCAACCAGCCGGCCGTGGATGCGTTCAAGCAGGCCAGCCCGCTGTTGAAATCGAACACGGTGCTCTATGCGCGAAATTTATATCGCTTGGGATTCACTCTCGCGAAGATGGAGCGGATTCCGGAAGCGCGCACGGTGCTGACTGAGGCGGTGTCGATTAACAGTCCATATAAATCAAAGGCACAAGAAACGCTGAACAAAATTGGTGGACCCATTTCCGGGAAGGCAAAAAGCAAGAGTTCGTAGGCGACGAAGCCGTGGTCATCTTTTTGCGCTTTTGAAACAGGAGAACAAATTGGCCGGTCGATATTCAGGCAATTCCGAAGATCGTTTGGAACACTTTCGTTCGACGCGGGTGTCAAGAAAAATCGTGTTGCTTGCGTGGATTTTAGTTCTTACCTCTCGGCCTTTGCAGGCACAAACGATACGGGTGGACGCGAAGCCCGAACATGCCAGGAATTCCATCGTTCCCACGCGCGCGCTGGGCGCGGGAATCGACCGCTTGCCATACGGCGCTGCGGACAGACTTTTCGTCGATGCTATGGTGAGGGAAGTTCTTTCCGCTGGCTGGCAAACTGTTTCGTATCGGCAAAACACCGAGCTGCACATGGAAGCTTGGCATTGGAATCCAACGGGCACCTGGAGCGATCCGGCCGGCAAAGGCTATTTCACCGGAAGCGCAACTCCCGGCGATTTCATACGCCACTCTTATGGCTACCCGCTGCCGCATCGCGGCGTCACGCATGATGACGGCACAGACATGCTTGGGTATTCCCGGCTCACCGACGGCGACGCAAATACGTACTGGAAAAGCAATCCCTACCTGACCCAAGCATTCACGGGCGAGGACGATTCGCTGCATCCTCAATGGATTTTTCTGGATTTAGCCAGCCGGCAAGACATCACTGCGATCCGTATCGCCTGGGCCGAGCCTTACGCGAAAAAATATTTCGTGCAATATTGGACCGGCGAAGACCCCATCAGAAAGCCAACGGTTGGCGTGTGGCAAACATTTCCCGCTGGCGCGATATCGGAAGGGAAGGGCGGTACGGTCGTTCTGCAATTGTCCGAAGCGCCGGTTTCAGTGCAATACGTTCGCGTGCTGATGACGCAGTCATCGAATACCTGCAACACGCATGGTTCAGCGGATCGCAGAAATTGCCTGGGCTATGCCATCCGCGAAATTTATCTGGGAACAACTACAACGGGCGGCATTTTTAACGATTTGATTCGCCATACGCCGGACCAGGACCAAACCGCTACGTATTGTTCGTCGGTGGATCCGTGGCACGAGCCTTCTGATCTGGATGAGCATGCGGGCGATCAAGTTGGTTTCGATCTGTTTTTCACCAGCGGCTTCACGCGCGGCTTGCCGGCCATGATTCCGATTGCGATGTTGTATGCGACTCCGGAAGATTCCGCGGCCGAGATTTCGTACCTCGAAAAGCGCGGGTATCCGATTTCCTATGTCGAAATGGGCGAAGAGCCGGACGGACATTACACCACGCCGGAAGATTACGCTGCGCTTTACCTGCAGTGGGCCGCGGCGCTGCACAAGGTGGATCCCAATCTGAAACTCGGCGGACCGATTTTTACGGGCGTGAACAAAGACATCGAGGCCTGGGCGGACGCGAACGGGAAAACTTCGTGGACTACGCGCTTCATCGATTATCTGAAATCTCACGGCCGGCTTTCCGACCTTGCGTTCTTTTCTTTCGAGCATTATCCAATGGAGCCTTGCAAAATTCCGTGGAGCAGTCTGTATGACGAAGCCAATCTAGTCACGCATATCACCCAGGTTTGGCGCGACGACGGCGTTCCGGCAAACATTCCGCTGTTTATCACCGAATCGAATATTGCGTGGCAGTCGGAAGAGGCCTACGTGGACATATGGGGCGCTTTGTGGCTTGCCGATTACATCGGAGCGTTTTTAAGCAACGGCGGCGATGCAGTTTATTTTTTTCATTATCTCCCGTTGGGGGTTCATCGCGGATGCAACAACTCGCTGGGCACTTTCGGCTTGTTTTCCACGGACGCGAATCTGCAAGTGGAACAGCCGCTCTCACAATATTTCGCGAGCCAACTGATCAACCTCGAATGGGTGCAGCCCGGCAAGGAAGTGAACCGTTTGTATTCAGCCGCCAGCGATATTCACGACGGCGCGGGGCACCTTCTGGTGACAGTGTATGCAGCGCTGCGTCCGGACAAACAGTGGTCTTTGATGATCGTCAATAAAGATCAGGAAAATGCGCACACCGTGCGAATCAGTTTTGATGATTGGGATCCGGGGAAGGCCGCACATTTCGCAGGCCAAGTAAAGATGGTGACGTTTGGAAGCGCGCAGTATCAATGGCATCCGGAAATCGCCGCGGGGAAAGCTGACCCGGATGGGCCGCCAGCCCGTTCGACGATCGCGGCCTCTCCCGCGACGCAGTACGAGCTTCCGGCCGCGTCGATCACCGTGCTGACCGGAACCGTTGACTCGTCCAAGTGATGCGAGCCGCTCGGGAAATTAGTCGCCGCCAGTGGGTTAATTCTGATCAGCAGACGCTGCGGACGTGACCGCAGGCGCGGGATTCGGCGTGAAAGCCTTCAGTGCATCCACTTCTTTCAGAACTTTAGCCCATTCCTTCTGATCTTTCTTTGTCGTGAACGGCGCATTTGGATCCTTGTAAAAATCAAGTAGCGTCGCGCGCAGTTCGGGAGTTACCTGTGCAAAGTGATCTTTATCTAATTTGTCCAGCAATTGCGCGTAGGTCTTATCCGCGAGAGGATACTGTCCCGGGCCGGTCACGGTGCCGGTGTCAAAATTATCGTTGACCAGTTCAATCTGGCCGGTGTCCTTCTCTTGGTGCAGAAAATGTTCGTAATCTGTCACCGAGCTGTTGAAACTGGACTCAAATAATTTTTCGGCCTCCGGAGTGGGAGTCTTGAAACGAAAAACACTGAACGGGCCAATCTTGGGTACTAGCCGGAAGAGGAAAGCCAACACTTCGACTTTAAATCCTGGCTTGCGATACTTACGTCCCCAGTTTTTTTCGTAGCTCGAACGCGAAATGTGGTACAGGAATTTCTGTTTTGTGACGCCCGGAATATCTTTCTGGATCTGATCCTTATTATTTTCCCAAGCCACTTTCGTGGCCGTCGGAATCGCCTTGCTCACGCTATAGCGATAGGTTCCAACGGCGAGGTCGAAATCAGAAAACACGGATTTCAGCGGAACAGAATAGGTTTCCTCAAATGCCTTTTCGAGTAGGGGCTTGGCCACTTCGAATCCGATGAAGTCGCGGTAATCGTCGGGAGCATAGCGTCCTTTGGCAACTTGCAGGACGTCAAATCCGAATTCGGTTTTCAAATGCGCGGAAGGATTTTGATCGTAGGCAATTGTGTCGCCATATTTGGCGCGCAGTTTCGGGTACAGCATGGGCACGGCACGGTTCACAGCGACGCGATGCCCCTGATTGTCCGCGGCGTAATGCGCCAGAGCGCCCAAGGCGAAGGCATAGTCGTTCAGATCTTGGGAATCGCGGATCAAAGCCTGCACAAAATCGCCGGTGCGAACGTAATGCAGCAGGTCGCTGAATAAGTGGCTGCCGAACGGGTAGTAGCCCAGGTCCTGAATCACGCAACCGCCATAGGCGTAGGCGTGCGCGGTTTTCAGGTCCTCCGGAGTTGCGCTGGGAAATCTTTTCAGCAGCAGTGGCTTAATGCCATCGTCCCAGGCCGCATCGACGATGGCTTCATGCGTGAGGACCGAATAACCGTGGCATACCGTAATGGCGCACAAAACGAAAAGCACGATCCAAAACGTCGAACGAAGATGAAAAGCTTTAATTTCCTTTGTCCTTAGGTCGGCAATCATAGGCTCGTTAAATATATCGTAGGTTTCGGCCCTTACCTTTAGACCAAAATTCAACGCTAGTACTCTTAGGAATGATGCGCGGAAGGCGGACAAAGGCACAGGGCATAACAATCCCGGATGTAACTTTGTTCCGCACCTGACATCTAATTTTTGGGCGGGATCGAAACTGGGTTGAACGGATTAGATCTGTCCAATTTTAACAGCCTCAGGTCGCTCAACGAAAATCTCGCTAGCACTAAATAGTTCAGTTAGAGGCGCCGCTGCCGTATCGCCTCTGTGTTTTCGCGTTTCTTATTCAACAAAATTCCTCCAAAGGATTGAGAAATGCAGCCCAACAGTTTTAATGCTGCCTGTTGCCTTTCGGTTTGCGGCCTATGGCAATGAGGCGCTCGGCATCGGGACCATACTCGTCTCCGTCGAGATTCCCGTGCAGCTTCACAGCAACGAACCCTACGCGCTCCATCCGATCCCGTAGCTCTTGACCAGAATAAATAGTGTGGTGGAATTTGAAGCACCTCACTCGACCGTTCCGTATGACCAGCCATTCGTTCCCAGCCCGGGTCCAATCATCAAAAATCTTGTGTCGTTCGACCACGAGCGAACCATCCGGCAAATCAGTGGAGGTTGTGGACTGAAGAACTTTTGCGAGACGTTCTTTGCCTAACATCTCGATCAAGCATGCCCCACCTGGCTGCAGCGACGTAAATATGTTCTCCAAGACAGTCAGATCCTCTTGCTTATCGTTGAAATATCCGAAGGATGTAAACATGCTGAGCACGAGTGCAAAGGATCCTGGGCGCACAAAATCCCGCATGTCCTTCTGAACCAACTCGAACTTGATATGTTCGGCCCTCGCCCTCGCCCGCGCCTTATTCAGCAGGTAGCTAGTCTTGTCAACTCCGGTAACCTGAAATCCCCTTTTTGCAAGCGCGATGCAGCATCTGCCGGGACCGCAGCACAGGTCGAGGACAGACTTGCCTATGGGTTTGGTGAGGGCCAGCGCCTTCGCGATTTGTTCGTCCGCATCGGCGATCCGCTTCTCGGTAAACATAAATGGGTAAAGCTCCCGCCAGAACAAGTCGTCGTCGAACCATTCTTTTTTGCGTGCAGTTTTCATTTGATGTGCTGAATATTAGCACCGAGATGGCAGATTTACCGGCGCGTCCATGTGGATTACTTCCAGGACACGACCGGGCGAGTTGACGGCCACGCAGGCTTCAAGACTTCCAGAACGGAGAAGGCCCGACGAGCTCCATTTCGCATTTCTGGAAGAACTCCGGATCGGCGTTGAGCTTGGGATTCGCTCCGACACTTCGGAAAAACTGTTCCATTTTTCCCGCAGGACAGAAAGCAATCAGCATGCGAGCAGGAGCTCGACCGATGGACGAAAACGTGTAGCGGCGGGTGAATCTGCGTTCGGGCGAATCCGTGCTGGCTCCGCGCCGCATCCCCTTCCATCACATAGAACTATTCCTCCTGATTGAGACTTGACGTGCTAGGATTTCCTGAAGAAATAGCTTGGAGAAAAGAACGTCGTTGCATGGGACTCCTTTGCTGGGCCAGTGACCCAAGCAACTCCAGCACAGTTTAGAGCTTCGCGTTATTGCGGACCGACTGCACTATTTGACCGATGGCATCGATGACAACGTCAGGCCTGTCAATAATAACGAAATGGCCGCTCTTCTTCGCAATGATCTCCTTGCTATTTTGAGAAAGGGAAAGCAGTTCTTTCTGAAATTTGACGTAATCAGAGCTGCGGAACTGGTCAGTACTGACATCGACGAGTGGCTTGTTGCCGAGCGGGTGTTCTTTGGCGAGCGCGTCGGCCTCCGCAATACAGTCCGGTACCAACTGTACGTTTGACCGCAGTACGATTTGATTTCGGGTCTGCGCCATAGCCCACAGATGAAGCTCGCGATCGCGCGCAGATAACTTACTGAAGTTCGGATCACTCTCAATTCCCATTCCGCCGACGGGAACCGAAGACGTCGTCGGAGGCGCCGGAGGCGGCAACACTTTCGCATCGCCAGGCGGAGGCGCTAGGGGGAACCCGAATGCGTGATCCACAAAAACCATGCCCGCTACTTCGTCCGGATACCGTCCTGCATAGACGCGCGCAACCAATCCACCAAGTGAGTGCCCCACGAGAACATACGGCCCTTTGATCCCAGCGTTTTTCAGCGCGGTGTGTACCTCGCTAACTCTCAGCGAGCAGGAATCTTTCGGACCGTCGTCGCTCCAACCGATTCCTGAATGGTCATACGAACACACCTGAGTGAATCCTGCGACTTCAGGTTGAACAAGTCCCCAATTGAAAGAAAACCCTGCGCCCACGATGACAACCGTAGGGCTTCCGGTTCCGATGCAATACAGATGAACTCGATAGCCACCCACATCGACCAGCTCGCCTAGCGGCGGGGGTGTCTTCTGATCCGTACCAGCTTTTTGCGCCAGGGTCGCGATTGGAAGTACACAAAACAGGGCGAGGACAATAGTAAGGCACTTGCAATAGACCATGCTCGACGTTGCGACCAATGGTCGCTTCTCGCAGCTAGTAGCCATGCATTCGTCCCGCGCTTCCATCAGAAGGATTGTATCCCCATTGGTTTCGTTACCCACCCAACGGGTTTGGCAACATCAACGGGTGACGTCCATGGAACATTGGGGCATTCGGATCTGCGACAGATGCAGAAACGACCCACGTGCTGCTGTCATAGCCGCCGTTTTCGGGTCCTCGGCAACCGAAACATCTGCGCGCAATTTCGCGAGGTCAACACAGGTTCGAATTGTGTAGTGATAGGTTGTGCGCTGAGAACTGCCATTGAAGAATGCGGTGGGAAACAAGTTAAAGAAATTTTTGATCTCTCGATCCTAGATTCAACTACAAACTTCTGCAAAAATCTTTCTTGTCGCACCTCAAAGCGTTTTGCATCGTCCACGAGAAACGTGGGTAGCTCCGCTTTGGATGTGCGCTTCCGAGGCTCACGCTACATTTCTTTGCGACACATAACGACACCCTGGACGCGGATTCATTCTGTGACCTCCACAAGTTGCACGAAGAACGTTGTAGTCTCAGACATTAAAGGAACCGATTTTTTGCAATTTGCACGAAGCAAGTAGACACGAGCGAGGCGCCAAGGATGCGCTACTTGCTCGGTTGACTAAGGAACAGTAACCGAAACCAGCACGTGATGGCTCACACTGCCGCTCGTCGCGGTAATCGTGACTTCCACGCTCTCGGGATAGTCACCGACGCTAGGCACGACTAAGTTCATTGTCGAGCTTCCGCAAGGCTGGGCATCCTTAGCGGTGACAGTGCTCGGCTCCAAATAGCATGTAAATCCCCACTGGCTGCAGTTATCACTCAGGGAAACGCTGCCGCTGAATCCTCCCGAGACGGTGACGGTCATTTGGAAGGAACCTTCCTGCCCAGGATTGATCGTTTGGGAGGAAGGACTTACCAATAGTGAGAAGCCCGGTGCCGAGGTGGTGAGCGCGGTAATCAAGCCAGCGCCATTTGGGCTTCCCCAGCCTGTTACCAGGTCGTATCCGGCCACCGCCGAATATAGGGAAGGGCTCTCACTATTGAAGTTGTCGCCGACCGTGATGTCATGGAAGGCGGCGCCATGGCCTGACCCGACGCCAATTGGATAAATGAGAGGATTGAGGGAGCCGAAAGGGCTGCCACAGGTGGAAGCTACTTGCTGCTTGGCCAAAGCCACGTACCCAGCCCAGGTTGGCGCCGCCAGACTCGTTCCCCCAAGTCCGGTTCCGCAGGAGCCGTTGGCGCAATAGTAGTTGTCGCAGTTCGCCTCCGCAGCCACATCTGGGTCGTTTCGTAGCGTGGTCGACCCTTTGTTCGACGAGTTTATGACGCCAGCGATTTTCTGATAGCTAGGTATCGGGATGTGGTCCGGCGAGGGGCCGCCTCCGCTACCCGTGCCGGCAGCACAGGAAGTATTGCTCCCGCCCCACGCAATCTCGGAATTCCAGGATCCGCCTGCGCCATTGGTTGTCAGGACCGTACCCCCCACGGCAACGACATTTGCGTCCTCCTCGGGGTAGTGGAAAGGCTGTGAGGAGTTGTAGGCGCCTTCGTCGCCCGAAGCTACGAAGAGGTTCTGGCCCTGCGCCGCAAACTCCATGAATATTGGATCGTCACTCCCAGGGTCGGCAGGCTCCCAATTCCACGAACAACTAAGCTGCGCAGCGAGGTTCTCGCTGGCCATCGCATTAAATATATCGGTGTCCCCTCCAGAACCGAGGCTGCTTTCAGGCGCGATGTAGACGATGACCTGGGCCAGTGCGGGTGCCATCGAGATGGCGTCGATTATGTCGATAACCTGTTCTGTATCGTCGCCGTCTGAGCCAGCGCTCGCGCCATCCAGCAGCACGTTGTCGATAGGGACCTTGAGCGCTTGTCCTACGTTCTTAAAGTACGCTTGCACGTCGCTGAGAGCGTAGCCGTCCCCCTCAAACAGGCCAACCGCTTGGCCGGTGCCGGTGAGCGTGGTTCCGCCATAGTAAGCCGCTCTCCGATCACTGCCCAGAAAGCTGCCGTCCGGCCCCGACCCGGTCGAGTTGCCTCCTCGTCCCGAACCCGTCGCAGCTTTCCTGTAAAGCGGACGCGCTAGAGAGAAGTTATCCAGCCCAGAAATGTGCCAGAGCGCCACGTTCAGGTCCACCGAGGGCTCGCGATCGGGCGAGTAGAACGTGCGCGACTCCGTTGGATGCATATATACCCCCATTGTTACGTGGAACGCTTTTTCCACACTCGCGACGGTTGCCCCCACGTCCACGACCAAACGATTCGGACTGACGTTCGTCACGGTCATCCCATTCGCTTTCGCGAATCCGACCACTGCGTCGTAGTCCTCCTGTGTTGGCGCGAATCTTTCGGTGAACTCCGGCACGCTGAGGTAATGGCGATATGAGGGGCTGCGTGAGTCGTTCAGCTTGTCGAGCAACTGCTCCAGCTCCGCCGAATTACGGAGTGGTAGCACGATTGCCAACCTCATCTCTTGTGCGGCGGCAAGCTGGTTCAGAAACGCGGCCTGTCCCGTTCTAACGGCGTCTCGTACGTGACGGGTAGGTAGGGAGTGCGCCGGCTCCTGAGCGCTGGTTGGGACGGATGCGACGACCAGTGCAAATGTGAGAGTGGAGGTCAGACAAGCGATCAAAAATCTCAGTTTCATGTGAATTTCCCCCTTTTGACCTTGGCCACACGGCGGGCTGGCGCGGCCTTCAGCCCGCTTAGTGTGCGCCCGCACGGGGCTAAAAGAATTAGCCGGAATTTCCGATTTGAACTTTCAGTTCGCGCACCGCTTACTTATACTTAGATACTTTAATAGTCAAGTAAATATGTGAATAATAGAAGAGAGGTAAGTGTCCTTAATATTCTTTCAACCACCAAGTGAAGTGATACTTCGAGTCTCTGGCGATTGTTGACCCGCAAAAGTGGGAACGATGGCTATGAACCATGATTCTCCAATCTTCGTGTCCGATCTCGGGTGACCGTCTCCCTCCAGACCCAAACCAACCGCATCGCACGATGGACTTATCAAGCCCCTAGCGGCCCGACCTTCTGCATTTTCCTCGACAGAGCCTTGACGACATCGGATGGAAGTCGCATCTTAGCTAAAGCGATGTTTGCAGCCCATTCGATGCACTCGCGCACTCAGGGCTTGACGAGTTCAGGAGGGAGACTTGCAATCGGCAGCCTTCCTTGGTTTGACCCACTCACTCAGGACGGCGCCTCGCAATATCCATGATACGACGACCAGATCTGCCGTGCGGATAGAGTCAGGAGAGGCGTTGGAGTGTAGTCGGGGTAAGAACAGATCATAGTTCAGATTTGCGAGACAGTGGCACGGGGCTGAGCCGCGCCGGATTCCAGCCCGCTGGCGATCTCAGGGACTCTCGGAGGACGGTTGCAATGCCCCTTCTGGTTACAAGCGCGTCCGGCACCAATGGAAACGGATTTGGAGCGCTGCTCGCCTTTGAATCGGACGGCAGGTTGCGCGGCACCTTTATTGATGACGATCGCATTACCGATCCGCGTGGCCTTGCCGTTGATCCAAAAGAAAACCTGCTATTTCTAAACAGTGGGGCCGATCGAGTGTTAGCGATCTCCTCGCAGGGGCGCGTTGTTCGCGACACTGGCCGGATTGAAGGTCTAGATCCCGGGGGCGGCACTTTCGGCCCGGATGGCCGGTATTACGTTGGGTTGCGCGGCACGCGCACAATTATCGCCTTGTCGACCAGCCTTGATTCCGCCGTGGAGCATGTGTTGCCGCCCCGGGTCGTACCTTTCCCGCGAGGATTTGCTTTCGATCAGGGTAGCAGGCTACTCCTCGCGTCGGGAATCGGTCCGAACGGCCAAGGTGATAACACGATCATGGCCTTTACTCCAGCGACATCGACACCTCTGCAGCCCGTTCGTCTCGTCGCGGATCCCGAACTGAGCCCGCTCGACCTCGCAATCGCTCCCAACGGCAATATCGTGGTCTCCAGCGAACGTCCGTTCGGGGCGGAGGACGCGGTGACGACTGTTCGAGAATACGATGCAAGGGACGGGCACCTCGTCCGAGTTTTCTCTCCCAATGGGAAGGCTGCGTTCCGCAAACCTCGCGGCTTGCGCTTTTCTTCCAGCGGACTTCTCTACTGCGTAGCGCGCGACGAGGTTGTTTCCTTCGACTTCATGACTGGCAAATGCCTGGGACCCGTCGCGCAATTGCCGCGGTTAAATGGACAAGCCCTGGCGTTATTCCCAGACTGAAACGGCCACTCGAAATCCGCGGTAAAAAAACGAAATGTTCATGGTTTCCAAACACCGAAACCAAATCGGTAATTGGTAAACACTGGCCGACGATTCAGGAGTTAATGTTCATAAGTACCCTTGCTGACAAAAAATCGAGGGCAACCAGGTGGTGTGGATCATTGCCATGAAGTCCTCCGTGGAACATTAGCCCATAACGTTCCAAGTCATAAGTTGATCGCTTAAACATGCCGCTATCGGCGGGCGCTACCTCGACTTCAAGTAATGAAGGCTTCCCGGTGTCAATCGCCGCCTTCAATGCGTCGGCCATGTCTGCGGCGGTATTGACGCGCCGGCCTGGAAGTCCATAACCGGCTGCGATTGATACGAAATCGATGCCGGGTAAATTCATGGCAGGAAGCTGCGTGGTATCCAGAAAAGCGCCGTAATCCAAGAGTGCCCCGTAAACACCATTGCGTACGCCCAAACCGCGGGATTCCCACTTTCCCACAGTCACGGCGGCGGTACTCTCTCAACCTCAAACCGGACATATCGTGTGCTCTAAAAAGCGGACATTTTAACTTGCTAACGACAGCTAAAGGACTAGCTCGGCCTGACGATCTCTCGGCCAGACTTCCGGCGCAAAGCACGAGTGCGCACCGTCTCCGCGCTCGAAGCGATCCCGCCCGCGAGCGAACGGTATTTTTTCTGGACCGGTGGATCAAAACTCCAAACCGCGACTAGCGATCGGCAAGCCAAGCTAAAGAGATTGTTTGAGAGCGCGGGAATTTGCGCCCGCCAAGAACAAGCTGAAGCGGGTGTGCGACGCACGTGGGCGCAAGATCCCGTAGCTCTCCTCGAATCCAAGGGTACGCCGGAGGTACACGGAAAGACCTCAGCAGTTAACTAATATAAAATAAGAAGGAAAGAATGGCGGAGAGGGTGGGATTTGAACCCACGGTAGCGTTTCCGCTACACTCGCTTTCGAGGCGAGCTCTTTCAACCGCTCAGACACCTCTCCGCGGCGGCAGCGTTCTTAGCTTAGCAAACGCTCACTGACCTCACAACTGTGCGGGTACGCGAAGGGCAAGTATTCGCGCACAAGTTTCAGTCCATCTCAAACGTGATGTACATGAACTTTCCGTCGCGTTCTATTTGTAAAGCTCCGGGTGCGCCTTGCGGCATGGTTCTGAGCGCAGCGCGCAGGCCGGCGATTGTGTCGATGTGTTTTCCGTTGAGCGCGTGGATCACGTCTCCCGGCTGCAAATCCGCTTCGAGCCCCAAGAGATCCGCAGCCATGGCGGCGACGATAACTCCGGAGGGCTCGCGTAGCTCGTCCAATTGCTGTGCGAGTTTGTCGTCGATTTCGACGCCGAAGAATCCAAGTTTTGAAACCAGGGATTTTTCGGGGTCCACAAGATCAGCCAGCTGATCCACGTCGTTCTTTTCCTCGGCCACGGGGATTTCCAGTATGACTTTCTTATCGCCGCGCAATACTTCGGCTTCCACGACGGCGCTGGCGGGTCGTGTGGAAATAATCATTTCTGCGAGTGGGACGCTTCCGATCGAGCGGCCATCCAATGTCAAAAGAATATCCTGGATCTGCAATCCTGATTTTTGGGCGGGGCCATCAGGGTCTACGTCGGAAACGATTACACCGCGCTGTCTAGTGAGTGAAAGTCCGGCGGCGAGGTCCGGAGTAATGTCCTGTAGTCCGGCTCCGATCACACTTCGATGCACGCGGCCATACTTGCGAAGCTCTTCGTAAACAAATTTCACCACGCTGCTGGGAATGGCGAATCCCAATCCCTGACTGCCGCCAGACTCGGAAAGAATGAACGTGTTGATTCCTACGAGCTCGCCATTTGTATCCACTAACGGACCACCGCTGTTTCCCGGGTTGATAGGCGCGTCCGTTTGGATGAACACGGAAGCAACGCCAGGGTTCGCTTGCCTGGCCACAGAGCTGACCACTCCCATGGTTACCGAATTTTCCAGCCCTTCAGGATTGCCGAACGCGAGAACAAGCTGACCCTTTTTCAACTTGGCGTAATCGGCGAAAGGAATCGCTTGCAGGCCTTTTGCTTCGATCTTCAGCAACGCAATATCGATGGTAGGAGCGATGCCCACAACTTTCGCGTCCACCGGAGGAATATGTTCGCCAAGGCCGAGACTTGCGCGCACTTGCGAATCTCCCGTCGGACGAGTGGAAACAACTACGCGGATGCGTTGCGCTCCTTTCACCACGTGTGCGTTGGTGACGATGTAGCCGTCGGGATCGACGATCACGCCGGAGCCCAGGCTGCGCTCGCGGCCAATTAAACTGGTCTCGCTTTCGTCCTTGGCCTCGATCGAGCGATAGCCTGTGACTTGCACTTGCACGATGGACGGAGAAACCCGCGAAGTGAGCTCTTCGAGAGAGTCGTTGAATTGCGCGAGCAGGTTTGCGCGGTTGATCGCTGAAGGCGATATCGGCTGACTGGCAGGGGCGGGGGCTTGGGATGGGGAAGAAGTCTGATCTTGCGTTTGCGCTTCCGGCGATGGCGCGCTCTGCGATTGCGCGGAAAGGGAAGTGGCCACGAAAAGCCAAAGGAAAACTAAAACGCAATTGGCACTCGTTCGCCAATAATTTCTGTTGCTAAAAGTTATGCTAGTAGAACGTAACATCACGATTCTCCAAGTGGTACTGTAAAGCGAGCGTCAAACTGCATTCTAAACCGGGACGCGCCGTTCCTAATCGTGGTTTTAACGTAATAGCCTAAGCCTGAGTGCTCGGAATGGAACGCCAACAAAATCACCGGAACGCTTATCGGTCTTGATGAATCTCGTGCGCTGCGCGGTTTACCGCCTGACCGAGAAGAACTCTTTGAGAATTGCGGCCGAATCTTCGGCAAGAACGCCGGAAGTCATCGCCACGCGATGGTTGAGTTGCCGATGATCCAGCACGGAGAAGCAGGAACGCACAGCGCCTGCTTTGGCGTCATCCGCTCCGTAAACAAGTCTACTGATGCGTGCTTGAATCATGGCGCCGCAACACATGGCGCACGGTTCTATGGTGACGTAAAGAGTCGTGCCCAGCAGTCGATAGTTTCCAAGTATTTTTGACGCAGCGCGCAGCGCAACGATTTCGGCATGCGCGGTCGGGTCGCAATCGGAGATCGTGCGATTGCCAGCACCGGCGATGACGCGGTTATCGAGCGCCAAAACCGCGCCGATGGGAACTTCGCCTCGCTCCGCAGCTTCTCGAGCTTCGGCCAGCGCGGATCGCATAAATTCGACGTCGGACACGATATTTTCTGGCATGCAACGCCAGAATAGCACGAGGCCGCACGCCGGACGCTTTCGCGCATGACGATTTGTCAGAAAAGTCGGAGAGAACCGACAGGCGGATTTCTCGATCGTGCGTATCGCTTTACTGGCTTGTTCCACTCGGAGGGTTTCCTCCAGATCTGCGAATCTCAGGCGCCACGGCCGGCGTTCCATCGCAAGGAATCCGGGCACTGTCCTCGAACGCCGGTCCTGATTGCACGGAGCCGCCTTTGTACGCTCCCCACGCCGTCGGCACGGTTGCGACGCATCCCGGAGTCCAACCTTGCGACCCAGGTTTCTTGGGTGCAGCGGCATAAATCTTCAACGACGCAAAGGCAAGCACCAGGAACCGGCGACCATCAACTAACCAAGTGTTTTCTTCAAGGGCCTTCTCCTGCTCGAATTAACGAATGAGCCTAGCAGGCAATTCGAACTGTGATAAGCCGCGTCAAAGATCCTCTAAATGAAGCAACAATTTGCGGCTGCGAGCCTTCATCGCCGGTGTGCCACTGCGAGTAGCGTCGCGTAGAATCTCTGTCACGGTGAGAAGCATGCGCGGGTCGCCGCGCGCCAAGTCAGCCAGACTCTGGAGCGCAAAAGTTTTGACGATAGAACTGCTGTCCTCCAAATAGCTGTGCAACACGGATGCCGCGAGTTTTCGCTCCGCAGTATTTAGCGCCAGGCGCGGAATCATGGCTGCCAGATGCCAACGCACTTCCTGTTGCGCGGTCTCGGCCATCAAGCCTAATAGTTCTTTTTTGAAAGGTTGCAGCAGGGCTGGATTGTTGCGCGTCACTTTTTCGGCGGCGTCAGCAGCGCGCATTCGTACCAGAGGGTTTTCCGACCACAGTCCGGCCATCAGCTGCGGGAAAAGGCTTGGCTTCTTAATAACGCTCTTCGCGACACTGTCCGCGTGGCCGATCGTGCGCCGATCTCCGCCCTCGAGAAGAGAAAGTATATTCTTGCGGCTCATAAGTCCTCGTCTGGCCCAACATGATAAACCGGTCCGCGCCGCCGCGAGCGCGATGTAATCCTCGTGTCGAAGTTTTGATACCGAAAGTCATTCTCTTGACATGTCGCGGCGCCTTGGTTCTCTACACGAGTAGCTTAAGCTGCGTCTAACTCGCCTTCTCTCAATATCTATGCGGAACGAATGAAGAGCCCGGACGAGTTCACGATTGGAACTGTTCTTGCTTTCTCCTTCCAGCGTCAAGCTAGCGCGCTTGCGCATCCAGAAATTGCCCCCGGCGAAGATTTCGACCAAAATCCTTGGGCAAAACTTGTCGTCTCCCCGACATCTCCGAAGTGTTTGCACCCCAGACCCCTTATTCAACATCCATTGAAGAGTGACGGAGGTCTCTATGTCTTTTATCCGCACCTGTAAGCATTGCGGACGCAGCAATCGCGTTCCAGCCAAGTATCTGGCCAGCACCGGCCGCTGCGGAGTTTGTAAATCAGTATTGCCGCCCGTGGCTGAGCCGCTGGCAGTGGATGCTGTGTTGTTCGAAGAAGCCATCAAAGGTTCCCCTGTTCCGATTCTCGTGGACTTTTGGGCCGAGTGGTGCGGGCCGTGTCGTATGGCGGCTCCTGAAGTTTCGCGAACGGCGGCGGACAGGGCGGGCAAGGCTATCGTGCTGAAAGTCGATACGGAGAAATATCCGCAGATCGCTGCCCGCTATAATGTCCGCGGCATACCGAACTTTGCGGTTTTCTACGGCGGCCGCGTCGTAACGCAGCAGGCCGGCTTGGTGGATCACACTCAGATGGAGCAATGGCTCAAATCCGCTGTGCCAGCTATGGCCTGAAGGGGCTGAAACCGTCCGTAATACATGCTCATGGATGGCTTGACTTTGAGCAGACCGGAAGTCAAACTACCTCGAATGAAAGAAATTCTTAAGCGCATCTTTTTGTGGGACCTGGTGAAAGGCATGCTGCTGACCTTTCGCTATCAGGCTCCCAAGAATATTTACACCGAGCAGTATCCCCTGGAGCGGCCGATGGTGGCCGAGCGTTATCGCGGAGCTCCGCGACTGAACATGAATCCCGAGACTGGGGAATCGCTTTGCATTTCCTGCAATCTGTGTGCGCTGGCATGTCCTGAGAATTTGATTGTGGTGGGATGGCTACGGGATGACGCTACGCGTCGAAAAGTTTTGACTACGTTTACCTACGATACTTCGCGCTGCATGTTCTGCGGATTGTGCGAAGACGCTTGCCCCACCGATTGTCTCGAGCTGACCCAGGATTTCGAGATGGCTCATTACAACCGGGAAGGCGCCATATGGGATCGGCACCGCTTGGAAGTGGGACCCACTCCGACACATTACACGCGATAATTCCTTCGGCATCGCGTTCTGGTCATTGGAACTTACTTCTCTGAGTCACTGCGAAATTAACGTCTGAAATAGAGAAACGCGCTGTTCTATACGGCGTTAGCCAGAAGGGAACCGATCGAGGAATTTCATCGCGCGGTCGTAATCGCGGAATATTTTTTCTTCTTTGCGGAAACGGCGCGAGTGCGATTCGCGGCGGCAGCGCGCAAACTTCATCGGATGCTTCAGGTGCAGCATCTCGTGGTAAAGCACGTAGGCCACAACGTATTCGGGAACGGCTTCGCGGTCCAGCCTGCAATTCAGCACAATTTGGTTCAGCGCGGGATCAAAACAGCCCAACAGCGTCCGCCAGCGTCTCTTGCTCCAACTCAACCTCGGCAGCGGAAGCAAATTCTGAAAATAGTGCCCATTCAAACGGGCGAATAACGGCGCGAGATCGTGATGCGTTCCGGCAGGCTCGTGGTTCGCGGCACGCGCCCGGTTCTTGCGCAAGCGATGCAGCCTTTCGCGCGTGACTCGCGCATAAGAAAACTGGCGATAAATTTCGAGCAGGTCTTTTGGCGGAGTACGCCGGTACAAGCGTCCGAGCAAAATGGCGGCGGCCGCTTCGAAAACTGGAGTAGGCGCGTTGTGCAAGGCGTCGGAAAGCCGCACGTAAGCGGTGTCTTCGCGAAGACGCACGGTCAGCGTGAGGCCGGTGTAGGGATGAAATTCAACTACAAAATACGGGGGGCGACCCTGGCATCCGAGGCGAGTGTAGATGCGCTGGAAAATGCGTTCGCCGCCAGGGACAATTTTGGATTTCAGCCGCTGGCGGCGAACGGTGGCCAGTGATCCAGGTTCGCGCGAAAGTTGTGTCATCAAGAAGGCTTTCTGCGCACGGGCGCGGGAGAAAGTTCTTTTTCGGCCTCGTCGATATCGCTGAGCGCGTCTTTGGTGCCTTCGATCGCGTCGTCCAGCGTGTCTTTGTAGGAATCGAGCTCGGGATCATCGGGGCCGATTTTCTGAAGCGTAGCCAAAAACTCTTTCGCTTTGGATTTGAAAAGTTTTAGCGCGCCTCGAATATCGGCTTGTTTCTCGCGCGCCAAGCCAATTTGATCGGCGGCATCATCCACGCAGCCGGCATAGGCGTTCATCAAACTGTTGAGCATCTCAGAACGGCGGCGGTCGGCAGGTTTTCGGGCGGCTTCGTACTGAAACTTTTTTAAGCGATCTTCGGCAAAGGAGATGTACAGCTTGATGCGCTCGGCCGGTTCCACCGCCTCACGGATTCTGTCTGATTCCGAATCGGTCAGATATTCTTTCTTTTGCGGCGCGGGATTCGCCGCCACCGGCGAAACGATAGAGAAAACCAGCGCAGCCAGTAAGGCCAAGCTGCCAAAGACGCTGAAAGTGCGAGGTTGCATAGTCCACTCCTAAGATTTCGGTTTATCCGGCGGCGGTTCTGAATCAGCCTCGGGCCGGCGCGGAAAAAGTTCGTGAATCAGCCGCCGGTCCATTTGGTCGAGTTCCTGGCGTATGTCACGAAATGGCTTTTGTTCGTCGCCGGATAAATCCACGATCACGTTGTCCAGACGCCGCAACGACTCCCGCAAGGAAATTTGAAGCTCTTTAAATCCGTTTGGATGCTTTTCCGGGTCGTGACCGGTGGCTTCCAGCGCTTTCTGAGATGCCTCCGCTTCGTCGCGGTATTGACGCAGGATGGCAAGGGCTTCCTGCGTATTATCCGCCCCAACCTCCTTCTGAATGTCGCGAAATTGGAAGTCGCCCAGCGGAATCAAAATTTTGGCCTTACGAACGGGATCGGTCTCCCGCGTGAACTTGGCGCGAAATGCTTCGGCGGGATCCTGAGTCTGCATGGCGGCCGCAAAATGTGGGACGCACAATGCAGGAAAAGAGAAAACGGTAACGAACAAGAAAATCTCAGCAGCGCGAAGCACACGATGGGTCGCGCTATCTCTTCTTGATCTCGCGAGTGAGAGTTCGGACGCGCGCGGACGCTTCAAAGTACAGGTCATTGTTCTGGTCTTTGTTCAGTTCGAGAAATTTCTTATACGCATCGAGCGCTTGCAGCTGTTGTCCCAGTTTATCGTAACAAGTAGCGCGAATAAACCAGCTGCCCAGGGGCAATGTTTCTCGTTGGGAAAGTACATCCAAACCTTGCAGCGTGGCGGGATAATTTTTGTTGAGGTACTGCGCGGTAATCAAGTCGCCGAGCACGTCGTTGGACGCCGGATTCATTTTGAATGCGACGATCAATTGATTGACCGCTTGCGGATAATCTTTTTTCTCGAGATACATATGGCCGAGCTGTGCGGCGAGGTCAGGATCACCGGGAGCGAGCGCGATCGCTTTTTGCAATGCGAGTAGGGCAGCATCGTAATGCTTGGTTTGGAACGCGATTTGCGAGCGCAGCTTCAGAGCGCGAAGGCTTTCCGGAGCTGCGGCGGCAGCACGATCGAGTTCTGCGAGGGCGTCATCGAATTTGCCTACATCGACGAGCGCAGCCGCGCGTTCTAGTCGCGCTGAATTGTCATTTGGCTGGGCCGCAAGGTACGCCGAATATTCAACGGCGGCCACTTCTTGCTTTTTCTGCGCGACGAGACTTTTTGCCAGGCCCAAATGCGCACCAGGCGAGTCGGCCTTGCGTGCAATCGCGGCGCGGAATTCCGTTTCTGCCGCCGACGCCTGATTGGAGCTCAGCAAAGCCCGGCCCATCGCAAAATGTATGTCGAAATCATTCTCGCCGAGCTTTTGCGCGGCTTGGTATTGCTCGATGGCGGGCGTAACTTTGCCAGAAAGTTCCAGCGCAGAACCCAGAAGGAATTTGGCGCGCGCATCTTCCGGCAATAATTCCGATGCTTTTTGCAAAGGTGCAACCGCCGCCGCAGGGTCGCTGGCCATCAGCGTCAATCCCAAGTTCTGGTAAGCCGAGGCCATCTTAGGATCGAGCGAGATAGCTTTTTCGTATTCTGCTTTCGCATCCGTGGGTTTTTGCAGAGCGGTATAGGTGTAGCCCAGATCGTAATGCACAGTGGCATCGTCAGGTTTTGCAGCCAGATATTGCTGATAGGCCTGCACGGCAGCTTCGTAATCCTTGCGCTCCGTGGCAGCCTGCGCCTGTGTTAATAAATTATTCAGCGCGACAGTTTCAGGGTCTTGGGGGATCCGTTTTCTAGAGGTGCTTGTGTTTTGCGCGGAGCTGACCGTGGCTGCAGCGAGAAAAATAAGCAGCCCGCCCCAGCCAGCCAGAAATTTCGAAGACAATTTCATACCTTCGGAGGAGGAGTCTGCGCCGAGCCGTTGGTGTTGGCCGGCGGATGACCGTTCAGGTGATTCGAATTGTCGCGAGACTTCAGCACCCGCGCCAGATATTTTCCGGTGTGCGACTGCGAATTTCGCGCCACCTGCTCGGGAGTTCCAGACGCGATCACGCGCCCGCCCTGGTCGCCGCCTTCCGGCCCCAGATCGATCACCCAATCGGAGGATTTGATGACCTCAAGATTGTGCTCGATGATCAGCACCGAAGCGCCGCCTTCAATCAATTTGCGAAACGCAGTCAGAAGCTTCTGAATATCGTCGAAATGCAGTCCGGTGGTGGGTTCATCGAAGATATACAGAATGCCCGTGTTTTCCTGGCGAGTGAGATGCGCCGCAAGTTTCAAGCGTTGCGCCTCGCCGCCGGAAAGTGTGGTGCCCGATTGGCCCAGGCGAAGATAGGCGAGGCCAACTTCTTCCAGCACGCGCAAACGCGCAGTAACTTTCGGATGCGCCGCGAAAAATGCGAGAGCCTCCCGAACCGTCATCTGCAGAACGTCATGAATATTTTTTTCTTTGTAACGCACATCCAGGACGGCGCTTTTGTAACGCGTGCCGCGGCATTCTTCACAAATCAGTTCAACGTCCGCAAGAAAACGCATTTCCACTGTCACGGTGCCGTCGCCCTGGCAAGCTTCGCAACGCCCACCGGGAATATTGAAGGAAAAATGCCCGGGCGTGAATCCGCGCTTCTTGGCTTCCGGCGTGGAAGCAAAAACTTCGCGAATCGGGTCGAACGCCTTCAGATACGTGGCAGGATTCGAGCGCGGCGTGCGGCCGATCGGCGACTGGTCCACCATCTCAACGGCGGTCACCGCTGCGTCGCCTTCCAGACGGTCGCAGCATTCGCGCCAGTTTCCGCCGGTGCGCTTGAGCTGCAGCGCTTTGTGTAAGACGTCATAAACCAAAGTAGATTTACCGGAGCCGGATACGCCGGTAACGGCGACGAGCATCCCGAGTGGAATCATCACGTCCACATTTTTCAAGTTGTGGCTATGCGCGCCAAATATTTTCAAGAATTTCCCCTGCGTCTTACGGCGCTTTTGCGGAACTGCAATTTTTAATTCGCCGCGAAGGTAGCGTCCGGTTAGCGAATGAGGATCCGCAAGCATGGCATCGCGTGTACCCGCAAAAATTAATTTGCCGCCATGTTCGCCGGCACCCGGACCCAGATCCAGAATATAGTCGGCAGCCAGTATTGTGTCGGGATCGTGTTCGACCACCAGCAAAGTGTTGCCGAGATCGCGCAAACCTTTCAGGATTTCAATTAGTCGATTCGTGTCGCGCGGATGCAGGCCGATGGAAGGCTCGTCCAGCACATAAAGCGCGCCCACCAGATGCGAACCGAGCGAAGTAGCGAGCTGAATGCGCTGAGCCTCGCCGCCTGAAAGCGTCGAAGTAAGCCGGTCGAGCGTGAGGTAATCCAGCCCCACTTCATCGAGAAAACGCAGACGCAGCTGAATTTCCTCCAAAACCTTTTCGACGATAGTCGCTTCCGCCGGAGTGAGCACGAGGCTTTCAAAAAATGGACGAGCTTCCTTCACCGTCATCTGGCAGACTTCCGTGATCGAACGCCCGCCAATTCTCACCGCGCGAGCTTCCGCGCGAAGCCGCGTGCCTCGGCAATCCGGACAAGTGGCGTAACCGCGATACCGGCTCAGGAAAACGCGAACGTGCAGCTTGTATTTCTTTCTTTCCAGCATGGCGAAAAAGCCCTGCACGCCATCGTATTTTTCTTTGCGATCGCCTTCGATGATTGCGTTACGTTGCGCTGCGGTAAGTTCACGGAATGGGACTTCCGTCGGAATCCCTTTGGCTCGCGCGAAGCGGCGCATGTCTAAGGCGAGCTGGCGATAGCGCGGCTTGGTCCACGGATGAATCGCGCCGTCGGCGAGCGATTTGCTTTTATCCGGAATCACGCGATCGATGTCGAAATCGATAGTGTTGCCGAAGCCCTGGCAGCGCGGACATGCGCCATAAGGGCTATTGAAAGAGAAAAGGCGCGGCTCCGGTTCCTGATACGCCGCGCCGCATTTCTTGCACTCGAAGCGTTCGTTGAACACCAAACGCTCGGGAGTTGCGCCCGGCGCGTCCGGTACAAATTCCAGAATTGCTTCGCCGCCGCCTTCGCGATAACAAATTTCAACAGAGTCCATTAAGCGCGATCGAATTTCCGGCCCAAGCACGAGGCGGTCCACTACCACGTATACCGGTTGCGTGAAATTAAGGTCCAGCAATTCTTCAGGAGCGGAAAATTCGAAGGCGCGTCCGGACTGGTAGAGGCGGTTGAATCCGCGCTTTCGTAATCCGATCAGAGCTTCTCGGACCGCTTCCTGCGTCACGCGTACCGGTTTGCGAGGCCTCGTGGCCTGTGGCGCGTTAGTCGCGGCCTCTGGAGTCAATTTCAGTTCATACAAAACGTAAAATCGGTGTCCTGCCGCCAGCGCCAGCACACGCGCGGCGATCTCGTCGAGCGTGTCTCTTCGCACCTCTTCACCGCAGCGCAAACAAAAAGTGTGGCCGATGCGCGCAAACAACAAGCGCAAGTAGTCGTAAATTTCGGTCGCCGTTGCGACTGTCGATCGCGGATTGCGCGTGGAATTTTTCTGTCGTATAGAAATCGCCGGAGCGATGCCGGTAATCTCGTCCACATCTGGCTTTTCGATCCGTTCCAGGAACTGTCGTGCGTAAGCGGAGAGCGATTCGATGTAACGGCGCTGGCCTTCGGCATAGAGCGTGTCAAACGCCAGGCTGGACTTGCCGGACCCCGAAACCCCAGTCACAACCGTGATCGCGTTATGCGGGATGACAAAGTCAATGTTCTTCAGATTGTGGACGCGAGCGCCGCGAACGCGGATCTCCTCAGCATCGCCCGGCACACTTGCACGCGGGGCCGGATCAACAGGGAGGTTCTCAGTGGGTTTCGTCGCCATGTGCGTAAACCAAAAATTATACGCCGCTGAGTCAAGTCGAGCAAATGCGCTCCGTACGGTAAGGCGAAACCGAACGACAATAATTTCGACCTTTCAGCGCAAGCGCTTGCGGATCTCAAGAATGCGGGTGTTCGTCAACAAGTGATGGAGGCGATGCTCTCCCCGCGAGGCAATGACGGCGCTGGCCCGGTAGACGCAGTTCACGGAGCGGAAGCTGCGCCAGCGGCACAGTAGCAGATATTTCGAAACCTCCATGCAGCCCGCGCGAGGACTGTCTCTGAAGAGAAGGTGACGAAGTTCCTTTGAAATTCGCCGCTGATCTAAAGTTCTAAAACTGCGGAGGAAGGCGAGAGCGTTGAGTAATCAGTTTGGCAGGTTTGTAGTTTCCTTCAGAAATCCGATCAAGCTTGCTAAAGTGGCGCTGTGCAGAATAGCGAATCGCAGTTTGACAGAGTGATATGGATAGTCCTCGATAGCGTTGGCATCGGCGAGCTGCCGGACGCCGCTGCTTACGGCGATGTAGGACGCGACACTCTGGGCCACATCGCCCGCTCGCGTCCATTAAATCTTCCAAACCTGGTTCGTTTGGGTCTCGCAAACATAAAACCGCTCGCGAATTTGGCGCCTCCCGCAAATCCAGTAGGCAGCTACGGAAAAGGCGTGACCGTTTCTCCCGGTAAGGACACGACGACTGGTCACTGGGAAATGGCCGGCATATGGCTGGACCAAGCTTCCCCGATATATCCGCTCGGATTTCCAAAGTCGCTGATTGAAGAATTCGAACGCCAGGTCGGACGTCGTACACTGGGAAACAAGCCCGCCTCTGGAACAGAAATTATCAAAGAGTTAGGCGAAGAGCACGTCCGCACAGGGCTTCCTATCGTGTACACCTCGGGCGACAGCGTTTTCCAAATTGCGGCGCACGAAGATGTGGTCCCAATTGCCGAGCTTTACCGCATGTGCGAGATCGCCCGCAAATTGCTCGACGGACCTAACCGAGTCGGACGCGTGATTGCACGACCGTTCACCGGCCCAGCCGGAAATTTCCGTCGCACCGAGCGCCGCCACGACTATGCCGTCGAGCCGCCGCGGCCCATGCTGCTCGATGTGCTAACGGAAGCCAATATTCCCGTTTTTGGCGTGGGCAAAATTCATGACATTTATAATGGTCGTGGTGTGGACGACTACGTCACCACAAAAAATAACGCGGACGGCATGGTGAAGCTTAGCGAAGCGCTCATTCAGCGAGCTTATGGATTAATTTTTGCGAATCTCGTGGATTTCGACATGCTCTACGGCCATCGCAAAGATGTGGAAGGTTTCGCGCGCTCGCTGGAGGAATTCGATGCGCTGCTCGGGCCTTTTCTGGCAGCGCTACGGCCTTCGGACTTATTGCTGATTACGGCAGACCACGGATGCGATCCGCACCCGGTGAATCCGACGACAGACCACTCGCGCGAATATGTTCCGATACTGGCGTACAGTCCGAGTATAACGTCTGGCGTAAATCTCGGAACGCGCTCAACGCTCGCCGATATGGGCCAGACCGTCGCTGAGAATTTCGGAACGAAGATCCCCCACGGAACAAGCTTCCTCTACCCACTCCGCAGCGAGTCTTAGGAGATCTCCCTAGGTCGTGAGCGAATGAAAGAGTTTTGTTAGGGGGCGCAGCACGCGGTGCCGGCAATCAGAAATAGAACAGGCCATCAAGCCCAGGTGAGGTGACTAATTACTCGGCGCGGACTTGCTGGCGTAGTAGCCGGTGCGCGTGCGCACGGAAAGTTTCCCGCGCCCTTTCGGCGGAATGAGCTCAAGTCTCACGGCGCGGAACGTGCCGTCCTTGGCTGTATTCGTCGGGTAGTAGCCGATGGTGTACTGATTGCGAATGTCTCGAGCGATCGCCGTGCATACTGAATCCACATCCGCCAGATTGTCGGGGAAAAACGCCAGACCGCCGGTAGCTTCGGCAAGCGTAGTCAGATCCTTTTTTGACTTGCGAACCATCTTCTTGTTGCTCTTGCGATCTTCGTCGCTGAAAACGCCGACAGCATAAATCAAGGCGTTCGATTCCACCGCCGCTTTCACCGTGTAGGCAAAATCCTTGCGGCTGGCGTCGTCGTCTCCGTCGGTAATTACTAGCAGGACACGCTTGTCCTTATGCCCTTTCTTCAAATGGTCCAGGGAGCCGATGATCGCGTCATACAACGCCGTGCTGCCACGCGTATCGATTTTTTCCAGAGCTTCGTGAAGCTCTTCGGGATTGCTGGTGAAGTCTTCGTCCAGATCTAAGTAATATTCGTCGTTGAAATTCACCACAAAGACTTCGTCTTGCTTATTGCTGGTGCGCACAAACGAAAGCGCCGCCTCGTTCACCTGCGGCCGCTTTTCTTTCATGCTGCCGCTGTTATCAATTACCAGGCCCATGGTGACCGGCACATCTTCTCTGGAAAAAACAGAAATCTTCTGTTCGATTTTGTCTTCGAACACGCGGAAATTGTCCCTGGTCAAATCCGGAACGAAATTACCTTTTTCGTCCACCACCGTGGTGTGTAAAACGACCAGGTCCACGACGTTTTTGATGGCATGACTCTGATTTTGCGCCCCGGGCGTAGGCGGCGGAGGCGGACTTGGCGGTAGCGGATTATTATTCTGCGCGTGCAGGCCGGGAACGGCCAATAGCAGAGCCAGCAGAAGCGGCAAAATTTTCGCGAAATTAATGGCCGGGCGCGTAGTATCCCGTTCTTGAATACACCGTGAGCGGCGGCAGTCCCTTGGGCGGACGCAGCTTGACTTTGACTTTGCGCCACTTTCCATCGTGAGCGTGATTGCCGGGTCTATATCCAACAACATATTGGTTGCGCAACTCCATGCTGATTTTTGACGCGATGTCCGGCATGTCCCCCATGCTAGTAACGCCGAAGGTGCGGCCGCCGGTCATCTCCGTCAGTTCGGCCAGCAGGGAAGGGCCGGCCCGTTCTTCGGTCGTCGGACCGCCGTTCGCTTCGTACAATCCGATGGCGTAAATCTGCACATCCGCTTCCCGAGCATACTTCCGAATATCGGTTTCGGTGTAACGGCTGTGATTATCGCCTCCGTCGGATATGATGAGCAACGCTTTCTTTGTGTTGTGTGCCCCTTTCATTTCGCTGAGGCCGAGATAAATCCCATCGAGGAGCGCGGTCTGTCCCTTGGCCGCTGTAAACATCAAGTGGCTTTGCAGCTCTTCGACGCTGGCGGTAAAAGAATTGGCGAGCTGGGCGCGGTCGTTGAAATTAATCAGAAGAAATTCATCCTGGGGGTTGGCGGTTTTGAAAAATTGCACGG
>DATNLR010000109.1:0-2713 GCA_035602755.1 Binatus sp. (SeqCode) | reverse complement strand
AAATATCCTACGCAACAAATCGCGAGCGAATACAGAATGGAGCGGGGCACTACGTAAGAGGGATTCCTCACCTCATCCCCGATGTAACATACATCGTAATATCCGAGATAGTTGTAGACGGCGATCAGAGTGGCACTGCCGAGACCGAGCACGAACCCACGATTAAAAGCGAATGCTCCTGATGGAAAATCGAGCGCCCTATGAACATTGAAGTGCGGAAGGCCGGTGACAATGACAGCTAACATCGCAAGCACCGTGCCAACCCAAAGGGTCACGGTAATTTTGCTCAAGAACTTGATCTGCCGGCACAAGAGGAACAAAACTACGAGGCCTGCCGCAACCGCAATGTATTGCTGGCCTCGAGCGCTCAATCCCGGCCAAAGATAAGAAGAATAGTTTCCGAATCCAATCATGCCGGATGCGATTTCCAAGGGACCGCTTAGAACGAATTGCCAGATGAAGAGAAACGCCATGAGACGGCCCCAACTTTGGTGGCCGTAGGCCTCGCGAAGAAAATGATAGCTGCCGCCGGAGCCTGGCAGCGCCGCCCCCAATTCGCTCCAGATCAGACCGTCGGAAATCACTATCAGCGCGCCCGTCAGCCAGCCCAGCATGGATTGTGGACCGCCCATGGAAGCCATCAATAGCGGGATTGTAATGAAGGGGCCGACGCCAATCATGTTGATCATGTTTAGGGCGGTGGCTTGAAGCAAACCGAAGCCGCGCGTCAAGTGAGGCTGCGTTTCAGTTTTCATTGCAGTAGTCCGGCAGGATCGTCCGAGTCATGGTCCCGTGTCAGAGGAGGATGGCTTTGATGCCGGTGAGTTCACAAAAATCTCGCAACGCGGGGTAGAGATCCGCACCGTAGCCCAGGCAGGCATATTCGTTGGTCCAGCTCTGAATCAGAGCGTCGATATCGCAATGAGCGGTGACGAACCCGTGGGGCCAGAAAGGAATTCCGCACTCGTTCAGGCGGCGCTCAACCTGATCGGCCGGCGGCTCAAAAATCGTGCAGCGCGTGATGGCCATTTGAAACATTCCATTCAATCGGCCCAGGCGCGCCAGAACGCCTTCGCCAACTTTGCAAATCAGCTTTACGGAAACGCCGCCCGCTTTTCCTTCTGTGGGGATTCCGTGCGTCGCGAAACCTGCCGGGCCTAGCTTGCCCGCAAGGGAGGGAGGACATGCGCCATCTCCAATTATTTTGATTTCCTTCGTGCGTTTGTCGATGTGCTGCAGGTCTCCGTAATAGACGCGCTCCTCGCTTAATTTCGTGAGAAGAAACACTGTGAGCGCGGTATTCAGATCGCCGAGCGTTGAGGCGCCGTAGCCGTCTTCGAGCATCATGCTTTGCGCAAAACACGTCGCAGCGTAATCATCACCCAGACCCGGAAATGATTGAATGGTGTAAAAATCGAATTTTTCCGCCTCGACTAGTTCTTTGAGCGCAAGATACAGTCGCATTGATCTTTCGTTAACGACGGTTTTCTCCGGTGCTGTGCCGAACAGCTTCTTCAGGCGTGGTTCTAGCTTCGAGATTTTCTGAGGCGAGATGTGCTCGGCCGCTTTGATGAGCTGCGTCGTATCTCGCGAATCGATGTCCAAGCCGAACATTCGCATCCATTGCGATGGGTCGGCAGCTCCGCAGGTCTGGCCCATGCCGCGCCCGCCAAATGCTCCGACGGTCCCCATGTTGAGAATATTTTTCAGATGAGCCGCGCGCACGTAGCTCACGATGCTATCGACCGTCTCGCGGTCATCGGCGCTGCCGTACACAAATTTATGCTGCAAGCCGATTTCGAGCAATCCTCCGTGCATCACCAGACCGCCAACGGGCCGCCAACCCTGCGAGCCGTCATGTGTCCACAGCAAGACGGCTTTGCCCGTCGCGGCAAAATCACGGATGGCGGCGACAAGATGTGCTGCCCAAACCCAAGTTCCGGAAAACAAGATCACAGCGTCCACCGCATCATTGGATTTCATCTTTTTTAGAGCGGTCTCGGCTTCTTTTTTGCTTGCCACTACCACATCATGATCGACAATCTGTAACCCCGCGGCGCTTAACGCTTTTTTAGAACGCCGAATGACTGCATCGTCGATAAACGGCGTTCCCATCGGATCTTTCAATCCATCTTTGTGAACTCCGTAAACGATAAATCCGACGGTTGGCTGGATCACTATTTCTCCTCTTCCGATTGGGCGCGAGAATTTACATCGCGTAACATTTTTAAGGCGGCACATAAGCGCCGATATTGTTTCAACTGGGACGCGTACGAAGCCGCGAGCTGCGCGTCCGGCTCGACGACTTCCTTTTCGCGGATGACCTGGTCCACGGCCTCTGCGACTCTCGTATAGGCTCCGGCCGCTACGCCAGCCAGTATCGCTGCACCCAGGCAAACAGCTTCATCGCATCGCATCACGTGCAAGCGGCAGCCTGTCAGGGCGGCTCGCAGTTTCAGTCCCAGCGGTGAACGCGTTCCACCACCAATAACATAAAGATCCTTGAATTCGCCACTCGCGTTTGCCAGCAGCTCCGCCACCTGCGCGAGCTCGCAGGCGATTCCTTCGAGGATTCCCTGGTAGATTTGGCTTCGGTTCGATTCTGAAGAAAGCCCAAAAATGGTCGCGCGAGCGCGCGGATCAAAATCAGGATTACATGTCCCGAACAGGTGCGGTGTAATACACAGGCCGGTTGGAAGGGCTGTGCATTCTC
>DATNLR010000024.1:0-13968 GCA_035602755.1 Binatus sp. (SeqCode) | reverse complement strand
GCTAGCCGGCGAGCCACGAACTGCAGCCTCTCATCCATCACCGAACACTCCTTCCACGGCATTGCTCCTCCCCTAAAAAAGGGGAAAAGTGTAACCTATGTGTCCGGTACGAACTGTTACCTATGTGTCGGGTCGCTCAATGTCTTAGGCCGCTCATCACGGTCACTCAGCTACGATGACGAACTCATACGAGCCCGGCTATGGTCATTGCGCGAGGCGAGATTCTTAAGAATTACCAAAGGACCCTGAGACCGTTGTACAGGCTGAATTTTTCGTCGCAAGTCATCACCGGGATCTCTTCGCATAAAGCCTGGGCGATGATCTGACGGTCGAAGGGGTCCGGGTGCAGGGGCGGTAGATCGAAAAGAAAGAATGCATGGTTCGCCGTGTACGGCAATACGCGAATGTCCAGGTCCTCAAGCGCGTGGCGCGTGTCAGCGGCGGAAAATTTCAACTTGCCGCGAGCCGCTTTGATGGCGATTTCGGAAAGAGAAATCGCGCTCAGTTCCAGGATGTTTTCAGTGTTCTGCAAAATGCCCGTCGCGCGCTTGGTGAGTCGTCCCGGTGACTCAACAGCGAAAATCAGAGCGACCGTGTCTAGGAGCAACCGCACCTAGTCACGCCCTTCGACGAAAGCTTCGGCTTCATCGTCCGACATGGGTTTCCACCAGTCGATATCGCGAATGTGAATTTTTCCTTTTAGTGTTCCGAGCTTCCGTTTTTTACGACTCGGCCTTTTTGTTCGGATGATGTCCACGGCAGGGACACCACGCCGGTAGATGGTCACTGTTTCACCATTCTCGACAGCCTTGATTAGCTCGGGAAGCTTGTTCTTGGCATCCGCCACGCTAACTTTCATAGTCTCGATGATAGCTATCTAATATGGCTATGTCAACTACGAAGAACCGGTATCGGCAGGTCCGTGACCCGCGACCTCAACCACGTAAGCTTGCAATTCGAGTCCATCGCGTTCGTGTGCCGGATCGGCTTAAAGCGTTTTAGCTGGTTGCGTCGGAAGACGCTCCGAAATGAGAAGTTCGGTGACAGGTGCTTAGTGGAAATTTGAGAATTGAACGGGGAAAAGGCAAAGGCAGAGACAAAGGCCTCTGCGCCTCAGCGGGCGCCGGGATCGTCACTTGTAAATGAGAAGCAGGATCGGGGCTAGGCGCCGAAGACGACGCGCGTGCCGGTAGAAGGCATGATTAACTTCTCGGGCATCTCGCGCTGGATTGCCATTATGGTGCGGAAGCCGGTGCAGTGCATGGGAATCAAGTAGTCCGGGTTGATTTCCTTCACGGCTTCCACGGTTTTGGCGATGAGTTCATCAGGATAGGGAGCCAAGTGCCACCCGCCAACCACAGCATGCACCTTCTCGATTCCGGTGGACTTTTGGATCTGGCGCACGGAATTAATGATGCCGGCGTGGCCGCAGGATGAGATCACGATGAGTCCCCGGTCTTTCACGTTGTAAGCGGTGGCGTGCTCGCCCCAGAAGATGTCTTTCACCAACTCGCCCGGCTTGGCTTCCATCTTGACTGTGCCGGGAGGGAAGTGGAAGGTCGCGTCGCAGGCGGAGCCGGGCGCGCCGGCTTCGAGGCGAGCTGCCGGGGGAGACATTTCGAAATCGGTGATTCGCGCGATGTGGCCTGAAGTGAAGGCGTGGCCCGCCACTACGGTGGGCTCCTCCGCGATTACGACCTTCAACCCTCGCGCTTCCAGCTCATCCCGCTTGAGCTCGCCGTAATCGAGTTTGTTGCCGTCGGGTTGCACCACCCAGCGATGGCAGAACGTATCGCGCCCTCCGGCATAAAGAGTGAGCCCTGGTTTGGCTTGTCCCTGGAGGGCCTGAGCCAAGTCTGGCAGGCCACCGTAATGGTCTTCGTGCCCGTGGCTGATGATCAGGGCGTCAGCCGTGGCGGGATCGACTTTCAGGCCTTTGAAGTTGTTTGTGAGCGTGCGGGGCGTGAGCGCGAAGTCCAGCAGGATCTGTTTTTCCTCTGCGCCTCGGAAGGACTCCAAATGAAAGGCCAACCCGTGCTCCGACAACAACGAGACCTCTGACCCGTAGGGATGAGGCAAAGTATTTCGAGTGACTGTGAGATTGCCGATTTTCCCGCCCTTGGCGAAGACGTCGTAAATGTTGTCCACCAGGTTGGTGCAAACGAGGCGGTCAGTGGTGGGGATTTCTTTAGGAGCATCGAGGAAACTTTCGAAGCGGCCCGTGCCGCCCACCAGGAACGTTCCGCTTGCTACGGCTCCCAACTTCAGGAATTCGCGCCGGTGCATGCTTAACCCCCTTGGTCTGAACGAAGATCTTTCTTGGCTTCGAAGATGGCGAACATTGTAACCCCTAAGAACTTAGAGATGACGTGGTGTGGCAGGGCGATTCACTGAAACTGCTCTCACAGGCGAAAAAGCGCTCAAAAGTGCAATTTGCACGCGCACTCGTGCGCACTATGCGGGGATATTGGTAGCTCGGAAACCGGAAATCGATGCGAAAGCGCGGCCAAAGTGGCCTCAAACGACGGTTTTCGTGCATTAAGGTCCCCGTCCAACGCGCATCCACCGTGAGAGTCGCTAGCTGCTTTTAGCGCGTAAATCGGCGCTCGGTAGTGCGTTCGTCCCAAATTGGGACGTTTCTAAATTCTCGTCCAAGCGTGCCGGACATGTGTCCGTGATAATCTTCGCTTCGCGCCCCTTCGAGTTCGCAGGCAAGGAACCCGCGAGCCTACGGCTTATACACTCGATAGGTCGAGTTGTAGTAATTCACTTGAGCGCCATAGTAGGTGGAGAAGTATGTTTGCACTGTGTGGTCCCCGGTCGCTATGCCGCTAATACTCTGCGAGCTTGAACTCTGCACGAACCCGCCGTCAATAGGCGTCTCGCCGGTCGTGTAGGGGCATCCGGAACTGAGTGCACCGTCCACTTCGAGACATATATCATTTTGGTTTTCTTTTTTGTCGATTCCACCACCATTCTGAACCCACATATCAGCTTGGATTGTGCAAGTCCCGGTCGCGCCGGGGCACACCACAGTGACCTGAGGGCCAATCTGGACGTTGGTAGAAGCCGCAATAAAGGTGCCCATGTTGCCGTTGGCAATGTACGTCCTTTCGAGGACATGATTCATGTCCACCGAGTCCGGCTCCACGGAGGTCTGCGGGTCGAATGTCGGAAGGTTTATACGGACTCGGTCCAAGCCCAACTGTGATTCTTGCGCCGCGACATAGCGGTACGCGCCGAACAAACCTACTGCCAAAGCCAACAGCAAAGTTACTTTCAATAGTCTGCGCAATGTGTTTCTCCTTTTCGTAAATGAAGGTACGTTCCCAGTGGGGGGCCGTTTTACACCTGCGGTCAGGCTCGCCAGAAACGGAGTGGTCGTGCGGGATTACAGCAATGTTGCCGGACCGCGTTGGGAGCGATGCGCAGATTATCATCCACTCTTCCCCCAGAGCGCAATGGGGGACCGATAACGCAGCCCCGACTGGGACGTGTTCGGCGCGAATCCACTTTTCCGGAAAGCGCGTTGGTCCGCCAAAAATCTCGATGAGTCTTGCGCTGCTAAGTTGTGGACGATAATTTCAAAAAGCAAACTCCGATTTTCCGTGCGCTATCGTGGCCTTGCCCGCAACATCGTATGACAAGCTCAAACGCGAAACCGTGACTCCTATTGAGTCGGATTACCGGATTAAGGGCTATGGTTTTCGAAATCGCGAACAGAGAGGCTGGCCGAACGCCGCGCGCAACGGCCGTGCAAATATCCGCAATCGCAAATAGAGGATGATCATACCGTGCTGCCGATTCCACTTTTGCATCAGCCGTAGAGACGGCTGATTGAGCACGTTAATCCACGACACCGACCGCTCGCAGCCGCGATCCCGAGCGAACTGCCTGGCCGTTTTTATCATGAAGGCATGAACACCGCGGCCCCGCCATTCCGGCAACACAAACGAGTCGTAGTGGTAGATATAACCAGTCGGCACGACGATCGTCAGGTCGAACTCTTTCACCGGCACATCAGCAAACGCCACCCAAGTGAACCCCACCGCTTGAGCTTTACACGAGACGATCGCTACCGCTTCCCCGCGCTCGAGCCTCTCTGCAACATTGCGTTTTATGCCCATTGACGCGATGTGCGCTTCCACTGATTCGAAACTCTCCAGGCCCTGACAGACCTGCACTTGCATGGTTTCGCCGGGGTCCGCCGGTGCGGGTGCGCCCAAGGCCGTGTCAAACATGAAATAGGCTTCCGCCTTCATGATGGGCGAAACGAATTTCCGCCCGATACGCCAAGCGGCGCATCCGAATCCATCCTGTTGCAGGATTTGCACACTGCGGCGTAGCCGACCTGTTCGGTCGGAATCTTCAGTTTCAGCCAGCCCTGCATGGTGCGAAATCACGTGGCAGTCCGCGCTACGATCGTTGTGCGGATTATCCTGCACTCAACCCAGCGAACGCAACGGCGGAGGTCTGAAGATGGAACGCCCGAAAACAAACCAAGCCCTAATGCCCGATAACCGGACAGTCCCAGTAGTCCACATGTCGGCTTTGCGCGTTATCCCACTTGGGACGTCGCCTAAGGCTCTGTATTCTTAATCATGAATGAGATATTCGAAGAGACGTTGTCCACGATCACTTGTGCGTCCACTTTCCGGTATTCGGGAGCCTTCTCTGTGCTCAGGCCTACGGTGACACTCCAGTACTCTTGTTGAGCCTTCTCCACATTGACCGAATTTGCGGTTTGCTTTCCCTTCCTATTTTTCCCAGGGATAGCAGTTTCGTGTTTGTTCACTTGGTGCACGCTTGTGTCGAAATTCGCAGCAGGTGGTAGCAATCAGTCCGAGTGGTACCTCCGGTCTAAGGCAAGCACAATAATAGCCGTTAGTAATCCGTCGCAATCCGTAGCATTCAGCCGAATTGACAACTGATAAGGGCGAGGTCGGTAGTTCAAGTCTACCCAGGCCCACCATCTCAATTTGCGAAAAGTCGTTAATGGCTGAAGCTTACATTCAATCCTGTCGATAGGATGACATCGTTGGTTTTTGTGCCTACGATCGGCGGGTCTGTGACGAAACGATCGTTGAAGCTCAACTGCCAGCCTAGCCATTTATTAATCTTGGTGACCGAGCCTGCATCGACAGAAAAACGATATTGGCTGATATCGTTCAAGTCCGGATAGAAATAGAAATCCTGCGTGACCACTGTTGAAGCTCCGAATTTGTGCATGAAAATTTCTCCGGTAGTGATACCGAGCAAATTGCGATTTACGTTCATCGCGGGTGTAGTTGCGGTTGCTCCGCTGCTGTAAGTTTCACGCGTGTAATTGATGCCTCCCAGCAAATCGAGTGTCGTATTCGGATTGCTGATCCAGTGCCAGCCCAGTCCGCCACTGTAAATAGACCGAAGATTCAGTCCCTGCAATTCATCATGGGTGAAGTCCCCGCTGACGAATCCGAATAGCCTCGTGGTGAAATTTCGATCGTATTTTATTCCACCGAGGATCTCATTAGCCGTCACGCCGCTATTCACTCCGCCATTGGTGGAGTAAATCGAGGACTCATAGATAGTCAGCTCATCTGTCAGCGTTTTGCGGTCTGCGGTGACGCCGGTGTTCAGATTCGTGGTATCGCTGTTTCCGCGAGCGAGCGCGAATCCTATGTTCACTCCGCCTTTCCATCCTTCCACCAGGCTCGGATGCAAGCTCTTTTCGTAAGCCGCTTGTTGATCTGCGGAACGCACAATCGTAACTTGCGCCAGTGGCACTCGTACCTCACCTGAGCCGGAGGTATGTACGATCAGATTCGTGCCATCCGAAGTGATCGTGCCATTCACAGTTTTTTTCTCTGAGGTAACAACGTAAAGCGCTTTGTCCGAAGATACTTCTTTCACCGCATCCCATTTTATTTTTATCTCGCCCGCGTAATCTGTCTTCAGAGTGAGATCTTTGCCGTCTGAAGTGATAATCGTCCCGCTCAAGTGATCGCCATTGCGAAGCGTCACGGAGTCCGCGTTGGCTTTCGCCGCCACAGTCAGGAAAATAGTCAAAATTATGACAATATGCGCGATCTTCATAGATGCTCCTATTTAGAAAATAGCGGATTTTAGTGAACGTCGCAGATAATGGCCGGAGCGCCAATTGTAGAGCCAACAATTTAGAAAACCTAACTTCATTTTTGTGCAGCGGAAGGACCGCAGACGAGCCGGAAACTCTACACTCCGCGGTGGCTCGGATTGTGATAGTAAGTTTGAAATGAATTCTGTGAGCGCGCGTATCAACTTTGGCATTATTTTCGATGTTCGGATTAGCGACAAGCTATCCCATAATCGGGCAGGATCCTAGCGGCGCGCTCAGCGTCGAAGGACTAAAGACTTTCCCGGCATAGTCTTAGCGGTTAATGCCAAGGTACGGCGTTTGCTCTGTAGGCATGGTGCAAATCTGCGAATTTGACGGTTCACAATCGTTTGCCAAGTCTGGCTGACACTTGCTATGGCAAGTCATTTAATATCCGAAAAATGGAAAACAGAAAAAGGGGTGGGTATGAAGAAGATTGGCTTCGCGGTTCTGGTTTTGCAGCTCGCGCTGATGGCGCCGGGCGCATTGGGGCAACGTGTCCCAGACCTCGCCACTCCTGATCACTATCAGTTAACGATCACACCGGATTTTGCCACGGAGAACTTCGCAGGTGACGAGACGATCCAAATCCGGCTCTTGAAGCCATCCTCCTCGATCACGTTAAACGCAGCCGAGATTAAATTCGCAGAAGTGACCATTACCTCCCGCAGCAAGACTCAAACCGCGCAAGTAAGCAGCGACGAAAAAAATGAAATGTCCACCTTCACGGTACCGGAGCCGCTCGCAGCCGGGCCCGCCGAAATCCACATTCGCTATACCGGCATTCTAAACGGCCAGCTTCGCGGCCTCTATTTGAGCAAAGCCAACAATCGCAAATATGCAATAACGCAACTCGAAAATACCGACGCGCGCCGAATGTATCCTTCCTTTGACGAGCCCTCCTACAAAGCCACCTTCGACCTCACCACCATCATCGACAAAGGCGATACCGCCATTTCGAATGGCAAGATTGTTTCTGACACGCCGGGGCCCGGCGACGGCAAACATACACTGAAGTTCTCCACCACGCCCAAGATGTCGTCTTATCTTGTCGCGCTTGCCATCGGCGATTGGGAATGCCTGGAAGGCAGCGCCGACGATATTCCCATCCGCGTCTGCGGAGTTCCCGGCAAGAAGCAATACGCAGGTTTCGCGCTCGAAGCTGCCGAATTCACCATGAAGTTTTATGACAAGTATTTCGCAATCAAATATCCCTACGGCAAGCTGGATATTTTGGGTGTCGCGGATTTTTCGGCGGGCGCGATGGAGAATACCGCCTGCATCATTTCTCGCGACTTAATTTTTGTGGATCCTAAACAATCCTCTTATTTTCTCAGAAAGATAGTCGCCCAGGACCTGGTGGCGCATGAAATGGCGCACCAGTGGTTCGGCGACTTGGTCACCATGAAATGGTGGGACGACATTTGGCTTAACGAAGGTTTCGCCACCTGGATGTCCTTCAAGCCCATCGAAGCCTGGAAACCCGAATGGAATATGCAGACTGATGCTGTGAGTTCAAGCACCGGCGCTATGGATACCGATTCGCTCAGCTCCACGCGCGCTATTGAAGCTCATGCCGAAACACCCGCGCAAATTCAGGAGCTGTTCGATAGCATCACTTACAACAAAGCGGCCGCGGTGCTGTCCATGGTGGAAGGCGACGTCGGCGGAGAGGCCTTTCGCAACGGAGTGAATTCTTACTTGGCAAAATATTCCTACGCCAACGCTTCCTCGGAAGATTTCTGGAATGAGATTACCCAAGTGTCGCACCAGCCTGTGGACCGCATCATGGAAAGCTTCGTAAAGCAGCCAGGCGTGCCGCTCGTCACTTTGAAGACCGCCTGCAACAATGGCAAGACCAAGGTCACGCTATCCCAACAGCGTTATTTTTCCGATCGCACCATATTCGAAGCCGGTTCTAAAGAACAGTGGCAGATTCCTGTTTGCCTGAAGACCGGAAAAGATGAAAAGTGCCAACTCTTGGCTTCCCAAGAGCAGGAGGTTATCCTGCCCGGGTGTGGATCTGCGGTCTATGGTAATGCAGGCGCTCGCGGCTATTACCGCGCAGGGTACGATTCGGCAAACTTGAAGCTTATCTCTTCCTCCGCTGAGCGGACGCTTTCTGCGGGCGAACGCTATCTGCTCATAAACGACGTCATCGCGCAAGTTAGTTTGAATCGCTTGACCGTCGGAGACGTTTTATCGCTCGCCCAAGACATGAAGGACGATAACTCGGCCGCCGTGATGAACTACGTCTCGAATCAACTCACCTTCGCAGACGATTACCTGGTGACCGACGCGGATCGCGCTCAGTACCGGGCCTGGGTTCGCAACACGTATGGTCCGGTCGCCCAGAAACTCGGATGGGTTTCAGGACCCAACGATTCCGATGAAACGCGTTCGCTGCGCGCTAGTCTTCTAACCATACTCGGAGCGGTTGGTCGCGATCCCAAAGTTATACAAATGTCGCGAGACTTATTTGATAAAGCGCTCAATGGACAACCCGTTGATCAAACCTTGCTTTTTGCAGCCGTGGGCATAGCCGTTCGCGAGGGGGACGCTACGTTGTACAACCGCATCCTCACCCATTTCGGGCAAATCAAGACGCAGGAAGAATTTATCGTCTTTGGGCAGGCGTTTTGCCTGTTCAGCGACCCAGCCCTGCTCACTCGAACTCTGAATTTCGCTATATCGCCGGCTATGCGTGCACAAGATGCGCCGCAAGTGATTCGTGCAGTCATGGCCAATCCTGCTGGGCGACAGCTGACTTGGGAATTCATGCGGCAACACTGGCCCGAGATCGAAACGAAACTCAGCAATTATTCCGAATCTACGCTGGTAGATGCTGCCGGCGTCTTTTGCGATACGAAGAAGCGCGACGAAGTGCAGCAGTTCTTTTCCGAGCACAAGATTCCTGCTGCCGAACGCGAACTGAAATTGACGCTAGAGCAAATCAACGGCTGCATCGATGTCCGCACGCACCAGCAGCCACTTCTGCAATTCTGGTTGCAGCAACACGAGCCCGCCGTTGCAGCGCATGAAGCAAATGGGAAATGAGCGCCGCATTTGTAGGGGGGCTTGCGCAGTTCAAACATATCTCTTCGAGACAAGGGAGGGCGTATGGCAAAACTGGAACGCATTAGGGAATCGCTGGAAGGCAACCTCGACCCCGAGTACATGAAGCAGCGCCAGCAGGCGGGCTGGCGAATGGTAGGCATCGAATGGGAACGTGAAAAAGCCGTGGAGACCGAAGCCGGGCGCACTGTGATTGAAGACGCTCCTTTCGGCACGCGCGTCTCCGGAGATTGCGAACACCTCGAGGAAAATCCTACCGAGATGCAATTTCTTCTGTCCATGATGGAACTGATCATTCAAGATATTTCCTTGACCAAGGTAGCAGAAGAACTCAACAAAAAAGGATTCCGCACTCGAAAGGGAACGGAATGGGGGCCGGTAGCTGTGTTCAATATGCTTCCGCGGCTGATCGAACTTACGCCTAGAATTTTCGCCACTCAGGAATGGGTCGAGCGCAGAAAACAGCTCACATTGGTTTACTGATAGTTGTTATCCTCTGACTTGACACAAAGGCGTTTCCCTTAATACAGTTACGCCCGCAAGGAAATTTTATCCTGAATGCGGTGCTCCCGGGTTAAGACGACTTGTTAAAGCTATCTTTGTGGGAGGCAGAAATGCGTAAGGTCGGTTACATTTCCCCAGCTCTTTTGATTTTTGCGGCCGTTCTAGCGAGTCTATTTCCAACCCACGCACAGGATCAAGCATCATCTTCCAATGTCCAGGTAACGACCGTTGTAACCGCGCTTGGGCCCAAATACAGCGCCCCGCCTGCTCTCGGAAAACAAGACATAAACGTTACCGAAGGAAAACAAAAACGAGAAGTTACCAGCTGGGTTCCGGCCCAGGGAGACAAAGCCGCACTTCAACTGGCTATCGTTATTGACGATGCGGATAGCCAGGACCTTGCCACCCAACTCGGCGATTTGAAAAACTTCATCAGTTCTCAGCCTGCTGGCACCGCCATCGGCGTGTTTTACGCGAGTAATGGCACGGTCCAGCCGGCGTCTCAATTCAGTACCGACCACGAAGCTGTTGCGAAATCTGTTCGCATACCTCTCGGTTATACCGGCGCATATTCCAGCATCTATCTCTCGGTCATGAGCCTGATGAAGGGATGGCCGGTTACCGGCGGGGCTCGTCGTGAAATACTGTTAATCGCAGACGGCATCGATCGGTTCCGCGGCGACTACCCGATCAGCCCGGATGTTGACTCCACTATTATCAACGCGCAAAGAGCCGGGATTATGATTCATACGCTCTTCGCCTCCGGTGTAGGTCGTGCCACCCGAAACTCGTTTCGCCTGAACCTGGGGCAGAGCAATCTCGCCAAGATAGCGGATGCCACCGGCGGAGAAGCTTTCTTTCAAGGATTTTTCACGCCCGTGTCATACGCTCCATTTCTTCAACAACTGGATATGGTCTTAAAAAATCAATATTGGCTGAGCTGGGCCACCGAGCGTGTTAAGAAGCCTAAAGGCGAGCTCCGAGGGTTTAAGGTCCGAACAGAACAGCGCGGTGTGGATATTTCGGCGGCAGATAAAGTTTTCGTTCCTGCTCCATAGCCAGCGTTCGCAGGGCCGACGGGATTTGTCTTTGCAGCGAATATGAGGCGCATAAGCTCGTTCGCGGTATTCTTGTGTGTCCTGTGCTACGCCCTTTTCGCAGCACAAAACTCAGCCGATTCAGCGCAGGCTCCGATCCAACGGCTAGGATCCGAAGTGGTCTGGGATCCTTCTCCGCAAATCCTCTCTGCGATCCGCGAAAAATGTGCTAAAGGCGATCCTGCCGATTTGAATGATTGTTTTTTCGACGAGATGCGGACTGCCGGCGCATCTTTGCAAGCCGTAGAGTTTGTGAAATCGAATTCCGACAACGGCTTAATCTTCGTCCGTGCCTTTCGCAAAGCCGGTGTCGTGGATATTGCCTATATCGACTATCCCTTTCGCGCCAACGAAGTGGACGGAGTCCTTCTGGTGAACGGCGACCCTCCAATCGTAGACGTCGATAGCCAGGAATTCGTAGCGCGAGAAAACTTCTTGAAGAATCCAACCTATGCAGCGCTGCTGAAGAGGTATCCAGAAATCAGCATATGGCCCGGCGATCGCTTCCACACGAACAAACCGTTGGTGAAACACTTGGCATCTGGGCAACAAACATTCGCAGTGGACTACATCGTCCGCAACGGTTGTCACGCTTGCGCGCGGATCGGAACCGTAATCCTAATATTCACGTTCGACAAAGATGGTAAATTCCACGGTGTTCAGGCGGGGCAGTCAATCAAGAAGGCCGAGTAAAGCGACCGGCCTTCCCATCCGAGTCACAACCTCTTCTCCTCTGTGTGATGCCGCGGTTAGCTTGTCGCGAGGATCGAAGTCCAAAGCGTAGCGCAACGGAAACCACACTCTACTGCGGAAGGGCGTGCGAACGTAATTGGATCCGTAGCTTAATCGTGCCGATGTTCTGGCCTTTCGACTCCCCGGTAACGGACACCTCGCTGATCTCTTTCGATGTGGTTTCAGATGTCGGAAGTTGCGGCACAGCAATCTCAATTGTCGCTGCGTCGTTTTCGCCAGGTCTTATGGAATAGAGATCCGCCCCATTGTTCACCGTCCAACCATTCGGCGCTGTGACACCGAGCTTGATTTCTTGCCCAGCGTTCGTTGGATTGTTTATCCATACAGGGATTTCAAGCGTACCGCCGGCGGCGATCGCAATTTCAGGAACATCTAGCTTGGGCAATCGCTCCAGGCCATGGGCCAAGCGGAAGTCTCGGTAGAAACTCCATGGACCGCCCAGCTCGATTGAAATCTGTGGGGGCACAAGGGCCGACGGATATACCCGGGGAGCCGGAACTACTGGAGAAGCGGAAATGTTTTCGAAGATATCTCCTGTGATGCCTCCTCCGACCAATGATTTTCCCAAAACAAATGTTTGAGCCGAACCCCACCCGTCAGTAGCTTGTTTCTCGAGATCCTGTTCGCTCATGGTAGCTAGAGAATCGATATATTTTTTCTCTTGGGTCTCGTGCGCCTTGAACGATTCCAGGGCAACGCGCCAATAAGGCATATGGCGCGACTTTGAAATTCCGGTAACTGCGTAGGAAGGCCCAGAATCTTTAAATTTCTCAGTCCCGGTTCCAAAGTAATAAATCTTTTTGGGTTGCCAGGGCCGCAGATTTTCAAGATAAGGTTCTAAGCGACGCGTTGGGCCCGCCACTTGAGACGCGAATACCGCCGAGTTGTTGGCCAAATCGAAGGCTTCCGTGGCGAGCACGCCAGACGCTTGATGGTCACCATGATTTTCACCGATGAATACGCCGGGGAAAAAAGTAAGAATCGCCTCGGGCCGGGTTAGCCGTACCAGTCGCACGATCTCTTCAAGCGTGGCTCCGTGTCCCCAGGTTGCCAGCGACTGCAAGACGTTTTGACTGGCGGTATCTTTCCCGCCCAGAAACCAGACATTCACGATTCCAAGTGACAGGCAGGCTCTGCGCGCTTCAATTTCGCGAATGTCTGCCAGAGCAGCGGCGTGCTCGGATCCTGCTTGGTTTGCGCCACTTCCGCCTCGCGTGCCATAAACCACCGCAACGCGCTTGCCTTCATCAATGGCCCTGGCGAGGTAAGGCGTGACTGCGGCTTCGTCGTCAGGATGGGCGACCACAACGAGAAGGTCAGCTTTATAGCGTTCATCAGGGCCGAGAAACGCTCGGGGCGCCTGAGAATCTTGCGGAGAGAATCCCAGAGCAAGCCTTGCAGCGTGAAACATAGAAACCAGCGCGGCTGACGAAATCCCGAGCAGAAGAAAAGCTGCCAGCAAAGAAACCAGTAGCAATCGAAAGTACTTCATCCTAGACCTCGCTGAGATTGGCAGGAAACTCGCAAACGCATAGTTTCTCGCATTTCGAGCCTTCGGTCAGCAGGCATATAAGTTTAATTGTCGGGAATCACTTTGCGGGACGACGGCGCGATAGCGACGAGTCTGACTGACCAGGTAACGCCATAATGGTGGAGAGCGACGTCGCGCACAAGGTCTGCTGCTTGTCGTTCACCACAAAAACATCCGCGGCACAAATCTTCAAAGTTCTGCCCGAACGCAATACGCGGCCTCGAGCTATCAACAGATCTCCCTCCGCGGGCGCGACAAAATTGATTTTGTATTCCACGGCGAGCACGCTGGAATCCGCCGGCATCATGGTGTAGGCCGCATAACCCGCAGCGCTATCTGCGATGGAGGCGGTCACTCCCCCGTGAAAGTATCCATGCTGCTGTGTCAGCTCTCCGCGATGCCGCACGCGGATTTCACACTCGCCTGAACCTAGAGCGGTCAACTCTGCACCGAGATGCCTCATTAGGCCCTGGCGAGCAAAGCTGTCTCGCACATGCGGATACCCGGCAACACTTGCTGCGGAATTAATCTTTGTTTTCATCCGATGTTTGGACATGGATCGAACGAACAAGTGAGCGATGCGATTCTAAGATGCGGAAAAAAGAAAGCGGATGCAAAAACAAAAAGCCCCGACTCAATTTTCATTGAACCGGGGCTTGCGTTTGTCTGCAAACTCTTTGATATCGGATGAGACTTACCAGAACCCGTCCGGCCCATTGAGTGCTTCTCCGCTCGACAAGTCGAGAGGAGGAGCGGACCGAGCTCCCGAGATCCTAAGATCCGGGATGAAGAGTCGTGCCTGCTACCGAAGCAGGTCGTACTCCCTTTTCTTTTAGAAAGGAGGTGATCCAGCCGCAGGTTCTCCTACGGCTACCTTGTTACGACTTCACCCC
>DATNLR010000085.1:0-3108 GCA_035602755.1 Binatus sp. (SeqCode) | reverse complement strand
TCCGAAGACAAAAAGCTATGCGAGTACGCCGCGAAACTCCTGGGCACCTGGATCGAATCTCACCCTCACGGCTGATCGCTTCAAATGCTTCAACGCGACGACTCTGGCGGCTCGACTCCTACGCGCAAGTCCTTTTTCTCCACGTAATCGTTATTAGAACCGCGGGACCTGGTTTCGGTCGCGTGACGCCCTGGACTCGAATTCTCACGTTTTCATAGGTGTAGTCAGCGGTGATAAAGCCACCGTCAACGGTGGTGTTAAGCAGCTCCGTCACATCCTTCCCCCGTTCGCTTGGCGGGACCAATTCGTCCACGACGCCTTTCCACTCCTTTTCCGCGAAAGACGACCCGAAAATAATGTCCTTGTCCGTTTTCGCGCGCTTCTCCACGATCATCTCGCATACCTGCCCGCCCTGAGCATATCTCGGAGTCATCACGGTGTCAGGGCGCACCTTGTAAGAAGTGATTTGGCGATACTTGGCGCCCAAATCCGCGGAAGTCTGTCCCGGCGTAGCGACAGCGATCCCGAGCACAAGAACAAATACTCCTAGCGTGTGTCTCACCACAGCCATTCCTCCGGTTTGGGATTCAGCAATGGCTTGTAGTCAAATGATGCGCCCTGGTCTTTGAACCAGTCTCTCCATTTGAGGATTATCTCGTTTTGGGCATCCTGGGGAGCCACATATTCCGTCCCACGCGACGGCCACATGGCAAAGAACGAAACGCAGGTTCGATGCCGCGAATAAAGCCAATACTTGCGGTTCCTTTCAAACTCCGACTTGTCGAATTCATGACGAGTTTGGCCACAAAAATCCTTTCCTCCCGTTAGATATCGAAGCGCGCGGATGGACCAAAGAACGTGTTCTGCCTCCGGCCTTTTCTCGGAAGCCAGAATGCGAGTCTCGTTGACGGGGCGTAATTCATCAATCAGAAGTTGCACCGCAAGCCGAGGCGCCTTCGCCAGCGTTGCTACAATTTGCCGGTCATCGTTACCTCTACCGAGCTGCCTGATCTCTCCGGACACGCTCGTCGATTCTTGCGCAAGAAGGGGGCGCGATGGAAGACCCGCCAGAATCACCATCGTTAATATCAGAATCACAAGCAGCCTATTTGTCATAGATGTCTATGAAGGTCCTATTGCCCCGCGGAACGTCGCCGCCTCCGACATTACGGAAAGGCCCATACTCGGATATGGGCTTCCCCTGTCCAAACCCTGCGCTCGCTGGTGGCCGCTGCGGACCTTTGCCTTCCTGCCGGATAAAGAAGTACCGGCCTGGCATATCTCCATGAGAGTTCTTAGCCACGGAAAGGTTATCCTGCCATATGGATTGCTGGATTTTGTTGTTTGGATCATCTGGCTTACTTTTCTTCACTATGCCATTTCTTTCAGAGATGTCCATAATATTTTTGCGCGCGTCCTGCAGATTCTTGGTTGAGGCCGGATCCCACGTGCTCCGCTGGTAAGGACTCGCATTGCTTGGTGAATCGGCAGATTTCTCAGGGACAATCCCAGATGTCTCTCCGTAGCCTACCTCTGCCTTGGCTTCGTCGCGCCTCTTCTGTACTTGCCGCAGATGTGCCAGCTGATTGGGACTCGCTTGTGGCGTTTGTGCCTCCTGTCTGCCTTGAATCAGGACATGGCGCCCGTCGATTGTGACCCAATGGCCGCCTTGAGTTCCGTCTGTTGATTCGTTTGCGCGAGCATTTTCAAGCGCACGGCCGTAAGCCGGATTCATATAAAACTTGCCGTTGATAAAAGGCATGGATAGTTTTCCTCGGAACGCGTCGTCGGGAGGGGCGTTTATGCAACCTGAGAGGCGCAGCGCCGGGCGGCGCCGGTGCTGCTAAAAAACCAGCCGCCGGCAATACGGCGTCCAAGCATCATCGCGAACCCAGCCGAGGGCCGCGAGGCGACGGCCGAATTTCTTGGCGATAGGCGGAGGCAGCCAGGCGTGCGCATCGTGCAAACCGCGCGCGACGAGATCGCGTTCGCCGACGCTGTGCAACGCGAGCAGCCGCGCGTAACGTTCGCGCGGATTCCCTTCCCCCGGCGCAACCAGCAAATACATTTCGCAAGTCAGCCGCGCCAGCGAAGCCATCACCGCTCGCCCCGCGCCGTCTTCCACCACCAGCTTCGAAACAAACAGCGGGTCCGCAAGATCCGGGAACGCGTAGTCGAATCCCTGTTGCGCGTGCATGCGCCGCAGTGCGTCGAGATCGGCGTGAGTGTATTCGCGAACGAGCACGGGTACATGAACTGCGGCGAGGGCTATTTCGATGGGTGGCTTTTCAAAGGCTGAGCGTCGTCCCGGACTGTAAAATCTTTCATCCCGACCTGAATTTCTCGCACTTTTGAAAAATCCGTGGACACGACGATCTTCCCCTTGATTTCGAAAGGGGCGTCGATATTGCTTTCCTTCTCGATTACAGCGAAATCCCTGAAGTAGGAACCATCCAAAGCCGCTGCCGCTACGATGACAGAAGCGTGGATTTTCGTATTCCAGGATGGATCATTGTCCACGGAGACATTCCAGCCTATCGGCACGTCCGTGATTTTCGCGATTCGCCCGGAGGTCACCCCGAAGTCAAAACCCACAACTCGCTCCGCCTCGGTGATGTGAAGGGCAGACAGGGATACCAATACGAAATGCCCGTGAGGAGGCGGGGCTCCGGCAGGCCTTTTCGCTGCCCCCGAAACGAGCAGCAGGAACGTCGTCGCCACAGCGACCGCGAAAAGCAGCGCCACTATCGAGCGTCTATTCATTTGGCACTGTCACAGTCACGGCAACGTGTCCTGACTTGGTTGTCCCGACAAGCTTCTTGAAGGCGGCCGGTGTGAGGTCGATCACCTTCCCGTCTGCGGGTTGCAACGGTACTGTTGCTTTCCCATCGGCATCCCGCGCAAATGGGCCCCTGTCGTTGACAACCACGGTTATCGACCTCGTTATGGTATTGCCCAGTTTATCTTTCGTAGTGTATGTCACCGCTACGGTCTGGCCAAGCGTAGAACTTGCCATTGATGAGCGGCATGGAATTCTCCGCTCGCAATTAAGAATGCGGAAAAGAATTTCAAAAAACGCGATGGCGCAAGAGTGGATGCACCCGCGCG
>DATNLR010000078.1:0-55744 GCA_035602755.1 Binatus sp. (SeqCode) | reverse complement strand
TACTCTCCCGTTTCTGTGTCGACAAACGCGATGTACTGATCGCTCGGGTGATAATCCACGCCTATAATGATCATGTTCGGCTCCTTTCTCCCGAGCCAATGGTTCTCGACAAACCACAGTGTACTCGGGTCTAAGGAGCCGACGTTGTTATGCAATCAAGTTCAGTAGTGGGAAGGAAGATGTGTGGAGTCGAGGTGTGACGCGGTGGTTTAGGTGCAGCCTATCCGTTGCCGACCCTTTCGTCTGTCGGTGCCTCACGAGCCGTACCATGCTTCCGTCTTCACACCCCGCTCATCGAACCGGACTTGCGGATTGCCCGCATCCGGCTCTCGGAGAAAGCCTCACGATGTCGCCCACGGGAAATTGCGCGTCCGCTTGGTAAGGCAGACGAGGCCCAGCACTTCGTGCAGTGATGTCTCCGGAAACCTGTGGGCTGCCGGCCACACCAATTTGTGCTTGGCACACAACCACTGAAGCAGCCTTTTACGAGCGTGTTGCTCCACCGCCCGATAGGCCGTGCTGACTGGTCCAAGACAGAAGTAGTTGGCCCATCCAGTTATCGTGCGGTTGAGCTTCGCTACCACTATCTCTTGGTCCAGCAGAGTTTGATCTCGCCCGGTCATTTCACTAATCGTCTCGCAGATGCGGATCACCCGCTTCTTTGAGGGAACCGTACCAAGGTACGCGCGCCCTGTCTTCGACGAATAGCACCGACCAAACGTGTACCCCAGAAAGTCGAACTTCTCTTCCGGCAGTTTACAGACCCGCGTCTTCGTTTCATTCACCGTCAGCTTTAGCCTCGTCATGATGTCTCGCATCATGGCCAGCGCCTCTTCCGCTCGGCCACGGCAGCAGATCACCAAGTCATCAGCGTAGTTAACGATGTGTGCAGCAAGACGCTTCTCGTGTCCGAGCTTCTTCCATCCCAGCACGAATCGACGCATGTACAAGTTGCTTAGCAACGGGCTGATGGGAGCTCCTTGGGGAGTTCCTCGTCCTTCATCCCGATTGCGCGTACTCCGATGCTTATTCCCTTTCTCGTCGGTCTCTTCTACAGGAGCTTCCAGCCACATCTTGATCAGATGTAGCATCGCTCCGTCGACGATCCGTCGAGCCACCGACTTCATTAGGTCAGCATGGGGAATACTATCGAAGTAGCCGCTTAAATCGGCGTCTACCACTTGTCCGTGGCCGGTGTTGAGCAGCTGGTGGACCTGCCTCACGGCATCCAACGCGCTGCGGTCTGGTCGATAGGCATATTGCTCCGGCTGCAGATCGGCCTCGAAGATCGGTTCGAGCACCAACTCTGCCGCCGTCTGTGCTACGCGATCTTTGATCGCGGGCACTCCTAACGGTCTCTGCTTTCCGTCCGGCTTCGGTATCCACACCCGCCGTACGGGCTGCGGTCGATATGTTCTACTTCTCAGCTCTTGCGTCAGTTCGTCCAACCACTTCTGCACTCCATACTCTTCGATGTCCTCGAAGGTCTGGCCATCTACTCCTGCTGCTCCGCCATTGGCTTTGCAACATTCATAGGCGAATGCCAAAACGTCTTTTCGGTACACCTTGTCGTACAGGGCATAGAAGCGAAATTTGGGCGATCCCTTCGCTTTGTCGTGCAACGCCGTCTGCAACTTCTGAACACTCAGTGGAGTTGTTAGGCTCATCGCCAATCCCTCGGTCCTTTTGTCGCTTCTTGCGTTTCCTTCCAACTGAGGCTCCTTCCCTCCGCCGGAATTACCCGGCTTCATCGGTACTGCGAGCCTCTCCGTCATCCCATACGGCCACGGCCTGTCTCTCGCGAGTTGCCAGTTGATCCACACTGCGATCACCGCTGGGACTTCCCGTGTTGCGTGTGGTCCCCTGTGCTTGCATGCCGTCGCCAATACCCCGGCAGGACTGATGGAATTTTATTCGCTCGTACGATTCCATTAGCTTCGGCCTTCCCACGAACCGGGGCGGGTCAGCTCCTGCATTGTCGGTTTCGGGGCCTGCTCGGCGTTCACTCAGGTTACGGCCTGCATGCTTGCCAAGTCGCCTAGCGACTCTCTGCACCAGAGGCTTCAGCAGTCTCGTTGCCTCCACTGCTGCTCTGATTGCTACCGGGTGGAGCGAACCAGTTCCCGGGCGGGTTTATCTCCCGCTGTGGACCACCGCCTTTTCACGGCGCACCCGGTTTTCCGACTAACCGGGAGTTACGATTCGGTTCAACGTGAAGGCTGGTTAGAATTCCATAGTTGAAGTAGTAGTCTCCAGTCGTCCTCCGTCTGTTTCCAGGCAATCACTTTGGCGGCTTCGCGCATGGGAGTGCTTTCGGCGAGGTGAGGGTTCACTTGTTTCTCGCGGAAGGAAAGGCTCATCATGGATTCAGTGCCCGGACGGCCATGACATTCGGTTGTGCAGGTGGAAAGAGTCCGCATGGGCAGCTCGCGGCCGATGTGCTCGGACAAGCCTTTTTCCTCGAAGGCGTCCTCCTGCACCATGAGGATGGGAAAGGCCCTCTCCTCCGGCGTCACAGCGCGCAAGCCAAAATGTTCCTCAGAGAAAAGTCCGCCGCGATCCAGTTTGATTTCGACGACGGTCTGCGAGTGCAATAGCTCGTCTGGATTCGAATAGTCATGAAGGATTTTTCGGTAATGTCGGATCTGAACGCTTTCGACCACGGGCGTCACGATCAAATTCCCCTGTGCATCCGGTAAAACCAATTTCCGGATGAGTGCCAACTCGGTGCCCACAGGGAATTGCGGTACATCTGGATTCCATTCGGGGAGGCCCTGGCCGCGGTTTGTCAAGAAGAGCGGCGCTTGCATATCCGCGAGCTGGTTCAAATGTGCGAGGGTGGCGGCTCGTCCCCCAGGCAGGCGCAGAAAAACGAAAAACACGGAACGCCCGAAGTATTCTTCATGCATTCGCGCCATAGGCTCATCGTCCGGCGTGCCAATGCAAACCCACGGCCCATGAGAATCGAATAGATCGGCCGGAAGAAATGCGCGCTCCGCTTGCTCCGGGTCGTATTCAGGCGGGAATTCTTTGCTCGCGATGGCCTTTGCGTAAGTGTCGGGCAACCCATTCAATTCTCCTTTAGTGAGCGAGAGACGGCGGAGAATCGGTGCGAGCCTCGCCGCAAGCTCGAGGCGTTCCGGATGAGCTTCGTTATTCGCCGTAGGGGTGGCCCAATCAAATACAGCCCAAAGATCACGCTGGAGAATCGCCCGGCGTACCGGGTCGGGTATTTGTTGCTCGGCGCGTGTGTGCAAAAATTCATCGAGGAGACGAACGGCTTCGACGTGAGAGGGTCCGTGGAGGAGGTATTCGGTTTGCAACCATAGAAGTGGGTCGAGATCATCGTAGCCGTATTCGTTCCCGCTTTTTGTGGACCGAGTGTGGAGTTCGCGGTAAAGACGGTTTGAGACGTGCTGCGGGTCGGGATGGAACAACGCCAGGTGAGCGGCTTGATTCTTCGTCGTCTGGGCGCCATCTTGGACAGCGCCATAGGCAAAGCACAGACACAGTCCGGCGACCAAGACTCCGGCGGCTACATAAGACCGTCGTCGAATGGCATGGGCTCCCTGATTCTCAACCCAGGTGCGAAGCAAATGTTTCACGCGCGGCGGTTCATACTTTCTTTTCGTACTCCACCACCATCGGTAGCACAGTTTATTACAAACCAATTGGCCAGTGCGCGATTAACTCGTTATCGGGATATCTGGGTGCTGTCCGAACGATATGAATGAAAAGACTCGACCATGAAAAGATTCTCTGCCGCCACAGGCTAAAGATTCGCTCTGTACTCTGGCCCCCATTCCAAAACCCATTGGAGAATCTGCCGTCAATGGATGGTAAGTCCTGGTAAACGCACTAATCGTCCATGTAGATTTCAGTTTCCGATTATCCGAACTCTCCATAAACTTGTCTGATAAGCTCTCTAGAGTCAATAAATCGGTCTGGACAAGTTTGTGGCACCAGTGACGCGTCGAAGACGCGTCAGGGCTCTCCAGGAGTTGAGATTTAATTGCCGGAGAAACTGTATTTCTCTAAGCTATATCGCAAGCGGAAAAGGGAGCTAGGATGGTCAGCGATTTGCGGCATTTTGATTTCGCTCCACGAATTACTGGATATGCCGCGAGCGCGATCCTCGCCTCGCTCATATACGTGGTGTGGATAGCGGTATCCGCTGCGTTTAGCAGAGTAGGAGCGGCCCGTCCCGGCTTGCTCTTTGGATTTGGGTTCGCGTTGGTCTTTTTGTTTGTAGGCGGCTTCGCCCTAGCGTTGCTTTTGATGATCGTTCCTTGGGCTATTGCTGTGTGGGTCCGTCTTAAGACGCGATGGGACGGCCGACTTTATTTTCCCGGAGTTGGGGCGTTACTCGTATTCACTCTCGGCTGCACAATTGCATCAATCATGCCGAAGCCATTTTGGATTGACGACCAGACATTTCTCGAAGGTGCTGTGATAGCCGCGCAGCGCGAAGGAATCTGTCTACTGCTTTCTGGCATCGCATTTGGGGCTTGCTACCGGTGGCTCGAACGACGCGAACCGTCCGAATAGATTGCGGGGCGACGGCGGCTTCCATGCACTATAATGGCGCGCCCATGGCTCTCGCTTCTGGAACAAGACTTGGCCCGTACGAGATTCAGTCGCTCCTCGGCGCGGGCGGTATGGGCGAAGTTTATCGCGCACGCGACACCCGGCTGCAGCGCGATGTTGCCATCAAAATCCTGCCGCATTCACTGGCCCACGATCGCGATCGCCTACGCCGCTTCGAGCAGGAAGCCCGGGCGGTAGCAGCGCTGAACCATCCAAATTTGCTGACCGTCTTCGATGTGGGTGCATCTCCTCTTGCTCAGGACGGAGCCGAAACCGGCGCACCAAGCGGAGCACCAGGAGGAGCGAGTGAATCGCCCTTCATCGTTTCCGAGTTGCTGGAAGGCGCGACGCTGCGCGAACGTTTAGCCTCCGGCGCATTGCGCGAACGCAAAGCGGTCGATTACGCCATACAGATCGCGCGCGGCTTGGCCGCGGCGCACGAACGCGGCATCGTTCACCGCGATCTGAAACCGGAAAATCTTTTCGTCACCAATGACGGCCGTGTAAAAATTCTGGATTTCGGCCTGGCCAAACTCACGGAAGCCGCCCCTGCTGATTCTGATGCCACGCTCGCCACGCTAGGCTCTGCTACGCAGGCCGGCGTGGTGATGGGAACCATCGGCTACATGTCGCCCGAGCAGGTGCGCGGAAAGGCCGCCGATCCTCGCAGCGACATTTTTAGCTTCGGCGCGGTCTTGTACGAAATGCTGGCGGGGCGCCGCGCGTTTCACGGCGAAACGCCCGCGGATTTGATGAGCGCGATCCTGCATCACGAGCCGCCCGAACTCACCGCGACGAACCAGGAAATTTCGCCCGCGCTCGACCACATCGTGCATCACTGCATGGAGAAAGACGCGCAGCAGCGCTTCCAATCCGCGGGCGACATCGCTTTCCAGCTCGGCGAGATGAGCGGGCTGCGCAGCTCGACTGGCGCAAAAGCACTGGCGGAAACCGGCGCTGCGAAAAAATTGAAGCCGTGGATGCTCGCGACGATCGGCGCGGCTGCGCTGGTTCTGCTGTTGGCGGCGACCTGGTTTCTGGCGCGTGCAACGGCGCGCACCACGCCGCCGAAATTTACTCAGCTCACCTTCCAACAGGGCTACGTTGAATCCGCCCGCTTCCTGCCCAACGGGCAAGGCTTCGTCTGCGTGTCGCGCTGGGGTTCGGATACCGCTCTCGGCCTTTACACTGGACAAATAGACAGCCCGGGATTGCGATCCCTAGGAATACCGGCGGATTCCCTTGTGTCTGTGTCGTCCGTCGGCGAACTACTCGTAATCCAAAACTTTCAAGCCGTTGGGCCAGGATATGCGCGCGCGGGCACTCTAGCGCGGCTGCCTGTGGGCGGCGGCGCGCCTCGACCAGTGCTGGATTCCGTGCAATATGCGGACTGGGCACCAGACGGCAAGGACTTTACCTTGGTGAGGTTTGTTCCGGCGAGCCACGTCTATCGCCTGGAATATCCGGTGGGCAAAGTGCTCTACGAAACTGCGGGATGGATCAGCCATCCGCGATTCTCGCGCGACGGTAAACGGATCGCCTTCCTCGATCATCCGGTTTTCGGCGACGATCAAGGCGCGGTGGCAGTCGTGGATCTGGAGGGACATCGCAAACAACTGAGCAGCTCCTATGGCTCGGTTCAGGGGATCGTGTGGTCTCCAAGTGGAGATGAGATATGGTTCAACGCCATCGCCTCCGGAGTCCACCGCTCGCTTTTCGCCGTCAGCATGGGAGGGCGCGAGCGGTCTTTATACTCCGTCCCGGGAGATGTTGATGTTCAGGACGCGCTCCCGGACGGACGCGTACTGCTGGCCCAGCAAAGTGAGCGTCGTGTCCTGATGGTTTTCACTCCCGAATATCCGGAAGGCCGCGATTTCACCTGGATGGACTGGGTATACGGCACGCGCTTTTCGTTCGACGGCAAGCAAATTCTCTTCGGGGACGAGCACGTAGGCCCGATGTACGGCGCGTTTCTCCGCAACCTGGATGGTTCGCCTGCCGTGCGGCTGGGAGACGGCAACCCGGACGATTTGTCGCCCGACGGGGCTTGGGCTGCAAGCCGTCTGCCGGTTCCTCCCGTTCAGATTACGCTTTTGCCCACGGGCACGGGCGAGTCTCGCCAGCTTACTCACTCAAAAATAAGTCACACGACCTCACGTTGGCTGCCCGACGGGCGGCTCGTCGCCGACGGCAGTGAACCGGGCCACACAGATCGCGCGTATCTTATCGACACAAACGGCAACGAGACGCCCATCACTCCGGACGGAATAAGAATGGTCGCCGTATCGTCCGATGGAAAGCGCATGGTGACCACCGACGCTGCCAGCCATTTTCAATTGTTCCCCGTCGGCCGCGGAGAGCCGCAACTCCTCCCACAACTACAGAAGGGCGACCGTCCCTTTGATTTCACCCTGGACGATGCGGCGCTCCTCGTCAGGGTCTCGCGACATGACGGCGGATTCGAGATCTGGAGTATCGAGCTGGCTGGTGCCAAACGCACTCTGCTTCACACCATAAACCTTCCGGGAGTTCCGGCGATCTCGAATGGCTTCAACGTCACGGCTTCGCGCGACGGAAAGAGCTACGCCTACCAAAACCACCCCGTGACTTCGACGGAATACTTGGTCGAAGGCCTCCGCTGACCGGCCGCAGTTAAGGTGGAAGAGAAGGCAAGTCAACGAACAGAGACTGCCTGCTAAGTCCCGGGGAAAGGTCGTCACAAGTGCGCCGTTTGCGCTTACAACGCCGGTTTTGACGCGGCTAGAGCGCAAGTTATCGAATGGCCAGTTGGCGACAGCGTGGCAAGAGCTTTGGCGAGCATCCTGACCCCAAAGGATAAAAGGATAATATGTGTATCTGGGCGATTCCCTCGGGAGCGAAGGCGGGCGGAGTGCTCGGATCAAACTGCGTCCGGTCCGTGATGATGTAGCTGAAATTTGCATTCAGAAGATATTGTCCGTCACATTCCAACCTGCATGAGGATGGCACTATGACTTTGCTCCGTCGTTCGATCATTGCCACACTAGCCTTCTGCCTGACAAGCTTGCCATTGCTGGCTCAAGACAAATCCAACATATCTGACATTCCGGGCGAATTCAAAGCGCCGACGTCGGATTATGACTACATCAAGCGCATCGAAATGATCCCGATGCGAGATGGGGTGAAATTGTACACGGTGATTGTGATTCCCAAAGGCGCCGCGCACGCTCCGATTCTGCTGACACGCACTTGTTATAACGCCGCGGACCGCGCGGCGCGGACGGAGTCGCCCCACATGCTCGACGAGCTTCCCCAGGGCGACGATGTATTTGTTAAGGCAGGCTACATCCGCGTGTTCCAGGATGTACGTGGCAAGTATGGCTCCGAAGGCGCGTATCTGATGACGCCTCCTCCGGTCGGCCCGTTGAACACAAGCGGAATCGACGACACCACGGATGCTTACGATACGATCGACTGGCTGGTTAAAAATGTTCACGAGTCCAATGGCAAGGTTGGCATGCTGGGCTCTTCGTATGAAGGATTCACGGTGGTGATGGCGCTCATCCATCCGCATCCGGCGCTAAAGGTAGCGGCCCCCGAGAGCCCGATGGTGGACGGCTGGATGGGGGACGATTGGTTTCATTACGGCGCGTTTCGCCAGCCCAACGTTGACTACTTCACTGAGCAGACGAGCGCGCGTGGGAAAGGCCCCGCCATTCCCCGCGAAGGATACGACGATTACGCGAATTTTCTGAGGAAGGGATCTGTCGGCGATTTTGCCCGCGACGCCGGGCTCGAGCAATTGCCTTTCTGGCGCAAAGTGGAAGAACATCCAGCCTACGACGCTTTCTGGCAAGGGCAAGCCCTTGACAAGGTCATGGCTTCGGTGCCATTGAAGGTTCCGACGATGTGGCTGCAAGGATTGTGGGACCAGGAAGACATGTGGGGAGCTATCCACTGCTATGAGGCGGTGGAACCTCAGGATACTCAGAACGACAAAAATTATCTGGTGATGGGACCGTGGCGTCACAGCCAGGTGAACTACGATGGCTATTCACTCGGACCGCTGCTCTGGGAAGGCAACACGACCTTGCAGTTCCGTCGCGATGTGCTGCTTCCGTTTTTTAACCAATACCTGTCGGATGACTCTCCGAAGGCAGATACGCCGCCAGTGCTGATTTACAACACGGGAGAGAATCATTGGGATCGTCTGAAGTCATGGCCCCTGAGCTGTGACCAGGGCTGCTCTAACAAGTCACAATCGCTCTATCTGACGGCGAACGGCGGCCTGTCCTTTGAAGGTCCGGGAGCGGCCGCGGCGAAATATGACGAATACGTGTCCGATCCCTCCAAGCCCGTGCCGTACAGGACGAGACCGGTGGTGGCGACGGACGGCGATGCATGGCGACATTGGCTGGTGGACGATCAGCGCTTCGTTGATGGCCGACCCGATGTGCTCACGTATGAGACGGAGTCGCTTACTACCCCATTGCGGCTGAGCGGCGCGCCGGAAGTAAATCTGTATGCTTCCACCAACGGCAGCGATAGTGATTGGGTCGTTAAGCTGATCGACGTGTACCCCGATTCGGTGCCGGGACAACCGACGATGGGAGGATATGAGCTGGCGATTTCGCTCGACATCTTTCGAGGCCGCTACCGCAACGGTTTCGAACATCCAGAGGCAATCACGCCAAACCAACCGTTGCTGTACCACTTTACGTTGCCGACGGTGAACCATGTCTTTTTACCGGGGCATCGCGTCATGGTCCAAGTGCAATCGAGTCTGTTTCCTCTCTATGACCGCAATCCCCAGACCTTTGTTCCGAACATTTTTTTCGCAAAGCCCGCCGATTATCAGAAAACGATCCAGCGTATTTGGCACACTCCGGGGGATGCCAGCTTTATCAGCGTCCCGGTGGTCCTTGGTGGCTAGCGATGGATGACCATCCCTGAACCCGACTCGCTGCTTGCATGAGATGCGAGTCGTAGACGTGAAGCGAAGCACCTCTTACTCGCACGCACCCAAATGCGCCTCCGTCATGATTCCCACGGATTGAGCACTTGTACCGGCACGTGCGTAAAGTCGCTCACGTCTCGCGAAACGACTGTCAGATTGTGATGGATTGCGGTTGCCGCTAACAAGCCATCGATCGTGGACAATGGCTTACCGCTGGCCTTTGCGTTCGCTGCGAGTAAGCCCCAACGATCGGCCACAGCTACGTCAATAGGAAGAATCCTTCCCGAGAAGCGCGCTTGTAATTCCACTTCGAGCCAGGTTTCCAGCCGGCTTCGTCGCCTGCTTTGCGGGAGCGCTGCCACACCCTTCCGGATCTCACCTAGCGTTAGGACGCTCAGGTAGAGCAAGCTCTCGTCCGCCGCCTCGATCCATGCGAGTACGCGAGGTTCCGGCTTGACGCGGACCACCTCGGAAATGCAATTCGTATCCACTAAGAAGCCAGTCATAGCTCAATGTCACGTCCTTCATCCTTATCCCGCTTCAAGTTGAGTTCCAGACCTACCAGCGGCGATTCGCGAAAGAACCGCACAAGACTCTTTGGCTGATGGGCCTTGCCGACGAGTTGTTCGTATTGCTCGTCGGAAATCATCACCACGCCCTCTTTGCCCCGCCGCGTGATGAGTTGCGGGCCCTCGGAACGGGCGCGTCGAAAAAGTTCGCTAAAGCGGGCTTTGGCGGCTTGCAGTTGCCAGCTGGCATTTGGCGCTCGTTTCCTGCTCTTCCGCTGTTCTCCGCGAGCTTTCAGTTTGGGCATGTGACATCCTGACTAGTCTGACTAGACTATCAAACGAAAGATAGGAATGCAAGACCTCCGTCCAAATAACGGGCCTGAGCCTCCTCGCAATTTGCGTGTCGTCGACATCACCACAAGCTACGGCACTATTTGTTTGCGAAATCTTCCCGAGAGTTTGCTCCCTGTCCACGCGACCGTGCCAGCTATTGAACATTTCCGGATGCGACACTGCAACGCAATCGGCATTGCAAATCGCGGTGTTACTTCGCGCTCCCAAAGCAGCGATCGCCAGGCCATGGCGATGCGATGATCGCCGGCAGGATCGATTTTCGCCCCTCGAAGCTGCCCGGCAAAACGACCTTTGACTCGCAAGCCATCTTGAAATTCCTCGTATATGGCGGCAGGGACGGCGAAGGGTGCTTAAGAGATTCCTTCGCTATCGGGGATTCTCTGATTGCCAGGACCTAATATCAGCCGTCGCTAACAAAGCGCGAGTCTCTGCGACCACTCGAGCAGCGAACTTTGGGTCTCGTACCTGCGCAGAGCCAAGCATCGGATGGCCCTTCTCATCGAAGTAGACGCCGGTCTTGCCTTCTTCGTTCATCAGCACTTTCGTGATCACATGCGCCGCCAGCTCTGGCGAGCTCCAACACTTGATGTGAGGCGCAATCGGTTGGAGCACATATTTGGCCAGAAAACCGAGAAAGGCATTTGCGTCACGCACAAGACCGGTACCAGGGCTCACGCCCGGTTCCACCGCGTTAAAGTGCAAGCGCTGTGTTTCGTGGGCGAACTCCAGAGCCGTAGCAAGCTCGCACTGTTTCGATGTGGCGTACGCATCGTATGGCGCCTAGGGGGACCCGTTAGTGCCGGTGCGTTGAACTGAGGGGTTGTTGTAGCCATCGGAAAAGGGCCGTTCTGTGGTGCCTCGTCGCTCGGACGATGATAGCCCCATATCTATCCAGCCACTCGATCCAATCTCGATGCGAGGGAAGAGGAACCAAGCCCGACTTATGATGCATATCTTCCCAGCGCCGATTAGCCGGCTGCACTCGTTGCGTTGGTGTTGCTAGCCACTTCAACACGGACAATGTTCGCAGCCGCTGGGTTGAGGTATTGACCATGGCCGAAGATCGATCTCGGCATGCTGCCCACCACCGACGAAATCTTTGTCGTGTGTGGGGTCTTGTCACCCAGTGGCGCTGGACAGTTTCGACGCTGGGAATCTCCGCGCCCGAGTGCTTCGCTTCCTGCGAAAGATTTGTAGCACCGAGTGGACTCGATACCGGTATCAACGCGGTTCTGGAAACATGTTGAGCAATTGGGGTGGGCGCAGTCGCAGGCAAGGTCAAGGGCCCTTGTCTCCGTTGCCCAGCTGGCGCGGATGCGGTTGCTGGCGCAAAAGAATCGTTTATGGAGAGATGCGCCTCCGCGAGGCTTGCACTCGCAGAGAGCGCTTGAGGTTCTGAGAACACTGGCGCGAGTTGATTGTTGGAGCTAACCACAGGGAAGCGAGATGAAACGCCGGCCACCGCGGCTTGAGCTCGTTGCGTCTCAGTCGGTTCGGGCCCTTTCCTAGGAAGCGTGCCCGCCCACCCGAAAGTAGATTGGATTGCTGCTGGGCTAGGCGTTGCAGGACCGAAAGTTAGCTCAAACTCGCTCGCCACTTCCTCGACTATTTGCACCGGCACTGGGCGCAGTTGGTCGACGTAGGCATTGATCATCGAGTGTTCGCAGATCAGGTTGATCATGCGGGGAATCCCGCGCGTATAAAAATAGATTGCGTCCATCGCTTGTCGCGCAAAAATGGGCTCGCTTTCGCCGCCTGCGACTATAAGTCGCCGTTCGATGTAACCGTGGGTTTGCTCCAAGGTTAACGGACTTATCTTGCAGCGGACTGCTATCCGCTGACGGAGCTGGCGTCCCTCAGGTTGGTTAAGGTTGTCCTCTAGTTCCGGCTGGCCCGCGAACACAATCTGGAGCATTTTTTCGCACGGGGTCTCGATGTTAAGCAGCAGTCTTATTTCCTCAAGCCTCTCAAACGACAAGCCCTGCGCCTCGTCCACGATCAAGACCGGGCTCAGGCCAGCTCGGTAGCACTCGAACAACCAAGAGTTGAGTCGGATCGGGAGATTTGTTTTCTCCTTGGGTTCGGTAGCGATTCCGAAGTCGCAGGCCATCAAGTTGAACAGGTCACCTTCGCCCAAATTGGAATTGAAAACAAACGCTGTCGGCGTCCGCAGGTGTCGCAACCAGTCGAGCAACTGGTTGATCAACATCGTCTTGCCCGTCCCAACTTCGCCGGTGAGGAGGATGAGACCCTTGCGGTTCTGAATCCCGTAGGCAAGTCTTTGCAAAGCCTCTTGAGTTTGTCGAGTGGAGAAGAAAAAGCGCGGATCCACGCTGACATTGAAGGGATTCTCGCGCAGCCCGAAGAAGCTCTTGTACATTTCCCCCCTACGAGAAGGAAGCTTGTGTTACGTCAAGCGGATCATCTGTCTCCTTTCCATCAGAGTAAAGAAACCAATGAAAATACATGTTCCAGGCAAGCAACAGCGAATTCTAGAACCTTGCTACGCCCCTTCTGAAGCCTTCTAACTCCCGATGAGTGTTAACCGTCAAAGTGGCAATGAAGTGCGGACGTTCAGATTCGGTCGGACTTAATCTCACTGAGCGCGCCACAAACTCTGCAGCAGCTTGAAATCTACCTCCTGGCGCTTCTGCGCAATCGTCACATCGATTTCCCAGACAATTGGGTCCTCACGAGTGTCGTGGGTCATTTGACTGCCGGTGCTTCGCGAACTCTTCATCCACTGCAGGCGGCTTTGGACAGATTGAATACCAGAATCGCTGTGACAGGCGCGACAACGAGCTAAGATTATCGGCAAAACTCCTCGGAGACCTAACAGTCCCGGTGACCATTCATCCCGAGTCGAGCGAGCCTGCAGACGGCGATTCAGGTTTCTACGCATGATCAGGTGACTAGGAGACTAGCATTGTACTTTCGTTTCGCTCGAAGCGTTAGTGCGAGCGATCGCACGAATAAGAACCCATCGGACGGTGCATCCCGGCACGCCGACTGAAACGGTCGCCTGGCGCCCTGTCTTAATATACCTTGACACGTATATGCTCTGTGAGGTATATCAAGGGAATGGAATCTGTATTCGAAATTATTGCGGAGCCGAACCGCCGCGCGATATTGAGTCTGCTGGTCTCGTCCCCGCAGTCGGTGGGAGAGATCGAGCGTCAGCTTCGTATGACGCAGCCGACCGTTTCAAAGCATCTGCGAGTGCTGCGCGAGGCCGGTTTCGTAGAATCCACGGTGGACGCACAGCGGCGTCTCTACCGGCTGAAACCTGAACCACTTCAGGAGGTCGCTGCCTGGCTGGACCCGTTCCGTCGGCTCTGGTCCGCTCACCTGGACGCCCTCGAACGCCACCTCGACCGCATGGATCAATTAACACTGCCGAAAAGCAAGACGAGTAGAAGACGAGGCAGCCCAAAACCGCGAAAGTAACAAGGAGAAGCGAAATGAAAATCAAAGTGACCAGCGTATATGTAGACGACCAAGACAAGGCCCTGCGCTTCTATACCGAGGTACTGGGATTTGCCAAGAAGGTCGATTTCAGTCAGGGCCCATTTCGCTGGCTGACGGTGGCCTCGCCCGAAGAGCCGGACGGCACGGAGCTGCAGCTGGCACTGAATAACAACCCCGCAGCCAAAGCGTATCAGCAGGCGATCTTTCAACAGAACCAGCCCGCGGCCATGTTCTTCACCGACGACGTCAAGGGCGACTACGAACGGATCAAGGCCCGCGGCGCCGAGTTCACAATGCCGCCCACCGACGTGACCGGCTCCACCATAGCAATGCTGAACGACACCTGCGGCAACCGCATTCAGCTTACCCAGCTGGCACACCATTCACGCTAAGGGAGAGGAAGGTGACCGATCGCGAGCAGTACACACCGGGTCCCGCCAGCGGGGCGCAGATACGAAAGGACGGCGAGAAGTGGACGCTCGTTCTCGTAAGAGAACTGCGCCACCCGCCGGAAAAAGTCTGGCAGGCGCTTACCGACCCAGCGCATCTGCGCGAGTGGGCGCCTTTTGATGCCGATGGAAGCCTGGGTTCGGCCGGAACCACGGTGAAACTCACTACTGTGGGAGCGCCCGCGCCGCGCCTGACCGAAACAAGAGTGACGCGAGCCGACGCTCCTGAGATGCTCGAGTACAACTGGGGTGATTTCGATATGCGGTGGGAACTTGAAGCCCTTGGTGGTGGCACGCGTCTGACGCTGTGGACCAACATCGGTCGCCGCTTTATCGCAATGGGCGCTGCCGGGTGGCACATTTGTTTCGATGTGCTGGATCGCCTTCTCAGCGGAACTCCCCTTGGCCGCATCGTCGGCCCTGAGGCCATGAAGTTCGGCTGGCAGCGGCTGAACGCGGAGTACGCCAAGCAGTTCGGTATTGAAACGCCCAACCGGCCGCCTCAGGCGGCTCAAAACTCCTGAATAAATGGAGGACAAATCATGAAAGAAGCTACCAAACGTTCGATTTTCCGCTGGATTCACATCTTCTTTGCCATTCCGATACTCGGTTATATTTATAGTCCGTTTGAACAAATTCCAAACTACGCGCCCGCTACTCGGTTTGTCTTCGTTCCTGTACTTGTCCTTTCGGGACTTTGGATGTGGAAAGGCAGTGTCCTTCGACAACTTGTTTCAAAGAGATCGACCAATAAAACTACTGGCATGAAAACGGGACAAGAATTGGAGGTCTAAAGATCCAATGAATCCATCGGAACGTGTTGACCAACTAATTGCAGGACTCACAGACTGGCGTGGCAAAACGTTTGCCAGCATCCGCAAGAGCATCCTGGAGGCCGACCGGGAGATCATCGAGGAATGGAAGTGGATGGGAAGCCCAGTGTGGTCTCGCGACGGAATCATCGCGGTCGCCAACGCCCACAAAGATAAAGTGAAGCTTACCTTTGCCAACGGCGCGAACCTCCCGGATCCTGACAAGCTCTTCAACGCGGGCCTCGCAGGCAACAAATGGCGAGCAATCGATTTTTTCGAGGGCGATAAGATTAATGCGCGTGCTCTGAAAAATCTTATCCGTGCCGCCGTTGATTACAATCAGATGAAATTGAAAAGGAAAGCGCCTGCAGGCAATCGAGCGAGAGCACACAAAAGGAAAAGGTGAAGAAACTACAGCTTTAAGAACTCCCACATATCCAACCGGATTTTGGAATAACTCTCAGGCCTGTTGCGGCGACCTTGGTCAAAGAACTGAGATCTCTCACAGGTCGGAAAACATTCAGCTTTTTCCCTAGCCGCGCGCCAGGTTAGACTTCTCCGAGTACCGGTGCCCTAATCACACATGCTGGGAACCCCCTTACACATCTGGATAATTTTCGGCGTGGCGATAATCATGGCACTGGGTCTCGACCTCGGCATCCTCCATCGTCGCCCTCACACCATCGGCCTAAAAGAAGCCTTAATCGAAAGCGCCACATGGATTAGCATCGCCCTCCTCTTCAACCTTTGGGTTTATTTTGATCGCGGCCCTCAAGCCGGCACAGAATTCCTCACCGCCTACTTGGTGGAAAAATCGCTGAGTATCGACAATATTTTCGTCTTTCTCCTAATCTTCCGGACCTTCAATATTCCTTCCGCCTTGCAACATCGCGTCCTTTACTACGGCATCGCCGGCGCCCTGGTCTTGAGGGCTGTTTTCGTTCTCGCAGGCATCACGCTCCTGCAAGCATTTCACCCGATCGTTTATTTTTTCGGCGCCATCCTCTTTTTCACTGGCCTTAGAATGCTTCTTCCCCGAAAACGCGAACTCCACCCCGAAAATACTTGGCTGGTCCGCATCACGCGCCGATTTTTTCCTGTCGTAAACGAATTCGAAGGGCAAAAGTTTCTGGTCCGCAAAAATGGAAAATGGAGCGCCACCCCTTTGCTTCTCGCGCTAGTCGCTCTGGAAGCCATGGACATCATTTTCGCAGTGGACTCCGTCCCCGCCGTCCTGGCCATCACCCGCGACACCTTCATCGTCTATTCTTCAAACGTCTTCGCGATCCTCGGCCTCCGCGCCCTTTACTTCGCCCTCGCCGACATCCTTCCCCGCTTCCGCTTCCTGCACCAAGGCCTCGCCGCCATAATAATTTTCGTCGGCACAAAAATGGTCCTCAGCGACCACTTCCCCATCCCCTCGGTAATTTCCTTGTCCGTCATAGCCGCAATCCTGGCCGCCACAATCGCCGCCTCCCTCCTTTTCCCGAGCCGCATTACGGCTGCAAGCGCGCGCTAAATTTGCGTTATTATTTCTTCGCCTCAAGACCTGAAGGAAAGCTTTGGTGAAGCCTCTTCAAATGTCTTTGAGGTGGATATGGATAAACTCAACCTAAGAATAGGCGACTGGTGGATATTGCCGCCGGAGACAGCATTCCAATTCATGCGGAGATTACTAACGTTAGCTCGCATGACCTACTTATTGGTCGGAATCTGTGGATGCATGACTCTCCGTCTCATATCACTCTCTTCGTAACTCCTACCGGCAGTTCCAATACTATGCCCGGCGAAAGTGGGGCTGTGGACGGGTTGGGCCCTGGGCAAAATCTGGCGAAGTCCATGCTCGATTGGTTCTTGCTGCTGGCCCCTGGAAACTCCTATGGCGCCGGCGCAGGGCTTCCAAGGGATTTAGGAATCGGAACTTACAAAGTCCGGGCGATATTTGAGAGTTCTGGAATCGATTCTGATTCTCGCTATAATCCGCTTCGACTTCATCCGGAAGAGCTCGAGAAATTCCGGGCGCAGAACTGGGAAGGCATTATAGTCAGCAATGATCTCACGTTCAGAATTGTACCTCGCAGTGGGAATTCAGACGCGCCTTCTCACTAAGCTGGCGTGTTATCTGAGCTCCACGAACAAAAATCCGCTACCCGTTTTTCAATCTCCTCCGTCTACCACTCACATAGGCTGGGCTGAACCAGCCACAGATGTGATACTTCTGTCCGCGGCTGGTTTGTGAGGTGCGACCGTGCAAACGCTTCTGCAGGATCTACGCTACGGCCTTCGCGTGCTAGCGAAATCCCCGGTGTTCACCGCCATCGCCGTTCTCACGTTAGCCCTCGGCATCGGCGCCAACACCGCAATTTTCAGCCTTATCGACGCAGTCATGCTGCGCTCGCTCCCCGCCACTAATCCGTGGCAACTAGTTGTCCTACGCTGGAGCGCCCACAAAGCCCCCAAGCTTCATGGCTACATATCCTCCGGCGATTGCGCCACCGATATGCGTTTCGGCGCTTGGAATCCCTCAGGCTGCTCATTTTCCGAGCCTGTGTTTCGCGAGATTGAAAAGGCCAACGTCTTTTCCGGAGTCGCCGCTTTCTCCAACACTGGCCGCCTCGATCTCACCGGCAATGGCCCCGCCAGCGTTATCAACGGCCAAGTCGTCTCCGGCGATTTTTTCCGCGCGCTGGGCGTGAAATCCTCTGTGGGCCGCGTGCTGCAGCCTAGTGACGATCAACCATCCGCCGCCCCGGTCGCCGTTCTCAACTATGGTTACTGGCAAAGCGCATTCGGTGGCTCCCGCGAAGTAATCGGTCGCACGATTCAGTTGAACAACGTTCCCTTCACCATTGTCGGCGTAGCCGAACGGCGGTTCACTGGAATTACTCCGGGAAGCGATTACGATATTTGGCTTCCGCTTGCCGATACACAACGAATCACTAACCCCGCGCGCTGGGAGAATCGCCAAAGCAACGTCGCGTTCTGGTGGCTCACTACTGTCGGCCGGTTGAAGCCAGAAATCCTGGCGCCTCAAGCGCAAGCAGTGCTCAACGGAATTTTCCGCAACGAAATGATTCACGGCGCTGTGCCGATGTTTGATGCCGGGACAGCTCCCCTCCACGGAAATGTTCCAATCGGGGCGGGCCCACTTCCCTCTGGCCCACCCGCCGGTCCAAACATGGCTTTCAAGACGATGCCTCTGCCCCAGGGAAAGAAACCGCTCGGAGGCATGCAGCTGCCCGCTTCCTCCTCGTCGAATGTTGCAAGAGGCCAAACGTTAAGTACTCCGCCAGCCGAATCCGAAGCGTCCACCTTATCAACGCCAGCCGACGAACCAACCCTCACTCTGGTACCCGCGCACTCTGGGTTAAACGGGACAAGCAGCCGCTTCGCTCAGCCGCTCTACGTCCTAATGCTCGCGGTGGGAATTATTTTGCTGATCGCTTGCGCCAACGTAGCCGGATTGATGCTGGCGCGTTCCGCAGCCCGGCGAAAAGAAATGGCCGTGCGCCTGGCGCTGGGAGCGGGACGCAAGCGGATCATTCGCCAACTCCTCACAGAGAGCCTGATGCTCTCGGCAGTGGGCGGCGCATTGGGAATTTTCTTCGCTTACTGGGGCGCGCACCTCATCGTGTCGTTCGTCTCCACCAATCAAACTCGTGCGCTCGGATTCGCTGCAGGCCTGGACATGCGCGTCCTCGCCTTCACCGCCGCGATTTCTCTTTTCACCGGAATTATATTCGGCATGGCCCCAGCCTTTCGCAGCGCACGAATTGATTTAACTCCCGCTCTAAAAGAAGGCTTCGGCGTCTCGGCCGGCGTAGCCCAGGATGGAGGCCTCTGGTTCAGCGTCGGTAACGCGCTCGTGGTAGCACAAGTAGCTCTCGCCATCGTCGTGCTCGTCGGAGCAGGATTGCTCGTCCGCACACTCCGCAATTTGCGCGGCATCGATGTCGGCTTCGATTCCCGCAACCTGGTCGTTTTTGAAATTGACCCGTCTATCGCTGGTTACAAAGACACGCAGATTGATGGCTTCTATCGCGACCTGCAAGGCCGCCTTTCTGAAACGCCGGGCGTGAAGTCCGCAAGTTTTTCGTCAGTCCCACTCCTCAGTGGCGCCCTGATGATCAACGGATTCCACTGGCCCGGAACACCTGAAGACCGCGAATCCGAAGCGAATATCTTGCCCGTCGGCCCCGATTTCTTTCACACTATGCAAATCCCGCTCTACGGAGGCCGCGGTTTCACTGCTTCCGATTACGTCATCGCGGCATCGAACCGCGATGACACCAATTCCAGTTCGGCGCCCACGCCTGTGATCGTCAATCAAGCTTTCGTCGCCAAATATCTCGGTAAAGAAAATCCATTGGGAAAACAGTTTGGACAATCGGCTGGAGACCAGAACGGCCCCAAAAGTTCGGGCTATGAAATCGTCGGAGTGGTCCGCGATGCCAAGTACAGTGCTTTGCGCCAGGAAATCACCGCCACTATGTACGTTCCGCAAAGCGGCATGCCCGCATCCTTCGAAGTGCGCACCGCAGCCGATCCGCAAGCCCTGCTTCCCGCAATCCGTCACGTAGTCGCTGAACTAAACGCAAACATCCCGATCTTTCGCATAACAACCGAATCCGATCAGATCGACCGCTTGCTCTTCCAGGAACGTCTGATCGCGCGCCTATCCTTCTTCTTCGGTTCGCTCGCTTTGGTCCTCGCGTGCGTCGGCCTTTACGGCCTGCTCTCCTACGAAGTCTCCCGCCGCACCCGCGAAATCGGCATCCGCATGGCCTTAGGAGCCCAGGAACGCGATGTCCTGCGCCTAGTCGTGAAACAGGGCCTGACCCTCGCCCTAGTGGGCGCCCTTCTAGGTGTCGCCGTCGCATTAGCGGTCACCCGCTACCTCACTTCAATGCTCTACGGCATCCACGCCAACGACCCCCTAACCATCGCCGCCGTCGTGGCCCTATTGTGCCTGGTCGCGCTAGCCGCCTGCTACATCCCGGCGCGCCGCGCCACCCGCGTCGATCCATTGGTCGCCCTCCGCCACGAATAGGGCGCACTTCGCCCATGCCGTTAGTGCAGAGGAGCGACACAAGCTAGCCCGCAAAAAAATCGCATGCGCGTTCTTGAATTCCGCGAAACGAAGTGCTAGCGTTTTGTGTGGTTAAAATAGAACAGCTTCGATTCAGCCATGGGGACCACAGGAATCTTGAGCTTACCCGGTCTCCACTCCTCGCCGAATTCATCGCCAGTACCCACGCCCAAATCAGCAAATTAAATCGCCAAATAGATGGATTAGAAACCCACGGAACTCATAGAAAACAAAACGGCGCGCCTCGCTCAAATCGCCTAAAAATCAAATTCCCGCGCACAGAAATCACACTTTCCGCCCCCTAGAAAATGCCCAAGAACAGATCCAACCAACGGCACCCTTCGCCAAAACGAACTGCGTCGAAGCGAATCGCCGTCATACCAGAAGGCGTCAACCTTGCCGAGCTAACCGTAGAAGGCGGCCCGGTCAAGCTCACAAACCTCCAAAAAATCTTCTGGCCCCGGCTAAAACTCACCAAGCGCGACCTTCTCCAGTATTATCTCGACGTCTCTCCCTGGCTGCTTCCTCACCTGAAAAATCGCGCCATGGTAATGAAGCGCTATCCCAACGGAATCTCCGGTGAATTTTTCTTCATGAAACGCGCGCCCTCACCACGTCCTCCATCGATTCCGGTCTGTTCCATTGAGCATCATTCCGGCAATGTGATCGACTTCCCCGTCATCAACCATGTCTGTTCGCTTCTCTGGGTCGTGAACCTCGGATGCATCGACCTAAATCCCTGGTACGCGCGCTGTGATGACGTGGACCGCCCCGACTACCTCCACTTTGATCTGGACCCCACCGAAAGCGCTACTTTCAACCAGGTTCTCGAAACGGCGCTGATCGTTCGCGATGCCCTCGCCTCGATAAAAATAAAAAGTTACGCAAAGACCACCGGCTCGCGCGGCATCCACCTGTACGTCCCCATCGTGCGCGGCCCTTCGCAGAAACAGGTGTGGGCTTTCGCCAAAGAATTCTCAAAAGAGATCGCCCTACGCAATCCGAAAATTATTACCGCTGAATATCGCATCGCCAAGCGTCCCGCCAAACGCGTCTTGGCCGACTACAATCAAAACGCCTGGAACAGAACGCTAGCGTCGGTTTACTCCGTGCGGCCCAAAGCCGAAGCAACAGTTTCCACTCCGCTCACTTGGGAAGAAGTAGAACGCGGCGTGCGCATGACGGATTTCACCATGCTGAACGTTCCCCAACGCCTGCGCAAAATCGGCGACCTTTGGAAGCCTCTACTCGCCGAACGCGGCAGAGTAAACCTGGGAAAATTCCTATGAGCTTGCCGCTGGCGAAAAAGTATTCGCCCATGGAGGCGCTTCCCGCCGCCGAATTACCTACCGGTCCTGAATGGCAGTACGAGCCCAAATGGGACGGCTTCCGCTGTCTCGCCTTCCGCGATGCCGCCCACATCGACCTGCAATCCAAGTCCGCTAAGCCGTTAACGAGATATTTCCCCGACCTGGTCGCCGCATTAAAAAAGTTGAGAGCCAATAAATTTGTTCTGGACGGCGAAATCGTGATTCCCATCGACGGCAATCTTTCCTTCGACGATCTGCTGCAGCGCATCCACCCCGCCGCCAGTCGCGTCCTGAAATTGAGCCAGGAAACACCCTGCGTCTTTATCGTTTTTGATTTGTTGGTTGACGACAAAGGCCGCTCGCTCGTAAAACTGCCTCTCCGCGAACGCCGCAAAGCCCTCAAAACCTTCGCAAGAAAGTATTTAGACGACGGCATCGTCCGTCTATCGCCCATAACCGACGACGTCGCCCTGGCCCGCAAATGGTTCCACATGGGTGTCGACCTCGACGGCATCATGGCCAAACGCGGCGACTTGCCCTACCAAACCGGCGAGCGCACCGGCATGCAGAAAATTAAAACCCAAAGAACGGCCGACTGCGTGGTCGGCGGCTTTCGCTACCTCGAAAAAAAGTCCTTGGTCGGTTCACTACTCCTCGGCCTCTACAACAACGAAGGCAAACTAGACCACGTAGGCTTCTGCTCTTCCATCCACGACGAAGATCGTCCCGCGCTGACCAAAAAACTCGAAAAAATGATCAAGCCGCCCGGCTTCAGCGGCAAAGCCCCCGGCGGACGAAGCCGCTGGAGCACAAAGCATTCCATGGAATGGCAGCCCCTCGACAACAAACTTGTGGTCGAAGTTCAATTCGATCATTTCACCGGCGGACGCTTCCGCCACGGCACCCGGTTCCTTCGCTGGCGCCCCGAAAAATCCCCGCGCTCCTGTACCATGGAGCAAGTTGAGCGCGAAAACCGCTCCGCCCTGGGCTTGCTCTAACTATTGGGAAAATTGTGGAAGAAAAGATAGATCGTGCCAGTGAGATCAGAATAACAAAAGCTCAAATGATCTTCGGCGTGTAAGGCGCGAGATCCGGCGAGGCAACGAGACTTAATCCGAGTGAGGTTCCGCACCACGATAAGCAATCGGAGCGAATGGGTGCGGAAAGTGAAGTTGCGAGCGGGCTTACCAGGAGTCGAAACCGCAGCGAGCGTGAGACCCAGGCGTGCGTGGCGGGCGCAGCCAAGGCCAGAACTCAAGCGTGTCGCGGTGCAGCTTCAAGCGATTCTGAAACGCTCATCAGCGCGCTTTCCAGAATGCTCAAACCTTCATCGAATTGCTCGTCCGTGGTTACCAGCGGCATCAGCAGCCGCACAACATTCCCGTAGGTTCCCGCGGAAATCAGAATCAGCCCGCGCTCGAGACAGTATCGCAGCACACGCTCCGTTTCCTCTTTCGCCGGCCCGCGATCCGTTCCTGGGCGAACCAGTTCCAAAGCGCGCATCGCACCAAGTCCGCGGACATCCCCAATCAGCGGCCAGCGCTTCTTCCACTCTTGCGCCCGCGCATCAAACTTCTGTCCCAGTTTCTCGGCGCGCGCCGGAAGATTTTCGCGCTCCATCGTTTCAATCACCGCGAGCGCGGCCGCGCAAGCCAGCGGATTGCCGCCGTAGGTGCCGCCCAGCGCGCCTACACCCGGCACATCCATAATCTCCGCGCGCCCAGTCACCGCAGCAAGTGGCATCCCGTCGGCAATCGACTTGGCGCTGACCAAAATGTCCGGCGCGATCCCGTATCGCTCGCACGCAAACATCGCGCCCGTGCGACCGAACCCAGACTGCACTTCGTCGGCGATGAACAGGATCTCGTGCTGCCTGCAGATGTCCGCGATGATGCTGAAAAATTCCCCAGGCGGCGCGACGAACCCGCCTTCTCCAAGCACCGGCTCCACCACCACGGCCGCCACGGCCTCCGCAGCCACCGTGCGTTTGAAAGTATCTTCCAGGTGATGCGCGCAGAAAACTTCGCACGAAGGATATTGCAGCGAGTACGAGCACCGGTAACAATAAGCATACGGAATACGATAAATGTCCGTAGCAAACGGCTCGAACCCCGCCTTATACGGATGGGTCTTGCTCGTCAGCGACATCGTGAGCATCGTCCGTCCGTGGAAGGCATCCTCGAAACAAATGATTGCCGGGCGATGTGTGTAAGCTCGCGCGATTTTCACCGCATTTTCGATAGCTTCCGCGCCGCTATTCACCAAAATTGTTTTCTTGGGAAATTTCCCAGGAACCAGGGAGTTTAGCTTCTCCGCCAACTCGACATATTTTCCATACGGAGCCACGCTAAAACACGTATGCACGAACGCGTCAAGTTGCTTTCGAATCGCTTCCACAACGCTGGGCGCGCGATGCCCGACGTTAACCACGCCAATGCCACCCGCGAAATCGATAAATTTATTTCCGTCCACATCCTCAAGGACGCCACCTTCGGCACGAGCAGCAAAAATCGGTGTTGCATGCCCAACGCCTCGCGCCACCGCTGCTTGTCGGCGTCGCATCCATTCCTGCGATTTAGGTCCCGGTATCGGCGTGCGTAATTGAATTGTCGGCATATCAGTACCATCCGATCGGTTGTTCGTTCAGGTTTATGTGAACTTGTTTCGTCTCCAAATATTCTTCGATTCCCCAAGGCCCGAGCTCGCGTCCGAATCCCGACTGCTTGTATCCGCCCCACGGCGCTTCCACATAAGTTGGCTGCATGTGGTTCACCCAAACAATCCCCGCGCGCAATGCTTTCACCATGCGGAACGCCTTGAAAATATCCCGCGACCAAACTGCCGCGGCCAGGCCGTAGGGCGTGGCGTTTGCAATACGCAGCGCTTCCGCTTCGTCCGCAAACGGAATGACGGCTGCAACCGGCCCAAAGATTTCCTCCTGCGCGATGCGCGCAGAATTATCTACGTCGTAGAAAATGGTAGGCTCAACATAGTAGCCCTTCTTAAAAGATGCAGACCGCCCTCCTCCCGCCGCCACCTTCCCTTCTTTCTTACCGAGCTCCTGATAGGACCGCACGCGGTCAAATTGATCTTTGCTGACCAGCGGCCCCATCTTCGTTTCGCGCTCGAGCGGCGGACCCAACCGAATTGTCTTCGCTTTTGCGCTCATGGCTTCCACAAATTTCGGGTAGATCGCTTTTTCCACCAGGATGCGGCTTCCCGCGGAACACACCTCCCCTTGATTAATAAACACGCCAAAGAGCGCACCATCGATGGCTGACTCAAAATCAGCATCAGCGAAAAATATGTTCGGGGATTTGCCGCCAAGTTCGAGTGTGACGCGCTTCACCGTGTCGGCGGCTGCCCGCATGATGGCTTTGCCCACTGCAGCGCTTCCGGTAAAGGCGACTTTGTTTACATCGGGATGTTTAACCAGCGGAGCGCCGCAAGTTTCTCCGAAACCGGTAATGATGTTCACCACCCCCGGCGGCAGTCCCGCGTCAGTAAGATAGCTTGCAAATTCCAGAGCGGTGAGCGGCGTCTGCTCGGCGGGTTTCAGAATGCAAGTACATCCTGCAGCGATCGCGGGAGCCAGCTTCCATGCGGCCATCAACAGCGGATAGTTCCACGGAATAATTTGTGCCGCGACACCGATCGGTTCGCGAAGTGAAAGACTCAGCGCATTGTCGGGCACAGGGTTCACCTGGCCCAAAATCTTCGTGGCCATGCCGCCGTAGTATTCGAAGCAAGTCGCGGCGTCATTGATGTCGTACTCGGCTTCCACGATGGGCTTGCCGGAATTGCGCGCTTCCAGTTCGGCCAAGCGCGGCGCCTCTTTGCGAATTCGTTCGGCTAGCCGGAAAAGGATGCGTCCGCGATCTTGCGCCGTAGTCTGCGGCCACGCTCCAGAATCGAAAGCGGCTTTCGCCGCGGCAACAGCGCGGTTCACGTCTGTTTCATTTGCTTCCGAAACTTCGGCCATCACTTCTTCCGTGGACGGATCCACCACCAGAAAATATTTTTGGCTCGCACTATCCACGAACTCGCCGTTGATATACATCTGATATCTGCGAGCACTCGCTTTTGCTTCACTGGCCATAATTGTCTCCAAGAATCATCGTCGAATATAACTGCTAGATTCTATCCGCCGCCTGTGCCGCCGCTTTCCGGCGGCCATAAACAAAGAAAAAGAATACCGCCAGTCCAATAAATAAAGCTGTGCCTCCGAGCATCCAAGCTTCGTACGACCAAACTGAGCTGATCTGCTGCGCCGGCGAGAAAGCGAAAATCATGCCGAGAATCGTCATCAATAACCCGCTTGAGCCCGACAGCCAAAGCACAGCTTTGCTGTAGTGCCCTTTTTCCCACAGCGGATCGGCCGCGATTTTCAGCAGCGCCGCAAACATATAGAGGAACGGAAGCAACTGCAGTACGACGGCCAGAGACAGCAGCCGCTGAAACGTTTCCTGCACGCCCGAACCCAGAAAACTGATCAGCACTAAGATGGTGGACACGACAAAGTGCACGATTAGCGCGGCGTAAGGCGTGCCATAGCGCGGATGAACTTTTCCCAGCCAGTTCGGCAAGTACGAATCGAGTCCGGCGACAAACGGAATGCGCGCCGAGCCCGCCAGCCATGCAGAACCAATACCCGCAATCGAAATACTGAGCATGAATGCGAACGGCGCAACGATCCAGACTACTCCCACTTTTTGCGCCATGTGGCTCACAGCCTGCACAATTCCCTGCAGCACATTAATCTCGTTTTTACTCACCGCTACAAGCAAAGTGAGAGTGGTAGCAATGTAAAGCAGGCCCGAGATCACTCCGCCCCACACCACCGCGCCGGGTAAGGTGCGCTCCGGATCTTTAATCTCGTCACCCATTACGGAAGCAAGCTCAAGACCCACGAGCCCAAAACAAATCACTCCAAATGAATTCAATAGGAACCGCGGATTCGCCGGAATATGAAAATCCTCCGCGCTTACAGTAGTTCCATATCGCAGCCAAACGATCACGCCTAACCCGACGAGCACAGCCGCCGCAATCACCGTGCCGATGCTGCCCAGATTGTTAATCCATTTTCCGACGCCAAGCCCCACAATATTCAGCACCACCAGAATCGCTAGCAGTCCGAGCGACGCGGACACCGCAAACATTTTGTTATCCGCCAGATATTGATGGCTCGGAAAAATGAATACGGATACGCCAACGAAGTACAGCATAACCGTGGGGACATACATCATGTTGTTGGTCCAGTAGCACCAGCCCGACAAAAATCCGTGAAACTCACCGAACACTTCCTTGGCCCAAAGATAAACGCCGCCTTCTCCGGGATAGCGATGTGCCAGTTCGATCACAGCGATTCCTTGCGGCCAGAAAAACAGCAGCAGCGAAATAATCCAAAGCCAAACCGTGACGCCGCCGTTCGCAGCAATGCTCGGCACCACGTTGAGATTGAAAACTGCCACAACAAACAGCGCGACGAGATCCCAGCGCCCAAGCGCCCGTTTTAGATGCGCCGTTTCAGTTTGCGGCGAGATTAATTCTGCCAACGGCTCCTCGATAAACGAAAGACGCGCTGTTCAGAAAAGTTTTGCATCGAGCGCTGGTGAACATCAATGCAGTTCTCAGTGAGCGCTGCTGGCAGCCGCGTGCGGCTCCTTTTGAGCCTTCGCCAACGCCGGAGCAATCTCCGCGAAAACCGCCAGATGGCGATCGATGTCAGCTTCGCTATGCGCAACAGACACGGTCCACTGCTCGTCCCACCAATAAGGCTGAGCCATCACACCGCGATTCACCATCGCAAACCAGTAGTGCCGCCACAATTCGCTATCAACCTTTAGCCAATCGCGGTAATTCCGAATGGGCTTGGGACAAAACATCAGCGAGCCATTCGAGCCGGCCCCAACGACGTAAGCGGTCAACCCAGTGTTGCTGATTTCTTTGTTGTAGCCGTCGATCAATTTCTTATTCAGACGATTTACGTGCTCGTAGGCTGCAGGCGTCAGCACTTCTCTAAACGTGGCGAGTCCCGCAGCCATGGCCACCGGGTTCGTGTTGTAGGTCCCGCCATGGAACACTTTATGGTCAGCGATGAGGCCCATCACCGCGCGCGTGGACGCAAAGGCGGCCAGCGAGAATCCCCCGCCAATGGATTTCGCCAGACAAACAATGTCCGGCTTGATCCCGAAATATTCGCAAGCGCCGCCGCGAGCAAGTTTTGCCCCGGTTTTAACTTCGTCGAAAATCAGGAGAGCGCCATTCTTCTTCGTGATTTCGCGCAACGCCTGGTGATAGCCCTCGTCCGGCATCAGTATGCCGACGTTCATCATGATCGGTTCCACGATGACGGCCGCAATTTCTCCGGGATATTTTGCGAACAGGCGTTCGACTCCGGCGACGTCGTTGAACTGCGCTATCACAGTATTTTGCAGCGTGCCCTTGGGGATTCCCGCCCCGCCGGGGACCGACGTCGGATAATTTGGATCACCGACTTCTTCTGCCTTCGGCTTCAGTGAAACGAGCACGGAATCGTGCAGGCCGTGATAGCCGCCTTCTATCTTGATAATTTTGTCGCGGCCCGTTGCGGCGCGCGCCAAACGCACCGCGTGCATGGTGCATTCCGTCCCACTATTGCTGAAGCGCACCATCTCGACTGGAAATCTCTTGCAGATTTCTTCCGCCAGCTCCCATTCCATATCGTGCGGCATGCCAAACATGGTTCCGGTCCCGAGTTTTTTCTGCACCGCGCTGATTACGGCTGGATTGCAATGGCCCGCCATCAACGCGCCGAAACACAGGTTAAAATCAATGTACTGGTTGCCATCGACGTCGTGAATGTGTCCGCCTTTTCCGTCACGAACAAAAATTGGATACGGATCGTAAGCGCGATAGTTGCTCGCGACACCGAGTGGCAGCCGAGTTTCCGCGCGTTTGTGCGCATCGCGAGAGCGCGGCGTGCGCTTTTCGTAAGTGGCGATTTCCTTGGCGAGACCTTCGTGCATGTCTTTCTCCGTACAACATCGGCCGGCTAACGGCCATGAGATTTGACGCTAAATCTTCTGAGGATTTAATTTCCAGTGTCCGAACGTGAATCCGCGTTTCTTCAGTTCGTCGAAAAATGGCTGCGGCGGCACCACATTTTCCGGCGCCTGCACGCCCGCGCCACGAATTTCGCCGCGCGCGAGCATCACAGCAGCAATCGCCACAGGAAATCCCGTATCGCGAGCGACGGCCGAAAGCCGCGGACGCGTGGAATAGTCTGCCCACATTTCCATGGCAGATGCGACGCGGCGATTCTCGCTGCGGCCAGTCACCACCACACGTAAAGCCTCCACATCGCGCGCCGTTTTCTTTGGCGCACGCTGCTGCATCAGGGACAAAAGTACTGCGCGAGGCGCTACTCGTGTCCCATTAACGGCTACGGGCTCGCGGCTTGTAAAACCAGCCTGATCCAAATCACGAACCAAATTCACCAGGCGCGGATCGTAGTTGATCTTAAAAAATACTTCCTTCACGCCTTTGCTTCGGAAACTCTCTGCCAGCGTGCCAAGCTCCGAGTGAATCGAGTGGCGCAAAGTGATGGAGCCGATTGGTGCGCGAAATTTTCCCGCCTCAGGATCCGAGAGCATGGGCTTTTGCACATAGCGGCCGCGCTCGAACGCTATAGGCGGCATGGTCAACTCATCCAATATCGTAGCAATCGAAAAGGTATAAGCGATAGGGCTGTCGTAATGTTGCTCGTCGGCACCCGCGTTATAAACGCGAATCGCGTCCACTCGCTCCAGCGGATCGGCCAATGCGCGCGCCATCACGTTTGTAATCCCCGGTGCGCCTCCCATTCCCGGAATGGCAAGGCGGCCGATCCGGCGGAAATCTTTGTCCAGCGCGAACTGCTTGCGCGTCATGTGATACAACCCGCCGAGATCCATATAATTTACGCGAGCGGCAAGCGCGGCGCGCATCACGTCGAGATTCCAATTGTATTGCGTGCAGTTCAACAAAACATCGTAGCCGGCTGCCAACTTTGCAAGACGTTGGGTGTCTCGCACGTCTGCAAAATGTCCGCGAGCTTTGCCCCTGCCGAATGTCCGCGCGACTTCGTGTGCGCGGCTGCCTTCGAAGTCCGCCACAGCAATAACTTTCACGTCACGTGCGCGACCAAGGTCGTAGACAACCGCGCGCCCCATCATCCCGGCACCCAGAACAAATATTTTCACAGCGCTTCCCGCCCCGCGAAATCAGCTCGTTTAACTTGCCTCTACGCAACAAAGCGAGAGCGCCGCCCAGGCGACACTCTCGCTCTGCCATACCCTGCGGAACTGGCTCAGAACAGAAACTTCAACCCGAACTGCATCACACGCGGTCCTTCCCGTGTATTCAGAATCTGACCAAAGGTGGAATCAGTAAAATTTCCATCCGGATTGCTGAACTGGGTGTGATTCCATGCATTGTAGAACTCGGCCCGAAACTCACTATCCCATCTTTCGCTGATTCTAGTCTTCTTCGATATCACCATATCCGTATTACTAATCGCAGGTCCGCAACAGAGGGAGTGCGGTGTGTTCCCGAAAGTTCCGTATGGCGTTGGGCACCCCGTCTCCGTGGGATCGCAAAAATTATTGGCATTAAACCAGTAGTTTCCGTTCGTTTTCGGGTTCACAAATTGCACGGGAGCCGTTTCGGTTGGAGTGTTGGCAGACTCAAAAAACTCGCTGCTTTCGAGCTCAGTGTCATTAGGATCCCAGACGCGAATTGGGAAACCGCTCTGGTAGGTGATGATCGCAGAGATCCCCCAGCCGTCGGCAACTTTCCCTTTTACGCCGTCATATTTCGGAATTGGGATCTCCCAGACTGGAGCGAAAACAAAGCGATGCTTCGCAGACAACAGAGAAGTCCCTCGCGTTGCATCTAGATTCAGCGGGTTGAGTTCGTTCTCAAACGAAGCACCCTGATCGATCGCTTTGCTGAAAGTGTAAGAGGCCTGAAACAAAAGCCCGTGAGACATGCTCTTTTCCAGAGAGATCTGCAGACCGTTATAGTTGGAATTGGCGATGGTATCTTCCGCGAAGATGTTGCTTATCACCGGAACACCGTCCGCAGGGCACCCGATCATATTTGCTCCGCTCAGGGGCTGGCAGTTTGGCGATGAATACGGTCGCGTACCTACCAAGACGATGCCTTCGGGCCCCACCGTGCTACCTGCTGGAATACATTGCGGAGTATTTCCGGGGGCTCCGGAATAAGGCAGTAACAACCCGTTGCAACCGCTCTGCGGAACCTTAAACGGCTGCACTGGCTGAGTGACGGAAGGAATATTCGTCCCTGGAGCAACGTAATATTCACTGTCTGACCCGAATGAACCGCAAGTTGTCGGCGTGCCGCCGGGAGCCGAGAGAACGTTGTTGGGATTGTTGTTGGAAATGGCAATGAGACCCAAGCAAGTTTGAATATTTCCAGGATCGAGGTCGCGGGACGCAAGCAGGTGGTGCGCCTGAGTGCCAACGTACGACACTCGCAGCAACATATCCTTGGTTATCTGCCGCTCCAACGTCAGATTGTATTGCTCGGCATATTGCGACTTCAGGTGTGGCGCAAATTCTCCAAAAAGCAAAATAGGCCGGAAAGTCGACCAGTCCACGCAACCTGGGGGGCCACCGGGTGTATCCACGGCGCAGGGAGTCTGGGGCGTCTGATTGATAACTCCGGTAAACGGGTTGGGTGTCACCGTTCCGCTCTGTGAGAGATAGGGGAGATTGAAAAGTGGACTGGAGACGAAAGAGCTTCCCCCAAAGGGAGGCTCGGCGCTGAATTGTTCGAGCACGAGTTGTTCGATCGGGTTATAGAAAATTCCGTAGCCGGCTCGAATACTTGACTTGCCCGGCCCACCAAAAAGTTTCCCGAGCCAACCATCTGTGAAGCCCGGGCTGTACGCGATTCCGATACGCGGAGCAAACGCCTTGTAATAAGTGGAGGTGAGACCGCGCGGCACTCCTTGGTCGTTCGGGAAAACAACCCCCAGAGGAAAGATCGCATTGTTGGTCCCGCTGTTTTCTCCGCAATTCCCTGGACTCAGGCCCAAGTTAGCGGCATTTTCCACCGAGAGCCAGCATGGATATTGCGTAGTGGCTTGGCCGGGTCGGAACGTCTGTAAGCGGTTACCGTTGTCATAGTATGGCGTGTTCAACTCCCAGCGCAAGCCGTAATTAACAGTGAAATTAGATTTAATTTTGTAGCTGTCTTGCACGAAGAGATAGAGCGCGGTGTTGCGATCGTTTTCAGCCTGTGCCGCGCCTTGCGAATACGTATTCGGCGTACCCAAAAAGAAGGCGGGGAAAGCATCGGCGCTTCCAATCTGATCTGAGACGGGGCTAGAGGTAAAGGTGTAAAGACCATTGATGTTGTAATAGAGAAATTGATCAAAGCGCGCGCGGCGCACATCACCGCCGAACTTGATGGTGTGCTTTGAGAATGTCTTGGTGTAATTATCCGTCCATTGAAATGTATTGCCGACCTGCGGAAGTTCGCCTTCGGAATTATTGCCGATCACAAATCCCGAAGTTGCAATATAGGGAACACCCTCGCGGTTCGGCAGTGCGGTTGTAATACCCAGTTGTGAAGCTTGTGTGCTGGTAATCGGATAACCGATGCTATTTAGAAGATTGGCAGTGCTGTTGCTCTGGTCCTGGAAACATTCCCCCGCAGCAACAAGAGTTCCGCAGGATAGATGCAGTCCGCCGGTAGGTCCTGAACCGGGCAAAATGAAACTTGGATGGTTCAAACTCTTCTGTCCCTCGCGGAAATAATTGAAACGAAATTCATTGATGGCCGTGGAGCCTAGAGTCCACGTATGGCTCAGATTCCACTGCTGCACACGAGTACCGAATATATCGCCGAAGCCAGGCAGCGTTGCACCCGCCGATTGGAACGTAGAATAGGGATCGATACGGTGATCGTTGTTGAAATAGTAGTAGGCACTGAATTGCTGCGAATTCGTAATCTTGTGATCGAATCGGACAGTGAACTGATCCGCTGTATCTCTGGTATTTTGCAATACGGATACTTGGCCAGTGCTGGGATTGGCGATAGCGCTATAGGGCGCCACGAATTGGCTATAAAGCGCCGCGGCGGTCGGATCAAAGCAGGAAGTCGGGATTTTTGAATTGGGGAATATAGTGGCATACGGATAGCCCAGGGGGGGAGGCGGCGCGTTCAAATTAATCCCACTGTTCGCCATTACGGCCGTACCGCAAGCTCCTCCGCCTCGGGCTGCGAGTATGGCACCAAACGACTGATCGACGATCGCTCCCGTGAACGGCTGCCCTTCTGCAGTGAAGTCGCCGGTGGCCTCCGCTGGCGGAGGAACCGACACATTGCCGGCATTAACTCCTTGAATGAGTCGATTTCCTTCATAGGATCCAAAGACAAACGTGCGATCTTTCCTTATGGGCCCGCCCATGGTGGCCCCGAATTGATTCTGTATATAGTCGGGAATGGTGGCGTCAAAATATCCACGCGTATTCAGCGCTTTGTTTCGAAGGAAATCGTAAAAATCACCGTGGATGTCATTCGTGCCAGACTTGGTCACTACGTTCACAATAGAGCCGGAGTTGCGCCCATATTCAGCGTCAAAAGTGTTGGTGAGCACGCGAAATTCCTCAATCGCGTCAGGCGAAGGCTGGATGGCAGGGGCGTTGACGAAGATGTCGTTGCCGTCGCCGCCGTTTACCATGTAGTTGTTGGAACGCCCGCGTCCACCGTTCACAGAAACAACACCCGGATTGTCGCTACCGTAAAACAGATCCGCACCTAATTGCGATTGCACGCCCGGCTGCAATTGAAGCAGTTGGTAGGCGTTGCGCTGGTTCAGCGGTAACTCGCGAATCGAGGCGTCCGTCATCACACCTCCCAGTTGCGAACTGGTAGTCTCTACTTGCGCAGCATTCGCTTCCACTGTTACGGTCTCGGTCGAACCGCCCAGCTGAAGATTTACGGTAATGAGGTTTACGTGACCGATGGTGACGGGAATATCCTTGGAAACAAACTTCTTGAAACCTTTGGCCTCGGCAGTCAGGTCGTAATTCCCGACCGCTAGTTCGGGAATATCAAAAGCTCCATCTTTATCAGACGTGACGACTCGCGTGGCATCTGTCCCGGTCAGTACGACCGAGATCACAACACCCGGCACAACCGCGCCGCTTTGATCCACAACCGTCCCGCGGATTGTTCCGTTGGTTTGCGCCCAAGCCGACCCGCTCGAAAGTAATGCCACAAACACAAATAGACACGCGCGTGCCCATGCTTTCGAAGTCATCGCCGCTCCTCTAGGAAAAGCTGGCGCCACCTACCCCCCGAGACGCCTCACCCCAACTTTTTTCGGTTGCAGCTTTGGAAAAAACCTTACTATAATCCGGGAACCTTAGAAGAAGGCCCACGGGTTGTCAAGGGAAAATTGAGTTGACTCCGCCTCACAAGCGTTCGCCTAAGAAAGCGCGCGCCAACGGCCAATTGCGCATTGGCGACGTCGCGAGAATTGTGGGAATTTCTCCATCGATTCTTCGCTCTTGGGAGAATCTTGGATTGGTTTCGCCCATACGCACCCGCAGCCGCTATCGTATGTACACGCCCGCCGACCTTCGCATCTTGAAACGTGCGCAGTTCTTGCGGCGCGCGCGTGGAATGAATGCCCCGGCCATCGTACATCTGCTGAAAACTCAAAAAATGTTGCCACACGCGAGCAGCCGTCCGAAGGCGAGCCCAGTGGGTCCTCGTCTGCGGCGTTTGCGACTGGGACGCAAAGCCTCGCTGTCGCAAGTGGCACGCGCGGCCAACGTCTCGGTCGGATTTCTGAGCGCGCTGGAACGTGGCCAGATGACCGCTTCCGTCGCAACACTGCGGCGCCTGGCCCGCTTTTACCGCGTAAATATTCTTTCGCTTTTTAACCCTTCCGATGCCAATCCTGGACGCGTACGACCCTCGGATAGAAAAGTTCTGGAGGCCGGCCCCGGCGTTCGTATGGAACTTCTCTCCTGGGGCAGCACCACCATGATGGAGCCACATCTATTCCGCATCGCCCCCTCCGCCGGCAGCGGAGAATCCTATGCGCACGAGGGCGAGGAATTTCTTTACATCCTGCGCGGCTCGCTGGAAATCGAGTTAGACGGCGGCGACAAGCACACGCTGGAAGAAGGTGATAGTTTTTATTTCGAAAGCAGCAACGAACATCACTGGAAGAATCCCGGGAAGAAAGAAACGTTGGTGCTGTGGGTGAACACTCCGCCAACCTTTTAAGTTGGCGATGATCGGGAACTCCGCACGAGCCCAGGAGATCGAAGGAAGCGGAATCATAGTCATGAAAAAAACCTCAATTACGATCTTGTCCATCGCCGTCGCTCTGATTTCCGCCACGGCGGGCTGCTCGAAGAAAACGCCCACCCTAAGTTTGCTGGTATGGGAAGGCTATGCCGATCCGCTATTCGTGCGCGCGTTCGAAGAATCGCATCACTGCAAAATCACGGCCGCCTACATGGGCACCAGCGACGAGCTAGTGGCAAAGCTTCGAGGAGGCAGCGCGAGCAATTACGATGTGATCTCTCCGTCGAGCGATGTAGTGACCTCCATCGCCGCAGCGGGCTTGGCCGCGCCGCTTGATCTTTCAAAACTCCCTTCCTATTCGCAGCTCTCTGCTCGGCTGCGCGATGCGCCATTGGTCCATGTCAACGGCAAGGTTTATGGCGTGCCATTCGTGTGGGGTCCGAATCCCCTGCTGTACGACACTTCCTATTTCAAAACTCCGCCGGACAGTTGGTCCGTGCTCTGGGATCCAAGTCTAAAAGGAAAAATCTCCGTTTGGGACGACCTTTCAACCATCTGCATGGCCGCGCAGGTTCTGGGCTACGACAAACCGGATCCAAGCCATCTTTACAACCTGACCGATCAGGAGCTCGACAACGTTAAGAAAAAACTCATCGAGCTGAAACCGAATATCCGAAAAGTGTGGGCCACCGGCGGCGAACTTACCAACTTATTTGAGAACCACGAAATTGTTGCCGGAATGGGTTGGCCACTGATGACCAACAATCTGCGCAAAGTTGGATTCCCCATCGCTGAAACAATCCCCAAAGAAAATACTACCGGATGGATCGACCACCTGATGATCACTTCCGCTAGCGAGAACAAAGAATTGGCCACAGATTTTCTGGAATACATGATTGAAGCCAAGACGCAGAAACTCGTCGCAGACGTCACCGGTTACGATCCCGCCAATCCGCAGTCGGCGCAGTTCATGAGCGAAGATCAGAAAAAATCTCTGCACCTCGATGACCTAGATGAATACATGACCCACATTTATTTCTGGCAGCAATATCCGCGTCGCGACAAGTACAACGAAATTTGGAATGAAGTGAAGGCAGCCCAGTGATTTCAAGGCTTTCCAAGCGTCACGGCACCGCTACGGCGTCTTTTCATGATGACTATGCTTGCGGGGATCGTTCTTGAGCTCTGCTCTCACATCGGCGCGCGTCAAAAGCGCTGCTTCCGAGGCGCTTCTTTCCATCCGAAAGGTTGAAAAACAGTTCGCCAAGCGTGCAGTTCTCCGCGGAATTTCGCTTGAAGTAGCCTCTGGAGAATTCCTCACAATCCTCGGTGAAAGCGGCTCAGGCAAAACCACTTTGCTTCGCTTGATTGCGGGATTTGAACAATTGGATGGCGGTGAAATCTGGATGGACGGCGAACGACTCGACGAAATTCCAGCTTACCGGCGACAGGTAAACACCGTATTCCAAAGTTACGCGATTTTTCCGCATCTTTCCGTGTTTGAAAATGTCGCCTACGGGCTTCGAGCGAAGGCGGTTCCGCGAAACGAAATTCCCAGTCGCGTCACGCAGGCGCTGGCCATGGTGAAAATGAGGGAATTTGAGCGCTCCGCTCCCTCGCGATTGAGCGGCGGACAGCAACAACGTGTTGCCCTGGCGCGTGCGCTGGTCAATCGCCCGCGCGTCCTGCTGCTGGACGAACCTCTTTCAGCGCTGGACGCTAATCTCCGCCGCCAGATGCAAATTGAACTGAAATCCTTGCAGCGAGAGGTAGGCATCACTTTCATTTTTGTCACCCATGACCAGGAAGAAGCCATGGCGCTTTCCGACCGCATCGCGCTCTTGCGTGCCGGGAGGCTCGAACAAGTTGACCAGCCGCGCGAAATCTACGGATGTCCGAAAACGGCGTACGCCGCCCAATTCATCGGCCAGACAAATCTGCTGCGCGCCGAAGTTCAGGAAGGAATCGCCTCCGCCGGCCCGATCACCTGGCCGACAGCAGGGCCGTCAGGGCCAGCCATATTTTCTCTGCGGCCCGAATCCATACGTCTCGCTGCGAATTCTCAGCCTGCCGCCGCCAGGGGATCTTCGACCCGCTTTCAAGGCCAAATTAAAAATCAAACTTTCGGCGGCGCCATGGACCTGCTCGAAATCGATTGCGGCAATTCGTACGTAATACGCGGGCGCGTTCCCAGTCCCGGTTCACTTAGCGGGCAGCAACAATTCGAGTTCGACGCCGCTGACGCAGTTCGCGTGGTCGAAAGCAGCGACACATAGAATATGTATTCTCGCGCATACAAATCCGCTGTGACTATCCCTCCGCTCTTGTGGGTCGCCTTTTTTCTTCTAGTGCCGTACGCGATTCTTTTCTGCTACAGCTTCTGGTCCGTTTCGTCGCTGCAAACCGTCGTCCACAATTGGAACCTGCAGAATTATGCGCAGCTATTTCGCAATCCGCTCTATCTGACCGTATTGCTCCGCTCCATCAGGATTGCTGGCGCGGTAACCTTGTTGGCTCTGCTGCTCGGCTATCCGCTCGCGTACTACCTTTCGTTCCACGCTGCCAAACGAAAAGATCTGCTCTACCAACTTGTGATTATTCCGTTGTGGGCCAGTTATCTGGTGCGCGGGTACGCCTGGAAAACGATTCTTGGAAGCGACGGTGTGCTGAACGGATTTCTTCAGTATCTCCACATCACGCATCGGCCGGTCGAGTTTTTTCTGTACAGTCCCTTCGCCGTCATACTCACGCTCACGCACATCTACACGCCGTTCACGTTTCTACCGATTTACGCTTCGCTCGAACATGTGCCGGGCAATCTGGTGGAAGCTTCGCAGGACCTCGGCGCGTCTCCCTTCTCCACGTTTCTTCACGTGATCCTGCCGCTCTCGCTGCCGGGAATTCTGGCCGGCGCGACATTCGCATTTGTCCTTACGCTCGGAGATTTTCTCGCTCCTCTGCTCGTGGGCGGTCCCAGCGGCATCATGATTTCCAACATCGTGGTTAGCTTGTTTGGCGCGGCTTATAACTGGCCGCTCGGCGCGGCGATTTCGTTTTGCATGCTGCTGTTCGTAGTGACACTTCTGTTGGCCACCGAGCGCTTGGAAAAGAGGTTCACGATTTCATGAGCGGCGCATTGCAGTCCTCGCGCGCTCCGTTTCTGGGCGCTTACGCGTTGTTCGTCTATCTTTTCCTGTATTTCCCGATCGTCGTTTTGATTGTGTATTCGTTCAATGGCTCCGGCGTCGGCGGATTTCCTCCGTCGGGTTGGACTCTCGACTGGTATCACCAGCTTTTTGCGGACGCCTCGCTTTGGGATGCTGTGCTCAACAGCGTGATCGTCGCCGTCGTGGCCGTCGCCATCGCGCTTGGTCTTGGTCTGCCTGCGGCTTTGGCGCTTGACCGCGCGCAATTTCCCGGAAAAGCCCTGTTTCGGCGGCTCGTCCTTCTCCCATTAATCCTCCCGGGAATTATTACTGGGCTTTCGCTCCTGATGCTTTTCGTCGGCCTGGGCATGAAGCTCAGCAAGGTTACGGTGATCTTGGGCCACGGCACCGCACTGATTTCGGTCGCTACCACGGAAATTTTCGCTGGACTCCAGAAAATGGATCGCGCACAGGAAGAAGCCTCCTTGGACTTGGGCGCAAATCATTGGAAAACTTTCTGGCGAATCACTTTCCCGAATTTAAGAGTTTCTTTGATCGCTGCTGCACTTTTGATTTTCACCCTCTCTCTGGACGAAATCGCCGTCACCTTTTTCCTGATTGGGCGTGACAACACCCTGCCGCTCGAAATCTGGTCACGTCTGCGCCGCGGAATCACGCCCGAAATAAACGCCATCTCCACCCTGATTCTTTTGTTCTCCATCGCCACAATTCTTATCTGGTACCGGCTGCGCACACGCACGCAAAGCGCCGGCGATGTCCAACCGGCGACAGCTTTGTTGCCATCCTCTCTGGAGGGAGAAAGTTAATGACAGATAGTCGCAGAGATTTCCTGAAGTTTGTCGTGGTTGGCTCCATGGCCGCCGGATGCCCGGTAGATTTATCGCTTCTTGCCGCAGAAGAGTCGTCTACGCCGCAGGTTGACGGCGACCATTTCGAAATCTGCCATCAGGTGCGCGACGGCCACACATTTGCGAAGCCTCCGGTTTCAAAACGCCACGATGTCGTGATCGTCGGCGGCGGCGTTAGCGGACTAAGCGCCGCTTATTTTTTGCAGGCCCACGATTTTCTGTTGCTGGAAAAAGAGGCGCACTGGGGTGGCAATGCAACGATGGAAGAGTATCAAGGTCAGCCGTTCTGCACCGGCTCTGCTTTCGACTACACCGGCACCGCCAGCGATCACCTCGCGCGCGAACTAGGACTGGCTCCGCTACCGATCCATTGCCCCGATCCCACGATCGTAAATGGCAAATGGGTCGCCGATACCTGGGGCGCTGGTCTGGACGAACTTCCCTACCCCGCTTCGGTCCGCGAAAGCTTCAAAAAGTTCCGAAAAGACATGCTTGTGCTCGCAAACGACAAGAACCAGAAACAATTCGACAACACTCCGCTCTCGAAGTACCTAAAATCCTACGCACCGGAAGTGAAGCTGTGGTGGGATACTTACGGCCCGTCGAATTACGGCGCGACGTCAGACGACACCTCAACAATGGTGGCCCTCGATGAATTAAGCGATATGGCTGGAGCAGCCGAACACGATTCGCGCCTCACTCTGCCCGGCGGGAACGCTACCCTGGCGCAAAAACTCGTCAAGACTCTCCAAGTGAAATCTGCCGATAGAATGCTCGCCGGCGCCACAATCGTTTCAGTAGACCCGCAGAAAACCGAAGTTCACGTTACCTACATGCAAGACAAAGCGTTGCATACCGTTGCCGCGAAATTCGTAGTAATGGCTACTCCGAAATTCATCACCTCAAGAATCGTGTCGGGCCTTTCCGACGATCAAACGGACGCCATGAGGTCGTTCCGCTATTGCCCCTATCTCGTAATCAATATGGTCTACGACAAGCCTGTGTACAACCGCGCTTACGATACCTGGTGCCCCGGCAGCACGTTTTGCGATGTGGTCGTCGCAGATTGGGTGATGCATAACCAGCCGGGTTACAAACAGAAGAACGACATCCTCACGTTTTACACGCCGGTATCTGAGTTACATCGCGACAAGCTTCTGCAAGTCTCGGGTTGCCAAAAAATCGCACAGAATGTTTTGCGGGATTTTCAAAAGCTTCTGCCTGAATTCTCCGCCGATCCGATCGAAGTCCATGTCTATCGCCGGGGCCATCCGATGTTTCTGTCCGCTCCCGGAATCTTCACTAAAGTAATTCCGGCGGCGAACCAGCCGCTCGAGCGCGTTGTTTTCGCCAACACAGATTCGCTTGGGCCCGAGTCTCTAGTCTATGCGGCAGTGGAATCCTCCCGCCGCGCCGCGGATTGGACCGAAAAACGCATGGCCGGTTCTACCCCAGCGGCAGCGCGCGCAGCCGCCGGCTTCTCAAAATAACCCGCAAAATAAAAAGGACACCCGGGAGAGAGAAATCGGGTGTCCTTTTCTTATCTTTCCCCGCCAGAGAAAGATTGCTGCAAACTCGCTAAACGAAAATTGCTATGGCTGCGTCTTCAGATTCATATTGTGAACCCCCGCGAAAACCGACATCCCCGCGCTCGCTGTTTGCGGCACCCACCAGGTACGCCGTTCAAAATTATATTGGCTGCGCTGCATGTGGCGCGCCAGCACGTCAAATAAAACCGGTCCCACTTGTAACGCCGCATAGATGGCCGGCGAATGTGCGAACGGCCGCATCAGCGGATCCCCTTCCACAGCGCCGCGAGAGATCGCCTCGCGCGTCGAGTAAGCGTCAAATGTCGCGGCGCCATGTTCCAGCACGGACAGCACCAACCAATTTCGTCGCGCAGGCGACGATTCCGCCGAGCGAATCGCATATCGCTTGTCATTCGATTCCGGTATTCGGATGGTCGAAAACTGTTGTGAATTCTGCGCCAGTAAAACGCCGGTCGAAGCGGGGTGAGCGCTTTTGTCGTCCGAATAAATGGAATCCATCTTTACCGGAGCTGCCGATGAAAGAGAGCTCGATTCTCCGGCCAGTTTTTCATGGGCATCCGAATTTGGATTGGCCGGAATCGCAGTGGGGTCCGCAATTGTCATGCGCGTCCGATCCGCCGATGCCGCCGCGTCCGAGGCCGGCGCCAACAATGGCGACAGCCCGGTCGGGACCGCTGCTTGAAACTGCAATAAAAAGACCGCAACCGCCAACAGCATGGAAGGGACGCTCCTGGCCTAGCTTCACTTATCTAGAAGCATTGCCAGCGCCATCAGGCCTTGCGACTAACTCATTTGTTTACAATGAATGGCAGGACGTTCAATATTCTCCTTGCCCGCACGACGCCCTTCCGTTCGAGGCAATCGGGAAAAGTGTTTCCCGGCCACATTGCGGCATGCACAAATTCACCTTCGAGCTTCTTTCGCCTAAATGTTGTGAACCTTAACGACTCGCGCGCGCAGCTGAATTCGCGCATCACCTCAGCCAGTATCATCGGTGCTGTGTGTGCCGCGCTTGCGCTCGAGGTTGCGCGTCTTTAAGATGACTCCTACCAATTAGGATTGAAGCGCAAGCAGCGAGGGAGTCAACCTCTTTCCATGGCCAGCGGAGAGATGCAAGATACACCAGGTTCGAAGGCTCAAAACACGCGCCCGCGTTCCACCGAGGTTTTCGAACGCGGCAAGAAAACTCTGGTCGGCGGAGTGAACAGTCCCGTCCGCGCATTCCGCGCTGTCGGCGGCACTCCACTCATAATCGACCACGCCAAAGGGGCGCGCCTATTCGACATTGATGGCCGCGAGTACATCGACTTCGTGTGTTCCTGGGGAGCCTTGATCCTAGGTCACGCGCATCCGGATATCGTGGCCGCCATTTCCGATCAGGCTGCGCGAGGCACAAGCTTCGGCATGACTTCGCCTCTCGAAGTAGAGCTCGGCGAAAAAATCACCAAAGCAAACCTCTCCGTGGAAATGGTTCGCTTCGTTAATTCCGGGACGGAAGCGGCCATGTCCGCCATTCGCCTGGCCCGCGGTTTCACGCACCGCGATCTGATCGTAAAGTTCGAAGGTTGCTATCACGGACACTCCGACAGCTTCCTTTCGGAAGCCGGCTCGGGACTCGCCACGCTCGGCATCTCCGCCTCTCCCGGCGTTCCGGACGCCTTCGCCAGCCTTACGCTGAATACTCCCTATAACGATCTGGATGGCGTCGAAAAAATCTTCCAACAATATCCCGGCAAGATTGCGGCCGTTATCATCGAGCCAGTAGCTGCAAATATGGGAGTAGTCCCGCCCGCGCCCGGATTTCTCGAAGGCTTGCGCGCCCTCACCAAAAAAGAAAAATCGCTTCTCATCTTCGACGAAGTGATCACCGGTTTCCGTCTCGCATACGGAGGCGCGCAAAGTGTTTTCAAGATCGATCCCGACCTCACGGTCATGGGGAAAATTATCGGCGGCGGCCTACCCGTCGCGGCCTACGGTGGCAGACGCGAAATCATGGAACACATCGCGCCGCTGGGCCCGGTCTATCAGGCCGGTACACTCTCCGGAAATCCGCTAGCGATGCGCGCAGGCCTCGCCACGCTTCCCAAACTCACAGTTCCGGGATTTTACGAGGGCCTGAATCGCAAAACCAAGCGCCTCGCCGAAGGTTTACGCTCCGCATTGAAAGACGCGAAGCTGCACGGCGAGGTCAACGTCGCCGACTCACTCCTCACCCTGTTTTTCACCGATGCCCCAGTGCGCAACTATGCCAACGCGAAAAAATCCAATTCAGCGCGCTTCGCCACATTTTTCCAGAACATGCTTAGCCGCGGCATCTTCATCGCGCCTTCACAATACGAAGCCTTATTTATCTCCGCCGCCCACACAGACGCAGACATCGACCGCGCCATCACAGCAGCTCGCGAAAGCTTACGTTCAATGCAGGAAAAATAGCAGGTTGGAAATTTCAGCGTAGAACTTTATAGTCCCGCGGTTAGCAGGCCTTCAGCCAGCGCGCAACGTCCTTCGCGTGGTACGTCAAGATCATTCCCGCGCCCGCTCGCTGAATACCCGTAAGAATCTCCAGCACCACACGCTTCTCGTCAAGCCAGCCACGTTGCGCCGCAGCTTTCACCATCGAGTATTCACCACTCACGTTGTAAGCGGCCACCGGAACGTCAAATGTCTCGCGCACGCGCTGTATCACGTCCAGATATGGCATCGCGGGCTTCACCATAATCATGTCCGCGCCTTCTTCCAAATCCAGCGCCACTTCGCGCAAGGCCTCGCGCGCGTTCGCAGGATCCATCTGATAGCTCCGGCGGTCGCCAAACTGCGGTGAAGACTGCGCCGCTTCTCGAAACGGACCATAAAACGCCGAGCAATACTTCGCCGCGTAAGAGAGTATCGCCACGTTCTCGAATCCATTTTCATCCAGCTTTTCGCGGATGGCTCCCACGCGTCCGTCCATCATGTCCGACGGCGCAACGATATCGGCGCCTGCCCGCGCATGCGAAAGCGCCGCATCCGCCAGAATCGCCACGCTCGGATCGTTCAGCACTTCTTCGCCCTGAATCACGCCACAGTGTCCGTGGCTGGTGTATTCGCACAAACAAACATCCGTGATCACCAGCAGGTCGAGTTTCGCCTTCCGTATCGCTTCGATCGAACGTTGCACCGCACCATTCGCGTCGTAAGCTTCCGAAGCGAGCTCGTCCTTGTGCTCGGGCAGCCCAAAGAGAATTACCGCAGGAATCCCTAGTCCTGCGACCTCGCGGCACTCTTCCACAATCTGGTCCGCCGATTGCTGATAGATACCCGGCATCGAACTCACTTCCGTGCGCATCTTCGCGCCCGGGCAAGCGAACATGGGATACACCAAACCGCCCACGCTGAGCCGCGTCTCGCGAACGAATCCGCGAAGCGCTTCGCTGCGCCGCAAGCGTCGAGGACGGTGCACCGGGAACGTCACGCTGGCCTCGCCGTCGAATGTTGCCGTTGATAATATTTCGCAATCGAATCCGCCAAACCCGCAGCAGACGATTGGGTAGCTTCAATTTCGACGCGCATCCCCTGTTCCCGTAGGGCCCGCGCAGTCGTAGGGCCTATCGCTGCGAATTGCACGCGGCTAGAAAGCCTGGCCAGCTCCGCTGCGCCCACACATTCTGAGAGAAACCGAAATGCCGAAGGACTGGCGAAGACAATCGCATGCACTTTGGCGTCACGAATACTTTTCAGAATCTTCGGATCGAGCGAATCCGGTGCAGCCGTGCGATACGCGACGATCTCCGTCACATTGGCCCCTGCCTCGCGTAAGGCCTTGGGCAAACGATCGTCGGCGCGGTCACTTCTGGGCAGCAGAATCTTGCGGTCGCCGATCGCGCCCCATAATTCCTGCACAAGCGCTGCGCCGCTGTGATTTTTCGGAACTGTATCCACGCGAAATCCTTCTTCCGTTGCTACCGACCCCGTCGGCGTGCCCACGGCTGCCACCATCGGTCGCGGCTTTTGCAATAAAGCCACTTGCAATCCCAATTCACGCATCCGCTGGCAAAAGAATCGTACCGCATTCTGGCTGGTAAACAGAATCCAGTCGAATTCCGCGAGACGCCGCAAAACCGCATCGAGCGCTTGCGAATTTTCCACCGCAGCAAAACTTACCGTCGGCAGCAGCACAACTTCGGCGCCCAGCGCTTCCAACGAATGCGCCAGTTCGTGGGCTTGGTCCGTCGCGCGCGTCACCACTACGCGCTTCCCTGCCAGCGGCCTTTTATCCGCGTCCAACAGAGCGTCCCGCGAGGCGCAAAATTCTGTCTGCGCCCGCTTCAATCAGGATTTGTCCCAATCGCACGCCAAGTTTTTCCGCGTCCTGCACCCGGCCGCGCAATTCTTTACGAACAAATTCTTTTCCGTCCGCCGAAAAAACGCACGCTTCCAGTCTCAACTCACCATTTTCTTTTCTGGCCCAGGCACCCAGAGGGAGCTGGCAGCCACCTTGCAGTTCGCGCAACAACGCGCGCTCAGCCGTCACCGCCGCATGGCTTTCTGCATCGTCGAGCGCGGCAACCAAACCTAATGTCTCGCGATCATCCGCGCGAGTTTCAATTCCAAGCGCACCTTGCCCCACTGCCGGCAGCATAATTTCCGGTGCAAGAATTTCAGTAATTTTCTCACTGGCCCCCAGACGATTTACGCCGGCGGTCGCAAGAATAATCGCGTCAAATTCGCCCGCCGCAACTTTCCTTAGCCGCGTATCCACGTTGCCGCGCAAGTCGAGCGGCTCAAGATCAGGACGGTAATGGAGAAGTTGCGCCTGGCGCCGGAGACTGCTTGTGCCAACTCGCGCGCCGCGCTTTAAATCATTCAGGTTCGTGCCCTCACGAGAAATCAGACAATCCCGAACCTCTTCGCGTTTTGTGATTGCCGGAAACACAAGCCCGGCAGGATTTTCTGTCGGCACATCTTTCATGCTATGGACCGCCAAGTCCGCGCTGCCATCAAGCAGCGCTTCTTCCAGTTCCTTGATGAAAATTCCTTTCGTGCCGGTCTGCTCGCTCACGTGCGCAACCGACGCACCTTGAAAGTGATCACCTGAAGTCCGAATGCGTATCAGTTCGGATTCAACACCATGCAACTGCGCGAGACGTTCGCGAATGTGATTTGCCTGCCACAAAGCGAGTGCGCTGCCGCGCGTGGCGATGCGCAATGGATTCACTCTTTGTCCTCATCAAGGCCGAAAAGATGCCGCAACGCTTCCAGCCCGGCAAGACGTCCGCGCATTCCGCGGCCATGGCGCACTTTGTCCGACGGCTGCTTCAGCACCCGCTCGATCAATTCTTCCGTGATGTGCGCAATACGCGCTCGCTCGTCCGGCAAAACATTATCCATCTCCGCCAGTTTTTCGCGAATCAACAATTCGCGCTGCTTGTGAAATTTCCCGCGAAGATCGTCAACGATGGAACCAGCTTCCAATGCGGCGCGCCACGCTTCGAATTTCGCAATATGCTCGGAAATGATAGCTTCGGCGCGTGGAATTTCCGCTTCGCGCGCTTTTTTGTTTTGCTCAACGATTTCGCCCAAGTCGTCGATGTTATAGAGATAGAGGTTGTAGAGCCCAGCCGCTTCCGGAGCCACGTTGCGCGGAACAGCAAGGTCCACCACGAACACAGGCCGCCCGGAGCGGGCTGCGATAGCGCGTTCCAAAAGTTCACGAGTAAGAACCGGCCCGGTGGAGCCCACCGAAGTAACAAGAATGTCCGGAAGTCCCAGTACGGTCTCCAGCGATTCCCAAGCGATCGCTTCTCCGCCGACTCTTTTTGCCAGCTCCGCCGCACGGTCAAGCGAGCGATTCACAATACGCAAGCTGCCAATCCCGCGATTGCGTAGGCACTCAATCACCTGCTCGGCCACGCTTCCCGCACCCAATATCAACGCCGAATGACCTTTCAGATTTCCGAAAACCCGCTCGGCAAGTTTCACGCCAGCGAGCGCAACAGACATCGGCCGGGTTCCAACTTCGGTCTCGCTCCGTACCCGCTTGCCAACTTCCAGCGCGCCTTGAAAAACGCGATTCAGCACCGGCCCGGTCGCGCCATGATCGAGCGCCTGGCTATACGCTGTGCGAAGCTGCCCCAAAATTTCCGCTTCGCCCAGCATCATCGAGTCCACTCCCGCAGCCACGCGAAACAGATGACGCACCGCGTCCGGCCCGGTCCAGCGGTAAACGCGTCCTGCCAAATCTGCTCTGCCAATGCGATGGAAAGACCGGAAATAATCCTCCATGGCTTCCGCGGGAGTAGGATTCGCGTCGCCCGGGACGCCATACAATTCGCTGCGATTGCAGGTCGAAAGCACCACCGCTTCTTCCAAAATCCCGCGGTCGCGCAATTCGTCGGCCGCTTGCAGCGCTTGCTGCGGAGTAAACGTAATCCGTTCGCGCAGTTCCACCGGAGCGGTGCGATGATTGCAGCCAATTAGCGCAACCTGAATCCGAATTGCGCCAGACTGCCCCGCATTGGTTTTCGTCAACGAAGCCATTAAAAGAACCGGTGAAACTTTGTCAGATACAAATTCACAAAAGTATAGCTAAACATCACGATCACGAAATTCATGGCGCATAACATAGCCGCGCGCGCGCCGCGCCACGTAGCGTTGCGCGAGAGGAGCAAATAGGCAGCGTAAACCACTACAATCGCAAACGTGACGATTACTTTTGGATCGCCAAAGGAATAAGTGCCACGCAGCCGATGTTCCCACACAAATCCCATCGAGGCTCCAAACGCGAGCGCCACCAAGCCCACGTAAACGCTGCTGCGGGCCATGCGGTCCAGCACATCCAGTGCCGGAAAGCGCCAAAATGCCGCGCCCAATCTCCGCGATCGCAAAACTTGATCCTGCACCAGATAAACCAAGCTGAGGACGAAAGACAACGCAAAGGCCGCATAGGCCCAAGTATTCAGCGTCACGTGGAACGCAAACAGAGCGCCTCGCGCCGGCGGGCGCACCGTCGGCGCCCCAGCGCTGATAAAACCCAGGCTAGCCACCCAGGCCACCAACAAAAGCGTCACAAACGGGCCCACAGACCGCTGCCCATGAAATAATTCTAGCCCCAAGTATGTGATTCCCAGGAGCCAGGCGAAAAGGGACATGGACCCGTAAAGGTCGTCATAGGGGACTGAATGAATCACGATCGACCGCTGGTAAAGCGAGAAGTATTGCGCCAGGATGCCGCTGGCGAGAAGAAGGGTAGCCAAGCGCCCGACCCATAAGTTCGGCAGGTACAAATTTCCGACGTAGCAAAGAAAGCTCGCCACGTAGAGTGCCAGGCTCAGGTAGCCCAGTTGTTGTGCCATTAAGAGTGGATGCTCCCCCGCTGCTTGGCCATTATACCGCCGAATGTGGTCGATTCGCGCCCGCTACCGCGATAGTAGGAAGCCGTAGCAGGCGTGCGAGCCTTTACGCCTTCTGCTATCATGGCACAGAACTTATGCATCAAACGACGCGCGCCAGCCTCACCAAAAAAGAGCTTTTTCTGCGAGCCTGTCGCTTTGAGCCGGTCGAGCGCGTCCCGGTATGGATCATGCGTCAGGCTGGCCGATATTTGCCAGAGTATCGAGCCGTACGAGCCCAGCACTCGTTCCTGGAAATCTGCAAGACGCCGGAATTGGCCGCCGAAGTTTCACTACAACCCTTCCGCGTGCTGGACGTGGACGCCATAATCGTTTTCTCTGACATTTTGATCGTCGCAGAGGCCATGGGCATGCCGCTCGACGTGCCCGATTCCGGCCCGGTCCTTTCAAATCCGGTTCGAAACGCCGAAGAGGTGCGCCGTCTGCGTGAATTCGATCCCGAACGCGACACGAAGTTTGTCGGCGACGCCATTCGCGCTATCCGCCGCGAAGCCGGCCTGGAGGTGCCGGTGATCGGATTTGCCGCCGCCCCCTGGACGCTCGCCTGTTACATGATCGAAGGCCGCACCCGTGGCGACATTTCGCAAGCCAAAGAAATGCTGCACACGGAGCCTGCGGTCGTGCGCGGACTGCTTGAGCGCATCGCGCGAGCCACAACTGCCTATTTGCAAATGCAGATCGCGGCAGGCGCTTCTGTCATCCAGCTCTTCGATACCTGGGCCGGAGAACTTACGAAACAGGAGTACGAAGAATTCGAACTGCCTGCGACCCAACTCGTGCTCGAATCCCTGACGAAAACCAGCGGCGGTGACGCCGTACCGAGAATTTTGTTCGCCAAATGTTCCGGCCATTTCCTCGAAAGCTTGCCGAAATCCGGAGCGGACGTCATCAGCGTGGATTGGCTGACGGACCTTGCTGACGCGCGGCGCAAGTTTGGCCGTCGAGTGGCGTTGCAAGGAAACGTTGACCCGCACATTTTGCTCGGCGTCGAATCCGACATTCAACAAGCCGCGCGCGACGCGGTTCAGAAAACGGGAGGCTTGGGCCACATTTTGAATCTCGGCCACGGAATCTTGCCGCGGACGCCTGTAGCCAAGGCGAAAGCATTTGTGGAAGCCGGACAGACCGCGCCGATAATGGCGCCGGCACAAACCGGCAGTGCGAACTAACCATGGCTCACGACGCGACAAAATCCGCCGAAACATCTCTTCACCCTCACGAGATCGCCCAGATTTCCGACGCCTTCCTGGAAAAATATAACCGCCCTGGCCCGCGCTATACCAGTTATCCAACCGCGCCTGTCTGGAAAGAGGATTTCGGCCCCGATGATTTGGAAAAGTATCACGCCCGCGCTGAAGAGCTGGCCACTCCGCTTTCGCTCTACATGCACATTCCATTCTGCGAAAACCTCTGCCTCTTCTGCGCCTGCACCGTTTCCATTCAAAAAGACAAGAAAGTCGCCATCCCGTACCTCCACGCGCTAAAACGGGAAATTAATCACGTGGCAACAAAAGTTTCGCGCCAACGTCCGGTCATCCAGTTTCATTGGGGCGGCGGCACGCCAACGTATTTGTCCGTCGCGCAAATGGAAGATCTTTTCCAATACACGCACGACCGCTTTTCTTTCGCCCCAGACGCCGAAATTGGAATTGAGGTGGACCCGCGCGTCACCAGCCGCACTCAACTGGAATCCTTGCGCCGTCTGGGTTTCAACCGCCTAAGCATGGGCATTCAGGATTTCCAGCCGAAAGTTCAGGAAACCATCCATCGCGTCCAGCCCTATGAAATGACGCGCGACCTGCTCGTCGCCGCGCGCGAAATTGGATTTCAAAGCATCAACATCGATCTGATTTATGGCCTGCCCTATCAGACCGCCGATAGCTTCCGTGCCACGATTGACCAAGCCTTAACGCTTCGTCCCGATCGCGTGGCCATGTTCAGCTATGCCCACGTTCCGTGGCTAAAAAAACAGCAAGGCTCCTTCGAAGCTCATTTGCCGGAAGGAATGGAAAAATTTCGAATCTTTCGCGCCGGTCTCGAGAGGTTTTTTAGCGCGGGATACCTGTACATCGGCATGGACCATTTCGCGCTGCCGCAGGATGAATTGTCCGTGGCGCAGCAAAACCGCACCCTGCACAGAAATTTTCAGGGCTATACCACGAAAGCCGGCGCAGATTTGTACGGAATGGGCGTCAGCGCGATCAGCTCCGTCGGCGAAGCCTACGCGCAAAATCGCCGCGAAGTCCCCGCTTATGAGTCAGCCGTAGGCGCCCGAGGCATCGCCACCATGCGCGGCTATCGCCTTTCCCCGGACGACGTGCTGCGGCGCGCAGTGATCGGCCGTCTGCTCTGCCACACAATAATCCCCAAGCACGAAGTAGAAGCGGAGTTCGGCATTACCTTCGACGAATACTTCGCCGCGGAGCTGCTGCGCTTGGAAACTGTGCGCCGGGAAGGCCTGGTCGCTCTATCAGGCGAGGACATCCGCGTAACGCCCCTCGGCCGAATATTCATCCGAAACATTGCCATGACTTTCGACCGCTACCTCCAGGAACAGCAAATGGACCAGCGTCCCCTGTTCTCAAAGACGCTTTAAACAACAACAATGCCCGGTTCCAAACACGTCATCGTCATCGGCGCCGGAATTTCGGGCTTGTCTTGTGCGCACCGCCTGAACCAAATGGGCGCCGAGGTAACCTTGCTTGAATCCACAGATCGGCCCGGCGGTCTAATCGGCACCATCCGCAAAGACGGTTTTCTCTTTGAATCCGGGCCACAGAGTTTCCAAACCACCGACCTCGTTCTCAGCCTGATCCGCGAGCTCGGCATCGAGGCCGACCTCCAAAAAGCCGATTCCCGCGCCGCGCGTTACATTTTGCTTCACGGCAGGCTTCAAAAGATCCCCACGTCTCCGCAAACGATGCTCACCAGTTCGCTGCTGGGAGTCGGCTCGCGCTGGAAAATCCTTTCCGAGCCATTTCGCAAAACCTTTCCACCCTCCGATGAAGAATCCGTGGCGAAGTTTGCGCGCAGAAAATTCGGTGACGAAATTCTGGAATACCTGGTCGCTCCCTTCGTCTCCGGCGTTTATGCAGGCGACCCCGAGAAGCTCAGCCTTAAAGCAGCCTTCCCCTCTCTAGATGAATGGGAACGCGAGTATGGCAGCGTTCTCCGCGGCGCAAAAAAATCCCGCAAAGCCCCCGGCGCAACCCCGTCGTCACTCTGTTCGTTTCGCCAGGGTGTAGCCCAACTTCCCGATGCAATTGCAGAAAAGCTCGCCAGCCGCATGCAAACCGGGACCACCGCAAAATTGGTACATCTTGGCCAGAATGGAGAGGAACATTTCGAGCTCCACACTGAGCGCGCCGGCGAATCAACGACGATGCAAGCCTCGGCAGTCGTGCTCGCGACGCCGGCCTACGTTTCCGCTCACCTAATCGCGCCAATCGCAGAACGACTGGGACACACGCTCTCCGGAATCGCGTACGCTCCCGTGGCGGTCGTGGCCTCCGGCTATTACCGTCAACAGGCCGGCGAAGCGATGGAAGGTTTCGGTTTTCTTGTCCCTGGTCGCGAAAAGCTGCAAACCCTCGGCACAGTTTGGAATTCCTCGCTCTTCCCCGGCCGTGCGCCAGAAGGAGCCGTCACAGTAACGAGCTTCACCGGCGGTGCCACAAATCCAGAAATCCTAAGTGAGCCGGAAGATCAGATCGCCAAGATCATTCAAAGCGAGAACGAACACATCCTAAAAATTGTCGGCTCGCCCGTCACCTCTACAGTTTGGAAGTATCCGCGGGCCTTGCCGCAATACAATTTGGGGCACGGACACATAGTAGAGACCCTTCGCGATGCCGAACGCCAGCTCCAGGGAATTTTCTTCGCTGGGAATTATCTGGAAGGTCCGGCCCTCGGCAAGTGTGTGGAAAATGGTTTCCAAACCGCGGAAGCCGTGAAGAATTACTTGGAAACGAAAGCCTGAAGGTTTTCTCCGCCGCGAATAAACAACGAACAACGACGAACTAAGCGTCCGACAGCGGCCTCTTATGCCGCATGTTCAAGCGCACCCGCCGACGCTCGCCAGCCTCGCGAAACCGCCTTCGATCATCCTCCGTTTCCAAAATCAGCGGCGGAACCGCATGTGGCTGTCGATTCAGATCGATCGCCACAAACGTAACGTACGCGCTGCTGGTATGTTTGCGCTCTCCCGTAAGAATATTCTCGGAAAAAACTTTCACGCCCACTTCCATGGAAGTACGGAATACTCTGTTCACGCTGGATTTCAATACGATGAACTCGCCCACGCTGATCGGAAATCTAAAATCGAGATAATCCACCGATGCCGTCACCACATGGCTGTTGGAATGGCGATGTGCCGCCAACGCGCCGGCAATGTCGATCAAATGCATCACGCGTCCGCCCAGCATATTGCCCAAAGAATTCGCGTCGTTCGGCAGCACCGCTTCCACCATCTCAGAGCGCGAAGCGCTAACCGGCTTTCCCGGAAGCTCCCCAGTCGCAGCTGACTTTTCCGCTCTATGGCTCTTCGATTTATGCAATCCGGCCATCAGAAATTGGCTCCTGCTTCGCGCGCGCCTGAATGCTTGGCGCGCATCCACAAGCCCGCTATAATACGCGCATTCAACCCATGACCCAAACACAGAACTCTCGCCGCGAAGTCCTGGAAAAATTTGTCGCTGAAAAACCCACCGACGCGTTCGCGCGCTACGGCCTCGCTCTTGAATGCGCCAAGCTCGGTGACGACCAAGCCGCCGCCGACAATTTCAAGAAGCTCCTTGAAACCAATCCCGGCTACGTTGCCGGATATTTTCAGTTTGGCCAATTTTTGGCGCGAATAGGCCGCCTGGAAGAAGCCCGCAAGTTGCTCTCAGACGGCGTGGTCGCTGCTCAAAATGCCGGTGACATGCACGCAAGAGATGAAATGCAAGCCGCGCTCTCCGCATTGCGCTGAGCGCCTAAGGCTCGTTAGTTCCACATCATGAGACTCGCTCGCATTCCGTTGTTCCCTCTTGAAGTGGTGTTGTTCCCCGGCATGCCGCTCCCGTTGCACATATTCGAGCAGCGTTACCGAGTGATGGTCGCGCGATGCGTGAACGAAAGTCTCGAGATCGGTATAATTCTGGCGGCTGAAACTGGAATCGTAAAAGTCGGTTGCACGGCTGAGATCTTAGAAAAGCTGAAGGAATATCCCGATGGCCGCACCGATATCTTGTGCGAGGGCCGCGCTCTGTTTCGGGTAATCGAAATCCTGAATGAACGGGAATACCAGGAAGCCGTCGTCGAATATTGGGTGGAAGACCTTCTCCCACAAGACCCTGAAAACGAAAACCATCTGATAGAACGCTTCCAGGTCTGCCACGCTCTGGTTTTCGGCCAGCCCTGGATCGCGTCCAGCCGCGACGAAGAAATTTCTCTCGCCTTTCAGATGGCCGCCCGGCTCCCCCTTGAACTGGAAGCCAAGCAGTCGTTGCTTGAAATCCCCAAAGAGAGCGCGCGGCGGGCTTTTCTGCTTCAGAAAATTAACGAACTTCTTCCCCAACTGGCCCAAAGGCAGCGTTTGCGGCAAGTCGCCGGCGGCAACGGGCACGGCCTCAACTAGCCTACGCCAAACGAAATTATGCTCGCGCCTCGCGTTCCACTATAATGACCTCTAGCGCCGTTTTCCTGGCGCGTCTTAATTAAGAAAATGGGGCCCTCATGACTTCGATGCCAAAGACTCTTGGCGACCTTCGCCGAAGCAATTGGTCGGAAGGAAAAATCGCGCACCGCTCAGTGCGCCAGGAACTGCGCGAAAATCTGCTGGAAAAAATGGAAAAAGGGGAGCCGCTCTTTTCCGGGCTCCACGGTTACGACGATACGGTCATCCCGCAAATCATCAACGCCATACTTTCGCGCCATCATTTCATCCTGCTAGGCTTGCGCGGACAGGCCAAGTCGCGAATCTTGCGCGGTCTCTCCGGTTTCATGGATGCCCACGTCCCTGTGGTGGAAGGCTGCGAGATTCACGACAATCCATATTCCCCTCTCTGTCGCGCTTGTCGCGAACGCATCGCGTCCGAAGGGGACGCTACGCCCATCGCTTGGCTCGCTCGCGAGCATCGCTACGTGGAAAAATTAGCTACGCCCGATGTAACGATCGCCGACATGATTGGCGACGTTGATCCCATCAAAGCCGCGCGCGGTGGCCGCAATCTTTCCGACGAGTTGACCATTCACTACGGCCTGCTTCCTCGAGCCAATCGCGGAATATTTGCAATCAACGAATTGCCGGACCTCTCTGGAAAAATTCAAGTGGGCCTTTTCAACATCATGCAAGAAGGCGACGTCCAAATTAAAGGATATCCCGTGCGCATGGCCCTGGACGTCCTTCTCGTCTTCACCGCCAATCCCGAAGATTACACCGCGCGCGGAAAAATAATCACTCCGCTGAAAGACCGCATCGGTTCTGAAATTCGTACGCACTACCCCGCCACGCTCGCCGAAGGCATGTCCATCACATCGCAAGAATCGTGGACCAATCGCGACGGGAAACGCGGCGCCGAATTGCCCGACTACATTCGCGAAGTGGTGGAAGAAATTGCGTTCCAGGCCCGCGAGGATAAGCGCGTCGATCGCCGCTCGGGTGTTAGCCAGCGCCTGCCCATCAGCACGCTGGAAAATGTGATGAGCAGCGCTGAACAGCGCTCCATCAGGACTCACGATTCCAAAGTCGTCGCGCGCGTTTCCGACGTGTACGCTGCCATTCCCGCCATGACCGGCAAGTTCGAGCTGGAGTACGAAGGCGAACTTCGCGGCGCCGAAAATATCGCACGCGAATTAATCCGCGCGGCTGTGGGGAAAACTTTTACCAAGTACTTCACCGGAGCAAATTTCCAGCCCGTCGTGCAATGGTTCGAACTGGGCGGCGAACTGAAAGTGCCCGCAAATGCGTCCAGCGCGGAATTGATGGCGCAACTGAAGAAAATCCAGGGGCTCTTTGACAATCTTCCGGCCCTCGATGTGGGAGCGAAAGACGATCCCGCGGTCGTCACCAGCGCCGCCGAATTTATTCTCGAAGGTCTTTGGGCGCACAAACGCATCAACCGCAGCGAAGAGCGCGGTTACTTTGCCGAAGCCCGTAAGACTCCCGAACCGCGCGATCCGCGCGAGCCGTCGGGACGCATGCCGCGGCGCCAGTTCAATTAGAGTAGCGGCAAGACTGCCATGAAATATATTAAGTATTCAAAATACGCTCCCGGCGCGGCAGACGACATCGATCTGCAGGAGTTGATGAGCCGCCTTTCGGACTATTTACTGCAAAGCGGCTTCGAATCTCAGTACGGGATCTACGAGCTCGACCACGAGCGTTCGCGTGAGCAAATTATGGACGATCTGCGCGAAGCCATACTCCGCGCGCTGGAAGAAGGCGACCTCGTCCCGCCCGAGATGATGGAGCAAATGCTCCAGAATCCAGACCTATCCCAAAATGCCGAATTACGCGATCTGATCGAGCAAATCATCCAGCGTATGGAAGCGGAAGGTTACATTTCGCAGCCAAATCAAACTGCGCAAGTCACGCCGCCTCCCACGCAAACTCCCGGCGGACAAGTTGGCGAGCCTCAACCACACTCCGAGGCCCGCTTCGAGATCACCGACAAAGCGCTTGATTTTCTCGGCTTCAAAACCCTGAAAGACCTGCTCGCGTCATTAGGCAAAAGCAGTTTTGGCCGTCACGACACGCGCGATCTCTCCACTGGCGTGGAATCCGGTGGCACCTCCAAGCAATACGAATTTGGCGACACGCTGAACATGGACATCAGCGGCACTCTTTTCAACGCCGTCCAACGTAACGGCGCAAGCATTCCCATCGAACTCGATTATCCCGACCTGATGGTCCACCAGTGTGAATATCAGAGCTCTTGCGCCACAGTTCTTCTGCTCGCTTGCATCCACAGCATGATTT
>DATNLR010000064.1:0-49877 GCA_035602755.1 Binatus sp. (SeqCode) | reverse complement strand
GAGGTACATCGGGAGGTCGGTAATATCCTCGCCGTCCAGTAAAACACGCCCATAGTCCGGACGCGCTAGACCGACCAGGATGTAAAACGTCGTGGTCTTTCCGGCGCCGTTCGGCCCGAGCAACCCAACCACTTCGCCCTGTTGAATTTCCAGGCTGACATCGTTAACAACTTTTCGCCCTCTGTACGACTTGCTCAGAGCGGCCGCCTGAAGTTTCAACATGCCGGTTCATTACTCAACTCGGTGCCTGGTTAACGTGCGCGAAGCTTTTTCTGAATCTATTAAAATCGTATCATTCGCAACAAAGAAGGTCAACGAATGGCCGGTGGTTGTGTCGCTAGAAGCATCGGTAATTGTTGGTTTTCCGCCGGAAAGGACGAATTTTCCGTCACTTGCGGTGTATTCGGCCTGCTCCGCGGTGCCCCGGCGGTCGCCCTGCTGTACCACCACACCACCGGTGGCTAGCGCGCGGTCGAGTTGCCGGGGCCCTGTGGCGCTCGCAGGAGCCTTGCCAGCGGCTGCGGCCCCAGCCTGAGTGCTTTGCGCTGGGGTCAGAAAGACGTCCAGAACAGGCGATTGCAGGGAGCCCTGTTGGGAGGTAGCGTTTACCCCGCCCTCCAGGTGTGCTTTCCCGGAATCGCTCCAGTAGGTCAACATCGGGGCGCGAATTTGCCAAAGCGTCGGGCCCGAGGGAGCTTCGGAAGCGGTTTTCGCTGCCTTAGGGAGTGGCGCCTGTGCTGAAGATTTGGGCGGTGACTTAGGCTCGCTTCCCGGAATTTTTGGGATTTGTCCGGAGGCCTGCGGGAAAACTGCTACCACACGACCGGTAGCCACTAATTTCTTTTCGTCGCGCCAGACTTCGATTTGATTGGAATCCAGCACAGATTCGCCTTGCCACATGCGGGCATGGCCAGAGTAGAGCGCGCGGCCAGAAGTATTTGAAGCCGTAAGCGTGGCGGCGGTAACATGCGCCGGACCAGCGCCCAAGTTCACGGCGGTATTTTGTTCCGACGTTAAGTATGTGGATGCGACTCCGCCGGTGGCTTGAATTTCACCGGACTTTTGATTGATTGAGACGCTGCGCGCGGTGGTGCGGCTGGTCGAATCAAAAAGCATCGGTGAACCGTCCATCGAAAGATTGTCGGTCTTGCTGACCATTCGCGCGTGGTCGGCGCTAGCTTGTCGATCGCCCTGCTGGAAATGCACATGGGTGGTTTCGTCGAGCGTTTCCCACTCGCCGGTGGAACCGAACGTCGCAACGAGTTCGTTGGCGGTGGTAACTTGAGGCGCGCCGGAAGAAATCGTTCGTTTTATTTCTGTCCCGGAATGTCCTAGTAATTTTGCCAGGCGGCCATTCGCGTCGAATACCGTGACAAACTTCTTGGCCTGCAACACGGTTAACTCATTTCCGCTTTTCATTTCAATGGTCCCGGGCGCCAGAGTCTCCGCGCTCTCGGCACGCGGCTGATCCGCTTGTTTTCCGGCGCCAAACAGGACGCGTAAGGAGGCCGTCTTTAGAGTACGCGATTGGCCATCTTGCGCCGAATCCAGGACTGTGCCCCGACTCGTGGTCATCATGCGAACCACGTTTTGCGGAGCCAAGGCAATCTCCACCAGGCCGCTCGAAAAATGGTCAGTCCCAGCAGGCGCTTCGCGTGATCCTTGAACGTTTCCACTAGCGACCATGCTTTCGATCCATCCTTGCTCATCGAGCGAAGCTTCAAACTGGTTTGCTGCGATGGTTACCTTGCCTCCCGCTTCAGTGGAGTGGATGACCGGGCTTCCTTCGGCGGTGACGTGCTGCGCTTTGAAATCGGAATCCAGATCGATCGTAATTTTATCGGCGGTGAGTTCGCGGGTGCCTTGGCGAACGTCCGCCGGGGCTGCGAGCAAGACTTTGCGCTCATCGCGACGAACTTCCAAGCTGCCGCCGGTTACGTTGACCGGCAAACCATTCGTGCGATCCGACGCGGCAAGGTCCATGTGCACGTCGTGCTGCAACACGATGAGAGAACTTTGAGTGCTGTAGGTGACGCCCACGGCGTGGCCTTTTCCTTGCGGGAAGCTAAATGAAACAGGTTGTGGCGTGGAAGCATCGCCGGTCTCGCGATTAAAGGTGAGATCGCGCGTGTTTACCTGAATTGTTTTGTCCGCGCTACCGGCAGGCGGATTGGCACTGGCCACGTCAATTTGCACATCACCCTGGCAGCGGACCGCGCCTGTGGTGGGCTGATAGCTGCACTCGCGGGTGTGAATGTTGTCGTTACGATTTCCATCGCGGCCATAAATCGTGACCCAGACATCTTCCAGAAGGTAGCTGTTCTGATCTTTGTATTCTGTGGCATGCGATGCGCGCACAGTGAAGATGGTGCGGTCGCCTTCCACTTTCGAAAACGTCATCTGGTCGGACTGCTGTTGCACGGTGGACGGAACAGCTTTGGGCCCTGACTTTCGGGCTTCCGACTCGCGTATTGCACGGCGCGAATATACGCTGATAACCACCAGCGCAATCACACCGGCGGTTATAGCGGCCCAACGTGCGTATCGCGCTGCTTCTTTATTCTGCAACTAAATCTCCCGCGCCTTGGCAGCTCAAAACTACAAACGCATAGACCAGAACCTGTTCGTGCCGACGGATCGCTCTTACAGGTTAGAAGCTGAGTATAGGTGAGAGGTTTCCAGCGGACAACTGCGGGCGGAGATACTGTGCGCGGAAGCGCGAGAATCTTGAACTATTCGCCGCCGGTGAGGACGCCGAGTCCGCAAGCAGCGACGCTGTCGCGGGTAGTATTTTTCACCAGGTACATAGCCTCGTCGGCCAGATGCAACAGCTCCGCTTTGGTGCGGGAGTCCGTAGGATACGAGGCTACGCCGACGCTGGCAGTGATGTGAGCGTTTATACCGGCATCTTTCAACCAAACGGCTTCGCGAATCAGTTTATGCAGACGCCGCGCCACGCCGTATGCGTTCTCTTTGGAAGTCTGCGGCAACAGCACGACAAATTCATCGCCGCCATAGCGGAAGGCGAGGTCGATCAGACGGCATTTGTCTTTGACGGCTTGCCCGATCTCCGCCAGTAATTTTGATCCAGCCAGGTGCCCATAGGTATCGTTGATGTTTTTGAAATGGTCGAGGTCGATGAAGATCAGCGAAAACTCAAAGGCATAGCGGTGCGAACGGTATATTTCCGTGTCCAGCATGAAATTCAAATGCCGGGCGTTGTACAGAGTGGTGCAATCGTCGGTAATGGTGAGCTCGTGAATTCTTTGAACGTGGCGGGCATTTTCGATGGCGATTGCAGCATAATCGGCGAGCGCTTCCAGAAGAGCGAGGTCGCGTTTGCTGAAGCCTTCGGGCCCCACGCAATTTATCAGCTCAATTACGCCGAGGCATTGTTCGCGAAATCGTACCGGAACGGCCACGATCGAGCGTGTCTCCATCTTCGTTTTCGAATCCACTTGTTTGAAGAACCGCGAATCGGTGCTAGTATCCGGCACCACGACCACTTCGCCGGTCTGAGCTACCCAACCCGCCAGACCTTGTCCAACTTTGATTCGGACGTCTTTCAGGGCTTCGGCACCTTTGCCAGTAGCGATTTGGAAGAAAAGCTCGCCCTTTTCCAAATCCATCAGGAGCAAGGACCAGGTATCCGGCCGCAAGACCTCGTTAATTTTTTCCATGATGGTACGCAGCACTTGGTCGAGTTGCAGCGAAGAAGTGAGCGCTTTACCAAGCTCGTGAAATACGGTTACTTCATTGGGGTTTTCGGGCAAGTCCAGACCCATACCTGCGCTTCGACGTCTTTCTACGCCGGTGAACGGTTTCCCGTCCGTGGCTCGCCGGATAGCCTCACCGGGGACACGTTTCTTCGGGTCTGGAGATTCTGTGGGCAACATATTCATTATAGAGAACGCTTTCCGGTATCCGCAACGGCCTTGACGGCCGTGATTTTCAATTGGCCAACACCCGATTAAGCCGTACCTTCCGCGCGCATTGACACACTCTCGACCCACGCCTATATTTTGTGTGGGAACCGGTCTCGGTCGGATGTCTTCTACGCCCTTCGGCGAACACTTAAAACGCGAGCGGGAAATGCGCGGTGTGACTCTGGAAGAAATTTCCACCGCCACACGCATTGCTCCGCGCTTTCTGGTCGCGTTGGAAAACGAACACTGGGACGAGCTGCCGGGTGGCGTATTCAACCGTGGATTTATACGCGCGGTTGCGCGTTTTCTAGGGCTTGATGAAGACACTCTGGTGTCTGAATATGCGCTGCAAACCAAAGGACGTTCCGAACCTGGCGTGGTGGCCGACCCTCCTCTGGAAAGCAGCCGTCGTTGGCCGGCAATCGCCCTGGTAATTATGGTGGCTATTTTGCTCGTAGCGGCTGCGGTTGTCGCCGCGGTGCATTTCGCGCCGCAGATTTCTGCTCGGCTACATAAACATTCAACACCGCCTGCTACAGCGCCCCAGCCGGCGCCTGGAGATTCCCATTAGCGCCGAACTTCGCGAAAGCGTTCGCACGGGAAAAGCAACCACGGAACAAAAGACCGCGGTTTTCTCAGGAGGGGCGTCATTAACGCCTGAGGATCGCGCGGAGTTACTCACGATTCTTGCCGCCGATTTCGATGCCGCCATTGCCGAACGCGCGCAGAGCGTTATTTTGACCCAGCCGATTGAACCTTTTGTTTCCTCTCTTGCGCGTCCCGATACCGACCGGCGCATGTTCTCTTACTGTGCCGACAACCTTTCTCAAAAGGCTGGGATTGCCGATGCCTTGGCCAAGAACGCGGCGTGTCCTTCGGGCGTGATTGCGCATGTGGCTTCGCGTTTAACTTCGGCTGGGGTACAAGCGCTTTTGGACAATCTGGACCGGCTTAGTTCCGACGCGCAGTTGGTGGTTGCCGTGACGCATTGCAAGGGTGCCACACCAGAGCAGCAAGAGCTTCTAGCGGATTTACAGAAAACCGAGGGACTAAACCTTCCGGACATCGAAGAAGTGGCCGCGGAAATCGAGCCGGACAAGAAAAAACGGGTGACCCTGCTTCAGCGGCTGACGCAAATGAATGTGGTGGAACGCATTCAACTCGCGCTGAAAGGCGGGCGCGAAGAACGCATGCTTCTAATTCGCGACCCCAACAAGATCGTGCAACGAGGTGTGCTGCAATCGCCGCGTCTTACCGACCTGGAAGTGGAAAGTTTCGCCGCTATGGCGAACGTTTCCGGAGAAGTTCTGCGCATCATCGCAGCGAGTCGCGTGTTCATGAAGGCTTATACGGTGGCGAGAAACCTAGTGAAGAATCCAAAGACGCCTCTGGATGTGTCGCTACATCTGCTTCCCAGAATGAATGCCACCGATCTGAAGCTTCTTACTACGAACAAGAACATTCCCGAAACGCTTCGCTCTACGGCGATGAAACTCCACCGCCAGCGCTATGCTCCCAAGCCTCAGGACTAAACCGAAACGCCCGCGTGAAACGTTACTTGGGAGTCGGCGCGGCAAGCGAGGCGGCGATTTTGGCTTTGTACTCCTGAGCTTTGGCGAGGATTTCTTTTTCGTCGAGCGTTAGCATCTGGCGGTCTTTCATCACGATTTTCCCGGCGATCACTACTGTGCGCACATCCGAGGCTTTCAGGGCGTAAACAATTTCCGAGTAAACGTCATACATCGGGGTGGCGTGGGGTGCCTCCGTATCCACCAGGATAAAGTCCGCTTTCTTTCCCGGTTCCAGTGAGCCAATCATTTTTTCCATATGCAAAGCACGCGCGCCGTTGATGGTGGCCATCTCGACCACCTGCTTGGCCGGCAACGCGCGGGGATCCATGCGCGAAACTTTCTGCAGCTTCGCGGCGAGATCCATTTCTTCGAAGAGGTCCTGGTTGTTGTTGCTGGCGGCGCCGTCGGTAGCTACACCAATCGCTTCGCCTGCCGCCAACATTTCTGGGACCGGCATCACGCCTGCCGCGGTCTTCATATTGCTCGAGGGATTGTTTGTGCAACCGACGTTGAAATGCGCCAGCGCCGCGATGTCGGCTTGGTCCACCCAAATGCAGTGCGCTCCCACCACATCCGGTCCCAGAAATCCTATGCGTTCCAGATACCCGACGGGCGTGGCTCCGTGTTTTGCGCGGCTTTGTTCCAGCTCAAATGGAGCTTCGGCGATGTGAATCAAGATGGGGGAATTATTTCGGCGTGCCAGGGCCGCTGAATCCTGCAGAGTCTTCTCCGAACAAGTGTAAATGGAATGCGGCGCCACGGCTGCAACGATTAAAGAATCGCCTTTCCAGTGATCCAGATATTTTTGCGTGTAAGCGAAGGCTTGCTCCGGAGTCTTATTATCAGGCGCGGGGAAATCGATGATGGTCTCGCCTAAGACGCCACGCATGCCCGCTTCTTTGGTTACCCGCGCGACAACGTCCTCAAAATAGTACATATCGGCGTAGATGGTGATGCCGCCGCGCAACATCTCCAGCACGCCCAGCTTGGTTCCCCACTCCACAAATTCGGGGGTGACGTTGCGCGCCTCTGCGGGGAAAATGTATTTTTGCAGCCACTCATCGAGCGACAAGTCGTCAGCCAAGCCGCGAAAAAGACTCATGGCGGCGTGAGCATGGCCATTAACCAGACCTGGCAGTAGGAGGGCGCCCTGCGCGTCAATGGCCTGCGCGGCTTCGAATTTGCTTTCTATTTCCGCACGCGGTCCCAGGGCCACGATCTCATCGCCGCGGATGGCGACGGCACCGTGTTCAATCACCCGCCGTTGCCCGTCCATGGTGACTACAGTTCCATTGGTGACCAGGAGATCCACTTTGTCGTGTTTATCTTGAGCGGCTAGCGTGGTCGGGAGCAGGAACGCTATGCAACAAAAAATGAAGGAATGCACGATAAAAGAAATCGCGTTTTTCTTTTGCATTGTTCCTCGGGGATGATTTTTCAGCGATCCAAAGAACCATTGGACCACGGGTTAGCTTCTTCACGCTTCGTGCCGCTTTTCTACAGAAATGATGAGTCAAATGGACGCGGCAAGAGATTCGCGGAGCTTTCGCGTTCGATCTTTCCTTTCAAGTTCGCGAGAATTACCGGAACATCACCGCAAAACTCCCAAATAATCTGGCGGCACGCGCCGCAAGGAGGCGTCAGCGTATCGGTCTCCGTCACTACCGCAATGGCGTCAAATCCGCGCTCGCCTTCGGAAAGGGCTTTGAAAATGGCCACACGTTCGGCACAGCAGGTGAGCCCGTAGCTAGCGTTTTCTATATTGCAGCCAGTGTAGGTGCGCCCGGAGTTTGCGCGCACGGCTGCTCCCACGCGAAAATCTGAAAATGGAGCGTGTGCGTTTTCTCGGGCTTGTTTTGCAGCCACAATCAAAGCGTCATATTCGCCCATGCGAACCTTTCTTAGCCGATTGATATTTTAACCTAGTTTTTCTCCGCGGCGATTCGTGGCAACACAGCCCGCAAAAGCGCGATAAATTGGCCCTTCACGCGTTCGCCTGTTGCAAGAACTTCGGCATGATCCAGCGGACGATCCAGAATCCCGGAAGCCATATTCGTAACGCAAGAAATTCCGAGTACGCGAATTCCCATGTGCCGCGCCACAATCACTTCGGGAACAGTGGACATGCCAACCAGGTCCGCACCGATGGTTCTCAAATAACGAATCTCCGCCGGCGTTTCGTAACTCGGCCCCAGAAGCGCGGCGTACACCCCTTCTTGAACCTTGATGCCAAGTTTTTTCGCTTCGGCGAGAGCGATTTCTCGATACGGACTCCAGTACGCTTGCGTCATGTCTGGAAAGCGGGGGCCGAAGCGCGCGTCATTCAGGCCCACCAGGGGGTTCGCGCCCTGCAAATTAATATGATCGCGAATCACCACCAGCGTACCTTGCGTGAAGTCGAGATTAATTCCCCCAGCTGCATTGGTCAGGATGGCAGATCGAACCCCCAGCCGCCCGAATACCCGCATCGCAAAGGCCACTTCCCGCGCCGAATATCCTTCATACAGATGGACGCGACCTTGCATCGCGGCAACCGCAATGCCGTCTATTTTTCCAATGACCAAACGCCCGGCATGGCCCATCGCCGTGGACCGCGGAAAATTTGGAATTTTCTGGTACGGAATCCGCACCGCAGCGGTCAATTCATCGGCGAAGGAGCCGAGTCCTGAGCCCAACACGAGCGCGATCTTCGGACGCAGCTTCGTCTTCGCAAAAATGAATTTGGCGGCACGTTCGGATCTCGCGTATTCCGTGCCAGCGGTTGCGGCGGCCCTCGAAGCACCCGAACTCATCGCAGCATAACTCCTACGATGGATGCGGACATTAGATTCGCCATGGTCCCAGCCAACATAGCTCGAATTCCAAGCCGAGCAAGGTCCGCTCTTTTGTTGGGAGCCAGCGCGCCGATGCCGCCGATTTGTATTCCGATCGAACTGAAATTGGCGAAACCGCACAGCGCAAAAGTGGCGATGGTAAAAGAACGCGGGTCCAAGGAATCTTTTAGGGGACCCAGTCGTTGAAAAGCGACCAGTTCATTGGTCACCATGCGCAATCCCAACAAATTCCCGATGGTGTGACAATCCTGCCAAGGAATGCCGACCACCCATGCAATCGGAGAAAAAAGCCAGCCGAAGATTTGCTCCACGCTGGATGGGAACCATGAAATCCCGACGTGCAGGAGGCCGTTGTGAACCGCGCCAAAAATTCCATCCACCAAATAAATCAGCGCAATAAAAGTAATCAACATCGCGCCCACGTTTACGGCGAGATTCAAACCATCAATCGTGCCGCGAGAAATTGCACCCAGCGCATTCGTATCACGCTCCAGAGGAGCCATTTCCACGCGGCCGGAAGTGACAGGAATTTGCGTCTCCGGCACCAGCATCTTCGAAAGCAAAATAGTTCCCGGCGCGGTCATGATCACTGCGGCAAGCAAATGTTTCGCCTCGATGCCGTACGCGATATACGCAGCCATGATTCCGCCGGACACGTGCGCCATGCCGCTGGTCATCACCGTCATCAACTCGGAATGCGTGAGCTCGGGAAGAAATGGACGGATCGTGAGCGGAGCTTCGGTCTGCCCCATGAAAATGCTGGCGGCCACGTTGAGCGACTCCGCGCCGCTGGCTGCCATCAATCGTGTCATCACGCGCGCGGCTTGCTTGATGATGAATTGCATCACGCCGTAGTAATAGAGCAGCGCGAAAACCGCGGCGATAAAAATAATCGTGGGAAGCACCTGGAAGGCGAAGAAAAATCCCATGGGCGACCCCTTTTTGCCCAGGTCCCCAAAAACAAATTGTGAACCGAAGAATGCGTAATCCAGCACCCAATTCACGGCCGCGCCCGCTTTTTGAAATAGCAGGCGCCCGTATTGCCAGCGCATCACCAAAAACGCGAACACGATCTGTAGGCCCAGGCCCCAGGCCACAGTTTTGTAGCGTATGGCGCGGCGATTCGTTGAAAACAGGAACGCCAGGCTCATCATGGTAATCATTCCCAGAAGGCCTACCAGTCGGTGCATTCGAAGCACGCTCCTTTTTTAAGCAGCACTCGCTTATCGAGTTTCCGTCGCGCCAATGATTTTTCGCACTAGCGGCGAGCGGGGCGGCGGCTTTTCGCCAATTTCAAAACTCTTAGATAACAAATCCACCGCGTGAACCAGCCGCGAATCCAGGTTGTAGTGCACGGTGCAGAGATTCTCGCCCGCCTCCACCTTATCGCCGATCTTCTTTTCGAGCGTCAAACCGACACCCGGGTCTACGGAATCTTCTTTTTTCTCGCGGCCGCCCCCCAGCATCATGCTGGCGACTCCTACGTCTTCTGCGCGAATCGCGGTGACGAACCCAGATCTCGGGGCGTCTATCCGCGCCGTATGCTTCGCCTGCGGCAGCCGCGTCGTATCGTGCACCACGCTCGCGTCGCCTCCCTGCAAACGTATGATCTCGCGGAATGTATCACGCGCGCGCCCCGATGCAATCATTTCCGCGGCGAGCTTTCGTCCCTCATCTACTGACTCAGTTCGCTTCCCCAGGAAAAACATCCAGGCCGAAAGCTCGTCACAAAGCTCGCGGAGATCTTCCGGGCCTTCACCATGTAAAACCTCGATACACTCTTCCACCTCCAAGGCGTTTCCCACTTTGCGCCCCAGCGGCTGTTCCATGTCGGTGATCAACGCGACGATTTTCGTGCCCATGCGCGTCCCAGTCTCAACCATTAATTCCGCCAGAGTTTCGGCGTCCGATTGATTCTTCATAAACGCGCCGTGGCCCGTTTTGACGTCCAAAACCAGCGCGTCAATTCCCTCCGCCATTTTTTTGCTCATAATCGACGCGCAAATCAGGGAAGGACTTTCCACGGTCGCAGTAACGTCGCGCAAGGCGTAAAGTTTCTTGTCGGCAGGCGCGATTTCCGGTGTCTGGCCAATCAACGCGCAGCGGCACTTTTCCAACACGCGCCGAAAATCGGCGAGCTCTAGGTTGACGTTGAAGCCGGGGATCGATTCCAGCTTGTCCAGCGTGCCGCCCGTATGACCCAATCCTCGTCCACTGATCATCGGTACGTACAGTCCGGCAGCGGCCACTACCGGAGCAATCACCAGCGATGTTTTGTCTCCCACTCCGCCGGTGGAATGTTTATCCACCTTGGCCGCGGGCAAATCCGGCCAAGCCAGAACCAAGCCGGAAAGAAGCATGGCCTCGGTCAGCGCGGCAACTTCCGCGTTGCTCATTCCCCGCCAAACTACGGCCATGAGCCAAGCGGCAATCTGATAGTCGGGAATTCGCCCACGTGTAACGCCTTCAATGAGGAAATCAATTTCTTCGCGGGAAAGTTCCGCGGCGTCTCGCTTTTTGCGAATAAGGTCAACAGCTCGCATGAAGAAGGATAGGCGTCAAGCTAGCATTGGGCGCCAGGCGCGTCAATGAGTGTGGCTCGGCTGCGAGAAAAAGAGCAAGCGATCGGCAGGGCGAATATTCGCGATTGGCAGCTACGCACTCCTAGCTAGCGTGATAAACTGTTGCCAATCGTTGTTTGGCAGCCGCGTGGTAGGGGCCACCGAAATGATTCGTTCCCGTCCACTTTCGCTAAAGCTCAACAGTCGAATTGTCTCGCCCTTCAGCACTACTTTATTGTTTTTAATCTTCGGCTTGTTCGTGCGCACGCTAAACACGCCGGCTAAACCAGCCCAGAAAAAGGAAAGCAAGAAGTCCGAATTGCGCTGGAATCCGCCACAGGTGGATGCTGCCCTGTCATCGATTTCCACCACGCCGCCCTGCCAGATCGCCAACGTTCTGAAACAGGCCGGAGATCGCGCTGAAGAATTGATCACTCATCTGCAGGATTTCGACGCTCAAGAACAACTCCGCTATGAGCAAACCGACGACCTTGGCGTGCCGGAAATGATTACATCCGCAAAATTTGATTACCTGGTAGATTTCGGCGAGAAATCCGATACCCCGAAGGTACATGAAACTCGCACGCTTCTATCGGGGGCCGAAAACGCCGACCTCGGCGCAATTCTGGATCGCGGTCTGCCGGCCCTGGCGCTGATTTTTAATCCTGCACTACAAAGTGACTACGATATGCGCTGCGAAGGCTTGACCGTGTGGAACGATCAGCCCGCCTGGGTGGTTTATTTCCGCCAGAGTAAAGACAAGCGGGCGCGAACTTTTGGAGTTCGTACCGCTTCACAGGTTATTCCGGCCAGTCTGAAGGGGCGCGCGTGGATCGCCACGGCTTCCGGCCAAGTGATGCACTTGGAAACGAATCTGGTGAATGAGGTACCGGCGATTGGAATGCGGGGCAACTCGGTTTCCGTCGATTACGCGCCGGTAAAATTCCACTCGCAGGACATCGAAATGTGGCTGCCTCAATCGGCAACGGCATATATCGATTACGGCAAACGCCGTACGATCGTCACGCACACTTTTTCTGACTTTCGTTTATTTTCTGTGCAAACCCAGCAGGTCATCGAGAAGCCTAAGAGCCCCTAGGCGAAATTTCCGACTCGCCGGGCGCGGGTGATTAGAACTTGGCGGGACCAGCGGCGATCTCCGCTGCAACCTGTTTTACTTCCTCGTGCACCAAGCCGTTGGTCACTAGCACGGACGGGCCCCCAGGTTGATAGGGCGCGCCAGCAATATCGCTGACTTTCCCTCCCGCTTCGGTAACGATCAGCATTCCGGCTGCGGTGTCCCAGGATTTCAAGCCGAACTCCCAGAAGGCTTCGAACCGGCCGCACGCTACCGAACATAGATCCATGGAGGCAGCGCCGTCGCGGCGCACTCCGTGCGAACGCAGCGTGAACTCCCAATAATAATGAATATTTAAATTGTCGGCCCGCTTATGCACCGGAAATCCTGTGGATACCAAACTGGCTGCCAAAGTATTCACAGAAGACACGTGAATCGGCCTTTGGTTTAGGTAAGCGCCATCGCCTTGCGAGGCGTAAAACAATTCATTGGTAACCGGATTGAACACCACGCCGACGAGTGCTTTGCCATCCTTGAACAACCCAATCGAAACCGCGAAGCACGGATAACCGTGGGCGAAATTCGTAGTGCCATCGAGCGGATCCACGTACCAGATAAAGGAAGATGCCAAAGTGTCCTTGCCGGTGCCTTCTTCGGCGACAATGGTATGTTGCGGAAAATCGCGCCGCAAACGCGCGACGATCGCCGCTTCCGATTTGCGATCGGTTTCAGTGACCAAATCCACGTCGCCTTTGTAGATTATTTCTTTCGGACGGGCGTGTCCTGCCAGGATGATGGCGCCCGCTTCGCGCGCGGCTTCAATGGCAGTAGTAAGAAATTGGTTCATGGTTTTTAGTAGCTGTCGTTCGCGCCGAACGAGCTTATCGCGGCGCGTACGCAGTGAAGTATTCTTTGCGGTAACGCACCAAGTCGCCGGTGGTCACCTTGACAGTCACATGGCGGCGGCTTCCCGGCGGCGGCACCGGAGTAGGATAGTAACCCAACAAGTATTGCGTGCGTAACTCGCGATCAATGCGGTCGAACATGGCGTCGAGCGGGTGCGTTTCGTCCACCATGAACATCGCGCCGCCCGTGCTATCTGTAATCGTAATCAAGGCATGCTCGCCGGCTGTATTTCGCCCGCTCTCGTTGGCTGCGCGAATCACAACCGAGTAAAGCAATGCGTCCGAAGCGATTGCAGCGCGCCGGGCATCCTCGAATTTCCACCTGCTGGTAGTTTCGCCGGCGTCCGTTAACAGAACAATGGCCCGCCTTCGATCTGCGGGACGCCTCCGCAGCTCATTCGAACCCAGTACAATCGCATCGTATATCGAAGTTCCGGTCCCCGAGGTGATTCGGCGCGCCGCGGACTGCAGCTTGGGTACGTCCGCCGAAAAATCGACCAGTTGCGTAACCTTTTCGTCGAACTCGAAAACACTCAGTGTGTCCCCAGGCCGCACCACTTGGCGGATGAAGTGCGCCGCAGATTCGGTTTCAAACTTCAAATCCTTGAACGTGCTCATACTGGAGTCAACCATTAGGGCAAGGTCAAGCGGACGATTGGTCTCGGCCTCGAAGCGCTCGATTTTTTGAGCCACGCCCTCTTCGGAAAGCTGGAACACATCTTGTTTGAGATCGGGGATGGGCTGTCCGTTGGCATCGATTACGCTGGCCAGGATGCTCACCAGGTTCGTCTGCACGCGTATCACGCCTGGCTGTTTCGTTTGCGATGGTTGTGCTTGTAATTGTTGCGCTCGCAAATTGAGCGCAACGCAGGCGCACGTTAGAAGTCCAATCATTGTGCACAGAACGGAGAATCCAGCCGGCAGGGGTCGCTTCATTTGGTTGTAGGAAACTTAGATTCATCCGGCGGCGAAATGGCTTCCTCCGAAGGCGTTTCACCTTCAGCCCAAACCGCGCCGCCTGCAAAAAACTCCTTCTTCCAGATCGGCACCGCGCGCTTCAAAGTGTCGATGGCGTAACGGCAGGCCTCAAAGGCGGCATTTCGATGTGCCGAGCTTACGGCGATCCACACGCTTGTTTCGCCGATCTCCAGCCGCCCTAAACGATGAAGGATAACCACACGACGAATCGGAAACTTTTCGCGGATCTGTTCGCCAATCTCGTTCATTTTGGCCAAAGCCATCGCCTCGTACGCTTCGTACTCCAGGTAGAGCGTGCGCTTTCCCTTGAAATTGTTGCGCACGAAGCCGTCGAAGACCACCACGGCGCCCTCTTCTGGAGTTTTCAATTTTTCCAGAAGCTCGCCCGGCTGAATGGGCTCGCGCACAAGCTCGAAGATGTCGTCCTTGTTACCGGTTCCCTGCCCTCCACTGACGGGAGGCAGGAAAGCCACTTCATCTCCGTCCGCCACGGAAGCTTGCCATTCGGCATATTCCTGATTCACAGAAGGTGCGATCGAGCTTCGGAATTCGGCAAGCTTTGGGAACCGCCGCGCGTAACGTTCGAATAGATCTTCCACGCGGGCGCCTTCCGAGAGTCCAGCGTCTTCAGCGGCCACGCCGACGATTTCTTTTAGTTGTCCAAAAAAAAGTACGCGAACGCGCATCTGGTCGATTCTATCGCGCCCTAGGGTTCAAAGCGATTCAAGAGTCCATCGTTAAGGCGGACAAAACAAGTAAGGCTTCTTTCGTCGGCCTTTGCGCAAAAATTGCGGTAATATTCGCATAATGAAGTTAGCGCGGAACGCTGCCCCCGGCGTCCTAGCGCTCAACTTCTTCAATAGAAGGAAATGAACCACGCCGCAAGAAGAGGACGACGAGTGCGGAGTCCCCGGTTTTACCTTTTTTAGTTTAGGCACACTTCATGGTCGACGCGGAGGCTTGCTGCATGAAAGTTCTGGTTTCGGGTGGCTCAGGCCTGGTCGGAACAGCACTAACCGAATCTTTGCGAAGCGATGGGCATACGGTAGCTCATCTAGTCCGGCCCGGAGGGGAAGCCGCGCCGGGTGACATTCGCTGGGATCCGACCAGCGGTTTTATCAACACGAACGCGATGGAAGCTGCCGACGCGGTGGTGAACCTAAACGGTGCAAGTATCGGCGGCGGCCGCTGGACGCCTGCGCGAAAGAAAATTCTCTACGCCAGCCGCATAGGTGCCACGCGCCTGCTAGCAGACGCATTCACGCGGCTAAAGCAAAAACCTCGAGTATTGGTTTCTGCCTCGGCCATCGGATATTACGGCAATCGTGGCGACGAAGTTCTCACCGAATCGAGCGCTGCGGGAAACGATTTCCTCGCAAGCGTGACCCGCGACTGGGAAACCGAAGCGCTACGCGCACAATCGAGCGGAATACGCGCGGTACTCGCTCGCTTTGGAATCATTCTTTCTGCAAAAGGCGGGGCTCTGAAGCAGATCGTTCCTCCCTTCAAGCTGGGCCTAGGCGGAAGACTTGGCAGCGGCCAGCAATGGATGTCGTGGGTGGCGATTGATGATGTCGTCGGCATACTGCGGGCCGCCATTTCAGATGAGAAGGCCAGCGGTCCGGTGAATGTGGTGGCGGCAAACCCGGTGCGAAATGCGGAGTTCACGCGCGTACTGGCGAGCGTGCTCCATCGGCCGGCAATTTTTCCTGCGCCTGGGTTTGCGTTGCGTTTAATGCTGGGAGAAATGGCTGACGCGCTTTTGCTTTCCAGCCAGAGAGTCAGCTCCGAGCGCTTGCCTGCTGCAAGGTTTCCTTTCCGATACGAAAATCTTGAGCCGGCGCTTCACGCAATCCTCGCGAAGAAGTGACCCTCATCGTTGACACCCTACTTGACCAGTATCTTCTCTAGAGTTTTAGAAAAGCAGGACGGACTACAGGTCGAGGCGTTCCAGCAGCGCGGGCAAGTTCGACTCGTCCACCACCAGGTCTGGACGCTTGGTGGCAAAATCTTCCACTTCGTCCAGGGCTTGGAATAGCCGCATTTTCGCCACTGCGTACTCTTCGGTTCCGGTCAACACGCGTCCGGTTTTCTTGGTCCAGTTATCCAGCGCATCTCGCCGGACAAAAATGCGCACCGGAAACATCGTCTTGCGATCAGCGGACACGTAATAAATATATTCATTCCCAGGCGCGCCTACCTTTTCCGCCGGGTGCACGTCCCGGAATTGATACTGGTAAACGTATCCGCTCTCGGCCGAATAGGCCTTGATGCGTCTCACGGTTTCCGGCTTGGTCATATCGGCATTATTCGGCGGGAACCACGAGGTGTCAATCTTGGCTTACCATCTCGAGCGATTGCCGGTCGGAAGCAATTACAATTTGTACGCCGAGGCGCTGGTGGGCATCGCTGTTCCCTCTGACTTCGAGGTGCCGGCAGATTTGTGCTCGCAGGATGTCAGAATGCTCGAATGGCGTAAGGCGCACGAAGAAATTTGATTCGTGCGCGCCAAAATGAAAACGGCCCCCTTCTTACGGGAGCCGCTTCATGTCCGTTCGTGTAAAGCGGATCTACTGGGTCGCCAAAAGCTCCTGCGAGAATCCGATCGTATTGATGGAGCGCAACGACGGTGTTCTTGGAGGCAAATATTGTGGACCCAATGTAAAGTTTTGATCGAAGAAGTAATTCCTGTTTGGCGGGCTGTAAACCGCGCCCCAGTTCTTGTAAGTTCCGACGGCTTGCCGATTGTAGTAGAAGCTCACCAGCGAACCCTCGTAGTAGGCGTTAACTCCTCCCCAGTATTCGAGATACTTCAGGAAGTTGTGCACTCCTCCGTCCGTTCCAAAGTCTGCCACTTCTCCGGCCGGATTGATAAACGGGATTCCCTTTCCGGCAATCAAAGCCGTGCGATAGGCCGTCTGCACCGCATTACGATCGTTCGCTTGGCCGTTGTTAATTATAAACGGCCAAACAAACGAATTCACATCATTCCAGTTGTCGGAGAGCAACGTTATAGCGTCCGCTGCGACTGCCGCGGCTACGCTTGATCCGCTCCACGAACCGTCCGGCGGCGCGTTATAGTCGCCCTGAATATAGGCCGGGTTCTCCGACGCTATGGTCAATCCACAAGGAATCGCGCCGCAGGTGGTACCCAGATTCAAAGACTGGCCATCCACGATTTTCAATGCCCGGCGGAAAAATATCGGTGGATTTTCGCGCGCCTGTCGAGCGTCCATATACATGACTCCAGGCCAATTGTTTGCGCTCATGGGCGCTGAAACAACCGGGGCTGGACATTCATTGCTTGCCTGCATAACGGCGCTCGCACCACTGGTTGCCATATTCGTTCCGGTCCACAATCCGGGAAGGGTCCAGTTATTGGCTCCCGTAGCAAGCGGGTAAAGTGGGATAGATTCCGCGCCTCCGTACGTTCGTAGCACGCCATCGCCTTCCAGGTCTTCACCCTGTTCGATAGCGCCATTCGGACATCCTGAGCCGGGGTTCGATAAGTTGACGACGTCGTTGAATCCGAAGCTACCCGTCTTCGTATTCGCCGCATTTGGATCGGGCAGTTCACCGCGACGATCCGAGAAGTAAACGGTGAATCCTCCCGTATTATTGTTGAGCGGAAAGGCACCCGCGTTAATCCACTTCGCCAAGTTTCCCGCGTCCAGCTCGATGTAATACATCACGCCCTGCGCCGTGATCTGGTTGGGTTGGGTAACCGTTCGAAGAGTCCCTTCTCGAGAGTCGAACAGCGCCATCGGCCAGTAGTCTGTCGCGGTAATGGTTCCGGCGGCTGCCGTATTGCCACAGTAAGCGTTTGCAGCCGAGGCCGTCGAGGGGTTATCTCGTAAGCGTTCGATTCGGATGATGGCGTTGGGGCTAGGATCTATACAGGAGATCTTAGACGTGACGTTGGTATTAATCGTGGGCCCTTGCGCAGCATTGCTAGCTAGCGCAGGAAGGGTTGGCGGCGCAACATAGGACCCGGCACCCAATGGATTGATATTCCGACCAGTAAATCCCAGGGCCAGAACTTGCGGCGTGATATCGGTCCAGCCTCCCGCTAGATTCTGATATTCTATTTTCAAGCATCCTGTAATCAGGGGTTTGCCACTCGCGATCCAATATCCATTCGTGGCGGAATAAGCTCCTCCCGCACCTGACGTCGGCAACGGAATTAAGAGCCCAGGAACATTGGCAGCACCGGAGTAAATTGAACCTGGGCTTGTCGCGAGAGTCATCAAATCGACGGGATCTGTTGCCGTAGTAACGGTCTGTTCGGCCATCATATCTGCGTTATGGCAGGCTCCCCCGGCGCCCGGCGTTACGCCCGCCGGATAATCGTCGAGCAGAATCCGAAGTGAGGCCTCAATAAAATACTGCTCATTCAACACGGCCTGAGTCTCTCCAGGAGTTGGCCGGCGGATCAGGGAAATTGGATGAACCAGTCCGCCTAAAGCGGTAGTGGTTAAAGTCAGAATCGGCACGCCGCTACTTAACTGCCCGTTATATCGATTTTCAACCGCGGGCCATCCCCCATTTGGGGTAGCCAATGCGACGTTGGTGATGTTGAGCGGACCACCGGCGGCTGTAACGCTACCTTCCGTTAGCGCCAGGGGAGACCACTGGGCGTTGGAATAAGTCGGACCTGGGGGCAAGGTAGCCGGACTGGGCGTAGTCGCGATTGATACCACTCCGGTATAGCTCGTGCCTGTGAGCGCAGTGCCATTTTCCAGGTTGGTACGAACCACCTGACCCGCTACGGTTACCTTGTCAGCGAGATACAGTGGGCCGCTGTTAGCCGCCAGCCAGAGATTGCCATTGGTGTGAGTGCGCCCTCCAAAATCAAACGGAGGACCTGCGAAGAAGCTGACATCCGAATCCGAATAAATACCGAACTGGAAAACGGGAATGGCTACCACCTGTACTTGACGCGTTAACTTCACTTCCGCACCGGTGACTACGCCCCGGGCAGTAACCGAAAGCGTGAATGGAGTGATGAGCCCTTGCATCCCTGCATACGGGCTCGGTGGAAGCATTGTGGCATTGGACGAAACCGGCACGCACGGAGTGACCAGAGGACTTCCGCACATAATCTCATACGTCGAGTTTCCGGCAGGATCCAGATATTGTATGCCGGTAATTGTCGGCTGATTCGCGACTGCAGTCATGGCGGTCATCTCTGCGCTGGAGAGCGAGCCTTCGTTCGCAAAAGTAGTTCCTACGTCGGCGGTGAGCTTCTCCATGCCTGCTTCCGCTCCATAGAACGCCGTCTCGCGGAACTGGTTATTTCCACCCAGCCGTTGGTCGGTCATGACCATCCAGCACATTCCCACCGCTAACGCGGTGACCAGGATGAGCACGAATAGGGCGGTTAGTAGTGCAATTCCACTTTGGCGTTGAGTTCTCACTGCAAGTCTCCTTTGAAAAAACCTATTAAAACTATGCGAGCGCCTTTTATGGAGATGTCGACGACGCTGCGGTGGTAAAGGTATTTGAAAACGAAAGGCTGCGAGCACTGACTTGCGTACTTAGGTTGTTGCGTAAATATTGCGGATAACCTTCTCCCCGATAAGGCGCTTCTGATCTTCCAGCCAGGAATACGTTCGCCGCGCGAATCTGAGCGGCGGTGTCGGGCAGAACCGGTGTGGGAGCGTTTCCCGGTCCTGCCGGATAGGTGCCAATCCCGGGCCAGTTTGACCCGGTAATGTCGTAGCTGAACGAAAGATTCTCAATGTTGTCTGCAATCGCTTGCGGAGGATTTACGGCCGCCGGACCGGCCGGGTAGTTCGGATAGTTCACCTGCCTGATTAACTGGGGATCCGCCGGATTCGTCGTCGAATCTATGTAATACGTGATCAGCCAAACTCGTGTGATGGAAGTCGGCGGGAAGCCGCCGCCGGAGTTCTGCAAATTCGCTACCGTCCCGTTAGGCAGCCCAGTTTGGTTCAGGCCGGCCGGATCTCCCGCTCCGAAATTTATCGTTTGTCCGTTAATGCTGGTCACGTATTCCAGAGCGGTTCCGTTGGAATTGTGAAACATGATCAGATTGCCGACCGTAATGGGCTTTGTGACGCCGGGCATCGAGAAACAATTTGTGGCCAGCGTCACGAACGCTCCCGTGGGGCTAATTGTTCCCGCGCACGCAGGACCAGCAGCCTGCACCACGGGATAACTGTAAAGATAGTTGCCGGCCACGTCTTGGAGGCTGTTATCTGCATAAAGTATGTTGATGATGTCGGTCTTCCAATTACCGTCCAGTATCGCGCCATTTGTCGGGTTCACCGTTTTTGCATCCTGGCCCTGCTGGGAGCCGGGGCTTATCGCCGGGAGCACCGTGAAGCCGTTTGGAGCCGGAGGGTTTACGAAAGTCAGGGAGATCGGCGCAAACGCGCCTGGACGAATAATCGCAGAGTTCCCCGCAGCGTTATAGGGTACCGAGAGCCCACCTTGCGGAATTCCTTCACCAGCCTGCAACAAATCTTCCACCATGAAATGCATTCCGGCGCGCAGGTTTTCCTGCGTGTTGGCCTCGTACGCCACGCCTTGTGTGGCATGCTGGGCTTGCAGTAGCGCGCCTACCACCACTCCGATCGTGGCTACCAGAATGGCCATGGAGACCATCAACTCGATTAAAGTGAATCCGTTTTGCCGCTTCATTCCCTCGCTCCTCGCCACGCTAGTATTCCGAAACATAAGTCTCCAGCTGGTACAGGCGCGTAAATTTTCCAGTGGTGTAGTTGATCGTTATCACCACGTCGCGGACGTCGTTCGTTGGTTCGCTCGCGAGATTGGTAATCGTGATCGTGCGAGTGAAATTTGTGAGCGGCGCCTGAATATCGTCCGCGGTGCCGAGCTTCCCGTCGGGTCCGGGGTAAACGATGAAAGCGGGAGGCGCGCCGACGTCGTTGATCGAGCCGACAAGTCCGTCGGGTCCGGGTTGCAGCAGCGGTTGCGGGCCGGTCAGAAATAGGCCGCCAGGATTTCCGCCGGAGTTATTTGAAATTTGCGCAAACGTCGCGTTGGCGCTGTACTTCGCCGTGAAGATAGCTTCCGCCGCTTCTTCTGCTTTCTGCTGCGCGATGAAATCGTCCTGCGAACCCTGCATGTAGGACAGCGAATTGTAGAGCAACGCTGCCAGGCCTAGAATTCCCACGAACAGAACGATCAGCGCGACCATCGTTTCAAGTAGGCTGAAGCCCGCAGCTAATCGCCGTCTTTTTGTTTGCTGCATTGTCCTAATCTCCTTCAGAATTGAAACCATGCTGTCCCCGTATATTTCCAACCGCGAACCCGGCCAGTGCCTCCCAAAACCGTCACCGCTCTGGAAGCTGAAGCCGCGTTAGGGAAACCAATGAAGACGGTTCCGTTAATCGGTTGGAACGTCCCGCCGTCAATCAGCTCACCGTCGCTCTGGAACATCATCCCCAGGATCGGTCCGCCATTTAGCCCTTCGAAGTCAATGGCGGCGGCGTTTCCGAAACCGTCCGGTGTATCCGGAGCGCCGGGATACACCAAATACTGCGCAGGGACCTGAATGGGAACGGTGCTGAGCACAGCATCAGCTCCCGCATCCACTGGCCCATAGGGCGCCACGTTTTTCTGGGTGGTCACTATTTGATATTGAGTAGGTTGTCCGGCGATCACCACGATTGGAAATGTCACCTGGACATAGCGGCGGTTCGCGATGGCGTATTCGCGCGCTTGCCGCAGTTGACTGAGCACCTGGCGCATGGCGTTGTCGTACTTCGCGTCTTGCAAGCTCGGTTGCAGCTGGAAAATGGCCATCGCCAAAATCGTTATGATGATGACGATCACCACGCCCAGCTCGATCATGGTGAAGCCGCGCTCTCGATTCACAGAACGCTGAGTGCTCTCAGAATTCGGTTGCGGAAGGTTCACGTTTACTCTCTCGAGTCGCCCGGTAACGGCGCGGGCTGACCTTAAAATCTGCTATCGGAAGTGCATTTGGCAGGCCACCGCGAGGCCACAGCAAGCCTAATGCTGTCTATGAATTGCAGCGGGGTACGACGGACGGCGAAGTTCGTCTCAAATTTTTCGGGGTAGAAATGTTACCGTTGTGGTGGCCACTTGCCGGACAGATTTTGTCTCACGAGATGACAAAATCTCGGGGAATTTTCCGGTTCTCGCGGAGAAGTTTAGTTGCGGCTTCGCAATTTTGAGAGCAAGCGAAGGATTTCGAAGTAGAGCCAGATCAGCGTGACCATCAGACCGAACGCCGCGTACCATTCCATATATTTTGGCGCGCCCGCGCGAACCGCGTTCTCGATAAAATCGAAATCGAGCACCAAATTCAGCGCCGCGATGATCACCACAAAAATGCTGAAGCCGATCCCGATCGGTCCCGAACCATTGATCGTCGTGAGGTGCACGCCGAAAAATCCCAGAACCATGGTCGCAAGATAGAAAAGCGCAATCCCGCCCGTCGCGGCCACCACGCCCAACTTGAAATTCTCGGTAACGGGAATCACGCCCGAACGGTATACCAGCAGCAGCACTGCCAGCGTGCCAAACGTCAAACTCACCGCTTGAATCGCGATGCCCGGAAAGCGCAGCTCGAACATGGCGGAAATTCCGCCGAGCACCAGGCCTTCGAGCAAGGCATAAATAGGAGCCGTCACCGGCGCCCAGGTCTTCTTGAAAATTGTGACCAGCGCAACGATAAATCCGCCGATGCCGCCGACCATCGCCAGGCTCATGGCAGATTCCTGCGAATGAGTATGCATGAAAATATTCCAGGTCCATGCAGCGGTAGCAATCACGCAGAGCAGCAGCACGCCCGTCTTGTTCACCGTGCCCTGCAGCGTCATCGGTTCGCCGATGGCGACGCCCGCTCCTTGAAATGCCTGATCGTTCAGGGCCGGATTTGAAGTCCTCATTAATTGCGGCAATTCATTTCTCCTTTACTCGCCAGCAGCACAAAGCTTCGTGGCACAATTCTCGCAGCACCCAGTAATGCCCGAGCTTTTCTGCCCATTACGCAGAATCAGGCTATCACGGTTGTCGCCGCTTTGGAATTCGCCGCGCGCCAGCGTTCCGCTGTGCCCTCTTCCCTACCGTTTGCGCGGCTTCACTCGCGCAATGTTTTCGAGTTTGAATTTCTACCTTACGCAGCTTTCATGGCGCGAGCCCATGCGAGCACCCCGGCTCGCTCCGCAGCGCGCAAACGGATCGCAAGCTTCGTGCCTATTGACACGTATAGATATAGTATGATATACATACTAACATGACCAAGAGCGATCCTCAGAGGTTCATTCCACTCAAGACCCATTGGTTTCACATACTGCTGTCGCTTGCGGGCGGAGAGCAGCACGGTTACGCAATTATGCAGGACGTTCTGAATCGGACTACCGGCAAAGTGCGGTTGTGGCCGGCGACGCTGTATGGATCGATCAAGCGACTAATCGAGGCGGAACTGATCGAGGAATCCGACGAACGGCCCGCGCCGGAATTGGACGACGCGCGACGCCGCTATTACCGGCTGACGGCTCTCGGCAAACGCGTGCTCGATGCCGAATGCGAGCGCCTGCAGGAATTGGTTCGCAGCATTCGAGTGAACCGAGGCATGGTGACGGAATGAATTTCGCATGGCGTATCTACCGACGCCTGGCACAGGCTTTTCCTCACGAATTTAAATTGGCCTACGGCACCGAGGTGACGCAACTCGGGGAGGACGTCGTGGAAGAGATTGCCAAGAGACAGGGAGCCGCGGGGCTGATTCGGCTAATCGCGGACATCGCCATTCGCGTGCCGCTCGAATACTTGAGCGAAATGCGCGGCGATATGCGATACGGGTTGCGAGCGCTGATTAAGTCGCCCGGCTTTGCGTTGGTCGGCATCATTTCGATGGGACTCGGAATTGGGCTAACCACAAATGTATACATGAAATGGGAGGTGCTATTTGGTGATCTGCCGGCAGCGGCGAATGCCAAACACTTGGTGATGTTTCAGGAGTCCACGGACGGTGACCTCGCCCCGGTGTCGTATTACTACATCGAGCAGTATCGAGAGCAAAAGAGCCTGTTCGCTGGGGTCGCCGCATTTCAGAGCGGCGTCCCGTTCAATGCCACCTTCCAAGGCGATCTGAATGCGAAACCCGAGCGCGTGTTCGGGCAACTTGTATCAGCCGATTATTTTTCCGTGCTCGGCGTCCAACCCCAGCGTGGGCGAGTGCTCAGTCCCGAACTTGACAAGCCCGGCAACGCGCCCGTTGTAGTGATTAGCGACCGTTTCTGGCGCAATCGCCTCAACTCCTCTCCCAGCGCTGTGGGGCAAACACTTCGCCTGAATGGACAACTTGCCACCATCGTGGGAATTACGCCGAAAGATTTCAATGGTGCACTGGGCGTCAATCCCGCTGAGCTGTTTGTCCCGATTACCGCGCCGGCCGCACTCGCTCCGGAGCTCGCCAACGACGTTTTACACCAACGCAATGCCAAAGAGTTCCTGGCAATCCTGTGCCTGGCACCCGGAGTGTCGATTGAATCCGCGGAAGCGGGCCTCGACGCGATCACACGTAATCTCGACGAGCAGGATCCTTCCTCGCTAGCGCGCAGGGACAAAGGCCGACGCGTAACGTTGCTTCCAGCAGGCACCAACATACCGATGCCCCGGAAATTGAAGCCTGCCTTGATCGGATTCTTGGTCGCGCTGATGGGCCTGATTATTTCCCTGGCGTGCATGAATCTGGCAAACATGCTGATGGCGCGCGGCGCGAATCGCCGAAAAGAGTTGGCCATTCGCCTGTCAGTCGGGGCCAGCCGTTTCCGGATTGTCCGGCAGATGATAAGCGAAGGCATTTTGCTCTCACTGCTGGGCGGCATGGCAGGATTCGCACTCGCGTATGTTCTCGGGGTGTTGAACTCTCACTACACCGCGCCGACGACGGTGCCCGTCGAATCCACGCTCAACCTGGATTGGCGCGCAGCGGCTTTCGCGTTCGGTCTCGCGGTCATGTGCGGCATCGGATTCAGCCTCGCGCCCGCCTTACAAGCGACAAAATCCGATCTGACTCCGGCTCTCAAGGAGGGCTCCGCACTTCAGTTGCCGGGTTACCGGCGGTTTGGCTTGCGCAACCTGCTCATGGTAGCCCAGGTTGCCGCTTCGCTCATGCTGCTGCTGATGACCGGGTTCCTGGTAATAGGAATTAGCAAGGGAAGCAGCATCCAGACCAAATTCGATCCGAACACGATGTATCTCTTGTCCCTAGATCCCGTGCGTGACGGTTACGCGCCCGAAAAAGCGCAAGCTCTGTTCGAGAAACTTCCCGAACGGCTCAAAGCCGCTGGTCCGGTGCGCAGCATCGCCCTCGCCGCGCAGCCGCCCTTTTCTAGCGAAGTGGAACCCACGCAAGTGTCTGCCGAAGACTCGCCGGGGTCCTCACAAGTGGAGCAGCCCGTGGTTGAGGAAACCGTGGGCGCGGGCTATTTTGCCTCGCTCAGCGAACCCATGCTGGCCGGCCGGGAGTTCGAGGACCGCGATCAACGAGGCCAGCCGCACGGCTCGCAGACGGTCTCTTTGTCTGCAGTGCTGAATGAAAGCGCGGAACGCAAACTTTTCGGAAATCAGAATGCGATCGGTAAGCGGCTCCGCGACAACAAGCAATCCTATGAAGTGGTCGGCGTGGTCCGCGACTTTAAGGATATAGAGGGATTCAGTCAATCCATCATCTATTTGCCGCTGACGCCACGCGATTTTGCGCGGCCGCCGGCTGGAGGCATCACCATTATGGTGCGGTCGGATGTGGGAGCGGATGCGCTTCGCGGCATTCGGAGCGAGATCGCTCTCATCGATCCCAATCTGAACATCTTCAATGTGCAAACGTTCAACGCTTACCTGGATCGCAGCCGTTCCGCCTTACGGTTCTCTATCCAAACGTACGGCGGAATTGGAATGTTCGGCTTGTTGTTAGCCGCCATCGGACTCGCGGGGGTCACGGCCTACTCGGTTGCGCAAAGGCGCAAGGAAATCGCAATCCGCACGGCACTCGGCGCGAGTAGGGCGCAGGTGCTGCGGCTGGTGCTGCGTGAAGGGGCGGCGCTGGTCGGGGTCGGAACGGTTCTGGGGTTTTTGGGCGCCATCGCCATGGCAAAAGTACTTTCGGCGCTGGCGAACATTTTCGTCGAGGCGCTCAAGGTTGGTACCGACGATCCGCGCTTACTCATCGGCGCACCCTTGCTCCTGGCCGCGGTGGCGATGCTAGCCTGTTACGTGCCGGCGCGAAGGTCGGCTCAGATCGATCCGCTGAAGGCGCTCCGCGAGGAGTAGATTGCTTCCCGGTTCGTTTCCGGAGGCTCTTCCGTTCAGGCCGGGTATTTCTTGACGAAGTTTTCCGACGACGCCAATGACCGGCAGAACAATTTCCGGTATAGCGGCTGAATCGTAGTTCGTTTTGGCGGGCAATAATGTTCCGCTTATGTGGGACGCGCCGGGCCAGAAGAGCTGCGTGGTGGGCGACGAGCCTTAGGTCTCAATTCATTTGATGGGCGCAGAGTCCTACGCGAGAGCTAAGAAGGATTGAGCTTCGACTGAACTTCTTTCAAGACTTCCTTCGTCTCATGACGCAGCGCACGGGTTTTCGAGCGTCTTTCCGCAAGAGGAGTCCTGATCTTGCCAATCTTTTTCACGGCGTGAGAATCGTCGCGCATTTTACGAACTTTATCGCGTGACACGGAGGTTTTAGCTTGCGCCTGTTTGGACTTCTTGCCCGTGGATTTCATAGCTCCCTCTTGCGGAATCATAGCATAGCCAGCGCGAAGGTTGCGGCAGCCACCAGACGGTTCAATATTCGAGGAGGTGCGGGGAATTGACGACGTGGCAAAGGAGTTGGTCGCCCGGGGCAATGTCCTGTTCTTTAGAAGCGATATGTGAATCCGACATTTGCGGCGATGGGTGGGGCGTTGTTGTTGGTCACCGTTTTGAAAAAAGTTCCTGGCTCAAAGCCAGCCAGGTTGAATGCAAGGATGATGTGTGGCGCGGGTGACCAGCGAATCTCGAGATCTCCTTGAGTGCCAAGATAGCGGGCGCGGCTGGCACCGGCCGGATCCAGCAGGACTGCGCTTCCAAAAGCATATATCCCATCGTGTGTTGATTCCCGCCAATACCAGTCCCATGCAAAAGCGCCGGTAACGTTCGTACGCAGCTGGAATTGAAGCGCTGGATGCACATCGATCAAATTCTGAGGCCCGAGGAAAGGCACCACCGCGGGCGTAAAGTATGCGCCCCGCGGAAAAAGAGAATTAAAAGTTCCGACGGGCTGGTTCGCTGGATTACCGTCGCCGCTGTAAACGTCCGCCCGTAACAAAGGCCGAGGATGAAAGCGCATGCGATCAAATGTGTACCCAGTTTCCGTTGAAGCGCTCCAGGCACGAATCGAGGCACCTCCGAAACTTCCCCACTGGTAGTTGGGTTCCCAGTTGTAGTCCAAGCCTTTACCTATGGGGCGGGACATCCTAGTGCCCACGGTATGGCGAACCTCGTGGGCGGTACCTCTGCTATAGATTGCTGACTTCGTGTCCGCTCCGATGTAATAGAAGTCGGCCTGCCCGCGGCTCACGATGGGGACTGGAACAGTCAGATAACTTCCCCATAGGCTTTCGGCATGATTCGGCACGTCGTCGAACCAACCGAGTTTATTTTCGACAGGCTTGATTGCGAATAGATCCAACCTCACGTGCGTACCTTCGGTGATAAAGCGAAACCCGTCGAAACTCATCTTCACGTTGGGGCCTTCGTTGTTGTCCAACAAGCGGCCCGAACCAAGCACTATTTCCTGGCGCCCCGCCCGCAGACTTATACCCTGGCCACTGCTCACATGAGATCCGATCTCGAGAAACGCCTGATGAACATCGCCACGGTCTTCATCAATCTGGGGCCGTGGGCCACCGATCCTGCCATCTTCGTAGTCAAACTCGAATTCGGAAAATAGACGAAAGTACCTTCCTACGTGGAAATCGAAATGGGGCATCACGCGATTCATGACGTATCCGTTGTGATCTTGCGGCCCCGCGCCAAACATCCAGTTGTCGTAATACTCATACTGGATACGATATTCGAAACCCAGCGAGAGATAAAATTGCGGGTTGTCGCCAAATGCAATGTATTTAATCGGGTCAAAGAAGTCCGTGCGCTTCGAAGGGTCTGCGAGAAAACTCCAATTCTGTTCGGCAGGAAATGGGTTTAACGCGGGACGCGCAGGGTCCGGAGCCGGACCGGGTGGTTGAGGATCGGGCGTCTGCGCCCTCGCGGGCAAAGTCGAAAGTGTGATGAGGACAATGAGCAGGATGCACCAGCGGAGTCGCCAGCAGCCCGCCCGTTTCTCGTTCATTGCGACCGTTTCACCGCCAAGTGCGTGGAAGCAGGGTTGGTTGAGATCCCGTGCCTGCCATTCCGCCCTTACCTTCGTCTGAGATTCCCTTCTGCCCGTTCCTCTAGTCGAAACTGAGCACCAGCTTTGGACTGTCTGGCAAACGAAGGAACGCCGTTGCATTCCCGGGCGGGTGGCCCGTCCCTTGTAACGTACTATATCGAAACTCAGTTACACCACGCCTCCACCTTCTGGGTGCCGCACTTTTCATGTGATTGGCCCGTGGTTTGAAACTAGTTGAAAAGCTTGCGCGGGTGAAACGGCGCAAGCGGTACGGAGCTCAGAGCGAATTTGTTTATGGCGGGGAAAAATCCCCGCCCTTCCAAGGTTACGATGAAGGCCGCCGCGAAAACGGCGGGGCTAGTGGCAGGCGGAGTTATCGCTGAACGCGCCGCTTACCAACATGGGGTTTAGGAATTGGCTGCAGGAGCGGATTTTAGCCAGCATGGGGTCGTTCTTCAGCGCGTCCGGATCAATGGTGGAGGAACCGTTGAGATCCTGGCGATGGCCGAGGACGGTGTTCCACCAGCTCTCCAGATTAGACTCTTCGTTGCGGAGGAGTTGGAGGGCGCTGCGGTCGTCATCAGTGGTGGCGGCGACTTCGGCTTGCGCGAGATCGGCTTGGGCTTGATCGCGGTAGCCGGCGGCCCATGCGTCACTGACAGCCAATCCATGACTGATCATGGCGGAGATAGCGCCGCGCCATTCCCGCATATCGGCTAACGTGGCAATGGCCACGCTGGCAAACTGGCGGGAAATCCCTTTTGCAGGCGGGGCAGGAGCGGCTGTTTCGGCAGCGGCTTCATTCGCTGCCGCGGCGGCACTGGCGGAAGCTGGAGCCCCGCCGTTGGGAGCGGTGACCTCGGCGGTAGCTGGATCTGCGGCGGTTTTGGCTGCGGGCGCGGCGGTGACTGGCACGGTGGCCGCAGCGGCAGGCGCGGCGGTGGCTGGCACTGTGACGGAAGCGACAGGCGCAGTGGCGACTGCGGGGGTTGCAGCCGGAGCGTTTCCGACAGGAATGTTGAGCACGACTCGATGCGGATCGACGACGAAACTGCCGTTGGTGAGTTGGGCGAGAGTTTCAACGTCCACGTAGGAGCGCCCGCCGATCTGGATCAGGCCGGAGTCAACCGTCTTGCCGTTGATGACCAGAACTTTATCGGAACTGCTTTGCGCGAAGAGAGTCCCCGCGAGCGCGAGAACAAGTCCGACCCAAATTAAGATTTGAAAATTGCTAACGTTTTTCATAAATGATCCGCCTGAAGACCCGACCTAAGTTTCGGGCCTTAAATCTGGAACCAACTTGGATTGTACACCGCTGCGGTTAGAGGGAGAGGACAGTATCCTTTCCATCTCCAAAGATGAGCGAGCCAGGGCAAGCGACGCATACATTATTCAACGGCCAACGCGACGAAGTGATCGTTCCCTGTATTCAACCGGATTGTTCGATGCGGGCTATCGTAGCGGATTATTCGTGACGTAAGGCGACCATGGGATCGACTTGCATGGCGCGGCGGGCGGGGATGAATCCAGCGAGAGTGGCTACGGCGGTGAGGGTGAACGCGACGGCGGCGAGGGTGATGGGGTCGTTGGCGGAGACGCCGAAAAGCATGTGGCCGATCAGGTGCGAGGCGAGGAGCGCGCATGGGACTCCGATGAGGAGACCTGCGAATGTGAGGAGCAGAGTCTCGCGCAAAATCATGCGGAGAATGGTATTGCGGGATGCACCGAGAGCGACGCGGATACCGATTTCGTTGGTACGGCAGGAAACGGAATAGGAGATCACGCCGAAGATTCCTGTGGCCGCGAGGATCAGGGCCATGGCGGCGAAGAGACCGAGCAAAAAAGTACGGAAGCGCTGCTGCGAAACGGAGGCGTCGAGGAAGTCGGGCAACTTTCCGACGTCGGTTACGGGCAAGTCTTTGTCAATTCTTTGGACTTCCTGGCGAATGGCGGCGGCTACGGCGGACGCGCTCAGGGTGCTTTTCACCACTAAATTCGCGCCCCAAAAAGGGCCTTGGGCAAAAGGCACGTACATCATGGGGCCGGGAGCGTCACCGAGCGACGTGTCGCGCACATCGCCTACGATTCCGACGATTTCGCGCGGGGCTTCGGGATTCGGAGGAAAGGCGAAGCTGAGGCGCTTGCCGATGGGATCTTGATTTGGAAAATAACGTTGCGCAAATGCTTTACTGATCAGCGTGACGGCTGGAGCGGAGGCGATGTCTTGCTGGTTGAAGAGGCGGCCGGACAAAAGTGGAATTCCCATCACACGAAAATAATCGGGACTGACCGAGACGTAGTTCGCCAGGCGCGAATCGGATTGGGACGCTGGAGGAACACCGACGATCTCAAAGCCGAGGTTGATGTAGCCGTTGGTAATGGGCACGGGGATGCCGATGGCGGAATCTTGCAATCCGGGCTGTGCTTGGAGGTGCGCGAGCAATTCGTCAGAAAAGGCGGTCCACTGTTGCGGCTTGGAATATTGAAATTGAGGAAGCGAGACCTCGGCTTTCACGATGTTGTGAGATTCGAAGCCGGGGCTGACCGAGGTGAGCTTGGAAAAGCTGCGCAGGAGCAAGCCGGCTGCCACCAGTAAAACCATGGCGAGTGCGATTTCTGCGGCAGCGAGGAAACTGCGCGCGCGGCGACGATTGCCGCTTTCGCCGGAACGGCCGCCGCCTTCGCGAAGGCTTGCTTGGATGTCCGAGTTGGATGCGAAAAGCGCGGGCACCAAACCAAAAGCTACGCTGGCGATAGCGGAAAGCACGAGCGCGAAAATTAGAACGAGATTGTCCACGCGGATCGCGTTCACTCGCGGCAGGTTGTCGGGCAGGAGCGAACTGAGAGCTCGAACACCCCAGTAGGCGAGAGCGATTCCAATTACTCCACCGAGAAGACCGAGCACGGCGGTTTCACTGAGCAATTGGCGGATGATTCGACTTCGTCCGGCACCAAGCGCGGTGCGGACAGCGATTTCTTTTGACCGAGAAGTGGCGCGGGTAAGAAGCAGGTTGGCGATATTGGCGCAGGCGATTAGTAGCACGAGGCCGACCGCACCTAGAAGGACTAGCAACGCGGTTCTGACATCTCCCACAATTTCTTTCTGCATCGGCACGAGACGAACGGTCCAGCCTTTATTCTCCGCCGGAAATTCGCTCGCCAGCCTTTCGCTGATTGCGTCCATTTCGGCCTGGGCCTGCGCTATGGAAACACCGGGCTTTAGCCTCCCAAAGACTGCTAACCAATGCCCTCCACGTCGAGCCATCCAGCTTCCAAAGAGGGGGTCTTGAACGAGTGGGATCCAAACCTCCGGCTTACTATTGATAAAAGGAGAGCGAAAGCTCGCGGGCATGATTCCAATGACGGTGAACGGACGCTTGTCGAGGACAATCGAACTTCCAAGGATCTTGGGGTCCGCTCCCAAGGTCCCGCGCCACAGATTCTCGCTCACGATTACAACGGGAGGAGCGCCGCGCTTGCCATCCTCAGGAAAAAAAACGCGCCCCTGGAGTGGCTTCACATCGAGAACCGCAAAGTGCTCCGGCGTCACGACACAGGTGTTCACCTCGGAAGGCTCGCCACCTCCCGTGAGTGTGAGCTGGTGAAAATCAATTGTCGCGAGTTCGCTAAAAACATGATTCTGAGCGCGCCACTCTTCGAAATTCGGATACGAAGTGCCGGTTTCCGGAACTCCTTCCTGGGTGTTCGCCTGAAATGCGGAGACCAATTGATTGGGATACGCGTAAGGCAACGGCTTTAGGAGCACTGCGTATACCACGCTGAAGATGGCTGTGTTCGCACCGATGCCGAGAGCGAGAGTGAGCACGGCTACAGCCGTGAAGCCGGAATTTTTTCGCAACATACGGAAGGCGTAGCGCGCGTCCTGAAGAAAAGTTTCGATAAAGGGTAGACCGCGGAGTTCGTGGTTGGTTTCTTTCAGTTGTGTGAGGCCGCCGAGTTTGATGCGAGCAGCGCGTCTGGCTTCTTCGGGCGGCATGCCCCGGTGGATATTTTCGTCGGTGAGCATATCGAGATGGGAATCGAGCTCGTTGGCAAAATCTTGATCGACTCCACGCGGCGAGAGCCAGGTGCGAGTGCGAGAGGCGAGCGTCGTTATCCAGGCAAACATTAGGATATGCTCACTTGCGATGTTAGGCCGGAGGGGGCGTTGAGTCCCTGCTGATTTTGTGCTTGATCTTCGACCTGTTTTCGGCGGCTTAGGACTGCATCGGCGAATATCAGGCTGGCACCCACAAAAGCTAGATTGATCGCGTTGCCGCCCCAGGCACCATGCTCCTTCGGATTGGCAAAGATAAAAGGAGGCAATGCGATTAAATTAAAAGCGAAAAACATTAGTGCCAGCAGCCGCGCAGCCAGAACGTCTTGAATCCCCGAGACGATGGCAAGGCCTGCGAGGACAAAGCAAATTCCGGTTAAGATGGTCCAGAATGCTCCCCCTAAGGGCATCCACTTGGGGACATAACCAAGGTTATCCGCAACGGCATCCAAATGGTTTACACCAAAGTTGATTGAACAAAGTCCGAATATCCAGCGGGCGATAAGAATCGTTCGCGGCCATGAAGGACTGCGCGTTGCGAGCGACGCGTAGATCAATGCTCCTCCGGCGCAGGCGATGAGCTCGATGCCAAATCCAGCAGACACACCGATAAAGACGGGAATTCTAAACCCAAGATAGTGCGGCGCGGTATAGAATCGAGGCAACCAGAATATGGCAAACACGAAATAAATGATGGCCAGCGCGGCCCCACCGGCGCCAGCGCTGCGGCGCCACAGAATCGCCGCGCCCCCGGCGATCATCCAGACGGCCGTGATATACGCCAGAATCTCACGGCCGGGTATATGGTCCCCGAAAGCCTGGATTGGTTGATGGGCGGGGTCAAAATCGCCCCAGATGAAGTCCATGATGCCGACAGTGGCTGACGACAGACCATATACATAAATGCCGAACTTCGATAAGGCGTCGCGATTTAGCATAGGCGACCCTTTTTCTTTAACCGGGGCAGGTAACAATAGTGAGGCAGCGCGTTCACGAAATTATGCACGGTCCGCGAGGCGTAGGACGCGGCCAATTACGGCCGCGATGCGTTCCCAGTTTTCGGCTTCGGCGTTGAGCTGCTTACGTCCGGGGTTGGTGATGGAATAAAATTTGGCTTTTCTGTTGTTGTCAGAAGTGCCCCAGGCGCCGGAAATCCAGCGCTTCTGCATCAGTCGCACCAGAGAGGCATAAATCGTGCCCTGATTAATCTGCAAAGCTTCTTCGCTGATTTGTTCGATGCGGCGGGCGATGCCGTAGCCATGCAAGGGGCCCATCGCGTTGAGAGTTTTCAGGACCATCAAGTCGAGGGTGCCTTGGAGGATATCGGACTTGTCAGCGGACATCGGGCCTCCTGTGGCCTGCACACAGGAGTTTCTCAGAAAGACATGTGGGATGTCAACAGGAGATAGGACTAAGCGCCGAGGCCTGCATAGCGTGGAACGGCGGCAGGTTGTTCGGGCGAAAAAAAAGGCGGCCCCGAAGGACCGCCCTGTTATGAATGGAATGAATCACGATCGGTGAAATAAACTATCGGGATTTTCCCTGACAATTTCTCTCGTGTTCTTTGGCCTCGCTTGACGAGCCGAAGCTTCGTCCGCACTTGCTGCAAGTAGCTTGGTCTGCCATTTGGTTGCTCCTTTTGCGGGAATGCGCGCTGTAGCGCTGATCCCGAAGTTGGCTGAGCAATAAACACTGTTCGGCGTCCTGACGGCGTCTGATGATCGCGCCGAATCGGTGAAATTCTGCACCAGTGAGGGTGCTGCGGCTATACGGGAAATGCCTTAAATCTTTAACGGAATTATTTGTACGACGTCTGTCCGTACGGCTCCCGCATACGTCGCGTGCCGCCGAATTTACGCAAAACATTGGCAAAGAACAACGAAGTACTCCCCGGCGCTATGGTGCAACGGTTAAACGTTTCCCGCCATATCATAAAAGCCCATAACCATTCGCTGGAAACCGCGCAGCTCCGCTGATTCCCACGTAACTTGTCTTCGCGCGTGTCCCTAACAGGAAATTGACCTTGCAATGTATTCGCCATCCATTTTCTGCCCGGGCGAAACTCGTCTCCCCAAACATAGGGTTTTCCACTCAGTCCACCAATGAAACTGGGTGATCTGGCGGCGAGAACACGACCGAACCTGCCACTAAATTTTCCGGTGGTGCACTCGGAAAATCTTCAGCCTTCGGTTTACGTTCTGCAACTGTGACGTACCGCCTGGCGTTCACGAATTTCGTGAATTCCTCATTCGTGACATCTGTCTTATCCATCCAGAAGCCATCAGGATCTAAGTCCTATGACAAAAAGAAAGACGCGACGCGAGAAGTAAGCTCTCAAGCTCGCGACGCAGCTGAATTGGCTGAAAATTGTTATATGCCTTGCGGTGTTGGTCATGGGGTTCGGCATTTGGAAGTCTGCGGGTCGTTCTGTCGAGGCGACTGGGCTTCCTGAAATGCCAGGGGCGACAAGTCACGAAAGCCCCGAAATGTTTGTTTTCAGGAAGGCTCTCAGTTATCCTCTCCTTTTGTCTGCCAGCGCGATACCCGGGCAGATCCTGCAATGTCTTTCACAATTTAGTGGGGTGTGGTCGCCTGGCCACAATTGTCAGAATTGACAGTTTCGGGTCGGGCGCCGGATCAGGCCCTGTCATTAGTAACAATGGCGACCATACAATTCCTCGGGTAGTTTCGGGTTATGATTGGGCCCTTGGGATTAGATTTCTGCCGCCGGTAATGAAGCCGCACGTCGGTAGGGATTGCACGAACGATGTGTCCAAACAAAATACGGCATATGAAATTGCAATTTCGTATTTACAAGAGATTTGGATGACAAGGAGAGTGATTACCATGAAAAGGATCGCTTGCATTTTTGCAGTTCTCTGTTTGGGACTGTTCGTCGGCTCACTTGGTACGCAGGCTGATACTCACAACAAAAAAACTCAAATCCGATTCAGCGAACCAGTGGAAGTACCTGGAGCGACGCTTCCGGCTGGCACCTATGTCTTCAGATTGATGGACACTCGAGCAGATAGGCATATCGTGCAGGTTACGAACGTCAAAGGTGACCAGGTATTCGCCACTATTCTGACCATCTCCGATTATCGGCATACTCCAACGGGTCATACTGTAGTGACCTTTGGAGAATCTGAGACTTGCGGCCCAGTAACGCTCAAGTCCTGGTTTTTCCCGGGGGATAAGTATGGTCAGCGCTTCGTCTATCCAAAGAACAAAGCGGCGGAGATTGCCTCGAACTGCCATGAGCCGGTCCCCGAAGTAGCAGAAGAGGTCCCCGCCGAAGCTCCTGCGATGGAAGCGGCACCCGTAAAGGAAGAAACCCCTGAAAAGCAGGAAGTCCCGTATAATCCCGCTCCTTTGGCCGAGAATGACGTGAAAGACACCAAGGGTTTCGACGCTGAAGAACTGCCCAAGACCGCGTCCGACGCCCCGCTTTTCGCCGGTCTCGGTTTGCTGATGCTTGCCGGTGCCTTTTTGGCCCGTTACTCCTGGAAGCACTCAGCGTAGTGAATTTTGTTCTGTTAAAATAGCGGCTCGCTTCAATCCATTGGGAGCGAGCCGCTGTTGTACCTCAGGAAAATTCGAGAATTCCTTATGTCTTCGCAGGATGAACTAAAGAACGGCCGCGGCACGCTCCCCGATTCCTCTCCAGCAAGTGGCAATAATGCAATACGGCGAAATGTTTCCCGGTGGACGTACTACCTTCTGCTTACCGTGGGTAGTATATTTCTGCTTGGGACAATTGTCTTTTATCTGGAGGGCTACGCCTTCCAGGTCTATGGCAGCCACAAACTTCGTTCGCTAGCGAAAGAGTCGTCCGGCTCTTCATCATCGGCAGCATCAGCGTCATCTTCTTCTTCCGCATCTGCGGCAGCAACAGCAAGCTCGTTCCAGCCTCATATGGGAGATGTTTTAGGCCGTATGGAAATTCCCCGCCTCAACATTTCCGCGGTCATTGTCGAAGGATCGGACGACGAGTCTCTGAAATTGGGTCCCGGACATGTACCGGGAACCGCGCTGCCTGGTGAACAGGGAAACGTCGCCATCGCGGGCCATCGTAATACCCACTTTCTTCCGCTGAAAGAAGTGCAGGCTGGCGACAAGATCTCCCTCACCACGCCCCGCGGAAATATGGACTACGCCGTTCAATATGTCGAAATCGTCAGCCCCGACGACGTGGACCCCATCAATCCCACCTCCGACTCGGAGCTGACCTTGATTACGTGCTATCCGTTCTTTTACGTGGGCAGCGCCCCGGAGCGCTTCATTGTTCATGCGAAAAGCACGGCTGCGGCTCAAGAAGCCGCTGCAAAGCCGCAATCGCCTGGAACTCCCACGCCGACCAGTGCCGTTCCGCTGCGAAGTGATTCCAATGTGGTAGTACTAAACGCCAGCGTTCGCGATCACAAAGGCGAAAACGTGACGAACTTGACCGAGGATGATTTTCGCGTGACGGAAGACGGCCAACTGCAGAAGGTTGTGTATTTTAAACGCGAAGACGTTCCGGTCACTATCGGTATCGTGGTGGACGATAGCGGCAGCATGCGTACGAAAAAAACAGAAGTAGTGGAAGCCTCTCTTGATTTGGCGCGCTCGAGCAATCCTCAGGACCAAATGTTCGTTGTATCCTTTAATAGTCACGTGTCTTTCGGTCTTCCTGCCGGCGTTCTCTATACCAGTGATGTATCTGAGCTTTCCAGCGCCTTTTCTCACCTCAACACGATGGGCAAAACAGCGCTCTACGACGCACTGATGGTCGCTATTGAGCATCTCAGCAGGTCCCCGCTCCAACGCAAAGCTATCCTGCTAATTAGCGATGGCGGCGATAACGCCAGCCGGCACACCTTGGGCCAAGTCATCAGTATGGCTGACCAATCTGGCGCGGTGATCTACACCATCGGGGCGTTTGACGAAACGGACGACGACAAAAATCCGGGCGTGCTGAAGCACCTCGCGACTCTCACCGGCGGACAATTTTTCTCTCCCACAAAACTTTCCGATCTGCCCGGAATCTGCGAGAAGATCGCGAGCGATATTCGCAGCCAATACATACTGGCCTACACCCCACCCAGTCACTCCGCCGATTCAAGCTTCCACAAGATCCAGGTCGCTGCCACCGGACCGCATCATTCCAAACTTCACGTCCGCACACGCGAAGGCTATTACGGAAACGCTACCCAGTCGCCGTAAACCGCAACGATCGAGCGAACTATAGGACTCGAGCTGCTCGCGTTCGGAAGCTGTGCTCTCCGGACCTTTTCGCAACATGATTTTGCTGACGAATCTAATTGCTGAGCCAAGCTATCCGCTTTTCCTTTGTTCTGCGCGTAATCTATGGTCGCGTCAATTTCATCCGCGAGATCGGTGGCGATTCGGGTATTCGCCTTTAGATAGTCAGGATACGGCGACGTAGTGGGATTCTTGCTCTTAGTGACACTATCGATGGCGGCGTTCATGTTCGTGGCCAGATCATTCGCGAGTCCGGTGATGCGGTCGAGCTACGCCCCATGCGCTTCTGACCCTGAAGGGAATACGGCGCACGGACGGTGCTGTTTTCATCGTTACGAATCTGCGCCTCGCTTGGAACAAGACTTGCCACGGTACTGGCCACAAAACCGAGGCTGTGTTTGAGCACCACAACATTACAGACGCGGCAGGGGCGCGCGATGCACTCGTAAAAGTTGGCCAGTATGCTAAGCTTGGTGGTAGTTCTGCGAGTTGACTGAGGTAGTTTGAGAACGCTACACAAACACTACACAAAAGCCCCGCAACACGCATAAAACCCAATGTGGCGCTATGGTGCAACGGTTAGCACGCGGCCCTTTCAAGGCTGAAATACGGGTTCGATTCCCGTTAGCGCTACCAATCCTCAAAAAAGCCAATAAAACCGGGGGTAATCTGCAACTGTTGCCCGCACTGTTGCCCAATGCGAAAAAGACCGGGGTGCGAATCGCGATGCCACGGTATTATCCACAATGGACACGTGCACCATGGCGACGGCAATCCGACTGTATCAACGGCTTGATTCCACGCAGGGCTACCGCCTCGTCCTCGTTGAGTACTCCCGCAACGGTTCGCCGATTGCCCGCCCGCACGCGACCGCCTTCTACTTGCGCTACCGTCTAAACGGACGACGCATCTGCCTACCGGCAGGGAGCGACGTGCTCGAAGCCGACAACAAGCGCAAGGTGCTTGAAGCACGCGTGGCGACCGGCAGCCCGATTCCCGCGACGGCAGAGGCGGCCGCAACCACAGTGGCGGCGGTCAATGGCCGCAAGGTCATCACAACTGAAGCGGCGGAGTATGTCGAGCGCACGCGTAAGAGCAAGAAGTACAAGACGTACAAGGGTTACAAAGACGCCGTCGAACTCTTCCTGACGACGTGCAAAAAAACCTATCTCGACGAACTCACCCGCGACGATATGATTGCTCTCAAGGAAGTGCTCAAGTCGAAGTACGCCTTACAGACTGTGTTCTCAACGTTTATGAAGGTGCTCACGTTCCTTAACGCCTCTGTATCTCGCTCTTAGGGAGTCGTTTTGATGTAGGTAGTCGTCGTGACCTGGCCGGTGTTGCGGTCCACTTCCGTGTACGTCTCCATGGGACCACAGCGGTTTACCGTCACAACCTTGTCCTTGCTGATGAACGTCTGCGGCATTGGGGCATATTCATTTCTCTTCTCGCTCACGGGCATTCCTCCCTGGCGAACTTGACGAACGCTGCATAGGCGATGACTTCTTCCGGGGTGTCTTTCGCTTTCAACCACGCTTCGTACAACGCACGGAGTCTCTGGTCTCGGGCAATCGAAATGGGGGATAACATGTCGTAACCCGTGTCCTCAAAAATACGTTGGCGAACGGTTTTACTCATCGAGGGACTCCAAAATTTCCTCAAAGCCGGTCCACGCTCTTTCCATGGCTTGAGCCAATTCCAAATGCAGGGCGGCTGCCGATTCGTAGTAGGCGTGTCGGCGATATGATTCGGCGGCGTCCAGAAGGTCACGGAGGCGACTTATCGCCGCTTCCATATCGTCACACGCGACCATGGGGTCAAGTTTCGAGATGGTGCCATCCGGGTACTTCAAGGCTTGGACTCAGCCATATCCTTATTCATTGCCCTTTCGAAGCGAAAAAGCGCAATCACCAATTCCATCTCTGATTTCCGAGCCTCACGTCGCAGCTCCCGAAAAGATTCTCTAAATCCCGGGTATGCGAAGGTCTCGGCGTTGGTTATCAGGTCACGAGTCCTCGAGAGCCAGTAGTGCACTTCGTCGAACCGGATGAAGCAGTCCAGCTTGCTCAGTCCTCCGTCCTGTCTCGAAGACGCTCCCACAGTGTGCTCCGTCGAGGGAAGAGGCTATTTCCCCATATGAGGTATACCACCCAGAATCGGAGAAAAACCAAACGGCGGGCATCAAATGGTGAGAAATTCCCAAAATGTAACCAACGTACTAGGAATTTTTTGGAGTTGCTCAGTTCAAGAGAGGAGCGAATCAGCGTTTGGATTGGTTCGGACTTAGCCTTTACGCGCATTGACTTGGCAGAGTGCGCAACCTAATATCTGCGCAAATGGCGGAAGCCCCATCTCTAATCGGCCAAAGCATCTCCCACTACCGAATCATAGAAAAACTCGGTGGCGGTGGCATGGGCGTTGTCTACAAGGCTGAGGACACACGATTACATCGCCCCGTGGCCTTGAAGTTCCTTCCTGAAGATTTAGCTCAAGACCATCAGGCACTCGAACGGTTCCGCCGAGAAGCGGAAGCGGCTTCCGCGCTCAACCACCCGAACATCTGCACGATTCATGACATCGGCGAGGAAAACGGTCAGGCGTATATCGTGATGGAGTTCCTGGACGGTATGACGCTGAAGCATCGCATCGCTGGCCGGCCGATGGAAATAGAGACCGTTCTCGATTTGGCTATCCAGATCGCGGACGGGCTCGATGCCGCTCACGGAGAACGCATTGTCCACCGCGACATCAAACCAGCCAACATCTTCGTAACAAAACGAGGGCACGGGAAAATACTGGATTTCGGTTTGGCCAAGCTGGCGCCGAAGCGGGAAGCAGTGGCTTCGGAGGCTACCCTCGCCACGGATGCGATGGCAGAGATGAGCGAAGAGCACCTTACAAGCCCAGGCACCGTTGTGGGGACGGTCGCCTACATGTCACCCGAACAGTTGGGTGCCAAGGACCTGGATGCACGTACAGATTTATTTTCGTTCGGTATCGTCTTGTACGAGATGTCCACAGGGGCATTGCCCTTTCGTGGAGAGACCTCGGCTCTCCTCACGGACGCTATCCTCCATCGCGCTCCCACGCCGCCGATGCGATTGAATCCCGATGTTCCACCCAAACTGGAAGACGTTATCAACAAGGCGCTGGAGAAGGACAAAAAGCTCCGCTACCAATCTGCGGCCGAGATGCGCACAGATTTGCAGCGGCTGAAGCGGGATACCGAATCAGGGTACACAGGCGTGGCAGCGACCGAGGCCGGGACGAAGCCCGCTACTCCTTCAACTGGTCCTCGATGGATGGCGATTGCCGCCGTTCTGGTGGTGGTCGTCGCGCTCGGTGTGGGCGCGTGGCTCTTCTTTGCGCGCCGGGCGCATGCTCTCACCGAAAAAGACACTATCGTGCTCGCTGATTTCGCGAACACGACGGGCGATGAGGTCTTTGACGACACGCTCAAGCAGGCCCTGGCCGTGGACCTGGGTCAGTCGCCCTTCCTGAACATCCTTTCCGAGGACAAGGTTCGCCAGACGCTGCGGCAGATGACACGCTCGTCGAATGAACGATTGACGCAAGACCTGGCGCGGGAAGTGTGCCAGCGTGTGGGGAGCAAAGCCTATCTGGCAGGCTCGATTGCCGCGCTGGGAACGCAATACGTGATCGGCTTGGAGGCCCTGAACTGCGCGAGCGGGGACGTGCTGGCACGCGAGCAGGTAACGGCAGCGGGCAAGGAGCAAGTTCTCCCGGCATTGGGCCAAGCTGCGGCGAAGCTTCGTAACGAGGTGGGGGAATCACTCAGCTCGGTGCAGAAGTTCGATGTTCCGCTGGAGCAGGCCACCACGAATTCGCTGGAAGCCCTCAAGGCCCACGCTCTAGCTGTAAAAACCAGCCACGAAAAGGGAGGCGTCGAAGCCATTCCATTCTTCAAGCGCGCCATCGCACTCGACCCCAACTTTGCGCGGGCGTATGAAGCTCTGGGAATCGCATACTACAATCTGAATCAGCCCAGCCTCGGCGCTGATTACTTGAAGAAAGCCTTCGACCTGCGCGACCGCGTCACCGAACGCGAGAAGTTCCACATCACTTCGTCCTACTACCAACTAGCCACGGGCGAGCTGGAAAAATCGAATCAGGCGTACGAACTGTGGAAGCAAGCTTATCCGCGGGATGACGTGGCTTACGGCAATCTGGGCGCTAACTACATGATGCTGGGGCAATATGAGAAGGGCGCCACAGAAACCCGTGAAGCGCTTCGCCTGGAACCGAACGAGGGCATCGAATATGCGAATCTGGGCCAGATTTATCTGGCCCTGAACCGTTTCGACGAAGCAAGAACCACAACTGAGGAGGCACAGGGGCGCAAGCTGGAGGGCATTTCGCTGCACAAGAACTTGTATGCCCTAGCTTTCTTCCAGGGCAACGCGGCAACCATGAAGCAGCAGGAGGATTGGGCTATAGGAAAACCGGGTGCAGAGGACTTGATGCTTTCGCTTGAATCCGATACCGAAGCCTGGTCTGGGAGACTGGGTAAAGCCCGCGAGCTTTCCCGGCAAGCTGTGGAGACAGCGCGACGCAGCGATGAAAAAGAACCCGCCGCCTTGTGGCAAGCGAACGCGGCGATACGCGAAGCGCTGTTCGGCAACGCGGAGGCGGCCCGCCAGAATGCTGCCGCGGCAGTAGCGCTCGCGCCAGGTAGCCACGATGCGGAGGCGCAGGCGGCGCTGGCTTATGCATTGGCGGGTGATGCTGTGCACGCCCAGTCACTTGCGGATGACCTCGCCAAGCGATTTCCGCAGGATACGGTCATGCAGTCAGTTTGGCTTCCTACCATCCGCGCACAGCTAGAAACGGGCCGCAAGAATCCTGCCCGGAGCATCGAGCTTCTTCAGGTCGCAGCACCGTATGAGCTGGGCATGCTAAGTGGGAGCGCTCCCAACTCTTGCTTGTATCCCGTGTACATCCGCGCCGAGGCGTACTTGAGCGCGCATCAAGGCGCGGCGGCAGCCGCCGAATTCCGGAAAATCCTCGACCATCGCGGGCTGTTGTGGAATTGTGGGACAGGGGCGCTCGCCCATCTTGGACTTGGACGGGCCTATGTGTTGCAGGGCGACAGAGTCAAAGCCAAGTCGGCCTATCAGGATTTCTTCTCCCTCTGGAAAGACGCCGACCCCGATGTTCCCATCCTCATCGCCGCAAAAGCCGAGTACGCGAAGTTGAAGTAACCACGGTTCTCACGTGGTCAAGGTATGAAGTCATTCCCCTCACCGATTTGTCCCGCATTCTTTGCCATACAAAGTCACCTTCCCGTCAACCACGTTCGCCACGTAGCGACCCTCGCTTAGGAACTGCATCACCTTCAATTGGCGATAGTGTGTGACCGATTCGCAATCGGTAACTGTAGCGAATGCAATAAAAGCCCCGATTTTATTGAGGTTCTTCGAGGTAGGTAGTCAATCCCGTTAGCGCTACCAACTGCTTTCCGCAAACTCGCCTGGTGTCAGTCGAAGAAAGCTTGTTCAGGGCCGTGGAGGATGCTTAATAGACGCACGGTATGCCCACTGACAATAGCCGTACGAAAAATTATTTCCAAGCCTTGCGTTCTCGCAGGGCGGTGATGTGCGCAACGTGATGTTTTCCGTGCCAGGCGTAGAGGGCTAGAGTGTCGTCAAGCGACATGGGCTTAGCCCAATCGGGGTGGCTGTACTTTCGGGAGAACTCGGCGGGAGCCAGCGACTTCAGGAGAAGAACCCAGCGCTTGTGCAAATTTTCTAGAATCGCGAGCGAAGGCTCAATGGGGGTCTTGCTGTCAGGCAGCTCAGCCCAGCGGGCTTCGTCGTAGGGCTTGATGGTTGGCAGGTCTTCGGTTAGCGCGAGTTTCATGCGCACGTAGGCGTTCATGTGGCTGTCGGGGACGTGATGCACGAGCTGGCGCACGGTCCATCCGCCTGGACGATACGGCGTATCGAGCTGCTCGGGCTTGAGATTTCTTACTGCGGCGGCCAAGCGCTCGGGGGCTAATTCGATGTCATGGATAGTTTCACGACGCTGGTCGTCGGTCAACGCTGCTTCGGGACGACGAAATTTCCCGATGGGGTAACGTAGGTCAGACTCCATTTCAGCTCCCTCCTAGATTGCGGTCAGGATTCTCGTCAGGTTTTTCCCCTTCATTGGGATATCGGATGACGCTGGAGAAAACTAGATTCGAGAAAATGGAAAAGCGGAAGACTGGACTGACGATCAAACATGAGCCGCCTCGGTCGAAACTATCCCTGGCTGTCCTGAAACTCCTCGTGCCAGGCCATTTGTATGGCTTCGAGTTTACCTTCGTTGGATAGTTTGGGGTCCCCGGTGAAACCCGGGAGCTCGGTGACCCACTTATGCAGGTCGGTGAAGCGGACGGTGAGAGGATCAACGTCTGGATGTTTTTCGGCAAGCTGGATGCCGATTTCTTCCGGGTCGTCCCAATCGAATGTTTGCGGCACGGTTTCTCCTGAAAAATGCCGATTTTGTGCTAGCGCTGCAAAAGCATTTCGCCGACCTGGCCCTGCGCTAAGGCACGCAGGGAAAGAGGTGGCCGCTACAAGAGCTAAAGCTCTAATGCTCGGCTTCCTTGGCGTAATTCTTGTTCCACTCGGGAATTTCTACGACGATATCTTTTGTGCCGTCTGGAACGCACTGGCAGCCTAAGCGCGACTTCGGCGTTACGCCAGGGGCTTCGTCGAGCTGATCAAGTTCGGCGTCGGTGGCTTCGTTGCACGTTTCCAGGCCTTGGTGAACGATCACGTGGCAAGTGGAGCAGGCGCAGACGCCGCCGCAGGCGTGATCGAGTCCTTTATGATAGCCCTGCGAAATATCGAGGATGCTGCCGGGCAGGCCGTCGTGGCCGTAGGGAATTTTCTCCGGATCGACTTCAACCGGCTGGCCATCTTTGACAAAAGTAATTTTATATTTCTTGGTCGCCGGCGTGAATTTAGTTTCTTCGATGTAAGGATTCTTGCCGCCCATTCTTAAACGCTCCTTGCGCTATGGCTAAACATCTTCGAGGCGCTTGCCTTCCAGCGCGGTTTGCAGCGCGCCATTCATCAGGATTTCTGCCAGGTGCATGGTGGCTTGATTTAAGGCGTCGATGCGTTCGCGCATCAATTTGTAATCGGAGCCGGACATGGCTGCGCGCAATTTTGCTGCGGAATCATCGATCGCGCGGCGTTCATCAGGCGTTAGCTCGCCGGAGCGCGGATTGGCCAGGGTCTTTTCCGTGGCAGCGAGAATCGTTTCGGCTTCGGTGCGCGCTTCGATGGCCTGACGCTCGGTGAAATCCTGCTCGGCGAACTCGATGGATTCCTCAAGCATGCGCTCGACTTCCTCGTCGGAAAGGCCATAACTTGGCTGGACTTCGATGGTGTGCTCGGCGTTCGTTCGCAAATCGCGTGCAGATACCTGGAGAATTCCGTTGGCGTCAATCAGGAATTTCAATTCGATGCGCGCGAGACCAGCGGGACCCGGCGGGACTTTCAACTGAAATTTTGCGAGCGAGCGACAATCTTTGGCGAGTTCGCGTTCGCCTTGTAGAACGTGCACGTCGATGCCGGTCTGATTTTCGACTCCCGTGGTGAAAAGTTCCTGAGCGCTCGCCGGAATCGTCGAATTGCGGGGAATAATTTTTGCGACTACGCCGCCCATGGTTTCTATGCCGAGCGAGAGCGGCGTAACGTCGAGAAGCAACATCGTTTTTACGCCGGACTCAAGGATGTCTGCCTGAACGGCGGCGCCCAGCGCGACAACTTCATCGGGATTAAGCTCGCAATGCGGAGCACGTCCGAAATAATCGCCGACGGTTTTGCGCACGAGCGGAACGCGCGTGGACCCGCCTACCAAAACAACTTCTTCAATCTGGCTGGGCGTGAGGGTTGCGTCAGCCAGAGCCATTTGGACCGGCGCCATGGTGCGCGCGACGATGGGCTCTATCCATTTCTCGAATTCGGTGCGCGTGAGGAGCTCTTCGAAGACTTTGCCGCCGGAAACATTGAAACGGAGCATCACACGGTCCTGCGCTGAGAGAGCATGTTTCGCGGCAATTAGAATTTGGCGGAGTTCCTGGATGTCTTCCTGGCGATTCGCAAGATCAACTCCGAATGACTGAAGAATTCTTTCTCGTACCCTGCGCTGCATCTCGTTGTCGATATCGTCCCCACCCAGGTGCGTGTCACCGTTGGTGGAAAGGACTTGGTAGATGTCGCCCTCGGTGGTGGAGACGAGCTTCAGAATCGAAATGTCGAACGTGCCCCCGCCAAAATCGTACACGGCAACGTAGCCGCGTTTCTGCTTGTGCAAACCGTAGGCCAGCGCGGCTGCGGTGGGCTCGTTCACCAGACGCAAGACTTCCAGGCCCGCGATGCGGCCGGCGTCCTTAGTGGCCTGGCGTTGCGCGTCGTTGAAATACGCAGGGACGGTGATGACCGCGCGGTCAACCGGCTCCTTGAAATAATTCTCGGCCCAGGATTTCAGTTCTCGCAGGATGAATGCGGAAATTTCCGGGGGTGTGAACCATTTGTCGCCGAGGCTGACGCGGATTACGCTGCGGCCCGCGGGATCGATGCGGAAAGGAAAAATTTTCAGTTCTTCTTGTACATCGGCGACACCGCGCCCCATCAGGCGTTTCACGGAATAAATTGTGCGTTCGGGCTTGGTGAGCAAAAGCGCGCGAGCCGGCTCGCCGACGATGATCTTGCCCTCTTCGTCAACGCTTACTACAGATGGGCAGAGCGTGGAGCCGTACGGGCCGGGGATACACTTCGGCGCGCCCGTTTGCGGGTCCAGGTATGCAATGAGGCTGAAAGTTGTGCCAAGATCAATGCCTACTACGCGTCCCATTTTCCCTCTAAGTAACAATTCGTTGATGTCTGTCGCTGCAAAGAAGAGATCCTTCGCTGCGCTCGGGATGCCAGGTTAAAAAAAATCTAAGCGTCGGCCAGTTCTTTTTGCACGCTGGCTACCAGGTTGCGAATGTAGCTTCGGCGGTTTAGCGCCACATTCATTCGAGCCAGCAAAGCTTGTTGCTTCCCTTGATCCGCCCCTGCGTCGAGAGCGGCGTCCCATTCCTGGCCGATTTGCGCGAGTTCCGAGTCCACTTCTTCCAGCTTTTCCTGAAAATTCTTCTGCGCGGCGACGAGCGGCTCGCGTAATGCGGCTAGGTCGCCGCCTTCGGCACGCGCTTCGCGCAGCTCGTCGAGCGATTCGTTCAGCTCAAAAACTTCCTCAAGCAGTTCGGGCGGCGCCTGTTGCTTGGTGGTGCCTTCTTTTCTAAGTCCCCGGCGCAACAGCAGGTATTCCACGCGCGCAATCGGCTCGCGCAACGTGCGATAGGCGTCGTTTAATTCCGAGGAGCGGTTGAGCGAAAGATCGCGCTCGAACTCGCTGGCGCGCACGAAATTATCGGGATGGAGTTTCCAGCTCAGCTTGTGAAACTCGGATTCTAGCTGCCCGGCATCGAGTGACACTTTTTCAGGTAAGCCGAAGAAGACAAAATAATCAGTACCGGCCGGCAACGGCTGAATTTTGCCGCACGCGGCGCAGAAGTGCGTTCCCGCGCTAGGGGTCTGACAATTCCAGCACTTCGTGCCGGAAGCGTGGCTAGATTCATCGCGTTGTGTTTGTGTAACACTCATATCGTTTTTAGGTTTTCGACGCGGCTAGGCCCAAAGACGCTGCGAACAACAGGGCTCGGCGGATACCACTCATTGCGATCTCAGGCGGTAAACGAGCTGCCGCAACCGCAACTACGCGTGGCCTGCGGATTCTGAAATACGAAGCCCTGCTTCATCAGGTCTTCGACGTATTCGAGCGTGGTGTTGTGAAGGTAGAGATAGCTTTTCGGGTCCACAAAAATTCGAGCGCCATTCTCTTCGAAGACCTTGTCGCGGTTGCGCGCCTCGGTGTCCAGGCGCATCGCGTAGGTTAAACCGGAGCAGCCGCCTCCTTGCACACCAACACGCAACCCACCAGAGTCAGTAGGCACGCCTTCTTTCGCCAACAATTCGCGGATTTTCGCCGCCGCTTTTTCGCTAACGTGAATCATAATCCTCTGAATCCTTTGCTGCTATTCGCCGTTCGACCGAACTTCAGCGGCCAATGCCGCCTCTATTCTTTGGGTATAACGTCCTGGCTGAAGCCACGACCCACAAAGATTCCGACCTTTCAAGTGGGCCAAAACACTCACGGGAAGTTTGGCGGCCCACGAACATTCCAACTTCCCAAGCCATCCTAGCCGCGCTTCTAGTTACCCCAGCTAACACGACTGACACGCGAAGCTAGGCTGCGCCACCTAGACTAGTGACTTGCAGCGGCTGCTGGTTCGGCCGACTTTGCTTCCGCGTCGCCCTGCTTCTTCTTCCAATCGGAGAGAGCGGCCTTGATCGCGTCTTCGGCGAGAACTGAACAGTGAATCTTCACCGGAGGAAGCGAGAGTTCGCGAACGATGTCAGTGTTCTTGATCGCCAGAGCTTCCTCGACCGTCTTGCCCTTCACCCATTCCGTAGCGAGCGAGGAGCTGGCGATGGCCGAGCCGCAGCCGAAAGTCTTGAACTTAGCCTCTTCGATGATGCGGGTGTCCGGGTTCACTTTCATTTGCAGCTTCATAACGTCGCCGCATTCCGGAGCGCCCACCAGGCCGGTCCCGACGTTGGGATCTTTCTTGTCCAGGGAACCAACGTTCCGCGGATTGTTGTAATGCTCGATCACTTTATCGCTGTAAGCCATTAGTTGATTCTCCTATTCAAGGTAATAGTGCTATCCAAACCTTCGTCAAAAATCACTTCGTCCGATAGAACAATATTCTCGATGGAAGCCGAATGCCCTTTGCGAACCTCGTCGAGAGTGCGCGTGACGAGTTCACGCTTCACGGCGAGGGACTCAAGGAAATCGCCCAGCTCTTGCAGCTCGCGAAATCGACGCGAGTTGCAGGCGCTTTTGTTCATGTTAGGCGCGAAGAAAACGTCAAACACTGGCGTGTCTTCGCTCACCGTGGCATGAACTCCGATTGTTCCTTGATATTTCATTTTAGTGTTCTGCGCTAACCTGCCAGGTCATCTTGCTAACGTCGACGCCCTCTTTCGCCATTTCATATAGAGGAGAGAGTTCGCGCAAGCGTTGCACGGTTTCCACCACGCGATCGGCTACATAGTCAACTTCCTCGGGGGTATTAAATCGGCCGATCCCGAAGCGGATGGAAGTGTGAGCGAGATCTTCTCCAACGCCGAGCGCCTTCAGCACATAACTTGGTTCGAGCGTGGCGGAGGTGCAAGCCGAGCCGCTGGAAACAGCGATGTCGTTGATGCCCATCAGAAGCGACTCGCCTTCAACGAAAGCGAAACTGATATTGACGTTGTGCGGCAAGCGATGCTCCATCGAGCCGTTGATAAATGTTTCGTCCAGGCGCGACATAATGCTCTCGGTAAGGCGGTCGCGAAGCTTGCGGAGCTTCTCGCTTTCCGCCGCCATTTCGTTCTGGCAAATTTCGCAGGCTTTGCCGAGACCGATTATGCCGGTAACGTTGAGCGTGCCGGAGCGCATGCCGCGCTCGTGTCCGCCGCCATCAATTTGAGCTGCGAGTTGCACGCGCGGATTCTTGCGGCGAACGTACAGCGCGCCAACACCCTTGGGTCCGTAAATCTTGTGGCCGGAAATTGACATCAGGTCGATGCCATCTTTTTGGACGTCCACGGGAATTTTTCCCACGGCCTGCACGGCATCCACATGGAAGAAGACGCCTTTTTCCTTTGCGATCTTGCCAATCTCGGCGATGGGCTGCACGACGCCGATTTCATTGTTGGCGTACATGATGGAGATAAGAATGGTCTTGGGGGTGATGGCTTTGCGCAATTCATCCAGATTGATGCGGCCATCTTTTTGAACCGGGAGATAGGTAACCTCGTAGCCGTACTTCTCCAGGCGCTTGCAGGTGTCCAGAGTGGCTTTGTGCTCGGTAACCTGCGTAATAATATGATTGCCCTTTTCGCGGTACATCTCCGCGGCACCTTTGATGGCCAGGTTGGTGGATTCAGTGGCGCCGCTGGTGAAAATAATTTCTTTGGGCGTGGCATTAATCAGCTTGGCGATCTGGCCGCGCGCGTTTTCAACGGCTTCTTCCGCTACCCAGCCGAATTCATGGTTGCGGCTGGCGGCGTTACCAAACTTTTCAGTGAAATAGGGCTGCATTGCTTCGACAACGCGCGGGTCCACAGGGGTGGTCGCGTGATTGTCCATATAAATCGGAAGCTTAATTGCCATTCTATTCTCCTAAACTCTTAACTCGACGACCTCCGACATG
>DATNLR010000061.1:0-17347 GCA_035602755.1 Binatus sp. (SeqCode) | reverse complement strand
GCCCTTCTTCAGCGCAATATAGTAAACCAGCGAATTCCTTACGCTGTCTACGGGGTCGTCCTCCGCTTGAATCAAAAATGTGGGCGGCGTTTTGTCGGTGACATGAACCTCCGGGTTCAACTCGAACTTCTTATCGTCAATCCACAGTTGGCCGGGATAAAGAGCCACGGCAAAATCGGGGCGGCAGCTTTCTTTATCGGCTGCATCTACGGGCGCGTATAAACGCTGCTGAAAACGCGCGCTCATCGCTGCTACCAAATGTCCGCCTGCCGAAAAGCCAAGGACTCCAATTTTGTGCGGATCGATGTGCCACTCGGCGGCGTGAGACCGCACCAGTCTCAGAGTTCTCTGCGCATCTTCCAACGCGAGCGGCGATTTAGGATAGACTTGGCACTCACATTGGTCTTCCCAACGCGGCCCGGAATTCGGCACGCGGTACTTCAACAGCACACATGTGATTCCCCCGGATGTGAGCCAATCGCAGACTTCTGTGCCTTCAAGATCGATGGCCAGAATCTGATAGCCGCCGCCGGGGAATACCACTACTGCAACTCCTGTGTTGTTTTCCTTCGACGAATAAACCGTCATCGTAGGACGCGATACATTGTTCACCGCGACGACACGCTTGCCGGCAATCAGCGAATCGTCCGTCGTGGTGGTTTCCGGCGCCGTGGCAGACTGCGCATCGGGCACGGCTCCCGGCCATATCGGCACTTGCGTGTGTCCGGGCGACGGCAGCCAGTCAGAAAGCTGCGTGGTCCGGCCGGCAAATGCAATCGCAAAACAGAGAGTCACGAGCAAAGCTTTCCTCACAATCCCCACAGCTTAATATACTCGGTCGTTTTTGGAAGCGGCTGATTGGGAACTATGATGTATCTGTATCGGGGCGGAACAGAAGATACAGAAAAACCGGGCGAGACTTTCAGCTATTTGCGGATGCGCGGCGTTTGCGGCAGTCCACACAGAGACCGCCTACTTCCGTTCGCGAGACCGTGATCTCAATTCCACAATCGCGGGAAATTTGGCGCTTCAGTTCTTCGTAGAGCTCGCTTTCGAACTCGCGAACTTTTCCGCAGCCCATGCAGGCCACGTGGATGTGGTCGCGCGGGCCGTGGCTTTCGTAGAAATGTCGATCGCCGCGGAGGTGGAGAAGGTCGAGCTCGTCAATCAAGCCGTGGCGTTTCAGAAGATCGAGTGTGCGATACACGGTGACGCGTGTGATTCCGGCATCCATTTTCTGGGCACGCTCGAGAATTTCGCCCGCGTCCAAATGGCGGCGCGCAGTCTCCATTACTTGCAGCAGAACGCGTCGCTGCCGCGTCAGACGAATGCCGCGCGCGCCAAGTTCGCTTTGGAGACGGCCGGGTGCTTCGTGATTTATGCGTTCGCCGGTGGAGACACGATGTGCGGGGGTGGCGGACATTGGATTAACTCACATTATACCAAAATCGCACCGCAGTGAACGGCTGATGAAGGCGCCGGCGAAGGTTAGCGGATAGGTTTCCACTTCGTTAATTGTATAGACTCGGCAAGGATTTCGTTTGCAAGTCTTCGAAAGGATTGAATGTGGGTTGAGCGAGCATGCGCTTCGAGATCCGCTTCGCTCTTCCCGTTTTCATAAAAGACGAACAGAGCGGGGTCCCTTTTGGGATTGGTGCAAATCGTAGTTGATGCAGCCAGCCTCGGCACGTGTAGGAGCTAGCAAGCCTTCCAGAACTTGGCGAACGCGAGATTCCTGCCCCGGCTTCGCGCGGACATGCGCTATCAAGGTCCGAGTTGCATCCATGAGTTGTCTCGCTATGGGCGAATATTTTGGCTTTGAATCAACTTGAAAATGTCGCTGTACATTACGAAGGCGAAGATGCCCAGCAGGAATACCAGGCCCACTTGGACGAAACGTTCTTTCACGGCGATGCTCAGGTCGCGGCGCAGAGAACCTTCGATGAGCAGCATTAGAACGTGGCCACCGTCCAGGATCGGAATCGGCAGCAGATTCAGCAGCCCCAGATTCAGGCTGATCACTGCGGTCAGAATAATCAGATCGACCGGACCACGTTTGGCGGCTCTGCCGGATTGCCGGGCTATCCCCACGACGCTTTGCAATTGGCCAAGTTTCACGCGGCCAGTGAAAAGGCCGGCGAGAACTTCGCCAATTTGCTTCATGCCCGATACGGTTTGAAGTCCGCCTTCTTTCGCGGCGAGGAAAAAGGGCTGGCGCTGGTAATTTGGTTGAAATTGTCGCGCGACACCGACTTGCCACACCATACTTCCGTCGGCATCCATGCCCTGAACGGGAGTGATGTCGAAGATCAAATCTTTCCCGTCGCGCTGAACCGAAAATTGAACTGGACGGCCGTTGGAACCGCGCACAACTTCGACCAGCTGCTGCCAAGTGACAATAGGTTTTCCGTTGATCGCGGTAATCTTGTCACCAGATTTCATTCCCGCTTTCTCTGCAGGAGTGCCAATTCCAATTTCATCGACAATCGCAGGAGTGAGCGGGTAACCGATGACTTCATCCAGGTCGCTTGCTCCTGCGGGGGCCTTCGCGTTTAGGGTCACTTCGGTGCCCTTGCGGTCAACTTTCAGGGTTACCAAGTCGTTTGGTTTTACATTTTCAAGTTGCGTGAGGACTTTATCCCAGGTGGGAGTTTCAACGCTGTTCACCGCGTCGATACGATCGCCAGGCTGAACGCCGGAAGCGCCTGCTTCCTTTTGCGGGATTGCGGCCACCTGCGCGGGCGTTCGCAGATAGGAGTCTGATTGAAGGCCGACAAGCCAGAAAATTCCCCAGAACAGAACGAAGGCCAGAAGGATGTTCATTATGGGGCCGGCCACAGCGATGATCATGCGTATCCAACGCGGCTTGGAGAGGAACTCGTAGTCAGCGCCGGTGCGTTCTTCTACCGGATTGTCGCCAGCCATGCGTACGTAGCCGCCAAAAGGCAGCGCGCTGAGCCGGTAATCCGTGTCGCCGCGCTTCACGCCGAAAATGCGGGGGCCGAAACCGAAAGAGAACACGTCCACACGAATGCCGGAAAGTTTTGCAGCGATGAAATGTCCCCACTCATGCACAAATATCACGATGCCCAGGACCAGGGTCACCGAAACGATTGCAACCAGTGCGTTGTGAAAATTTGCCATTATTGCCTCAAGTTTAATTTTTCCTGCGCTCGGCTTCTTCTCGCGCGAGACGTCGCGCTTCAGCGTCGGCGGCCAACACGTCGTCAATTTTATTGAACGCACAACGCGGCATACGTTCGAGCACGCGCTCAATTACGGCGGCGATGCCGGGAAACGAGAGCTTGCGGTCAAGAAACGCTGCCACGGCGATTTCGTCCGCCGCATTCAATGCGCACGGCAACGGGCCACCTTGCTTCAACGCTGCTTTCGCCAGCGCCAGGCACGGAAATTTTCGCGCCGGAACTTCTGCAAACTCAAGTTTGCGCAAAGTGGACCAATCGAGGGCACAATCATTCGACGGTACCCGCTCCGGATAGGTTAGCGCATAACGAATGGGCATGCGCATGTCCGTTGCTCCAAGCTGTGCCAGAATTGAACCATCCACAAATTCCACCATCGAGTGAATGGTCGATTGCGGATGAATCACAACCTGAATCCGCTCGAGCCCCACATCGAAAAGCCAACGCGCTTCAATTACCTCGAAGCCTTTGTTCATCAGCGTAGCAGAATCAATCGTAATACGATTCCCCATCTTCCAATTTGGATGCGCGAGAGCCTGTTTTGGCGTCGCCTTTTTCATTTTCGCGACGGCAGTATTGCGGAACGGGCCGCCTGAGGCGGTAAGGACCAGGCGTTTTACTTCGCTTCTTTGGCCGGCGCGGAGGCATTGGTGGATGGCGTTGTGTTCGCTGTCAACCGGAAGCAGCGCGACATTGTGGTGCTTCACCGCGGCCATCACGATTTCGCCAGCGGCTACCAGAACTTCTTTGTTGGCTAGCGCGATGGCTTTTCCTTGCTCGATGGCTTTGTAAGTTGCGGGGAGGCCAACCACGCCAACCGCCGCTGACACAACCAGTTCGACCTCAGGATGGGTGGCTACGCGCTCGATGCCTTCGGCGCCGAAAAGTATTTCGGGACCCGCGTGGGCGGTAGGTTTACTCGTGCGATTTTTCTTTAGGATGGCGCAAAGTTCGCGCGCTCCGGCTTCTGTGCCTACGGAAACTAATTGCGGGTGGTATTTCTCTACTTGCTCGGCCACTAGGGAAATATTTGAGCCAGCGGCTAACGATACTACTTGGAATTCTGCTGCAAGTGAGTCGATGACCTGGGTGCTTTGGCGGCCGATGGAACCGGTCGAACCGAGTATCGCGATCTTCTTCATGTGACTCTATTTTATGGGTGTTTGGGGAAATATGCGAATGCGCGGCGTGGTCCAAACCGACATTACGAACTGGGCGGCGGGATATGTACAACACACATGGGTTGCTCCATGCACGACGGGGGTCTACAAGAATTAGCAACGCGGAAAATGATTCTAAGTTGGGATGCTAGGCCAACGATTAGAACCCGGGAGGGCGCTCGGTGGATACCTTCAAGGCACGCTCCAGGGCTAGGCCGGCGGCAGCAAGGGTCCCTTCGTCGAAGAGGCGGCCGATCAAGGTGACACCGTGGGGGACGCGGCGCGGGGGCGAAAACTTTGGCAGCTGGCGACTTGGATCGGGAGCCCAGTCACTGCGAGCTTCGGAGACTTCCACGAAGCCGGCGCGCAAAGTTAGCGATGGATGGCCGGTGAAGTTCGTGATGGTGAGCATTTCGTCACGCAGAGACGGGACGATCAGTAGGTCAACTAGATGGACCAATCTTGCCATTTCCTGGGCCACTTTGCGGCGCATGCGGTCGGCCTGGACGAAGTCGACGGCGGAGAGAAAACGAGATTGGCGGAAGAGGTTGGGCCAGGCGTCGAATGTTTGAACTTTTAATTGGTCGATAGCGTGACTTAGGGTGAGTTCTTCGAAGGAGGCGGCGCCTTCGGCGAAGAGGATCAGGTCGAGCGAGTCGTAGGACCAATTGGGGAGGGATACTTCTACTGGGACCATGCCGATTTTCCTTATGGTCTCTAGCGCGGCGCGATCCACGTCGGTGGCGGGGTTCTGTTTCATCCATTCCGGGAAATATCCGACACGCAGGCCTTCAACCGAGGCAGAGGCGTCGAAATCCAGTTTGCTGGGGACGCTTGAAACATCGCCTGCGTCGGGGCCGGAGATGGCTTGAAGCACTAGCAGGGTGTCTTCCACGCTGCGGGCCATGGGGCCGAGCTTGTCGAGCGACCAACAGAGGGTCATGGCGCCGGTTCGGGCGACGCGTCCGTAGGTGGGACGCAAGCCGGTGACGCCACAACGCATCGAGGGAGAGACGATGCTGCCGCCGGTTTCGCTGCCGATAGAGAAACCAACTAAGCCTGCCGCGGTTGCGGCTCCGGGGCCGGCGCTGGAGCCGGACGAACCTTCTTCGAGTAGCCACGGATTCATTGTTTGGCCGCCGAACCAGATGTCATTCAAGGCTAGTGCGCCGAGGCTTAACTTTGCTACCAGGACCGCGCCGGCTTGGTGGAGGCGCGCGACTACGGCCGCGTCTTTTGTGGGGATGCGGTCTTTAAATGGTTCGGCGCCGTATGTGGTGGGGATCCCTGCGGTGTCGAGAAGATCTTTGCCGCCCCAGGGGATGCCGTGGAGAGGGCTGCGATATTTTCCGGCGGCGATTTCCTGGTCGGCGCGTTTTGCCTGGCTCAACGCTAATTCGCGAGTAATGGTGATGGCGCAGCGGAGTTGGGGATTGAATTTTTCCAGACGATCGAGATAGAGATTGGTAAGGCGTTCGGAGGTTAGCTTGCGCTGTTCGATCCAGCGCGAGAGTTGAGTGACCGTGGCGAAGGCGATGTCTTCGTCATTTGTGGGCAGCGGGCCGGGATCGGTCTTGCTGCGGATGAATTGATCGCGCGCGGGGAGGGTTTTCTGTCCCGGCAAAATTGGGTTCCATTGCGAATAGGGGGCCAGCCCCGGCTCTAAGCTGACTTTGAGCGGGCCGGTGCGGCGTTCGTAGAGTGGCGCCATGCTGACGCGCCAACTGAACGCTGCTTGAGCGCGCTCGGGCTCGGTGAATTCTACCTGCACGAGCTTTTCTGCTTCGGCGAAGGTGGCGGAGGAGACTTCGGGTCCGACAGGTTTTGCGGTGCCGAAGGCGGGTGGGGCGCCGGCAGGGGCGTCGGGTTTTTGTTCTTGGGCGGAGCACGGGACGGAGACGGCCAGGACGGCAAGAGCTGCTTCAGTGAAAAATTCTCGACGGGACTTTGACATGTTCGCTCCGGATGAAATTCGGTAATGATTCTTCAATGCAATGCGCTGTAGCTGGACATTGCCGCGCTTGGCCACGGAGCCGGCAGGATGCCGGCGCTACAAAATCGAAAAGCGATCAGCGTGCTGCTAGCCGGGTTTGGCTAGCCATTGATACAGGATCCAGACTACCGGGGCGGCCAGGATAAGGCTGTCGATGCGGTCCAGGACGCCGCCGTGGCCAGGCAGAAGTTTACCGGAGTCTTTCACCGCGGCGGCGCGTTTGTAGGCCGATTCGATCAGGTCACCGGCTTGTCCGGCGATATTCGCGACTCCGGCGATGACCATCAGGGTCACTACGTCAACCTGCATCCAGCGCGCGAACACCACGGCAACTAACAGCGAGCCGAGGATGTTACCTAGCGCGCCTTCCCAGGTTTTCTTGGGGCTGAGCGCCGGGGCCATGGGGACGCGTCCGAAACCGCGGCCTACGAAATACGCGAGCATGTCACCAGCCCAAGTTATGCAGAGGGTGAAAAGGACCAGTTGGCGTCCGGCGGGCGCAATATCGTTCAGGCGTACCAAGTAGCTGAATGGAATTGCGACAAACAGGAGGCCTGCGGCGCTGATGGAAATGGAAGGCAGTACTTCGTGCAGAGCGCGGCGGGTAAGAAGCCCGAGGCATACGCAGCCGAAAATGAAAATCAGGAGGATTGCTTCAACCGAGAGAACGCCGCCTTGCGCGCTGCGAACCAGGGAAATCCCCTCACCAATCGCATGGGTCTCGACAAATTCTTGCGAGTATTGCGCGTAGAACAAACCGGCGACGCAGACGAGAGTCCATTTTTGATAAGCGCGGAGGCCGACGCGATTGCCCAGCGTGAAGAATTCAACCAGCGCAAGGATGGCGATGATGCCGGCCAGGCCGGCCAGAAGAGCGTGCGGTCCCCACCAGACCAGGGCGACGACGATGGGGATGAGGACTATCGCGGTGAGAATGCGCAGGAGCATTCGGCGTTAGCCTCGCCCCGTCCAGCGGGAGCGCTTGGCGGATTTGGATGATGTCGCGGGCGCCTGGGAAGCGTTCAATCCGCCGTAGCGGCGTTCGCGTTTTTGAAAGTCAACAAGAGCTTCGAGAAGGCGCGCGCATGAAAAATCGGGCCACAACGTTTCGGTGACGTAAATTTCGGCATAGGCAATTTGCCAGAGTAGAAAATTACTGACGCGCATTTCCCCGCTGGTACGGATGAGCAGGTCGGGATCGGGAAGGCCAGCGGTGTAGAGATGCTCGGAGACGGTTTGCTCGTCCGCCTGGAAAGCGGACAGGCCATTGGAGCGGACCTGTTCGAGCATGGCATTGAACGCGTCCACGAGTTCGGCGCGGCCCCCGTAGTTCAAAGCCACTACTAACTTCATTCCTGTGTTGCGAGCGGTCATGCGCATGCCCTGCTCGATGTCTTTGCGTACGGCTTCGGGAAGCTGCTCGGAGCGTCCTATTACGAGGAGGCGAATATTATTTTTGTGGATGCTAGGGAGTTCGCGTTTTAAATATTCGCGGAGGAGACGCATCAAGAAATCAACTTCGGCTTGGGGGCGGCGCCAGTTTTCTAGCGAGAATGCATACAGGGTGAGATAAGAAAGCTTCAGGCGCGCACAGGTTTCGATGATTTCTCGCGCGGCTTTTACTCCGGCGCGATGGCCGGCGATGCGTGGCAAATGCCGGCGCTGAGCCCAGCGGCCGTTGCCGTCCATGATGACGGCAACGTGCTGCGGAAGGCGTTTCAAATCAATTTTATCGAGCGAGGCTGCTTCCTCGGCATTCGCAGGCTTCAACAGTTCAGTGGCTTTCACTAGGATTCGCTCGAAGGATAGACCGCCAGAAAAACTAACACACGGTGGAGGGACACGCAAGGCGAGGGGACGGCGGTGAAGTACAAATTCATACATCCAAGAATTCAGCAAGACACCATGCGCTGGCGTTCAGATTCATCTCCAAGTGCTGAAATTACCCAAAGCTATTCCTGATTAGCCCTGACTGCGTCTTCGACGCGTCACTGGTGCCCCAAACTTGTCCAGACCGATTTATTGATTCTAGAGAGCTGATCCGACAAGTTTAGGGAAAGACGGATAATCGGAACCGCGTCTAATTGTCGGTGGCGATGGTGCGCAAAAGCATTCCTGTTCCGCTCGGAATTTTGAGTTTGCCATTATCAGAAGCTAGAGTTATGCGGCCGGTCGGATTGGACTTACCTGCATGTTCGACACTGATGTGCGCGAGACCGTAAACACCGCAAGCGTCGCTGGAGAATAGCCAGAGAGCTTGGGGGCTGTTGTTGCCGTCGAGGGCCCCTCGGCAATTTGTGCCGGCCTTGGCTCTAACAAAGCCCACCACGCCTCCATCAATGCGCTTGCCTACAACCTGATGTGAGTCGTCGCCGGCAATAACCGGACCACCATCGCCGTAAACAACGTCGCCACCGATTTGCACGGTCGTCAACCAACGGTAAACCTCGCTCTCTCCGGCGCCCAGTGTGGGTATTTGAGCTTCGTCTAGTTCCATAAAGCCGGCGATAACTCTGAGATCAGTTGTGATAGGGATGGTCTGATGCGAAGACAGCAGTTGATCGAATCGAAATGTGATGCGAGCACCGGTACCGGAATTGGCAGCGGTGACATCGACAATGTGACCGACCACCTTACTGCCTTCCTTTATCGAAGCGCCGTGCGGCAAGGGAATTTTCTGCATCACCCTGCCGGTGATTTTTTGACCCGGTTTGGATTTGTAAGACGAGATGGTGGAGTTCAGACGAACAGGCAATATCGTTCCGACCGGAATGCTGGTAACACTTTCGGCTGCGTCATTGCTACCGAGGAGAGAGGAAACAGAAACTACTTGGGGGACAATCAAGTTAGGGATCCCATAATTTGGATTCCGCTGCCATGAGCCTTGGGGCTGGGCCCAGAGATTTGCCCACAAGAGCACCAAAACCGACAGCCGAGCTCCGTGCCGAAAAATAGGAGTGAGTTCTCCGCTCATCCTAGTATTTTACTCTAGAACGATTTCCGATGAAGCCAGCCACTTCGATGCTATGGACGTTCGTGCGCGTGATTGCGGCGATATCGCTGACGATTTGGGGCGTCCTACATGTTCCAGTCTTCGATCATTATTTTGGCTTTCGGTTACCCAACGTCCTTCGAATCCCGGGGATCGTGTTACTGACGATGGGAGGCGGACTGGTTTTGTGGTGCGGCGGAATTCTTAGTCGTGTCGGAATCCTGGAAGAGCGAGGGGACCGGTTGTTTCCGGCGGAGTTCGTGGCACGAGGGCCGTTTCGATATGTGAGAAATCCGATGTCTCTCGGGGGGGCTCTTTTGCTTATGGGGTTGGGTTTATATGTCCGCTCGATTTCAATTCTCGTGTTTTCGTGCTTATTATTTCTTTCGTTTCACATACTCGCGGTGTATTTCGAAGAGCCGGGGCTCACGCAGCGGTTTGGGGACAGCTATATCGAATACAAGAGCTTGGTGGGCCGCTGGATACCTCGAATTAGGTGAAGTACGCGGCGAGCCCGGATTGAAGCAGGAGCGGAGTTCTAGAATAACAAGAACCAAGAACACGAACACGAACACGAACACGACGGGAACCCTCTGGGCACACCCCTCTCCTACGCAGCCTTGGAGGGGTGCAGTTCGATGGCCACTTCAGGAATTAAATTCAGGCAGACGTGATGAACCGGCAACAACATGGAGTGAGGGTGTAATGAGGATTCAAATCCGCTATAACAATTTTTCATCCCATGTAATTTATTCGAGGCACCCGTAAATGTTTCGCCGTACACGGCGAAAATTCTTCCCGTACTCAGGCACCGGTGCTCGTGGCACCCGAGTTGCGCAATTTCCAGTAGCTACCGGAAATTCAGTAGCTTCCGATAATGCGACAAGACGAGATTTACGGCGCGAGGAAGCCACAGTATTAAATTGCCGATCCAAACGGAAAAGAAATTGCACCTGTAACTCTTGTTCGCGAAGATTGGGGCTGAAAAGAAACTGCTAATGAAGAGTAGGAAACACACTAAATCAAATGGAGGCTTGCCAATATGCCGTTTACAACAGAATTCACAATTCAGATGAGGGATCGGCCAGGAGTTCTTGGAGAAGTGTGCCGAGCTCTTGCTGATCGAGAGGTTAATATTCTAGGTTTTCAGTCGATCCCGGAGTCGGAAGGAAGAAGCTTGGTTCATATGGTTACCGACGATCGAACCACCACCAAGTCCGTACTCGAGAGTGATCGGCTGGACTTCACGGAGACAGAAGTGGCGCAAGTGAAACTGCCGAATCGAGTTGGCGCGTTAGCACAAGCTGCTTTGCGACTCGGCGACGCAGGCATCAATATTGAGTACGGCTATTGCGGATTCGACCCTGCCAAAAATACGCCAATCCTATTCCTGGGTGTGGCGGAAGTTGGCAAGGCGGCAAAAATCCTCGATCAAGCAGCAAAGGCCGTGGGCGTTGGAGCAACCTAAACAATAAAAGTTAGTAGGTGCGCAGAATTGGGGCCGCGGGAAGCGGTGGTCCGCGGCCCTCGCTGGTGAGCTCGGCTGCTATGCGACTGGATGTCGACAGGTCGGGCGCAGGCTGAAAATATTGCATGCATCCTGCGGTTTGAAATAAGACCGTATCGGGGTTGCAGACTACGATGGGCATCCATTTAGAAAAAGTGGCGGTGGACGGAGGCGCCCGGTTCGGAGCCGGCCTGGGGAACGACGGAGGTGTAAATCAGCACCAGCGTGAGAATGATCATGATGATGCTGGCGGTCCAGGCGATGACGTTGAAGCCCCAGGAGTTTATGTGCACGCCCATCAAGTCGCGGCGGTTGATCAGAATTAAGATGAAGATCAAGACGATGGGCAGCCAGATTCCGTTTCCTACCTGCGAGTAAAGCAAGATTTTCCATAAGGGAGCTCTTGGAATTAGTACGATGCCAGCACCGACTACGATCAGCGCGGTGTATAGAGAATAAAATGCGGGAGCTTCCTTGAATTTGCGGTCGAGGCCGGCTTCGAAGCCCAAGCCTTCGCAGATTACGTGGGCGGTGGAAAGCGGAAGGATCGAAGCCGCGAATAAAGAGGCGTTCAGCAGGCCGAAGGCGAAAAGCCAGCCCGCCCACTTCCCTGCCAGAGGAACCAGAGCTTGCGCGGCGTCTTTCGCGCTGGTGATGTTGGTGAGGCCGTGCACGTTCAAGGTGGCGGCGCAGCAGACGATGATGAAAAAAACGATGATCATACAGGAGATGCTGCCGACCAGTACGTCCATGCGCGCGTGCTTGTACTGGCGCGGACCGACTCGTTTTTCCACGAAGCTCGCTTGCAGATAAAAAAATTGCCATGGAGCAATGGTGGTTCCGACCAGGCCGGTGACCATCAGCAGGTAGGGAGAGTTGAAATGAACAGTTGGAACCACGAGAGCATGTGCGGCTAGAAGCCAATCGGGCTTGGCCAGAAAAGCTGAAAGGACGTAAGAAAGATAAAAACCGCAGGCTACCAGAAAAATTTTCTCTACGATGCGATAGCTTCCGTAAACGACCAGGAGCCAAACTGCGATGGCCGCGAGCGGGACAGAGACGTAGCGGCTGACATGCATGATTTCGGATGCTTCAGCGACGCCCGAAAATTCCGCGACGGTGTTGAAGAGGTCCACAAAGAGGGCCGCGACCATCACGAAGAAGGTGGAACGGAATCCAAATTCTTCGCGGATCAAATCGGAAAGGCCTTTGCCGGTGACGACTCCCATACGGGCGCACATTTCCTCGCTGACATAGAGGGCAATGGTCATGGGGATTAGGGACCACAGAAGCGTGTAACCGAATTGTGCCCCCGCCGCTGAGTAGGTGCTGATGCCACCGGCGTCGTTGTCGACGTTGGAGGTGATGAGTCCGGGGCCGACGACGGCGAGAAACACGGCAATGCGCTTGCGCCAGAAATAAGAGCGGCGATTGAGGTTCGTGCCGCGCTTTTTCCACGCTGCGAGCGCTTCCGTTAGTGAGGCCCAAGCGTTCATTGATTCTTTATGCTCGCTTTCTAGATTTTGGCGCGCATTCTGCTGACTACGTCGTCCACCGTGATTGCGCCAACGGGATGATTGTGCTCGTTGACGACGGCGAGACTGCGCAAATTATATTTATCGAAAAGTTCGAAGACTTCTTTGTCCTTTGTATCGGGAGTGACGGAAAGCAATGGCTCGGAAGTGAGTTCGGACATGAGCTGGTCGGTATCGGCCAGGAGCAATCTGCCGAGTGGGACGGTGCCGGCGAGGGCCGCGTCGCGATTGATGAGAATCACGTTGTCAATCTGGTCCACCCCGATTTCGTGGAAGCGGATGTAATCCACGACTTCGCCGCGGGTAGCTTCTTCGCCTACGACCACCATTTCGGTGGTCATCATGCCGCCTGCAGTATTTTCGTGGAAGCGCATCAGTTCCTGGACTTCGCTGGCTTCGCGATGCTCCATTTCGTCCAAAACTTCTTTGGATTTCGCGGGCTCGAGGCTGGCGATCAGGTCAGCGGCTTCGTCGGGATTCATTTCTTCCATGATGTCGGCGGCGCGGCCGGGGTCGAGGTTTTCTACTACTTGAGTTTGGAGGCGCTTGTCGAGCTCGGCGATGGTTTCGGCGGCGGTTTGTTCGTCGAGGGAGGCGATGATACCCTGGCGCTCGTCGGGGGAGAGCTGCTCCATGATGTCGGCGAGATCTGCCGGATGTAGGGCGGCGAGCTTTTCGCTGGAGAGGCGCAACTTTACGCGGCGCAGGGGGTCGGGCTCGACGAGGTTGACGAATTCCCACTGAATTTTTCGCGGCGGGAGCTTGGCCTGGATTTTGCGGATGGCCATGGGCGGGACGACTCCTTGTAGAAGGCGGCGGACGGCGCCGGCGAGGCCTATGTCAACTTGAGTGATGCGCAGCTCGGTGTTGCCGTTCGTGCGGTTGTCGGCGAGGTCGATGTCATTTACTCGGACGACCTTGCGGCCATTGGTATCGATGATTTGTTGGTCAAGCAAATCTTTTCCGACAGAGAGATAGCTTTCGTTGGGCTGGTAAAGTTCGAGCGCGGATTCGTCGGTGGTGAGAGCGACGCGGCCGGGGCTGATGATGCCAATCTGGTCGTAACGGGCGATGAGAGGGCGGTATTGGCCGCGGCTGAGGAGAAATTTGGATACGCGGTTGGGCTGGTCGCTGGGCTCCACGAACATTTCCTTTATGCGTCCCACAAAATTGCCGTGGGAGTCGTAGGTTTCAGCGCCGAGAAGTTCGGTTGCGTGAAGCATGGTAACTCCTTGTCAAACTTTGGCCGGAGCGGCGGGGCCTGTGCCCAGCGTATCCGTCCGGCACAAAAAAAATGCCCGAAGCCAGCGCTGAAACCGGCCTCGGGCAGACGGAAAACCCCTCAGCTAGTTTAGGCCTGGCTTCGCCTTCCGGTTATTGCGAGCTGCTGACCGCGTAAAAGCGCCACCAGCGGGGCCGCGATGGGTCCGCTGCGTTGCCACGAGCGGGAGGGTGCTGCAATCGGGCCGCGACTGACCTGGGTTACCGGGTAGGGCCCTACTCCATGGCTCCGAATTGGATTGCGGCTTTTCCATTCCGATGCACATATGCTCGTTTCGACTAGTAAATGCAGACGATAAGTTTGTCAAGCGAAGAGTGAGGATTTAGCGATATTTTTGCGGGGAGAACAACATATTTTGCGGTTTGCGGCGCTCACGGCGGCAATCGCCGGCATAGAGAGTCCAATAGGTGGAGCGGATGTAGTCTTTGGGGGAGAAGCCGAGAGCGCGGGCGGTGCGATTGATCGCCGTCGGCGTGCCTTCTAACTCGAGGAAGGTGCCCACGGGGGTCTCGTCGAAGTCGAGGTGGAGAGAGTGGAGATGGAAGCTGGTGCGGTATTTTTCGTAGCGGAAGCCGGGGCGGAAACCTAGACCCTTTAGCGCCTGCCATAGACGGCGAGGGTCTTTTATGTGCTCCTCGTTCTCCTGGACTTCTTTGTACCGGCGTTTTTTAGCGCGTGTGGACGATTGGGGACCGGGAAGAGGAGGAGCTTTGGCTGTAAGGATTGCGGAGGTTGGGCCGCCGCGTACATGGTTGCCGGGGGCCGGGGTTTGCTGGCGGAGACGCAGCAGGCGGCCGGAGCGGCGGAATCCGGAGTCGGGGGTATCGAAAAGAGTGTTTTGCTCGTGGACCCGACCTCGCGATACGGCGGCGAGCTTTCGGAGGCGGCCAAGGATGCCGGCGAGGTCGTCTACCCGCAACTTGATTTCGATTTCGCGCTTCGAACTTATTTTTGCGGGCACGCTTCAGTATAAGACAACGACGGTGGATCGAAGGTGAGGAACGTATTGCCAAACACGCGTCGCAGCCAGATAATCGCTTACCACCTTGGCTCTGCTACGATCCGTCCGTGGCGCGGCCTGCATTCATGACCGAACCGACTACCCCATTGATGCGGCAGTACCATGCGCTGAAGAAGCAGCATCCGGCTGCCCTGTTGTTGTTCCGCCTGGGGGACTTCTACGAGCTTTTCTTCGAGGACGCCGTAGTGGGGTCGAAAATCCTGCAAATTACGCTGACGGCGCGCAACAAAGAAAAGGGCGACGCTATTCCCATGTGCGGCGTGCCTTATCATGCTGCGGAAAATTACATCGCGCGATTGATCAAGGCCGGGCACAAAGTGGCAATTTGCGAACAAATGGAAGAGCCCGGACCCGGAAAGAATTTAGTGCGACGGGAAGTTGTTCGCGTGCTTACGCCGGGAACGGCGAGCGGAGCCGGGCTGGTCGAGCCGAAGGAGAATAATTATCTGGCGGCAGTAGCTCGCAAAGGCGCGGTGGGCGCTTCCAATATGGCCCTAGGAGCCGCGGTGTCCGGTACGCCGCAACGCGCTTCGCAAAATAAAGGGGCTGCCGAGCCGCTAATCGGGCTGGCGTTCGTGGATCTTTCTACAGGCGAGTTTCGCACAACGGAATTTTCGGGGGAGAAGGCAGAGGCGCGTTTGCGGGATGAACTGGGCGTGCTGCGTCCGCGCGAAATTCTGCTGCCACGCCCGGTGACGCTCTTCCCTACTGCTATTCCGACGGAGATGGATGGGCTCGGCGCGGTGGAAACCCGGCTGGACGATTGGATATTTCAAACCGATCATGCGACGCGCGTGTTGGAAGAACATTTTCGGGTGCTCGCGCTGGAAGGATTTGGACTGCAGGGTCATCCGCAGGCTACCGCTGCAGCGGGAGCCATCGTGCACTACTTGCGAGAAATGTCGGCGATTAGTGCTCGCAAACCCGAAGATATGGTCGCCATTCCTTCGCTGCGTCCAGCGGGCGCTGGGTTGGAGCATCTGGATCGGCTGGCCTATTACGAACAACAGGATGCCATGATTTTGGACTCCGTGACGATACGGAATCTTGAGCTGGTGGAATCTGCTGCGGACGACCATGCTTCCGCCACGCTTTTAAAGGCCATTGATCAGACGTGCACGGGAATGGGGGCGCGTCTGCTTCGAAGATGGATTCTGCGGCCGGAGATTTCGCTGACGGAAATCAACGATCGGCTCGATGCTGTCGGCGAACTGAAAGCGCAGACCGTCGTGCGAGGGGAACTGCATAAGGAGCTTGAGGGAACTCTTGATCTTGAGCGGCTAACTAGCCGCGTGACGCTGGGGGCGGCGACGCCCCGGGATTTACTGGCCCTTCGGCAGTCACTGGATAAAGTTCCGGCGTTGCGGCGTTTGATCGCGGCGGCAAAAGAAGATTCGACTAACCGACGATCGGCCGCGGCGCTAGGCCGGCGTTTGGTGGCACTTGGTGAACAATTGGACGAGATGACGGATGTTCGCCAGGTGATTGCGCATGGAATAGCGGACGATCCGCCCGCGCTGTCGGGTGATCCTGGAGTGATTCGGCGAGGGTTTAATGCTGAGCTTGACGAATTGCGCGAGGTTACTATGCGCGGTAGGCAGATTATCGCTTCGATGGAGGAACGCGAGCGGAAGCGCACGGGAATTGCGTCGCTAAAAATACGTTACAACCAGGTATTCGGTTTTTACATTGAAATTTCGAAGGCGAACTTACATTTAGCCCCCGCGGACTACGACCGCAAGCAAACTCTGGTTAACGCCGAGCGCTTTACCTCCGCAGAACTGAAGGAGCATGAACAGAAAGTGCTCTCGGCAGAAGAGCGCATGGTGGAAATTGAACGGCGCTTATACAGCGAGATTCGCGAAGCAATTGCGCGGGAAGCGACTCGGCTGCGCGGGACAGCAAGCGCTGTCGCACAACTTGACGTGCTTGTGAATCTGGCGCGTATCGCTGCCATGCGAAATTACACGCGTCCTGAATTTACGGAAACTGAAGCGCATCATACGGGCGTGCAGGATATGGGGATTCATATTGCGCGTAAACAGGAGGCTGCCATTTCGCGCGGGATTTTAATGATTGCCGCAGGGCGGCATCCGGTGATCGAAAGATTGCTGGAAGAACGCGGTGAAAGATTCGTGCCGAATGATTTATACCTGGACGACGAAAAGCAATTTTTGTTGGTGATTACGGGGCCGAATATGGGCGGGAAATCGACCTATCTTCGGCAAGTGGCGTTGATTTCGATTTTGGCGCAGATGGGGTCCTTTGTGCCGGCGGCACAAGCCAAGCTGCCACTGCTTGATCGCATCTTTACGCGCATCGGGGCCTCTGACAATTTGTCGCGAGGGCGGTCCACATTTCTGGTGGAAATGGGCGAAGTGGCTGCAATTCTTAGCACGGCTACGGCGGCGAGTTTGGTGCTGCTGGATGAAGTGGGGCGCGGTACATCGACATTTGACGGCTTATCGATTGCTTGGGCGGTGGTCGAAGCGCTGCATGCGGGGGCGCGACCCCGGACGCTGTTTGCCACCCACTATCATGAACTGACGGAACTGGAACAATTGCTGCCCGGTGTGCAGAACGTGCACGTTTCGGTGCAAGAGTCTGGCAGCGAAATTGTTTTCTTGCGGCGCGTGGAACCCGGGAGCGCGAAC